>DATASQ010000033.1:0-165696 GCA_036269135.1 Acidobacteriaceae bacterium
GACTTGGCTACGTTCTTACTTGCCTGATCTCGCCGTCAGCGACCAGCAACTCGCCGACGATCTCACTTTGCGTGGCATCGCCGTCGATGGGGTGTTCGATCTAGGTCCCGGCAATGGCTCGCTTTTGGAAATGGACATCACCACCAACCGCGTCGACGCCATGAATCACTACGGCATCGCGCGGGAAGCAGCGACGATCTATGGATCGCCGTTGCTGCCCCTGGATGCATCGCTTCCGGAGCCGAAACCCGCCGCACGGCCAGTGCCCGTTTCCATCGAAGAGCCCAACCTCTGCGGACGCTTCACCGCCCGCGTTCTCCGCGATGTGAAAATCGCCCCCTCCACCGGCATCGTCGCCGAGCGCTTCCGCCTCCTCGAGCAGAAACCCATCTTCAACGCAGTCGACGCGACCAATTACGTCGTCCTCGCGATGGGTCATCCCACCCACGCCTTCGATCTCGACAAACTCGAAGGCGGCATCATCGTCCGCCGTGCCCGCAAAGGCGAAAAGCTGGTCACCCTCGACGGCGTCGAGCGCGCCCTCGACCCCGACGATCTCGTCATTGCCGACGAAAAGAAAGCCGTCGGCCTCGCCGGCGTCATGGGTGGACTCGAAACCGCCATCTCCGTCACCACCAAAAACATCCTCGTTGAAGCTGCGTGGTTCGATCCCGCCACCGTGCGCCGCTCCTCGAAGCGCCACCTCATCCACACCGACGCCTCGCATCGCTTCGAACGCGGCGCCGACTTCAACGCGCCCCCTGTCGCCTCCGCCCTCGTCAGCCGCATCATTCTGGAAGCAGGGGGTTCCGTCCAGGGCGACCTCGTTGACGTCATCGTCCCCGAAGCCCAGGCGCGCACCGCCGACCGCGCACCGATCCGCTTCCGCTCCTCCGAAATCCTGCGCATCCTCGGACCCACCGAAGATCCAGCAGGCATTACCCCGGCCGCCGCCGAATCTATCCTCACTGGCCTTGGCTGTACGCTCGCTCCGGAATCGGCTACACAATGGTCTGTCGGCCTTCCATCGTGGCGTCTCGACCTCGAGCGCGAAATCGACCTCATCGAAGAAGTCGCCCGGGTCTACGGCTACAACCGCTTCCGCAATACGCTCCCCACCTTCTCCGGCACCGTCGTCGAACTTCCCTGGGCCGAAAAAGAAGCCGCTGTCCGCCGCGCGCTCCTCGCCCTCGGCTGGAACGAGGCCATCGCCTCCACGTTCTGTTCTGCCGACGATGCCGCCCGCTTCTCCCGCGAGCCCAACACCTCAGTCGCTCTCGGTAATCCGCTCAGCGCCGAAGCCGGCATGCTCCGTCCTTCGCTTCTTCCCGGCATGCTCGACATGCTCGCCCTCAACATCAGCCGCGATGTTGAAGGCGCCGCCCTCTTCGAGATGGGCACTGTCTTCTCCGGCAATCCCGAAAGCGCCTACGCCCGCGTCGAAGAGCGTCCCTCACTCGCCATCGGCGCCACCGGCTCCGCCTTTGGCGCGCATCCCGTCGAGTTCCCTGATCTCAAAGGCACGGCCGAGCAGATCCTCGCAAAGTTCTCCGCCCGCTCCGTTGATTTCGACCGTTTCCCCGCCGCCTCGGGCCTCATGCCCGCCTGGCTCCATCCTGGACGCAGTGCGCGCGCCATCCTCGACGGAGCCACGGTCGGATGGTTCGGCCAGCTCCATCCAACGGAAGCCGACCGCCGCAAGCTGAAGCAGCCCGTCTTTCTCGGTGAATTCTGGCTCGACCGCCTTTATCGCCAGGACCTTCGTCAGCCAATCATTCGTGAGCTCTCCCGCTACCAGCCCGTCCGCCGCGACTTCTCCATCATTCTTCCGGACGCCGTCACCTGGGCACGCCTCCGCACATCACTCGAGTCGCTCCCCATCCCCGAGCTGCAAAGCCTCGCCCCCAAAGAAATCCTCCGCGACTCAAAAGGAAAGCTCGTGGCACCCGGCCACTATTCGCTCCTGCTCGGCGTCGTCTTCCAGTCCCACGAGCGCACCCTGCGCGAAGAAGAAGTCCAGGCCGGGTCGCAGCAAATCATCGCTGCTCTGGAAGCGCTCGGCGGCAAACTCCGCGTCTGAGCCCCGGCCCGGCACGCAGGGCCATCGTCCCGCCCCTCATCCGCATCCAGAAAAGGAGAGGTGCCCCCGTGGCTCAGAATCCCCAAACCCCGCAGTCCTCTTCACCCGAACCGCGTGGATTCAGCGAACACACTCGTCGTTCTTCCAGCGAGAACGCCCATGAGCAGGGCTGGGGTCTCAATGAGGACGAGCGTCGGCACATCCCACCTGGCCAGCAACACCAGGGCGGCACCGGCTACGAATATGGCGCTCAGGATTTCGGCGATTCGCCGGTCGACACCAACGCTGCGCAGCCACCTGCCGCCACACGCGCCCCCGCATCGAAATTAGAATCTCGGAATGTCGGTGGAGAAGCGGTCCGGAAACGGCCCGCACGCCGCAAAACAGCTTAGAGAACTTCCGCCAGCCGCGGATACAGCCCCGCGTGGCTCGTCTGATAGAGGGCCAGCAGTCTCTGCCGCATCAGGTAATAGGACGAAGCCGCCTCGTGCAGGTGGAAGGGAATCAGAGTCGCCGATCGGCGCATGACCCGGTGCAGCATCAGAGCCATTTCAATCTGGCGGACCGCCGTCTGCAGCCGGAGCGCGTCCCGGCGGATTCGCTCCGTCACGATCACCCCTTCGTCAAAATTCCACTGCTGAGCATGGGCTGCCAGCAGTAACATCAGCCTCGCATTTTGCCGCATCCGCCGCAGGCCGTCCCGGCCTCCCAGCATCAGCCACATATCGGTCGGCTCCAGCGCAATCTGTCCCTCCTGCGGATCCAGATAATCGCGAGCCACAGACTTGATGCGCTCAAACTCGATACGCTCGATGGACGCAACCAGATCGGTCCAGCTGCGCCGGTCCACCTTAAAAGCCGAGATTTGGGTTCGGATCGCGGCCACCAAAAGGCCGCCAACCACTGCACCCAGGAGGAGGTAGACTACCACCGAAAAACCCCTTCTTCTCGAAGCTGCAGCGTCACTCTTGCCAGCCTCGGACAATCACCCGGTTATCGGGGCGTGTCAAGTCTCCGAAGATCGTACTCGACCCGCCGGTGAAGAGCAAGAATATATTCCCGCAAATCCGCGGAGATCGGCTGCCTCTCCGGTTCTGGTTTCCATAGCTGCACAGCGATCCATAAAGTCGCGCCAAAGTATGCCAAATCTCGTACATAGTCCAGATCGGCATAAAAATGCTGCCCACCAAGAAAACTTTGCAACGCTGTGGTAACCACCATCAGGGTCGTCCAGGCCGTAAGCCCCTGGCCCACCGCCATAACATGATTTCTCCACCCCAGACCCAGTCGATTCGCTGTGAGAGTCATCACCACAAACAGCTCGCAGATCACGAGACTCGTGAACAGGTCCCCGCGAATTCTCCACAACATCGAAGCGGATGACCCGGGAGGCGAAACCCACCATGCCAGCAGCCCGGCCACCACCGCCCCCGCCAAGCCCGCTACAGCGAAGCGCGCCCGCGCGTCCTGCACCCAGGTTCCTGTCGGTCGGAGCACAATTCGCGCGATTTCCACCGCAACACCCAGTTGCAGCCCGAAATCAAGCCACAGCCCCACATACCATGCCAGCCGGTAGGCGTGGAACCCATGGACATCCCACAGCACGAACAGCAGAATCGTTCGCGCCGCCAGAAATCCCAGCCACACCGTCAGCACGACGAACTGCCTCCACCGGCCCCGCGCCAGCAACACGACCAGCGAGGCCAGCGTCGACAGAAAGCACGCCGCCCACCAGAATTTGTCCAGCGCTGACAGATGCATGCATTCGCCCGTTCCTTAAGATACGACATCCCCCCGCGCCCGTCTTCGAGAGCGGGGGGTGTCTGTTCCTTACGAGGGCGATGCCGTGCCTAAACTCCCAGATACGCCAGCAGGGCGCCCACGATATCCGTGGTCGTAGTGCCGGTCGTTCCAGTCGTGCCCGTTCCAATGGCTCCGGACTTGGTTGGGGGCGGGGGCGGATCGCCTCCACCGGGTCCGACGGCAAAAACCGGCGCTGCCGACAGGGCCAGCACTCCACAGAGCACCAAATATCGTGTCGCTTTTTTCATGGGAGAGTTTCCTTTGAGCGCGTAACGCGCCTACTAAGAGTAGCCCGAAACATTAAAGGATGCCTGTCCCGTGACCTGATTGAGTAATCTCTTTTGCCAACCCGTTCCATAAGCGGAACTATCTTCTCCCTATCTCCAGCGACTCGGAATTTCCTGCCTACGGCTTAATTAATCGGTAACGCTCAGCTAGCCGCCTCCGGCTTCTACCATACCCGGCATCGTCTTGCCGGCGCCATGGGCTGTCCTACTTTGCATCCAAAGGCCTTAGCAAACTCCGGCATGTTCACCAGCACCCCCTTCACCCGTATCGGATCCGGTGAGTGCGGGTCCGTCTGCGCCAGCATCCGCACAAACGCCGGCCGTTCCGTCGAACACCAGTTCTGCGCATATCCCAGAAATAACTGCTGCTCCGGCGTGAACCTGGCCTCGCGCTTCGCCTCCGCCGTCTCCGGAGCCGTGCCCCCCAGCGCCTCCCGCGCCATCAGGGCCATCAGGGCCAGCCTCAACCCCCCGTTATCGGCCGTGTTCTCCCCCAGCGTGAGCTTGCCGTTGACCTTCACGTCCCCCACAGCCGTGAACTGGCTGTATTCGTCCGCTATGCAATCCGTTCGCTCCTCGAATTTCTTCGTGTCTTCCGGCGTCCACCAGTTATGCAGATTGCCGTGCGCGTCGAATTTCGCACCCTCATCGTCGAACCCGTGCGTCAGTTCGTGCCCGACGATCGCGCCAATGTGCCCGTAGTTAGTCGCGTGCGTCGCGTTCTTGTCGTAAAACGCCGGCTGCAGAATCCCCGCCGGGAAATTAATGTCGTTCATACTCGAGTCGTAATAGGCGTTCACCGTCGGCGGCGACATCTGCCACTCCTCCCGGTTCACCGGCTTGCCGATCTTATTCAGCTCATACGCCGTTGCAAATTCACGCCCCCGCTCTGCATTCCCAAGCGCATCCCCCGGCCGAATCTCCAGCTTCGAGTAATCCCGCCACTTGTTCGGATACCCGATCTTGTCCGCTACCGCATGCAGCTTCTCTTCCGCCTTGACCTTCGTCTCCGGGCTCATCCAGTCGATCGCTTCGATATCCCTGCCCATGGCTGCCTCGATATCGTGCACCATCTGCACCGTCTCAGCCTTCATATCCGGCGTGAAGTATTGCGCCACATACAGCTTGCCCAGTGCCTCGCCCATGGCCCCGTCCGTCGCATCCACACACCGCTTCCACCGGGCCTGCTCCTGCGGCGTTCCCGTCAGCTTCCGCCCGTAGAAATCGAAATTCTCATCGTCGAACGCCTGCGGCAGCCGCATAGCCAGCGAATCCGCCAGATGCACGCGCAGATAGGCCCGGATCGTCGCCAGATCCGTCTCCCCAATCGTCTGCCCATACGCTTTGAAGAACTCCGGAGCCATCACGTTCAGCTCCTCGATAGAAGGCGAACCGATCATCTCCACATATTTCGACGCGTCGATCGCCGGCGCCGTCGCGGAAAAGCGGGTCAGCGACATCATGTGATAAATGTTCGCAGGATCCCGCCGCTCCACCACTCCCTGCGAAGCCTTCGCCAGCGCCGTCTCCAGCGCCATCACCTTCTGCGCTTCCGCTGCCGACGCTCCCGCCGAATCCCCCAGCAGCTGCAGCATCTTCGTCATGTGCGCCACATATTCCCTGCGCAGCTGTTCGCTCTTCGCATCGGTGCGAAAGTAGTAGTCCTTCTCCGGCAGACCCAACCCGCTCTGATCGACGTACGCGATCTCCCGTGTCGCATCTTTAAAGTCCTGCATCGATCCGTAATCGAAAAAGACTCCCACCCCCATGCGGTTCAGGTGCGCGACCAGCGCCGGCAATTCGTCTTTCGCGCGCAGCGCCGCAATCCGCTTCAGTTCCGGCTCAATCGGCGTCAGTCCCGCTTTGTCGATCGCCTCCGTATCCATGCAGCTCCGGTAGTAGTCCCCGATCTTCTGCTCGTTACTGCCCTGCGCCGCATGGGCCGCGGCCGCTTTCTCGAGGATCTGGTGCAGCGCCTGGGTGTTGAACTCGTACAGGTTGTAGAACTCGTCGAACACCGGCGTGTCCGCCGGTATCGGATGCAGCTTCGCGAAATTCCCGCACGCGTACTGATAGAAATCCACGCAGGGGTCCGCTTTCGTGTCCATCGCCGTGGGATCGAACCCCGGAATCGGCTCGAACCTCTTCATCGCCGTACCGGTTTTTGGGGCCGCAGTTGCCTGCGCAAACGATGAAACCGCCAGCACCGGCCCCAGACAGCCGGCCACAAAAATGACACGAAATCCCATGAAGCCTCCCGATCGCAAACACCGATGATACGCGGCCCGCAAGGGCTTTCCCGCCGCCTCTCTCAGCTTGTCGGAAACAGAAGGGAGCACTCCCTACCGGCGGAAAGTTCAGCGTCGCTGATGATCACCCACGCGCATTTCCTGTGCCGTCGTCGACCCCTGTTCCTGCTCTGCGGGATCGGCGCTGGCCGAAGCCGCCTCCGTCCGCGGCTCCATGCCCGGATCGAATTCCCGCATGGGATTGAACACCGCCGCATGCGGGTCCGGATGGAATCGCCCATCGCTGATATACGCCGCAATCAGGGTTCCGGTCACATACGGATTCAGGTACGCCAGTGGCACGACATACTTCTTTGACTTCACCAGCGACTCCACCACGCCATCCACTCTCGTGCTTCGCGGAATGGTCCCCGGCACCTGCGGAATCATAAACGTTTCCAGATCCGTGTTGTCGTGCCTGCGGCTGTATTTCACCAGCGACTTGGCCGCCTGTTTCGGCGTCATCATCCCCACATCCGCGATAAAGTTCCGGTGCACCGCGTGCGGGTAATAGAAGTTCAGCACCATCTCGGAGAAGTCCGCGCAGTTGTGAAAGAACAGATTGAAATGCGACACATTCTTGCGGCGATTGAATCGCCGGATCAGCGCCGCATCCTGTTCCGGCGTCGTCGTCACCTCAAAACCCCAGATCGTCCGGTCGTACGAGGCGCCCACCAGCTGGATCCAGTCGCCCTTCGGAATTTCATGCTTCGGGCTATCCGGTACCAGCGCCTCCAGATGCTCCCGCCGGTACGCATCGCGCAGCTTCAACTCCAGCCTGGGCGTCGCCGCCTCCGGAATCTCCGACACCCGGTCCACTGCATACAAATAAGGAATCAGCGGGATCGCCAGCCAGTCGTATCCATCGATCCGGTGGTACCGGCTCAGAACGACGCCGCGTTCTCCCTCTCGGCACCGCCGCAGCCGCGTCGGGCTCTCCGCGCAGACACGACTCAGGTAAATGGCCGCGTGCCCCGTCGGATTCATCGCGCCGAAGTCGCCAAACGGCTCCTCCAGCAGCAGCGAGGCGTCAGCCCATGCCGAAGAACAGGCGAAGATCCCCCATGCCCCGACGAGCAGAATCGGCAAAAGGGATCGCAATAGCTTGTGCGGTCTCATCATTCGATATGCGGTCGTACCAGTCCATGGACCCAGAGTGGATACCGCTGATCCTAACCCGCAACGGCTCATGATGTTGCGGCTTTAGCTAACACTTTGGTTGCAAACCATCAGGCCCGAAACCACCTTGCAATTAGATGCTGGTAGCCTGCAGGTACGCATGTCCACCCAGACCCATTTCACCTCCGGTCAGACCCTGCTCATCGACGCCGACGACACCCTCTGGGAAAACAACATCTACTTCGAGTGCGCCATCGCCGCGTTCATCTCCTTCGTCGATCACAAGGAGTACTCCCGCGAGCAGGTCCGCGAGAAACTCAATGAGGTGGAACGCGAAAACGTCCGCCTCCACGGCTACGGCCTGGTCAGCTTCCGCCGTGCCCTCGTCACCTGCTTTGAGCGCCTCAGCTCCGAGCCGGTCTCGCCCGAAAAGCACGAGCGCATCCTCAGCTTCGCCCAGTCCATCGCCGACCAGGAGATCGAGCTGCTCGCCGGCGTAGCCGCAACCCTCCCCACCCTCGCCGCACGCCACCGCCTCATTCTCATGACCAAGGGCAATGAGTCCGAACAGGCCGACAAGCTCGCCCGCTCCGGTCTCGCGCAGCACTTCACCGCCGTCGAAATTCCACGCGAGAAAGATCCCGCCGCCTACCGCCGCGTCTGCCAGAAATACGAGCTCGCCCCGCGCACCACCTGGATGATCGGCAACAGTCCCCGCTCCGACATCAACCCCGCGTTGGCTTCAGGCCTGCACGCCGTCTATATCCACCACCCCAGCACCTGGGTCCTCGAGCACGACAAAATCGATGCCGCGCCTGTCGGGCAGCATCTGCTGGAAGTAGTGACCTTCGGAGGGCTGCTGCGGCATTTTTAGACTCTGGCATGCCGGCAGCGAGCGAGGATTATCTTCGCTCAAATTATAATCAAAGTTATAATGGAGGCTATGGCGTACGAGATCGTCAAGCTCAAGGTCACCACTGTCGGCAGCTCCGCCGGAATCATTCTCCCTAAGGAAGTGCTGGCCCGCCTCCGCGTGGCAAAAGGAGACTCGGTCTTCCTCACCGAATCGCCCGAAGGCTTCCGCATCACCGCCTACGATCCCGAATTCGAAGAACAGATGACGCATGCGCGGAAGTTTATGCGCAAGCGCCGCGATGCCCTTCGCGAATTGGCAAAGTGACGGGCGCAGGAATCCGCTGGGTTCTGGAATCGGTCGTTGTTGCGCTGCACGACGAGCAACTTGCCGAGCATGGAGGCGCGCCGGGCTTGCGGGACGAGTCCCTCCTGCTCTCGGCGCTTGCTCGTCCTCGCAATCTGGCCGCGTATGCAACGCCCGATTTGGCCAATCTCGCGGCCGCCTATGCAGTCGGCATCGCCCGGAACCACGCATTTCTCGACGGCAACAAACGAACTGCAATCGTGGTCGCGGGCGGTGTCTTTTTGTCACTCAACGGCTATCAATTGACCGCACCAAATGAGGACATCGTCCGCGTGATGCTCTCCGTCGCCGACGGCTCCCTCCCTGAGGATCAAACCGCCGCCTGGTTCCGCCAATGGATCCGCCCCATCGTCGACGCGCTCTGAGCCCGTGCCCTGTTACCGCACTTCCTGCGCCCTGAGCTCTGAGCCCCGCGCCCTGTCGGCCAGTTCCCCCAGCAGCCCCCGCACCTCGGCCAGCACCTCGTCCGGCTTCACCGCCGCCAGCGGGAACTTCAGCACTCCCTGCGGCGTGAACTGCGCCCCGCGCTTCGCGTTCTTCGCCACCAGCTTCATCAGCCGCCCCGGATCCACCGCCGCCGACTCCGTGAAGCGCACGTGCAGCTGTTCCCGCTTCCGATCCACCTGCGCGACCCCGATCCGCTCGCACTCCATGCGCAGCCGCGCCGCCTCCAGCAAATGCGCCACGCTCACCGGCGGCGGACCGTACCGGTCTTCCAGTTCCGCCCGCACCTCGTCCAGCGCCCGGTCGTTCTCCACGCCCGCGATCCGCTTGTACATCCGCAGCCGCTGGTTCTCCTCGGCGATATAGCTCTCGTCGATGCGCAGCGGAATCCCCAAACTCAGCTGCACGGACGGGCGCTCCACCCGCTCCTCGCCCTTCAGCTTGCCCACCGCCTCTTCCAGCATTGACGTGTACATCTCGAAGCCGACCGCCTCAATGTGCCCGCTCTGTTCGCCCCCCAGCAAATTCCCCGCGCCCCGCAGCTCCAGATCCAGTGCCGCAATCTTGAACCCCGCGCCCAGATCCGAAAATTCCTTCAGCGCCGCCAGCCGCCGCCGCGCCACCTCAGTCAGCTCCTGCTCCGGCGGAATCAGCAGATACGCATACGCTCGCCGGTTCGACCGCCCCACGCGCCCCCGCAGCTGATACAGCTCGCTCAGCCCATGCCGATCTGCCCGGTTCACGATCATCGTGTTGGCCAGCGGGATATCCAGCCCGTTCTCGATGATCGTCGTCGCCACCAGCACATCGTGCTCATGGTGCATGAACGAAAGCATCACCTTCTCCAGCTCGGTCTCGCCCATCTGCCCGTGCCCCACCACCACCCGGGCCGTCGGCACCATCTCCTGGATCTTCGCGGCAATCTCGTAAATCGTCTCCACGCGATTGTGGACGAAGTAAATCTGCCCGCCCCGCTCCAGCTCTACCTCAATCGCGCTCCGGATCAGCTTCTCGTCGAACTTCGCCACCACCGTCTGAATCGCCATGCGGTCCCGCGGCGGCGTCTCGATCACGCTCATATCCCGCAGCCCCACCAGCGACATGTGCAGCGTCCGCGGTATCGGCGTCGCCGACATGGCCAGCACATCGATCTCCCGACGCATCTGCTTCAGCCGCTCCTTGTGCCGAACCCCGAAGCGCTGCTCCTCATCCACCACCAGCAGCCCCAAATCGTGGAACTTGATGTCCTTCGACAGCAGCCGGTGCGTCCCGATCAAAATGTCCACCCGCCCCGTCTCCACCTGCTCCAGGATCAGCTTCTGTTCCTTCGCCGTGCGGAATCGCGAGATCATCTCCACCGTGATCGGAAACTGCCTGAACCGGTTCTTGAACGTCTCGAAATGCTGGAAGCTCAGCACCGTCGTCGGCGTCAGCACCGCCACCTGCCGCCCGTCCTGCACCGCCTTAAAGGCCGCGCGCATCGCCACTTCGGTTTTTCCGTAGCCCACATCGCCGCACAGCAGCCGATCCATCGGCAGCGTCGATTCCATATCTTTCTTAATGTCCGCAATCGCCGACAACTGATCGTCCGTCTCGTTGTAATCGAACGCGTCCTCAAATTCCTTCTGGAACTCGTTGTCCGGCGGAAACGCGTGTCCCTGCGCCGCCTTCCGCTGCGCGTACAGCTTCAGCAGCTCATCGGCCATGTCCTCCATGGCCTTTTTCACGCGCGCCTTCGTCTTCGCCCACTGCGCGCTGCCCAGACGATTCAGCACCGGCGCCGGCCCCGCTTCGGTCGACCGGTATTTCTGGATCAAATCCAGCCGCGTCAGCGGCACGTAGAGCCGCGCCCCTTCGGCGAACTCCAGGATCATGAACTCCAGCGAGAGTCCATCCTGCTCAATCTCCCGCAATCCCTGGTAGCGCGCGATCCCGTGCTCCACGTGCACTACGTAATCGCCCACCGTCAGATCGCGAAAGTCCGAGACAAACGCCGCCGTCTTTGACTTCTTCGGAGCCGGCCGCGCCGTCACATCCGCTTCATCAAAGAAATCCTGCGCCCCAAAGATCATCAGCCGCGCCGCCGGCAGGCTCACGCCGCTCGCCAGAGCCGTCCGCACAATCACCGGCGTTCGCAGATCGCCCGCCAGGTAGCTGCTCTCGTCGTACATCGTCTCGCTGCCCGCATGCTGGATGCGGCTCCCCAGCCGATACGGCAGCTCATACTCTCGCAGCAAACTCGCCAGCCGCTCCACTTCCCCCTGATTCGGCGCCACCAGCAGCGTCCGCACCTCCTGCTGCATCAGCGTGCGCATCTGCTCCACCAGCGCCGGAATCGATCCGTGGAACCGCAGCGTCGGCCGCGACGTGAACTCGATCTCCCCCAGCGTCTCGTCCTCGTCCAGAACATCCACCACACCCAGCTGATCGATGTCGATCCCCGCATGCGACTGGAGCCGCGCCTGCAGCAGCTCCGGCCGCACGTAGATGTCTTCAGGCCGGATCAGCGATCCGATACTCGCCCGCTCGTGCCGCTGCTCGACCTTGTTCCACCACCGGTCCACCTGGTTCCGAATCATCGCCGGCTCTTCCACAAACAAGCTGGCCTTCGGAAACAGATCCAGCAGCGTTCCCGTCGCTCCGCTCACCCCGGCAAAGAACTCCCACCCCGGAAACACGCTCACGCCGCCCGCGGCAATCGCCGCCTCGACCAGCTCCGGATCCTCCGACGCCTCCACGCGCTCCCCGCTCAGCCGCGTATGCACCGCCGCCAGCAGTCGCTCCGTCACCGGCGTCTCCGTCAGCGGCAGCAGCCGCGCCTCGTCCAGCGGCGCCGCCGAGCGCTGCGTCTCCGGATCGAACTTCCGGATCGACTCAATCTCATCGCCGAAAAACTCAAATCGCACCGGCCGATCGGCCTCCGGCGAATACACATCGAGAATCCCGCCGCGCCGCGTGAACTGCCCCGGCATCTCCACAACGTCGTTGCGCGTGTAGCCGATGCTCGTCAGGTGCGCCAGCAGCGTCTCGACGTCCACTTCCTCGCCGCGCCGCAGAACCTGCGCCAGCCCCGCATAAAACGGCGCCGGAAACAGCTTCATCGCCGCCGCTTCCACCGGTGCAATCACAATCGAGGCTTCGCCGGTCGCAATCTTCCACAGCGTCTTGGCTCGCTGCTCCTGAATATCGGGGTGCGGCGACAGATTCTCAAACGGAAGCACGTCGTGCGCCGGCAGCAGCAGAACCCGCTCCGGAGCCAGTGCACCCGTCAGCTCGCAGCCCGTCCGCACCGCCAGCAAAGCCGCGTCGGCCGCCTTGTTATCGGCCACAACCAGCACCACCGGCACGCCCGCGGCCCGCGCAAATAAAGGAATGTAGAGTGCCCGTGCCGTCGATGTCAGTCCGGATACACGACGGCGCCCACGGGCAAGGGCCAGGTGCCTTCTTGCCTGTTCAAATGCGGGGGAGTGCTCCAGATCCGCCAGCAACTCGCGGACAAAGGGGAGGATCATCCTGCTCTCAGTTTACCCCGCGTCCCTCTCATCTCAGCAAAGCCGCCAGAGGGCGCGAGTGTCTCGCGTTTTTCTCGACGCCTCTCTTCGCTCGTAATTCCCGCTTGCCCGTTCTCTGTTTCCGGTTGTCAGCCCGGTTGTCAGCTGGTTCGCAGCGCCACCATCGGATCGATCCGCGACGCTCGTCGCGCCGGCAGATACCCGGCCAGCGCTGCTATGGCCAGCAGCAGCACAATCATGCCCGCATAGGTCAGCAGATCCGTGGGCTCGGTGCCATATAACAACGACGCTATCGCGCGCGCCGTCAGAAACGATACCGCGGTGCCGGCAACCATACCGAGGAGTACCAGCCGCAAGGTCCTTCCCAGCACCGCGCGCTGCACTCGCCCCCGACTCGCCCCCAGCGCCATGCGAATCCCGATCTCCTGCGTCTGGCGCGTCACCGAATACGCGATCACGCCATAAATTCCCAGCGCCGCCAGCAGCAGCCCCAGCCCGGCAAAGATCCCTACCAACAGCACGAAGAACCGCCGCGGCGAAACCGAATGATCCACGAACGACCGCAGCGGTCGAAACTCCGTGGCCGGCTGCCCCGGATTCATCACCCGCAGCACGTGCAGCACACTCGCTGCCAGCATCTGCGGAGGCAGTTGCGTCCGCACCACCAGTTCAGCGCCGACCGGGTCCGCCTGCGTCATCGGCAAATACGCCTCGGGCCCGTCCGAGCCGCCCTCCACGCTCGTGTCCCGCACATCGTCCACCACGCCAACCACTCGCGGTGGCTTGTTGCACGGACCGATATCGGCCAATCGGCCCAGCGGGTCTTCCCCGGGCCACAGCCGCTTCACCGCCGCTTCGTTCAGGATCACCACGCACGCATCCTTTGCCCCGTCCGACCACGCAAAATCCCGCCCGCCGCGCAGCGTCATCCCCATCGCTGCCAGATAGCCCGGCGTCACGATCTGCACCAGTGCATCCGGGCACTTCTGCTTACTGCAGTCCATCCCTGGTACCGACAAACCCCAGCTGCGGTTCTGATCCAGCGGCAGCATATCCGTCACGCCCGCCGCTTCAATCCCCGGGATCGCGGTCACTCGGTGCAGCATGTTTTCGAAGACCTCCCCACGCAGCGCCGCATCCGGCTTTCCATCTTTCCCGGTATCGTCATAGTCCACGTTCATGGCCGCTGCCCGATCCGGCTGGAATCCCAGATTGATATCCAGCACCTTCAGGAAGCTGCGCAGCAACAGCCCCGCGCCCACCAGCAGCACGCAGGCCAGAGCCACCTCGCTGATCACCAGCGCTGAGCGCATCGCCTCATGCCGCCGCCCCGCGCTCGCCCCATGCCCGCTGTCCTTCAGCGCCTCCTGGATATGTTTGCCTGCCATGCGCAGCGCAGGAGCCGTCCCGAACAGCATTGCCGCCGCTGTCGCAATCAGCACCGTCCACGCCACGGCGGAGCCGTCCACGCGCACGTCCGCCAGCAGAGGCAACGCAATTGAGCTCGCCCGTGCCAGATACGCCGTGATCCCCACAGCCAGGCCCATCCCCAGCAACGCCCCGGCCCCCGAGAGCAGCAGGCTCTCGGTCATCATCTGCCGCACGATCCGCGCCCGCCCCGCGCCCAGCGCGCTGCGCATCGCGAACTCCTTGCTGCGCGCCGCCGATCGCGCCAGCAGCAGATTCGACAAATTCACGCAGACAATCAGCAAAATCAGCCCCACCGCCCACCACAGCAGTTCCAGCGACTGCCGCAGGCTCCCGCTCACATGCTCCTTCAGCGGCTGCAGCCACGCTTTATATCCTTTGCCATAGTTCGGATGACTGTTGCTGAAATAGAAATCCGGAAACAGCCTTTCTGCTTCGTCGCGTGCCTGGGCCACCGTCACTCCCGGTTTCATCCTTCCAACAATCAGGAACACGTTGCCCCAGTTGCGCATGACATCGTTAATCGCCGGCAGAAAGGCATCCACCTGTGTCCCCGGCGCAAACACCGAACCGAAATCGAACCCGCGCGGCAGCACGCCCACCACCAGCGTCGGCGTGTTGTTCAGCTCGACCGCCTGTCCCACAATCGAGCGGTCGCCGTGAAACTGCGTTTGCCAGAAGTAATAGCTCAACAACACCGCCGGACGGCCGTTCTGTCGCGTCTCTTCCGGAGAAAATAGCCGCCCCAGATAGGGCCGCACGCCCAGAACCTGAAAGAAATTCCCCTCCGTCACCACGCCGGTCAGGGGCACCGGCTCACCATGGCCGGTGAGCTTATAGCCGCCCCCGCCGAAGAAGGGGAAGTACGCCGTTATGCCTTGCATCGTTTGCGCACGCTGCTGGTAATCCTCCAGCGCATCGACGGAGTACGTCACGCACGACATCCCGCAGGCCTGCGGCGGCCCTTGCACCCACACCAGCCGCTGCGCCTCCGGAAAAGGCAGCGGCCGCAGCAGCAGCGTGTTCACCACGCTGAACACTGCCACGTTCGCTCCAATCCCCAGCGCCAGAATCAGCACCGCGACCACCGTGAACCCTGCATCCCGCCGCAGCGTCCGCGCCGTGAACCGCAGATCCTGCCCGAGGACATCCAGGACCGGCAACCCGCGGGCCGCTCTCTGTTCCTCACGCGCCCGCTGCACGCCGCCAAATCGCACCATCGCCCGCCTCCGCGCCTCCTCAGGCGTCATTCCGCTCCGCACGTTCTCCTCAATCGCCATCTCCAGATGCGCAGCCATCTCCGCATCGAGCTCGGCATCCATGGGCCCCTTGTGAAAGAACGCCCGCACCCGCTCCCACCCGCGCCGCATCACCCCACTCGTCATCGCACCATCCTCCGCCAACACCGGCTCCCAGCTCCCAGCTATTCCCTATTCCCCATTCCCTATTCTTCTCCTGTGTTACGACCACAGAAGTATCCCACAAAACCTGTGGCAATGCCACACGAGCATGAGGGTTCGATGGGCGAGGCAGCGGAGAGCGCCTCCGTACTCTTGTTCCCCTTTTCGAGCAATGCTTACGCTCAAAAAGGAAAGCTCTGTCCCGCGCCTCGCGCGAACAGAGCTTTTTCCCTTGCAGGTCCGACCCCTCGCTGGTACGAGTGTCCGCTCTTTGAAAATCGCCGCCCGCGCCGTTCCTGCCGTGACTTCTTCCGGCAGCCGCGAAATCTCCGCCTCCGGCAAGTAAAATCGTAAGGAGCTTCCTCGAAGTATGCGTCCGTCTGGTAAATGAGCCGATGAGGCTCCTGACCAAAGTGCAGGTGGCAGAATCCAGGCCACATAACCAATGCATCGAATTCACTTTTCTTCCGAAGCCGCATCCTGGAACTGAAGCATGTCCTACGCTGCCGCCCTCGACCGCCTGCACACCCGAACCGCTGAACTCCACGTCGCTCCCGGCCAGACCCGCCACAAGTTCCGCCTTGAGGAGATGCAGACCCTCGTCGCCGCCCTCGGTCAGCCCCAGCAGCGCTTCCGCTCCGTCCTAATCGCAGGAACCAACGGCAAAGGCTCCGCCTCGGCCACGCTCTCTTCGATCCTCCTGGCTGCCGGCTATCGCTCCGGCCTCTACACCTCGCCGCATCTGGACCGCGTCAACGAGCGCATTCGCATCGCCGGCACGCCGATCTCCGACGCCGACTTCGCCCGCCACTACTTCCGCGTGGACGATTGCGCCGGCCAGCTCGTCAGCGAAGGCAAGCTGCCCGCCCCTCCCAGCTTCTTTGAGACCCTGACCGCCCTCGCCTTCTCCGCCTTCGCCGAAGCCGGGATCGACCTCGCCGTTCTCGAAGTCGGCATGGGCGGCCGCCTCGACGCAACCAACGTCGTCGATCCGCTCCTCTCCGTGATTACCGACATCTCGCTCGATCACATGGAGTGGCTCGGCCACACCATCCCCGAGATCGCCCGCGAGAAGGCCGGCATCCTCCGTCCCAACGGCACGCTCGTCACCTTGCCGCAGCACCCCGAGGCTAACCAGGCCATCGGCGAAGTCGCCGTCGCTCTGAACGTCCGCGGTGTGAATGCGGCCGAGTATGTCCCGGCCTTCGCCGGACCCGTCGAAAACTCGGCCCTGCGCAATCGCTATCCAGTGACCGTTCTGGGCGAAGCGATCGAGGTCGACTCTCCGCTCGCCGGAGCCCACCAGCGCCGCAACATCGCCCTCGCCATCGCCGCCGCCGTCGAGCTGACCCAACACCACGGCTTCAGCATCACGCCTGCGCACATCGAATTGGGAATCCGGCAGACGCGCTGGCCAGGCCGTCTGGAGCGCATCGCCATCCCGGGCAAAGCCGAACTCCTCCTCGATGTCGCGCACAATCCCGCCGGCGCCTGGGCGCTGCGCGCGGCGCTCTCCTCTCTGGACGACGAGCCGACGCACCGCAAAGTCCTGGTCTTTGGCTGCATGCAGGACAAGGCTTACGAAGAAATGGCGCAGATCCTCTTCCCGCTGTTCGACCTCGTCGTCGCCACATCGGTAGCCTCGCCGCGCTCCGCCACCGTGGAGGAAATTCTGGCCGCAGCCGATAAAACCGGCACACCGGCGATCGCAGCGCACGATGGCCGCGAGTCTCTCGAAAAGGCCTGGGCGGCAACCACCGCGAAGGACCGGATCGTCGTCGCCGGCTCTGTTTATCTGGTCGGCGAAGTGCGGCCGCTGCTTGTGCCAGCGGAGACGACGCCATGAAGCCCCTCGGTCCAAGACCGAATCCGCTCCCCCTCGGGGAGCGCCTGATGAGCTCCATCGTGCGAGCGCCTCAGTTCTTTCTGGCGACGGGTTTCTATGGCAGCCTCGCTTTGCTGGCATCCTTCTTTGAGAAGGACGGCCGCCGCCAGCACCGGATCGCGCAATCCTGGGCGCGCGCGTGCGTGACCATCAGCGGGACGAAGGTGACGGTGCTCCATCCCGAACGCCTGAAGGCGCAGCCGGCCGTCTACGTCTCCAATCACTTGTCTTATATGGATACGCCGGTGATCTTCAGCTCGCTGCCTTTCCAGTTCCGGATCGTGGCGCGGCACGATCTTTGGAGCCTCCCCTTCATCGGGTGGTGGCTGCGGCGCTCGGGCCAGGTTCCGGTAGACGTGGCGAATCCCCGGGCCTCGATCGCCAGCCTGGTAAGCGCGGTGCGGACGCTGCGGAGCGGCATGCCGCTGTTCATCTTTCCCGAGGGCGGCCGCACAGAGACGGGACATCCGGCGAAGTTTCTGAACGGACCGGCCTTCATGGCCATTCGTGCCCAACTGCCGCTGATCCCCATGGCACTGATCGGAACCCATGAGCTGCTGCCGATCCACGCGAGCGAGTTTCATCCGGTGCCGGTCACGCTGGTGGTCGGCGAGCCGATGGAAACCAAAGGCTTAACCATGAAGCAGGTGGACGCCGTGACCGCGGAACTGGAGGAACGGATCGCCGCGCTGTATTATGAGCACTCCTGGCGAAAACGGCCGGCGATTGCGGACGCGCTGGAGCGAAATGCGAACGGCGGCAGCGAGTGGGCGGAGTTGACGGTTTCGCCGGACCTTGCGAATGATCGTAGTGAGAGGGCGCAGAAACCATGAAGGCACCACGCATCGCGATTCCGGACCCGAATTTCGGTGACCGAGAGTACAGCGAACGGGCCTGGCCGCAATATGCACAAGCCATCGAGTGGGCCGGAGGGGTTCCGGTGAAAGTCCCGTTGACGGATTCGCCGGCGAGGGTCGCACAACTGGTCGCCTCCTGCGAGGCCGTGCTCCTGCCAGGCAGCCCCGCGGATGTGAATCCACAGAAGTACGGCGAAGAAGCGGTTGCGGACTGCAGTCCCTGCGATCCCGCACGGGAGGCAGTGGATGAGCTGCTGCTGCAGGACGCTTCGAATTTGTATAAGCCTCTGCTGGGCATTTGCTATGGATTCCAGGCGCTGAACGTGTGGCGCGGCGGAACGCTGGTGCAGCATCTGAAGACCCAGGTGAACCACGCAGCCGGGCGCGAGGTGCTGGAGGCGCATCCGATCGAGATCGATCCGCGATCGCGTTTGCGGCGCATGCTCGGCCTTGGGTCGAGGATGAGTTTTCCCGTGAACAGCAGCCATCATCAGGCCGTCGGCGTTCTCGGCGACGGATTGATACGCGCGGCCTGGTCGCCGGAAGATGAGGTGATCGAGGCGGCCGAAGGGCATGGCGACTCGTTCCTGGTCGGTGTGCAGTGGCATCCCGAGCGCGCGCTGACCGGAAGCCGGGCAGCGCAGTGTCTGTTCCAGGCCTTCGTGGACGCGGCAGCGGAATGGGAACCGCGGATGATTCGCGAGTCGGTGGCCGACTGAGCAGGGTTTAGCGAGCCGAGCGTGAATTTTGATCTCGAACCCGCGATGGCGGAGCGATTCGAGCGATACCTTTCTCTCCTCTTGCAGTGGAACGCACGGATGAATCTGACTTCGGTTCGGGAGCCGGAGCCGATCGTGCAGCGGCATTTCGCCGAGTCGATCTTCGCGGCGCGGCAGGTTCCTCCCGAAGTGAAAACGCTCCTGGACTTCGGATCCGGAGCGGGGCTGCCCGGCATTCCGATTGCGATTTGCCGGCCGGAGATCACGGTCACGCTGGGCGAGTCGCAGGGGAAGAAGGCGGCGTTCCTGCGAGAGGCGGTGCGGACGCTGGGGCTGAAGGCCGAGGTCTGGGCCGCGCGCGTGGAGGCGATGCCGAAGGAGCGGGTCTTTGACGCGGTTACGTTACGGGCCGTAGACAAGATGCCGGCCGCGTGCCGGATGGCGGTGGGGCGATTGGCCGACGGCGGCTGGATCGGTATCTTCGCCACGCGGGCGACCGAGGAGGCGCTGCGGACGGTGCCCGGCATTCGCTGGAGCGAAGCTGCGGCGATTCCCGGGGCGGAGCAGGCGGTGCTGCTCCAGGGCAGGCAATGCGCACCCGGCAAAGGGCAATAGTTCCTTTGGCGGTCGGCGAGGAGCGGGGGGAACGGTTCGATCGTTTTTCGATGTATCCGGGAAGGTTTTTGCTGATTCTGCAGGGCCAGATCGGTAACATCGCGGCCACGGTACTGGCAGAAGCGTCACCCCTCGGGGAAAAATGGGCCGGCCCTGACAGCGGCTGCGCTGCGAGCGATGTTTGGGCGTGGCCGGCACGAGGAGCCCGTGACACAAAACGGGCAAAGGCTGCCGGATGGGCAGCCTTCGCGAGGGGAAATATCGCTTTTCCCCCTCTATTTTTAGAACGGAAGTATAAACTTTACGCAAGGCGTTTGGTCCATGAATTGCCTCATTGTTCTGATTTCATTGCGTTAACAGATCATTGCCTGTATAGAGAGGCCATGACGAGTGAAACCAAGACCACCGTTGAGCCAGAGGACATTCTGGCTGTGGAGTTGGAGTGCGCCGAATGCCATGCGCGCTTTTCCCGACCACTGCGTGCGTACAAAGCCGATCCCCAAGAGTGCCCGAACTGCCACGCAGTCTGGTCATCTCAGGATTTGGGAGAACTGCGCGACATTGCTTACAAACTGGCGACCTTCACAGAGACGGCCAAGAGAAACCTAATGAAGTTCCGTATCCGGTTTGAGATTTCCCATCCTCCAAGGGCTTAACCATGACGGAGAGCGAACAGATTTCGGTCTATGGGCGACTTTTCCTCGAAGCGAAACAGACGGAAGAGGAACTGGCCTGCCGGAGGGACCAGGTTTACAGCTTCGCAAACCGGCTCCGGCGAATCGCTGAAATATTGGACCGCAATGCTGCTGCACAGCCGTCTGGGGAAGATTGTCTGGCTGGACCACCTCCTGCTCAACAGTTGCCGCAGCATGAGTACGGGAATGCGTACGAGTATGAGAAAGCAATCTCCCTGCTTACAGAACTCAGGAATGCGCGGCTCAAAGTTTACGATGTGCATCAGCGGGAATCTCTCCTGCGAGGGCGGCACGGGAACAATACGCATTAGCGAGAGGGCAGATTCACATCGATTGCCCGCGTTAGTGCCACAACTGAGCCACCACGCGATAGTATATCGACCATGAAATCCCGCACGCTCTGGATCATTCTGGATATTCTGGCCGTGGTTGTGGTACTGGGCAGAATCGGAAGTGCCATGTCGGGAACTCATTTTTGGCTCGACATCGTAAAACTCTATCCGCCCCTCAGTGGCGAGCTTGTTGGGGCCGATATTGAATCGCTGACTGAGTATTTTTTAGTGATCGCCGTCATCGTTCACAACCTGCGCCCACGGAAAGCGTTGACCTAAGCAGTCCTTTGATCTATAGGGAGACTGTGAGCGAACTATCTCAGCGCCTCTGTTTAAGAGAGCAGATGCTGCATGAACAGAATGTTCGGCTGAATCGCGATCATGCTTTTCTAGTGGAACGTGCTCCCTCTGCTTGGGAAGATTTCAAGTCTCAATTCCGCTCGGAATGTCATGAGATCAGTAGAGATTCACAGATTATTTCACTGGCGTGCGATGAGCCGGATCGTAACGAGCTCTACGTTCTCCGTACTCGCCCCTATTCGCAGCCGGTTGCTGTCCAGCGGTTCACATTTAAGCCATCGCTACCCGCCATCTCTTGGACGGACCAGCACAACAAGAAGCCATCTAAACTCATTGAAATGACCCTGGACGGCTCTGAAGTGTCTTTCTCTGTTGATGGCAAACCTCTCATCCTCTCGGTCTTTATCGCAAACCGGCTGGAGGATTCTTGTCGGTGAATAGCTGATTACTTCGGCCAGCCGTCTGGCGGTTTACGCTTTTGAAGGGACCGCCGCATCGCATCTTTCCAGTCACCTTCAATCCTGAGACGGTCTTCCTTCGGTCCGCGCTTTGCGCCTTTACGCGTTGGAACTGCGGGTTTGCTTTTCTTCTTCGCCATCGGCCTTAGTTTACTGCTGACTGCTTGTACATGAGCCGCTTGCCTTCCGCCGAACGAATCGCCAACACGGTCCGCTCTCCATCGTTCATCTTGCGAGTATTCCAAAGGAAATCGTACTGGTCGATGTAGCGGTGGAGATGTTCGCGGCTGACGTTGTGATAGACGCCGATCAGACCGCGCTTTACCAGGGCGAAGGAGCTTTCTACCGTGTTCGTGTTCACATCGCCGCGCGCGTATTCGCGCCGTCCATGGCTGACGTGATCGTGACCGCCTTCGAACTCTTTGCCGAGTCCCCAATAAGCCGTGTGCTCATCGCTGATGATTCTGGCGCTGGGATGAACGAACTCCCGAATTTCGGCTTTCAGGGTTTCTCCGGTGACATTGGCGACTACGCGACGGCGAATCCTTCCCTCCCGTTCCACCGCTGCAAATACCGGGGTCTTCGGAGTGCCGCGCCCACGTTTCGTGCTGTTCTTCACGCGGGGTTTGCCACCCACATACGTCTCGTCCACTTCAACCGTGCCCATGAGAGGAGCCGTTGTTTCGCCATCCGGGGACATGGCAAAGCGAATCCTGTTCATCAGAAACAAAGCGGACTTGTAGCTGATCTGACACTGCCGTTTTAACTCCAGGGCGGAGACGCCCTTTTTCGAGCTTGCCGCACGCCAGAATGCATAGCACCAATGACGCAGTTCAATGCGCGATTCCTCATAGACCGTGCCAATACGAACGGTGTACTGCTGTCCGCAGTCCCGGCAGCGCCATAGAAACCGCTTGCTCCGCTCGCCAGTCTTCGCATCCTTCATCTGGTAAACATCGACAGAGCCACAATGTACGCAGCACGGCGTATTGCCCCACCGCAGGCTCTCCAGAAACTCCACGGCTGCCAGTTCACTGGAGCAGGCGAGGGGAACGTTTTCAATCACCTCGGAGCTTGAAAGCTGATGCTTGCGCTCTGCCTTTTTCATAAGTTAATTATGCTACCTTGCGCAAATTGTGTCAAGTATAAAAATCAAGGAATCAGGTCTGCGGGGATGTTGATCTTGTCAGCCCAGCATGACAATACGTACTCGCCCAGCGGCGGAATCTGGTCCTGGATGGACCTGATGTGATCTTTGCCGATCTTCAGTCCGAGCGGCGCTCCCTCACGGATAAACATCATGTCTACGCCGAGTCCAACGCCTCCCACAGAATGCTCTACCTCGCGGAAGATAAACGCAGCGATGACCAGCAAAAGAGCATCGTCGTTTCGTCCGAATTCATACAAGCGATCAGCCAGATAGTCAGAGAGGGCCTTCCCTGCCCCATACCCAACGTAGAACGGTTCCGACACCAGCATCGAATATTCGCTCCGGTAAAGGAGTGGAACCGTGCGGCGATCAAACAGGGCGAAGATCACAATCAAACCCAATGGACAGTCCGTCAGGTTTGTTGCATAGCGTTCGTGAATGGATTTCAATGTCTCTTCAATCATCGCCTTGTGATTTCGTACCAAGTCCTCACCAGAGGTGAGAGCCTGTATAAAGGCGTGGCGCATGTCGATGACTGCCTGATTGATGACGCTGGTCGGCCCACTGCCCGCAACGAATATCTGGCCCATCGGGAGTTCAATCACAGAGATTTTGTCTACTTCACGTTTGGTGTCGCCATAGTTCTCTTCCCGGTCAGCGCAAAGAAGCAGACCACCCCTTTGACAACGGAACGCAGCAACCAGCGTCATAGGCTTCCTCTTTGGAGGCCGCATAAAGTTCGGGCGAGGACGGGGAATCGGTACACCGGGAAGCGGCTTCGGGAGCGGTTTCATCATACCGTTACCCTGCCGTACTTTGGTTTGTGACTGTGGATTGCCGCCCGCGCAGATTCAACGGGTTGCGTAAAGTAAATACTTCCGTTTTAGAATACCAAACCCGGTAGGATTTCGTGCCAGGTTTGGCCGGGTATTTTGGCGTGGAAACGCTGTGGAATCAGGAGTTATTACTTCGGTTTCGCGGGGAGGGGCTTGACACGTTTTCCACAAAGAGCGGTCCCGATGGATACTCGCCTCGCATGGGCAAGCCGAAGGGGGTCGCCGAGAGAAGGGTCGAGCGGTCTGCATCAAGAGCGGACAGGCGATGACTACAGTAACCGTTAAAACATTGATATTTATCAGCTTATGGTCCGATACGAGCAACGTAGCTTGCCCAATATTCATCGGACTGGGTAGATACCCACAAGACTGGACATCCTGTGGCAGGCGTACAGAAGTATGGGTCTTTTCCGAGAAGAAGCAGGGGACACGATGTATGGGATCTGAGCCGCTCATCCAAAAGCTGTTCGCGCTGGAGCGAGCCGTGGGCAAGGTGGGGAACACCACGCTGCGGGCCATGATCATCGAGGCGGAGGAGGCTGCGCTGGCGATGGATCGGGAGATCCTGCTGCGGTTACGCGCGGAGGAATCGGGTCTGCCGGCGATGACGAACGCGAGCCTGGCGCGGGATCTGGCGACGCGGGGCGGTTCAGTGACGGCACCCGGCACCGGGCATGCCGAACAAACGGCGCCCCAGGATGGTTTCTCCATTGGATTCTCCCATAGGCAGCGGAAGTCGGCGTGAAGGGGCAGCTGGGAGGCGATCGCCAGTCGCCGGCAGCGTTCATCTCATTGAGCCATTGAGAGCCCGGCGCAACACTCTCTTTCCACCCCGGAGAATGCAGAGGACACAGTGGGTTTCGGCACTTCGGGGCGCATTCGCCTCAGGGGCTGAAAGCCCGGATTGATTTTGCAAGCTCTATACGGCACGACCAGGGTCTCGCCCTGACACAAAACTGTCCGCGTGCCTTTCCGCCAGATGGGGAGCTATGCCGTGGCACAAAGGCCTGGTATTTAGACTCCGACCACCCCTTTGCCGGCGTTCCCTGATACGAGGCAACAGGGGGCTGGAGCAGCCGGGAGCCAGCAGAGGATCGCTTCCACCACGGAGTCGCACCGACGGGCGTCGGGATTCGGTGAGAAGCGGAGGGGCTCGCTCGAGAGCCGGTGATAGCGGTGGACGACGAGTTCAAAGGCGACCGCAGATCCCCTTCGCTACGCTATGCGAATCGTCAGGATGACAGGTCGGAGGTATGCAGGAGGGCGGTGTCATCGCCGAACGGGTCGCCGACGGTGCCGGGAACATTCTCGGCGACGGCGCGGGCGAGGCGCTGGAGCTTGCCGTGGTCGAGCCAGTTGAGCTGGCAGCGCTCGCAATCGGAGAGGATGACATTGCCGGGACCGGCGTAGAAATGCGTGTCCATGGGCTGGTGACAGTGGGGACAGGCGAGGCGACGATCGAGCTGGCTGGGGTCGGCGACGGCGGGTATCTGCGGCGGGCCCGGTTGGGCGGCGACGGCGGAGAGGAGCGGCTCAAAGGCGTCCATGGGGATGAGCAGGCCGTGGCAGCGGGTGCAATAGCGGATGGCGGCACCGGCCAGCGAGGCATGCATGAGAGGCACACCACAGACAGGGCAGGGCTCGGCGGGCGATTCATCGAAGATCCGGACGCCGTCGTTGTTCGCGTTGGGCAGATAGACGCTGCCGCAGTAGGCGCAGGGGAGCGCGTCGCCGGTGGGCTGGGAAGGCAGAGGCGCGCCGCAGCCGGGGCAGTTCATTGGGCCTTGCCGCAGTCGGGACAGAAGCGGGCGGCGGCGGGGATAGAGTGTCCGCAGGCGGCGCAGGCCTTCTCGGCGGCGGGTCGGGGCGCCAGAGTTTGGGACGTAAGGTTCTGGGCCATGGCAAGGCCCACACCGAGGCCGACGCCGGCGCCGGCTGCTCCCGAGGGATTCGCGGCCGCGATGGGGAGCGACTCGGCGGTCTGGAACTGAGCGAGGCGCGACGGGTCGCCAGCCATGCTGATGCCGATGCGCTGATCCATGACCTTCTGGAGTTCGTCGGGAAGGGAGAGATTTTCGATGACAAATTGCACGAGATCGAGGCCGAGGGCGGCGAAGGCGGGACGGGCGGCGGCAGTGACCTTTTGCGCAAGCGCGTCCTGGTGCGCGGCCATGTCAAGGAAAGAGAATTCGCTGGAAGCGAGCAGTTCGGTAATGCGGGCGACGATGGTTTCGCGGAGCTGGCCGGAGAGGTCGGCAGCGTAGTACGTGTCGCGCGTGCCGCTGACCTGCCGGAAGAAGGCGCGGGGATCGGCGATGCGATACGCATAGATGCCATAGGCGCGGAGGCTGACGGCACCGAATTCTTTTTCGCGGAAGGTGATGGGGGTCGCAGTGCCCCACTTCTGATTGAGCTGCTGGCGGGTGGAGAAGAAGTAGACGTCGGACTTGAAGGGGGACTCGAAACCTTTGTCCCAGTTCATGATGTCGGTGAGGAGCGGGAGGTTGCGGGTGTTGAGGGTGTGGAGGCCGGGACCGAAGACGTCGGCGATGCAGCCCTCGTTGACGAAGGCGGCCATTTGCGAGTCGCGGACGGTGAGCTGGCCGCCGTTTTGGATCTCCATGTCGCGCATGGGATAGCGCCAGGCGAGGATGCCGTCTTCCGGCTCATTCCACTGCAGGACGTCGATGAGTTGCTGGGTGAGGAAGTCTCTGAGGCTCACGGGGTCCCCTCCGGTCATTCGTCGAGGGTGACTTTAGCAGTGGGGGCGGGGTTTGGCAGTCCCACAAAGGAGCCAATGGCGGAGGCGTCAACCCAGCAGACGGCTACTATTTGAATCGTGAGAGTCAGGATGAGGGGTCAAAGCGGGGCAGAGTCGCGGGCTCGAGGCAGGTCTCGAACCGGGACGGTGGGTCGGCGCAGGAGCCTGCTGCGGCGGGTGGCACAGTGGGTCGTTCTGGCGGCGGTGGGTCTGTGGTCGGCGGCGGCGCTGACGCTGGTGGCGGCGCGGTGGATCGATCCGCCGACGACGGCGGTCCAGATGGAGCGGCGGGTGGAGGCGTGGATGCATGGCAAGCCGTATCGCAAGCGGTACGACTTCGTGCCGCTGCGGGAGATCTCGCCGAATCTGCAGCATGCGGTGATTGCAGCGGAGGATGCGCGGTTCTACCAGCACCATGGATTCGACTGGCACCAGATCGAGATTGCGGCGGATGAGGATATGCAGGGCGGGCATCGTGTGCGGGGGGCGTCCACGATCGATCAGCAGCTGGTGAAGAATTTGTTGCTGGGCACGGAGCGCTCGTGGCTCCGCAAGGGGGCGGAGTTCACGCTGGTGCCGGTGGCCGAGGTCGTGCTGGGCAAGCAGCGGATTCTGGAGCTTTATCTGAATGTCGTCGAGTGGGGGCCGGGGATTTATGGCGCCGAGGCGGCGTGCCATGCGTGGTATGGGACGTCGGCACGGGCAATTGGGCGGGACGATGCGGCGCGGCTGGCGGCGATCCTGCCGGCTCCGCGGAGACGGAAGCCGGAGAGGATGAATCGGTACAGCGGGCTGATTGAGGGGCGGATGGCGCAGATGGGGTGGTAGGGGTGAGGCTGCGGGGTGTGGAGTACAGGGTGCAGGGTTACGGTTCAGGAAAACCTCCCCGGCGAAAAGGAGAATCCCGAACAAAACGCTCGGGTGTGGTGTCTGCCCTGCATTGAAATGCAGCTGCCCATGGGTTCACGCCTGGGTGGAAGAGCTGATCGCGATGCTGCCTGTGCACCGCGTATCAAAGAAAGATCCAACCGTGGCTACGAGTCGAACGAGTTGGATGGTCAGAAAGGGTCGCGATGGGAACAAAGGCGCTGTATTGGATTGCCAGCCTGGTGCTTCTATCGGGGGTGCCGGCTGTCGGCCAGAATCTGCCCATGGTGAAACCGGCGCCGGAGTTCACCCTCAGCATTTCGCAGATTGGGTATGGCGGCACTCTTCCTGGCAACTACGCGGTCGAGGTGCGAGAGAAGAATATCTCCGACGGGCTCATCAGCGGCAGTGACTGCTCGGGTTTCGGGGATTGGCTCAACCTAAGCGTCCTGTACAACGGCGTTCCCTTGCCGACAACTGATGCTGTGAAGCATCTGGAGAAAGTAAGAAGGGCTGGAGGGCCGTGTGGTGTTAACAATGGCGGATGGAAGATTGCGCCTGGCGAAGAACAGCAGTTCCCGCTATATATCACTCAGTTTTATCCAATGCGCAAGCCCGGAACCTACGAGATCACGGTGACGAAAGAAACGGAGCCGTTGTTTCCGGTGATGAGTACGACGGTGAAATCGAACACGATTTCCGTTGTTGTGCCCTGACGATACTGCGCGTTCCGCTGGCGACGCGCAGAGGGCGGGCGTAACGCTTGAGATCTTTTTCGGCGGCTTCGCCACCGATTCCCTCCGCGCGCGGAGCTGTGATAGCGCTGGCTGCGCGTTTCGCTACGGGGGTCCCTCCGCTGCGCGCCGCGAAGCATTGTGCACCGCAAGAAAAATCCACCCCGGCGCTTCGGTCGGGATGACAAATTTTATTGGTCGAAGCGCGTCGGCGAGAACATGGCGATGTCCTGCGTGGTTTTGCCTTCGGTTGCAAGCTGGCCGAGGATTTCGCCGATGACGGGGGCGAATTTGAAGCCATGTCCGGAGAATCCCAGGGCGAGGGTGATGGCGGGGTTACTGGGATGTGGACCGATGAGGAAATTCTCGTCCGGGGTCATGGTGTAGAGGCAGGTTTCGGCGCGGACTAATCGGCCGGAGAGGGTGGGGATGGTGGTGGCGAGGCGGTGGCGGATGCGCTGCTCGTCGTCGAGGCGGATGGATCGGTCGATGGATTCGGGGGTGCCGGTTTCTTCGCTGCCGTGGAGCGCGACTTTGACGCCTTCGGTGTCGGGGCCGGTGAGGGGGAATCCATAGAGCAGGGGCTCGCCGGGCGCGGTCTCCCAGAGATAGATGGGGAAGCGGGCCGGATGGGGGTCGGGGCGGAAGGAATCCACGGAACTGGCGGGCTGAAACCAGAAGAGGACCTGGCGGGTGACGCGCAGGGGGAGCTGCGCTTCCGTGAGGAGTTGTGAGGCCCAGGGACCGGCGGTCACGACGAGGTGGGCGGCGGTGAAGGTGCCGCGGGCGGTGCGGATGGTGACGCCTTCGGGGCGCGCCTGGAAATCGAGGACGGGCTCGTTGAAGTGGAGGTCGGCGCCGTGGCGGGCGGCCTGGCGGAGCTGCTGCTCAATGCAGAGCTCGGGGACGAGGTAGCCGGCGTTGTGCTCGAGGAGGGCGACGGTGTCGTCGCTGACGTGGAACTGGGGCCAGCGGCGGCGGAGGTCGGCAGACGAGAGCATGTCGTGCGGGAGATGGAACTGGCGGGCGCTGTCGGCGCTGCGGAGAACGAGCTGGCCAGAGGGGGGTCCCATCATGAGGGCGCCGGTGATGTGGAGAAGCGGGAGGCGGGAGTCGCGCTCGAGTTTCGCCCAGAGTTCGCGGGCGCGGAGCAGCAGGTGGACGTAGCGGGGGTCTTCCCAGTAGGCCTGGCGGTAAATGCGGGAGAGGCCATGGGAGGAGCCGTGGGTGTGGGGCGGCGTGAAGGCGTCAAAGGCGAGGACGCGGTGGCCCTTTTCGGCGAGCCATGCGGCGGCGGCGCTGCCCATGGCGCCGAGGCCGAGGACGATGATCTCCGATGGCATGGGAGATCAGGGTACAGGAGCTGGGAGCCAGGTGCCGGGTGCTCGGAGGCGGGTGCTGGCGATCGGCCGGTTCGCGGGAGCATTCGTTACCCATGGATCCCGACTGTGGGCGGTTCAGCCATCAATATAAGAATATTCGCATATAGTTGTTCTATGCCGGATTCATTACGAAACTTCAAGGCGGAGATCTTCCAGGCGCTGGGGCATCCGACGCGGATTGCGATTTTGCAGGAACTGAAGCGCGGGGAGCTGACGGTGAACGGATTTGTGGAGCGGCTGGGGCTGGAACAGGCCAATCTTTCCCAGCACCTGGCGGTTCTGCGGGCGCGGCAGATGGTGGTGACGCGCCGGGCGGGGAACCAGGTGTTTTACTCGGTGCGCGATCCGCTGATTTTGGAAATGCTGGACCTGATGCGCCGCTATGTGGTGCGGCAGGTGGATGAGGCCGTGGCGCGGGTGGAGGAGACGGAGAGGGCCGAGGAGGGAGAGCGATGAGCTTTCCGGAGGCGTGGCTGCCGCGGTCGGTGACCTCACTGGGGGGGTATTCGTGGCGGCGGTTCAGCCACGATCTGGCGGCGGGCGTGACGGTGGGGCTGGTGGCGCTGCCGCTGGCGATGGCGTTCGGAATCGCGAGCGGGGTGACTCCGCAGGCGGGGCTGTACACGGCGGTGGTGGCGGGATTCGTGATCTCGGCGCTGGGTGGGTCGCGGGTGCAGATTGGCGGGCCGACGGGCGCGTTTGTGGTGATCGTCGCGGGGATTGTGGCGCGGTTCGGCACGTCGGGGCTGGCACTGGTGACGCTGATGGCGGGCGCGATGCTGGTCGTGATGGGAGTGACGGGGCTGGGATCGGCGGTGAAGTTCATTCCGCGGCCGGTGATTCTGGGATTCACGAACGGGATTGCGCTGCTGATCGCTTCGACGCAGGTGAAGGATTTTCTTGGGCTGAAGACGGGCGCGGTGCCGAGCAGCTTTTTGCCCCGGATGAGGTTACTGGCGGCCAACCTTCGGACGGTGGACGGGCCGACGGTGGCGATTGCGTGCGCGACGCTGGCCATCATTGTGCTTTGGCCGCGGGTGAACCGGAGGGTTCCGGGATCGATTTTGGCGGTGCTGATCTGTACGGCGGGGGCGGCGCTGCTGCACGTGCGGGTGGCGACGGTGGGAACGAAGTTCGGGGGGATTCCGCGAGGGTTTCCCCCATTGACGCTGCCGCACCTGCATGCGGAGCACATTGTGCCGCTGCTTGCTCCGGCGCTGACGGTGGCGATGCTGGGTGCGATCGAGAGCCTGCTGTCGGCGGTGGTGGCGGATGGAATGGCCGGGGATCGGCACAACAGCAATGTGGAACTGGTGGCGCAGGGGGTGGCAAACCTGGTCTCGCCGCTGTTTGGGGGGATTCCGGCGACCGGGGCGATTGCGCGGACAGCGACGAATATCCGATCGGGTGCGTTAACGCCGGTATCCGGAATTGTGCACGCTCTGACGCTGCTGGGGATTCTGCTGGTGGCGGCTCCGCTGGCGCGGTTCATTCCGCTGGCGACGCTGGCCGCGGTGTTGTTTGTCGTGGCCTGGAACATGGGCGAGTGGCGGGAGATTGGCGGGGTGCTGAAGCTGGGCAAGGCCGATATCGCAGTGTGGGCGGCGACGTTTGCACTGACGGTGGTGACGGATCTCACGGTGGCGGTGGGTCTGGGGATGGGTCTGGCCGCACTGCTCTACATCTACCGAATCGCGGAGACGACGACGGTGGAGACAGTCACGAAGGAGTATCTGCGGGAAGGGCAGGCACACATTCTGCAGGACAAGGAAATTCCGGAGAGCGTGGCGATTCTGCGAATTCACGGGCCGTTTCTGTTTGGAGCGACGCAGAGGCTGGAGGAGGCGACGGAAGATCTGAGCGGGTTTCCGGCGATCGTGATTCTGCGGCTGCGGAATATGACGGCGCTGGACGCGACGGGGCTCTACTCACTGGAGACATTTGCGGAGCGGCTGCGGGTTTCCGGGCGGACGCTGCTGCTGTGCGGAGCGAGAGACCAGCCGGCTGCGCTGCTGGCGCGGGCAGACTTTGTGGAAGAGGTGGGGCGGGAGAATATTCTGCCGAACGTGCAGGCGGCGCTGGCGCGAGCGCGCGCGATCGAGGAGGCGGGGCCGGCAGTCGTTTCGCCGATGGAGATGGTGGAGGCTTCAATCAGCGTTTAGCGTGAAGGGCGGCGGGCAGAGCGGATCTCTTTAATCGATTTCGCGGAGGCGGCGATCGATTTCCAGTTTGGCTGCGCCTAAGCGAGCAAGTTCCGGAGCGTTAGCGGCGCGCTCGGCGCGTTCAATTTCGGCGCGGAGCTGGCGCTGCTCCTGTTCGAGGGCGGCGATGCGGAGGGCGAGGATCGCTTCTTCGACGTGATCGGGCTCGGGCTCGGCATCATGAATGGAGAGGAAGAGCGCGGCGAGCAGGCGGCGGTGCTCCTCGGTGGCGAGACAGGCGAGGGCGTCGGCGCCGTCAGGGCGGGCGCGGAGCTGATCGATCATGGTGCGGGCATCGGCGCGGAGGGCGGCGAACTCGTGCTGGTGCTGGTGCCAGGCGCCTTCGGCGACCAGATAGCACTCGGCGGAGCGGGGCGCGGCGAAGGCCTGGAGCAGGATCTGCTCGGAGCGGCTGAGCGGGGTTTCGTGGACGGCGAGGTGGTCGCGGCGTCGTGCGGCGGCGTCTTTGAGCTCGGCGCGGACGAGGGCGGAATCGATGCCGAGGGCCTGGGCGGCGTCGTTGGCGAAGGCATCGCGAGTGATGCGGCTGGGGATGCGACGGACGTGGGGCAGGAGGAAGTTGAGGGCTTCGGTTTTGGATTTGGGATCGCGGCCGGGAAAGAGGGCGCGGGCGCGGTCGATGAGGTAGTCCTGAAAAGCAGGAGCAGCGCGGAGGGCATCGACGTAGGCGCGGGCGCCGCGTTCGCGGACGTAGCGGTCGGGGTCGAGCCCACCTTCGAGGGTGAGGACGCGGACGTCGAAGCCTTCTTCGGTGAGGAGCGCAATGGATTTTTCGGCGGCGTTGGCGCCGGCGGTGTCGGGGTCGAAGTTGACGATGACGCGGGTGGCGTAGCGGCGCAGGAGCCGGACCTGGGCTTCGGTGAAGGCGGTGCCGCTGGTGGCGATCACGTTGGGGATTCCAGAGAGGAAGACGGAGATGCAGTCCATCTGGCCTTCAACGAGGACGACGCCGCCGTCGTTGCGGATGGCCTGGCGGGCTCTATCCAGATTGAAGAGCACGTTGCCCTTGGAATAGAGGGGCGTTTCCGGTGAGTTGAGGTATTTGGGGCCGGCTTTTTCGCCGGTTTCGAGGGTGCGCGCGGTGAAGGCGATGACGCGGCCGCCTTCATTGGCAATGGGGAACATGACGCGCTTGCGGAAGCGGGCGTAGATGGGGCCGGGCGAGCCGTCTTCCTGATCTTTCCAGGAAAAGAGGCCGGAGGCGCGGAGGGTGCTCGGGTCGGCGAGGGGCTCGAGACGCTGGCGGAGGGCGTGGTAGTTGTCGGGAGCAAAGCCGATGCGGAATTTGGCGATGCCGTCGGCGGTGAGTCCGCGGCCGGAGAGGTATTCGCGCGCCGTGGCGCCTTCGGGAGAGCGGATCTGCTCTTCAAACCAGGTGGTGGCGATTTCGTGGAGCTCGAGGAGCTTGCCGCGCTGGCGGTGCTCGGCGGCCTCTTCGGGCGAGGCGAACTCGCGCTGGGGGAGCGGGATGCCGGCCTTGCGGGCGACGGTGCGGACGGCTTCCGGGAAGGGGACGTTTTCGATTTTCTGGATGAAGGAGAAGACGTCGCCGGACTGGCCGCAACCAAAGCAGTGGTAGAACTGGCGTCCGGCATGGACGCTGAAGGAGGGGGATTTTTCTTTGTGGAAGGGGCAGAGGCCGCTGTAGTTTTGTGCGCCAGCCTTACGCAGGCGGACATATTCGCCGATGACCTTGACGATGTCGGTCTGTTCCTTAACGGATTGGGCGAAATCGGTGGCCATGCGCGGTTTGGATACAAGGGTACAGCGGGGGAGGGCGGCGAAGAACTGGTCCGGGGGGTGAGTGCCTGGGACGCGAGGGCTTGCACCACGGAGCGCACAGAGGACACAGAGAGAACCGGGATGGGGGGCGACAGGGGGATGGGGATGAAACAATTGTGAGATTTCCACATCTAAAGGAGCGGGATTTGCCCTGCAGGACAGGACGGACAGGTGGCCGAAATGGCCCGAAATGCCAGAAAGGGACGGAGTTAGCCGATTTTGTGGTATTCTGAACGTCCCGGGGAGACGTGCGCCCTTCACCCGGCGGCCGCCGAGCCGTTCCGGGAAATGCCTTCAATGGCCCTAGCCGCACCTCGTCCACTCCAGGTGAGACAGATCCGAAAAATTCACGCGGGGGAGCCATCCGCTTGGCAATTGACGATAAATACGAAGCTGACATACAGAAGCTGATCGATACGGGCAAAGAGAAGGGTTATCTGACCTACAACGAGGTCAACGACCTGCTGCCCGGCGATGTAAATTCGCCGGACGATCTCGATGACCTGATCACGACGATCGGCACGCAGGGCATTGACATCCTCGAAGGCGGCCCGAAGATTGGCGGCGGGGAGCGCGACGATTTCGAGCCGGAAGAGGGCGAAGACGTCGAGCTGGACCTGACGCCGGGGACGCTGGAAAAGACCAACGATCCGGTACGCATGTACCTGCGCGAGATGGGCACGGTACCGCTGCTGACGCGCGAAGGGGAAGTGGAGATTGCGCGGCGCATCGAGCGCGGGCAGCTGCGCGTGATGAAGGCGATTTCGCGGTCGCCGGTGGTGATTCGCGAAATTGTGGCGCTGGGCGAAGACCTGAAGCGCGGCGTGCGGAACATCAAGGAAATCGTCATCTTCGACGATGAGGAGCTGACGGAAGAAGTGGTGCAGTCGCGGGTGCGCGCGACGGCAAACAAGGTCGACACGCTGGTGAAGCACCAGAAGAAGGCACAGCAGCTGGAAGAGAAGCTGCCCACCGTGTCGCAGAAGGCGAAGCCGAAGGAGTATCGGCGGCTGCGGTGGAGCATCGCGCGCGAGAAGGTGCTGGTCTCGCGGATTGTGCGCGAGCTGAAGTACACCAACCTGGAGCGGAAGCGGCTGCTGGACAAGGTGAACAAGACCGTCGAGGCGATGCGCACGCTGGAACGGCAGATCCGTTCGCTGGACACGAAGTACGAGCAGAGCCGCAGCGAGGAGCTGAAGAAGGAGTACCGGCGGCAGCAGAAGAACTGCAAGACGGACCTGGAGAAGCTGGAAGAAGAAGCGGGCGTCACCATCGCGGAGCTGAAGCGCACGCAGCGGGAGATGATCCAGGGAGACATGGACGCCGAGCAGGCGAAGCGGGAGCTGATTGAAGCCAACCTGCGCCTGGTGGTGTCGATCGCGAAGAAGTATACGAACCGCGGACTGCAGTTTCTGGACCTGATTCAGGAAGGTAACATCGGCCTGATGAAGGCGGTGGACAAATTTGAATACCGTCGCGGTTACAAATTCTCGACGTATGCGACATGGTGGATCCGGCAGGCGATTACCAGGGCCATTGCGGACCAGGCGAGAACCATCCGTATTCCGGTGCACATGATCGAAACGATCAACAAGCTGATCCGGACGTCGCGGCAGCTGGTGCAGGAGCTGGGGCGCGAACCGACCTCGGAAGAGATTGCGCGGCGGATGGATATTCCTGTGGCGAAGGTGCGCAAGGTGCTGAAGATCGCGCAGGAGCCGATTTCGCTGGAGACGCCGATTGGCGAAGAGGAAGACTCGCATCTGGGCGACTTCATCGAAGACCGGCAGGCGGTTTCACCGTCGGACGCGGTGATCAGCGTGAACCTGAAAGAGTACACGTCGCAGGTGCTGCGGACGCTGACGCCGAGGGAAGAGCGCGTGGTGAAGATGCGGTTCGGGCTGGAGGACGGCTCGGAGCACACGCTGGAAGAGGTAGGACAGAGCTTCCAGGTGACGCGCGAACGCATTCGGCAGATCGAAGCGAAGGCGCTGCGCAAGCTGCGGCATCCGTCACGCTCGCGGAAGCTGCGGGCGTTTGTGGATACCGTGCACGAGTGAGAGAAGCAGGGTAGAGAGAGGATTAGGGTTTAGAGTTTGTAAGGCCGCTCCGAAATGGGGTGGCCTTTTTGTTTTGCTGTGCAAGCGGCGAGCTACTGGACGATCAGGGTCAGCTTCGCGGTATGGGTAAGATTCGCCATCGTGGCGGTGACGGTGAGGGTATAGCTGCCGGAGGGAGTGGGACTGGAGGAGACGCCGCTGCCACTCCCGCCGCTTCCCGCGCTGCCGGTGCCGGAGCCGCTGGAGGCGGAAACGCCGCAGCCCAGAGGGATCACGATGCAGGCGGCGCATAAGACGAGGAACGCGGCGAGTCTGCGCCGGCGGAGTCCGAAGGCGGCCAGCGGCAGGGTGAGTGCAAGGAAGGGAGCCAGGTCCTTCCCGATGCCGGGAGGGTGAAGGGCGGCGGAAGCGGCGACGCCGGTAGCAATGGTGACGGTGGAGCTGGCCGGATTGAGGCCGGTGAGGGTGATGGCGGCCGGATTGAGGCTGCAGGCGGCGTTCTGGGGAGCGCCCGAGCAGGAAAGGACTACGCTGCCGGAGGCGCCTGCGAGGCCAGCGAGCTGGAGAGTATAGCTGGCGGTCTGGCCGCTGGTGACAACGGCCGAGGAAGAACCGACGATGGACAGGCTGAAGTCGTCGCCGGAGCCGGAGAGCGCGACGGTGAGGGGTTTGGCGAGGTTGCCGGCGGAAAGAGTGAGGGTGCCGGAGACCGCTCCTGCAGCCGTGGGCGAGAAGGTGAGGGAGAGCGGGCAGGCCGCACCGGCGGCGAGCGTCGCAGGGCAGTGATTCGCGGCGACAGCAAAGCCGCTGGTGATCGCGGCAGAGAGGTTCGTGAGGGCAACGCCGCCGTTGTTGGTCACGGTGACGGTTTGGGGTGAGCTGGTGGTGCCGACGGCGTAGCCGCCAAAGTCGATGGAGCTGGGAGTGGCGGAGACACCCGGAGGCGCCTGTCCGGTGCCGCTGAGAGAGACGGTTTGATTGCGGAGCTCGTCGGCGATGGTCAGCGTGCCGGTTTCGGCTCCGGTACGGGTGGGGGCGTAGGCAACCGCGATGGCGCAGGAGCCGTGCCCCTGCAGCGAAGCGCCGCAGTTGTTCACGACGGTGAAATCGCCGGTGGAAGTGACGATGATCTGGGTGAGGGTCTGATCGCCGGTATTGGTGAGGGTGACCTGCTGGGTGGGGCTGGTCGTCCCGACCTGCTGCGTGGGAAAGGTGAGGGAGCCGGGCGCGAGGCCGTCGGTGGCGGCGGTCTGCCCGGTTCCGGAAAGAGGCGCCGTCTGGAGACCGAGCGCGCCGGCGACGGTGAGGCTGCCGGTGCGGGAACCCGAGGCGGAGGGATTGAAAACTATGCTGACCGTGCAGCTGGCGCCGGCGGCCAGGGAGCTGGTGCAGGTATCGGCGGCCATATGGAAGTCGCCGGAGAGGGTTTCACCGGTGAGAGCGGCCGGTTGACCTCCTGTATTGGCGATGGTGATTGACTGGGAGGCCGAAGTGGAGCCGATGGCCTGGCCGCCGAAAGCGAGGGAAGGCGGCGTCAGCCGGATGACCGCGGGACCGAAGCCGATGCCGGAGAGGGCGGCGGTGATCTGGCCGCTGCTGAGATTGCCGAAGAGGGTCAGAGTGCCATAGAACGTGCCGGACTGGGGAGGATCGAAGCTGACCTGGATCTGACAAGTCGCGGCGGGGGCGAGGGACTGCCCGGCGCAGGTATCGGTTTCGGTGAAGTCGCCGGAGGCGGTGACGGTGGAGACGCTCAGGTTGAGGCGGCCCGTGTTGGTGACGGTGACGGTCTGGGCGGCGCTGACGGTCTCGATCGGCTGGGTGGCGAAAGAGAGCGTGGCGGGATTCAGAGAGGCGGTGGTGGGAGCGATGCCGGCGGTGGCAAGCGGGATTTGCCAGATGCCGCGGCCCCAGGTGGCGGCACGCAGCATCTGGGTGGAGCCCTCGTTATACGCCATGAGACTGGTCACCGGGGACCAGGGGAGACCGCTGCCGTACAGGTTCCAGCAGGCCGCGCCCTGCTGGATACAGGAGGCGACGTTCTGCGTGATGTAGACGCCGGAGTCGAGGGCGACGTAGACGATGTTGGCGTTATTGGGATCGACGATGACGCTGTTGGCGGGCGCCTGCGGCAGGTTGGCGGAGAGGTTGTACCAGTGCGCGCCCCCATCGGTGGAGGTGTAGAGCAGGTTGGCATTGGTGGTGCTGCCAAAGATTCCCTGGACGGTGACGTAGAGAGTTTCGCCGGTGGGGTCGTGGGGATCGACGAAGATGCTGGAGACGTCGTAAGCGCCTGGGTTGAACTGCGAGCCCGCGACATCGGAATTGACAACCGGAGAGACATAGAGATCGGTCCATTGGGTGGAAGACACGGTGGATCCGTCATGGACCTGGGCGGTAAAGAGGTGGCCCGGGATCAGACCTCCGCCGTCGAGGACGCCGGCTATGCCCGCGTAGAGCTGTTCGGCTCCCGTGTCGTTCGGATCGGTATTGGTGAGTCCGGCTGCAAGTGAACGGATTTGCGCGTTGCTGTCGCAGAAGGGGCCCGCGTCACCGTCGAGCATGGAACTGAGGAGGTTGCTGTCGCTCCAGGCGGAGCCGTTGGCGAGACCGCGCCAGACGCGGCAGGTGCCGAGGAGCAGGCGGGAAGAGTCGGAGGGGTCGAGAATCCATGGGGCGGGGATGGTCAGCACATCATTGTCGACCTGGGATTCACCGATGACCGGGGTACCGAAGTCCGCGACGGTGCAGCCGGTGCCCTGATTGCAGAAGTTGATGCCGACGCCGAAGACGGAGGTGGCATACCGGTTCTGCGGATTGAGGGGATCGATGGCAACGGTATCGCCTTCTCCATCGAGAACCTGATTCCACGCCGAGCCGCTGGCGGAAGGAGCAGCGGAGCCGAGTGGGCCGAGGGCGGCCATCCAGGTGGAGGGATTGTTGGGATCCTCGGCGAAGTTCTCGACGGCAGCGAGCGAGCCGAGACCGCCGTTGAGATTCTGGAAATGCGCGGCGTCACTGGCAGAGCAGAGGGTGGGCTGCTGGGCGACGGCATCGGTGGAACGCCAGAGGCCGCTTTGAGTACCGAAATAAAGCAGGCCCGCGGGCCCGAAGGTGGAATCGATGGCCTGCTGCCCGGGGGCGACCTGAGCGGCAGCGCAGGTGGCAGTGTTGGTGGTGTTTCTCCAGACGCAACCGGCGGCCAGGCTGCATCGCCACAGATCGGCGAGCCCGACGAAGAGAAGGGTGTCCTGCTGGGAGGGCACTGCAGCGAGGGCAAGCGCAGTGGTCTCCGGGAGGGTACCGTTTCCGCTTGTGGATTCGAGCGGCTGATCGGAGATGCGGGTGGCGAACTGCACGGTGCCGGAGGAGCAGGCTCCGGACTGCAGGTTGCAGGCATCCTGCCAGAGCCCCTGATCGTTGTTGTTCTGATCGGCGGTGAGAGCGAACAAATCGCCGGTGGCAGGCTGCGCGGCGATGACCCCGCGGAAGATGGGACAGGCGGGGGAACCGTTGGTGCCGGGATTCGTGGGGCAGAGGAGCTGGGTCAGGCCGGTTCCGGGCTGGTGGGCGAGGCGGCTCCAGGTGATGCCGTCGGTCGATTCGTAATAACCATGGTAGCGAATCGCGGCATAGAAGCGCTGCCGGACAGGATTCCAGGCAACCGAGGTCGCAGCATTGGTTGCGCTGCCGGAGACGGAAGCGGACTGAATGACGTTGGAGCCGTCTTCGAGAGTCGCGAGCTGCCAGGTGTTGCCGGCGTCGAGAGAGTAGTAGATGCCGAGGGCACCCAGCGCATTGGTGGCGCCGGCGATGTCGGCGTAATCGGAATCGCCGACAGCGGCGACGACCAGGCCGGAGGCAGCGGTGCTCCAGGCAAAACCGGCGAAGGCGGTGCCGAAGAAATTAAAGCGCTCGCCGGAGGGGGTGGTGGCGGAGTGCTGAATCTGCACCCAGGTGTTGCCGTTGTCAGTGGAGCGGAGGATGCCGACACCATACCAGGACGTGGCGGTTCCGTTCGGATCGCCCGTGCCGGCGAGAATGACACCGGTGCCACCGGGCTGAACGGAGACAGCTCCGATGCTGAGCGAAGGGAGGGAGCCAGCCGCGATGGTGAAAGTGTCGGTGAGAGGAAGGAACTGGGCCGAGGCGGGGTCGGCGGCGGCATTCGTGGACTTCCAGACACCGCCGCCGGCGGTGCCGAGGTAGAGGGTGTTGCCGGAGGGATCGGAGGAATCCGCGGCGAGGCTGATCACGGAACCGGTGACGAGATTCCAGGCTGCGGTTTGAACCTGCAATGGGCCGACGGGCTGCCAGGCAGGCACGGTGCCCTGATCCATGCGTGCAGCGGAAGGCGACTGAGCTGCAGCGATCCAGTCGCAGGCGAGGAGGGCCAGGAGGACGAAAACAGAGGAGAACGCGGCGCGGCGGAGAGACGAAGAAGGGCGGCGAAGCGGGCTTGCGGCGAGGTGCGGCGCCTCGGAGGGACGGGGATACGACAGACAAAACTTGACCGCACTCCTGCGATACGGCACGCGCGGAACCTCCGGGTCAACCGGGCCTGCAGGCAACGCGCGGAGAGCCACGAGGCCGTTACGCCGGCAAAGATGCGCTCATTATTCGGTGAACGCGCGGGAGGCGGGAGGTTACTCCGGGATGGCGCGGTATCGGAGGTACCGAAAAAGGAAGGACGATTTCATTTTGGAACGGTCCGATGCCGGACGCCCGCAGGTCGCGTGGAGCGGCGACGGAGGTCCGGCGGGTGACGGCCACGGCGCGCGGCGGCGAGGGGACGACCCTGTCAGGAAATCGGCGTCGAAGAAGCGGAGTTGCGAGAGAACTCCAGTTCCGGCTGGAATTCATGCCCTGTGGATCGGGGGGCCTTCCGCTGGGGAACCGGGGGAGGAGGGCAAAAGCGCCGGATGGCCCGGGTCGCCTCGAACTGCGCCACGGTTTCGGCAGAGATGGCGAGAGCGTCGTCGGCCGAGAAGAGGCAAGCCGTAACGGTGCGCCAGAGAATCCTGAGGTCGCCGGCGAGGCTGGCGGTACGCATGTACTCGAGGTCGAGACGGGCTTTGGTGGGCTTCACGAACATCTCGTAGAAACCCTCGAGCTGATCCTCGGGAATCTCGGACAGAAAATCTTCCTCGTTGCGAAAGGCGAGGGTGGCCGCGCCGGTGATGCCGGGCCGGCAATCCATATGCAGGGCCTCGTGGTGGGGCAGCTTGGGACGGGGACCGACGAGACACATGTCGCCGCGAAGGACGTTCCAGAACTGAGGCAGTTCGTCGAGCTTGTAGCGGCGGAGAAGGGCGCCCACGGGAGTAATGCGGGTATCGCCGGTCACCGTAATGCAGGAGCCATTGTGGTTGCCGCAGCCGGTGGACATGGAGCGAAACTTATAGAGGGTAAACTCGCTGCCGTTGCGTCCCATGCGCTTCTGGCGGAAAAAGACCGGGCCCGGGGAACCGAGACGGACGAGGAGAGCGGCGAAAGCCATGAGAGGCAGAAAGGTGAGGAGGGCCACGACGGCGAAGAAGGCATCGAGGGCGCGGCGTGTGGAAGAAAGCGCCCAGGGGCTGGCATCGCTCGCGGTGCGCTTCTGGGCAATGAGAGCAGGCAGACGATGGCTCCAGGAGGCCGAAGGCCTTGGGGCCTCAGCAGCAGAGGGATAGTGCGGCACAGAGTCGGAACGCTGTCCGGATTCCGCAGGAAAGACGTTATCAAAAGAGAGCGAACTCATCCCACCCCATTACTGCACTGGCGTTCGGCGACTGTGCATCTCTGAAGGAAATCGAATCAGCGTTTTCCGGCGGGCAAATCGGAATCAGGTTAGAGTCGATGTTACTAAACTGTAATTAAATCTGTTATTTGTTGCTGTTTTGCAGTATACCAGGGAAGCTGACCCGGCAAGCACAAATTTTGGAAGGCTCAACATCAATGTCACCCGGGGGTCACTCTTCAAAATGTTTCGCGAAGGATGGGAGCCGTCAATACCCTGATCGGCCCATTCAACCAGGGCTTTAGCGCGTGCTAGACTGTTGCCTGCACGGACCGTCTTCGACCTGATGAATGAATCAATCGCGTGGCGCCGGCCGGAAGCGGCTTCCGCTGTAGGCCGTGCCTCCCTATGAAGAAACAGTCTGTCTCACTTTTGGTTGCTTTCCTGCTCGCGATTGCTGTGCAGGTGAAGGCGCAAACAGGTCTGCCCGGAAGCTCGGAGGAGGGCCAGAGCAACCCTGGAGCGTCGGTAGATTGTTCGGATCCACTTCTGGCCATGTCTTCGCAATGCCAGGGTTTGACCGGCATGGGACAGACGTCTCTTTACCCGTCGACGTCCACTTTTCCATCGGGCGGGATGGGCGGGATGGGCGGGCAAACAGGGATGCCCTACTCACAAAATTCCGTGTATACGGACAACGAAAGTCTGGTGCGGCAGAACGCCGCGAAGCAGCAGCCGCCGATTCATCTTCCTCCAGAGGCGCTCACCGATTTTCAGAAATTTGTCGCTTCGACCAGCGGGCAGGTTCTTCCGATTTACGGAGGAAACCTGTTCCGCGATGTCCCGTCCACATTTGCTCCGCTGGATCTGGCGCCGGTGCCGCCGACTTACGTTCTGGGGCCGGGCGATGAGCTGCGCGTTCGCGTGTGGGGACAGATCAATTTCCGCGCCAATCTGCTCGTCGACCGGTCGGGAGAGGTATATCTGCCCCAGGTGGGTCCGGTGCACGTGGCGGGTCTGCCGTTCTCGGATCTGGATGCCCATCTGCGGCAGGCGATCGGGCGGGTGTACCGCCATTTCGACCTGACGGCGGACCTGGGCCAGATCCGGTCGATTCAGGTGTATGTGGCGGGGCAGGCGCGGCGGCCTGGCGTGTACACGGTGAGCGCGCTGAGCACGCTGGTGGATGCGCTGTTTGCGAGCGGCGGCCCTTCGCCGTCGGGATCGCTGCGTGCCATCGAGGTCCATCGGGCGGGCGCCGTGGTCACGGTCTTCGATCTCTACGATCTGTTGATCCACGGGGACAAGTCGAAGGATGTCAGCCTGGAATCGGGGGATGTGATTTTCATTCCTCCGGTGGGCCCGCAGGCGGCGTTGACGGGCAGCGTGAAAAACCCTGCGATCTATGAGTTGCGGAAGGGCGAGACGCTGGGCGGCCTGATAGCCGATGCCGGCGGCGCATCGGTGATCGCCGACCGGGCGCGGATTTCCATTGAGCGGATCGACGATCACCACGATCGCGCCGCAATGGAGGTTACGTGGAACCCGACGGGTCTGGCGACAGTCGCGCGAGATGGGGATCTGGTGCGCGTGTTCTCGATCATCCCGATATACCAGAAGACGGTCACGCTGCGGGGGAACACCGCGAATCAGGGGCGGTTTGCCTGGCATCCAGGGATGAGGGTCAGCGATCTGATCCCGGACAAGGATTCTCTGATCACGCGGAATTACTGGTGGCGGCGGGCGCAGCTGGGGCTCCCCGCGCCGGAGTTTCAGCCGCTGCAGAATTTCCCGAAACTCATGCAGCCGAGTGCGCCGGAGGATCTGCCGCGGGGACGTTTTCTGGGGACACAGAACCTGGAGCCCGGAACCGAAAACCTGAGCGGCAATGCCGCGGAAAACAGCGAAGCGGGCAAGGCTGCGAACGCTGGGGATGCGCAGAGCGCCACCGGCACCAGCGATGCAGGACAGAATGGCATGCCCCCGACGGCTTCCGCGACAGGGGCGCTGCCGGCGTCGCAGACCGCGGGAAACACGGCTCTGGCAGCCGAGCAGCCGGCGGCAGGACTGGCGAAGGGAACGGCGGAGCCGCGGCTGACGGTGGGGCCGGTCGCGCCCGAGATCGACTGGGACTATGCGGTGATCGAGCGCATGGACCCGAAAACGCTGAAGACCATACTGATCCCGTTCGATCTGGGACGGCTGGTGCTGGATCACGATGAGACTCAGGATCTTGCGCTGCTGCCGGGCGACGTGGTTTCGATCTTCTCGCAGAACGATGTGCGGGTGCCGGTGGCGCAGCAGACGAAGTTTGTGCGGCTGGATGGCGAATTCGCGCACGCGGGCGTTTACACGGTACTGCCGGGAGAGACGCTGCGGGATCTGGTGAAGCGGGCGGGCGGTTTCACATCGAATGCGTATTTGTACGGTTCGGAGTTCACCCGGCAGTCGACACGGGTGATGCAGCAGCGGCGGATGGATGAATACGTGCAGACGCTGGACATGGAGATGCAGCGAGGGAACCTGGCGCTGGCGTCTTCAGCGGCGGCTACCCCGCAGGATCTGGCCAGCGGAGCCGTAGCGCAGAGCAGCGAACAGGCGGTCATCAGCCGGCTGCGCCAGATGCGGGCCACGGGACGGATCGTCCTGGAGTTCAGGAGCGGAAGCAGCGGGGTGGATGCGCTGCCGGACATTCAACTGGAGGACGGAGACCGATTCGTGGTGCCACCGGTGCCGGCCAGCGTGAATGTGGTGGGCGCGGTGTACGACCAGAGTTCGTTTCTGTACGAGGCCAACCGGCGGGCGGGCGATTACCTGCACCTGGCGGGCGGACCCGATCGGGACGCGGACCGGCAGCACGTCTTCGTTATCCGGGCGGATGGCTCGGTGGTGAGCCGCGAGGCGGAAAGCGGGATCTGGGGCAATGAGTTCCAGAGCCTGCGGATGAACCCGGGCGATACAATTGTGGTGCCGGAGAAGGTTTTCAAGCCGTCCGGCATGCGAGCCTTCCTGGACTGGTCGCAGATCTTTTCCCAGTTCGCGCTTGGGGCTGCAACAATCAATCTGCTGTATTAAGCGGGAGCTGAGGAGGCACCGCGCCGGTCCGGCAGTGGTGGCAAATGAATGGCGACAGAGACGCACTATTCCGGCCTGAATGAGGATTCCGTCTCTTTTTCCGGGCCGGGCCCGTCGGGAAAGAGCCCAAAGGACGACGAGATTTCATTGCTGGATCTGCTGATCGTGGTGGCAGAGCGGAAGCGTCTGGTCCTGTATTGCACGGCGGCGTTCGCCATCGTATCTGTGGTGATCTCGCTGATCTGGCCGAAATCGTTCAGGGCGGAGTCGATTCTGATGCCCCCGCACCAGCCGTCCTCGGTAGGCAATCTGCTGACCGCCGAACTGGGCAGTCTGGGCGGAATGGCGGCGCTGGCGGGCGGCGCGATGGGAATCAAGAACCCGAACGACATGTACGTGGGCATGCTGCGGAGCCAGACCGTCGAAGATGCGATGGTGAAGAAGTTCGGCCTGATGCAGGAGTACCACGCGCGCTACCTGTCGGCGGCGCGCAAAGCGTTCGAGGGTCACGTGACGGTGGATGGAAGCGGCAAGGACGGGATGATCCATATTAGCGTGGAGGATCACAACCCGGAAAAAGCCGCGGCGATGGCCAACGGGTATGTGGATGCCTTTCGGCATTTGTCGGAGGGGCTGGCCATCACGGAGGCTTCGCAGCGGCGGCTGTTCTTCCAGCAGCAACTGGAGCAGGCGAAGGATAACCTGGCCAATGCCGAAGAAGCGCTGAAGAAGACCGAGCAGACGACAGGACTGATCCAGCTGGACAGTCAGGCACGGGCCCTGATCGAGACCGCGGCGGCGCTGCGGGCGCAGATCACCGCCAAAGAAGTGCAGCTCCAGGCGATGGAAACCTACGCGACGGGGGAGAATTCGCAGATTGTGGAGGTCCAGCAGGAACTGGACAGCCTGCGCGCGCAGCTGACCAAGCTGGGCGGCAATGAAGAGAACCCCAGCGCATTTTTCCCGCCCAAAGGAAGAGTGCCGGAAGTGGGGCTGGAATACGTCCGCAAGCTGCGCGACGTGAAGTATTACGAAACGATCTTCGAGCTGCTGGCGAAGGAGCTGGAGATCGCCAAGATCGATGAAGCGCGGGAGGGCTCGTTCGTGCAGGTGGTCGATCCCGCGATCGTGCCCGATCGCAAATCGTCGCCGAAACGGGGGCTGATCGTGATCGTCTCCACGATGGTGGGGTTCTTCCTCGGCATATTGGCGGCGCTGGTACAGGCGGGGTTGAGCCGTTTGCGCGAGGATCCGGAGTCAGGGCCGAAGATGGCTCTGCTGCGGGCCGCTCTTTCGCGAAGGCCGCCGCCCGCAGGGTAGGTTCGGTCACGGCCGGATTTCGGCCACTCTTTCAGAATTTCATCCGGCTACCAGTCGGTTACCGTGCCATCGAGCCTGCGCAGGACGGGGAGATACGCGCGCTGGTACGGGTGTTTTGCGGCGAGCTTCTCATCGAGATCGACGCCCAGGCCGGGGCCGTCGCCAGGAAACATGTAGCCATTTTCGAAACGATACGTGTGTGGGAAGACCGCATCGGTCTCGGGGTTGTGGGGCATGTGTTCCTGGATGCCGAAGTTGTGAACGGCCAGGCCAAAATGCAGCGCGGCGGCCAGGCACACGGGCGAAAGATCGGTGGGCCCGTGGCAGCCGGTCTTCACGTGGTAGAGGTCGGCGAAGTCGGCGATCTTTTTGAGCGCGGTGAAGCCGCCGGCATGAGTGAGGGTGAGCCGGACATAGTCGATCGACTGGTGGCGGATGAGGTCGTGGACATCCCAGATGGAGTTGAGGACTTCACCGGTGGCGATGGGTGTGGTGGTGTGCTCGCGAATGACACGGAAGCCTTCCTGAAATTCGGCGGGCACGGGATCTTCCATCCAGAAGAGGTGAAAAGGCTCGAGCTCCTTGCCAAGACGCGCGGCTTCAATGGGCGTGAGGCGGTGGTGGCAGTCGTGGAGCAGGTGGAGGTCGTCGCCGAAGCGCTCGCGCACGCGGGCGAAGAGCTTCGGAACGTGGAGGAGATATTTCTCCGTAGACCAGCGGCTCTCGGAAGGCAGGCCGCGCTCGGCGGGCTCGTAGGGGACTCCGGCTTTGGGAACGCCGTAGGTCGCGTCGAGCCCGGGGATGCCGCTCTGCACGCGAATGGCTTTGTAGCCCATTGCCTGGTGGCGCGCGACGTCGTCGAGAGCTTCTTCGATGTCGTTGCCGTGGGCGTGGCAGTAAACAAGGACGGCGTCGCGGCTGCGTCCGCCGAGGAGATTGTAGACGGGGGTGTTGAGGGCTTTGCCCTTGATGTCCCAGAGGGCCATGTCGACGGCGCCGATGGCGGACATGGTGACGGGACCGCGACGCCAGTAGGCTCCGCGATAGAGGTATTGCCAGATGTCCTCGGTCTGGAAGGGATCGCGGTTCAGAATGCAGGGGAGGACATGGTCGGTGAGATAGCTGGCGACGGCGAGCTCGCGGCCGTTGAGGGTGGCGTCGCCCAGGCCGTAGAGACCTTCGTCGGTTTCAATCTTGAGCGTGACGAAGTTGCGGCCGGGGGAACAGACGTTGACGGTGGCACGGGCGATCTTCATCGTTGCCTCGTTGCTTTGGGTTTCGGAGTGCGCGCTCTTCGGCCAGACGTTTCGCCTGCCAGCGTTTTGCCGGTGAACTGGGCATAGCGCTCGGCTGCGGCGGCAAGGCCGGCTTGTTCTTTCCTGTTCAGGATACGCAGGAGCGATGGGGTTACAGCGACGGTATTGCCTGGGAGAAGCGTGCGCTTCCAGGTTCCGGCGATGCGGCCGTTGACGAGGATATTGGCGGCCAGGCCGTGGCTGATGGCCGGCAGGACAGAGGCGTCCGCCGCAGCGGTGCGATCCGCATAGGCGACGGTGTACTCGTCGAAGGGGGGCAGCAGGAGGACCGCGCACGGGCCGTCGGGCGGGGCGGGGCTCTCGCGCATCTGCCAGTATTCGGCTCCATCGATTGCGATCGGCGTGAGGCGATCGGCAATCAGCGACAGGGCGCGCCGCGCTTCGGCCATCGGCAGACCGGACCACCAGGCGAAGTCTTTCACGGTGGCGGGGCCGTGGCTTTGCAAGTACATCCGAGCGAGTTCAGCGAGGGCTTCGTCGCCGGAGAGATCTCTGCCGCGCGGGGTCCAGTCCTCGAGCAGGGCGAAGGTGGGCTGATTCTTTCGACACGCGGCGATACAGATCAGTCCGGCCTGGGCCCAGTGAGTGAGCAGATGCAGGCCGACGGTCTCGGTGCGGACACCGGCGGCATTGAAGCGCTGGTAGAGCTCGGTGCGTGTGAGCTGCTTGTCACCCGCCAGAGAAGCTTCAAGGACCTTGCCGGCGCGACGGAGGTGATCGTCGGTGATGCCCATGGCGCGGTGGTAGGGCTTCATCCGATCAATGCCCCGCGGCGCCAGCAGGCGGACCATCCAGCGAGCGTCTTCCGCCGCCATGCAGTGGATGGTGCGGCGCATCGGCCAGCTGCGCACGATGGAGCGATCGGCGAGGGCCTGCTCGACCCGAGTTTCGGTAGCGTGACGCATGCGCAGACCGATGGCACAGAGGGAGCCTTTCAAATCCTGCGACTGGACGGCGCCGAACCAGCGCACAACGTCGGCTGGGTTGGTAAAGGACGGGCCGGTGAGCCGCTGGTTGTGCAGACGGAGCCGGATGAGCTGCTGGCGGGTCATCGGGGTTACCTGCGATCCGGCTTGTGCGCCGGAATTGCGCGGATGGGCTCGGGCTTGATCTCGATGTAGTCGATGGGCGCGGGCTCGCCGTCGTTGGGATGCCCTTCGATGGTGAGGGTATCGCCGGGGCGCAGGGGCACACCCTGCAGCGTGTAGCGCGTGGAGGTGTCGCCGTTGGGGGCGTCGCCGGGAAGCGTGTTGTTGGCGGTCCAGGCGCCAATCGGCTGCTGGTTGAGTTTGAGCCGGAAGACCGAGGCCCCCTGGCGGTAATCGAAGTACTGGACGGCGACGGTATACCAGCCGGCGGACCGCTGGAAATGCAGCGAGGCGGTGCAGGCAGTCTGCTCATTGCAGACATACGCCAGGCCATTGGAGGCGGTTTCCCAGGGGTGGACGTCGATGGGGGTATAGCCCTGCAGCTGCATCTGCGAGGCGGTGGTGCGGTTGGGGTCGTGGTCGATGCGGTGCCGGTCGTCGGGAATGCCGGAGATCTTTTTGAACCAGCGGTCGACTGCATCGCGCCAGACGATGGCCTGGCCGGCCTGGTATTCGAGCAGGCCGAGGGTCTTCTCGTAGCGCGGTCCGTCGATGAGACCGTCGAGGGTCTTCCATTGTGTGACGAAGCCCGCGGCTTCCCTGGCGCCGCGGTAGTGATCGTCGTAGATCGTCTGGATGACGGTTTTGCCGTTGCGCAGGCGGTAGGTATACGGCAGGTGATGCATGAAGAGGATGAGGTTGTCGGGGCAGGTCTTCAGCGATTCGTACAGGTGCGCGACCTGGGGCGGGTACTGGCCGATGAAGCCCGTGCCGGTGGCGACGGTGCGGTCCATGCCGACGCCGTTGTGGCCGGCGCGAATCCACTGGCCCCAGCCGTTGTGTTCCTGAGACTGCGGCGCCGGGCCAAAGTGAGGACCGGTAATGTTGGTGAGGGTCTGGAGGCCGAGGGGGCCGGTGTAGTCCTCGTAGATGCGCCAGGAAGCGAGGAGTATGCGGCTGACGGTGGAGACGACCTTTGGATCGTTGCCGAAGGTGAGGCGGGTCCAGTCGGTGGCGATGGTTTGCGGCGTGGTGTTGGGATTCCAGGCGAGGCGGCCGAAGCCGTAGAGGTTGGCCATGGAGAGCGGGTGGCTCATCCAGTTGGTGTCGAGGCCGACATTGGCGACGCCGATGTATCCGCCGAGAGGGCGATGAAAGGTCAGGCCATCAACGATGGATTTGAGAGGCGTGTCGCGGTTTTCAGCGTGGAGGTTGAAGTTCAGGTACGTGCTCCACTGGGTCGGCAGGTAGACGAGGTCGTGCGCCTGGCCCATGTATTCCTGGGTGATTTCGAGCTCGACGGCGGTGTTGGTTTTGCGGAGGCCGGCGAAGAGCGGGGAGACGGGCTCGCGGACCTGGAAATCGATGGGGCCATTTTTGATCTGGATGACGACGTTGTCGGCGAACTGTCCGTCGAGAGGATGGAAGATGTCGTACGCGGCGCGGGCGCGGTCGGCTTTCGGGTTGTTCCAGTCGAGGTGGTGGTTATAGACGAAGGCGCGGTACATGACGATACCGCCGTGAGACTTGAGCGCGGCGGCGAGCATGTTGGCGGCGTCGGCCGGGGTGCGTCCATAGCGGGAGGGCCCGGGCTGGCCTTCGGAGTCGGCTTTGACGACGAAGCCGGCGAAATCGGGGATGGCGGCGTAGATCTGGTCGACTTTGTCGCGCCACCAGGCGGCGACCTGCGGATTGCCGGGGTCGAAGGTATCGAGGCCGCCGATTTTTTGCGGGCTGGCAATGTCGACGGCGAGAGAGACGCGGACCCCCCATCCCCGGAACAGGTCGGCGATCCGGGCGATCTGGCTGATCGTTGCGGGGGCGAGGATGCGCGGGTCGGCATTGACGTTGTTGATGGTGCAGCCATTGATGCCGACCGAGGCGAGGAGACGTCCATAGGCGAAGACGCGGGTGAGATCGCTGCGGACGTGGCCGTCTTCAAAGAAGATGGAACGGCCGGCATAGCCGCGCTCGATGGAGCCGTCGAGGTTGTCCCATTGATTGACCCAGCGAATGGGCGCGGCGGGGGACTCGCTGCCTTCGAGGGCGGCGAAGGACTGGCCGCGGGCGATGCCGGAGAGGACGTGGAAGACGCCGTAGAGGAGGCCGCGGGAATCGGCGCCGGCAATGAGCCAGTCGGTGTGTCCCTGCACGGTGAGGGCGCTGATGGAGAAGCCTTCGGGGCGAAGGGGCGGCGGATGATAGCGCGGAAAGACTGCCTGAAGCTCCGCGGTGGTGCCGAGGACCCACGCGCCGTAGTCGAGCGGCTGGGGCTCGACACGGAGGGTGCGGTGCAGCATGGAGTCCACGCCCTCCTGCAGCTGGCTTTGCGCGGCGGAGGCGACCAGGGAGGAGTCGAGGTTGACGAGAGCGGGCGGCATCTGCGCGTACGCGGGGTCGGGGTGGGAGAGGAAAGGCGGCGCGTAGCGAACCCAGCCTCGGGAGCCGTCTTCGGCATGGGCGGCGCCCATGGAGAGGGCTGCGGCGCAGAGCAGAGAGGCAAGGGAACGGCGGAATCTGCGGGTTCTCACCATGGGAGCGGCTGAACGGTTCATTTTCGCAGAGGCGCGTTGCCTCGGCAGCGGGCTGCTTTGATCCGGAGTCAATACGCGACACGAACGATGGGCGTCACCCACAAATCCGGCTCGCGCGCTGTGGGCGGAGCAGAATCCACTCTAACTCTACACCGGACGGTACCGCAGCCTGGCGGCCTGGACGGCGAGGGATTTTCAGGAGGCAGGGTAGCGGGCAGCTATTGATTCACGCCGCTGGCCAGATAGCCGCCGTCCACGGGGAGGATTTGCCCGGTGATGAAGGACGCGCTTTCGGAGGCGAGAAAGACAGCGGTCCCGACCAGCTCTTCGACATGGCCGTAGCGCTGCATGGGGGTGCGCATCAGGACTTCGCGGCCGCGCGGGGTCTGCTCCAGGAGCTCCTTATTGAGAGCCGTGGGAAAGAAGCCTGGCGCGATGGCGTTTACACAGACGCCGTGCCGGGCGAGCTCGACGGCCAGAGATTTGGTGAGGGCGCCCACACCGGCTTTGCTGGCGCCATAGGGGGCGACTTCGCAGAAGGCAACGAAGGTGGCCAGCGAGGCGATGTTGACGATGCGGCCCCAGCCCTGCCGGACCATGCCGGGGGCGACGATCTGGCAGGCGCGCAGGACACCGGTGAGATTGGTTTCGAGAATCCTGTGCCAGTCGTCTTCGGAGCACTCGAGGGTGGGAACGCGTTTGGTGGTGCCGGCCGCATTGACCAGGATGTCGACTGGGCCGAGCTCATTCAGGGTTCGCGCATGCAGTTCTTCGAGCGAGGCGCGCTCGAGGACATCGGAGCGGAGGGCGAGAGAACGGCGGCCTCGGGCGTGAATCTCCGCGGCGGTCGCGTCGACCTCATTTTGCCGGCGGGAGCTGGCGACGACGTCCGCGCCGGCGTCGGCAAGGCCCAGAGCGATGGCCCGGCCAATGCCGGAGGTTCCTCCGATCACGAGCGCCACGCGGCCGCCAAGATCGAACCGGTCCCCAACAGGGTCGGCCTTCATGCTGATTGAATCCTCGCCTCGAACAAACTAACACTGGCGCGCGGGACGGGTCGAGGAACTGAGTGGAACCCACGGTAACCGCCTGCGGTGACAAAGGCGGGATGGAAGGGTGAAGCCGGCCAGGGCAGACTGTACTCCGAGGGTTGCTGTTCCATGCAGATCCGAATCGTCGTGAGGGTGGAACGGATGAAATCTCGTCCTTCACCGGCGGATTTTCCGGTGCGGCAGAGCATGGAGCGCATTTTTCCACAGGCTGAGCCGCACGAGGGCCAAGCTATACTCGACGACGAATTCCAGCCTGTTCATCCCCGGACCGCGACCTGGTTCCGGCGGACGACCGTCCTAAAACGCAAGCGTCCCTGACGGTGACTGCCTGCGCCATCCGCCTCGAACCGGTAGGCTTATCGGGGTTGTTCGACACTTCAGCGACAGAGACAACGGGAGCCAATGATGGGGAAAGCAATGCGCATCGGAATTGTCGGCTGCGGCTTTACCGCCGACCACTACATGATCAGTCTGTCACGCTTCCCTGAGCTGCAGATCGTCGGGGGGACCGACCGGGTTGTGGAGCGGGGCGCGGCCTTCTGCTCCTGGTTCAAGATGAAGCATTACAAGGGCCTGGCGGAGATGCTGGCCGATCCGGGCATCGAGATGGTGCTGAACCTGACCAGCTCGAGCAGCCACTACGAGGTGTCGAAGGCTGCTCTGGAGGCCGGCAAGCATTTGTACAGCGAGAAGCCGCTGGCCCTGGAGTTTGAACAGGCGCAGGAACTGGTGGATCTGGCCAAAGCCGGGGGTCTGGGCTTATCGATGGCGCCGTGCAATCTGCTGTCGGAATCGGCGCAGACGATGTGGCAGGCTCTGCGGAAGGGCGAGATTGGCTCGGTGCATGTGGCTCTGGCCGAGCTGAATGACGGGCCTTTCCATATGGCGGATTCCCATAACTGGCGAGCGGACAGTGGCGCGCCTTACGACTACAGGGAGGAGTTCCGGGTAGGCGTGACGGTGGAGCATGCGGGCTACCATCTGAGCCTGCTGTCGGCATTCTTTGGGCCGGCCAAGTCGATTACCGCGTTTTCTTCGGTCGTCTGGCCTGACCGACCGATTTCGCCCGAGGAGCGGCTGTCGCTGACGACGCCGGACTTTACGGTGTCGTGCATCACGTTTGAATCCGGGGTGGTGGCCCGGCTGACCTGCAGTCTGGTGGCTCCCTACAATCATGTTCTGCAACTGGTGGGCGACACGGGGACCATGACGGTCCACGAGCCCTGGAATTACAGGTCGCCGATTTATGTGGATCGGTACTCTTCGTTCCGCTACCGGGCTGAGCGCTATTTGATCGCCCAGGAACACCCGTTCATCAAAGGCCTGGTCGGCAAGCGGCCGCGCTTGTATCCATCGGTGGTGAAGACGAAGGTGAAGGAGCGGTATGCCCGATACCGGATGGTGTATGCGCGGGGAGTTGCGGATCTGGTGCGGGCCATCGACCAGCAGCGCCCTGCCACACTGTCGCCGAATTTCTGTCTGCATTTGACGGAACTGGCGCTCGCCATCCAGAAGGCCGATCCTGGCCCATACCAGGTAAAGACTACATTCGCGCCTTTGCAGCCGCTGGATGAAGCGGCGATGCGGGAGCTGGTGAAATAGAACGGGCCGGGGAGAGGGCCGTGTGCAGCGAGTGTGGCTGGGATTCCGTCAGGGGTTATGCGAGACGGGGCTTTCCTGTAGCGAGAGCGTCTCAACCGGTTTTCGGCCGGTGATCCGGACAGCGCCTCGGCGGAGGACCGCCAGGACGATTAACCACCATCTGGCGGCGAGCAAGGCAAAGCCGTCCCGGTAAAACCCGGTGCTGATTGCCTCCTTCATCCAATAGAAGACCAGTCCGCCAAACCAGGCATCTCTTCTGAGCTTGTGTTCCCGACCTCCCGGATACACCCCGTTTTTCGCCTTGCGCAATAAGGTATAGACCCCTTCTATAAAGGGCTGGACGCGGCGGACGGCGTTCGTGGTGTGCATCCGATACCAGACCGTGTCGGGGGAGAGCACGAGGAGTGTTTTGCCGGCAATCCCGAGTTTGTTCAGGAGGTCCTGGATGTCCTGGTAGAAGATGTCCTCGGACCAGCCGCCCGCGGCCAGGAACGCGGCGCGCTCGACAACCAGACAACTGGTGTTGTAGACCCAGGGCCGGTCCTTGGCAAAAAAGTCGGGATACTCAACGAACTGAACCTCACGTGGAGGCGGCGGGGCGGGCGGCAGCTTTCCGTAGCAGTGCGCCGCGTGACCGAGCAGGAGCGTGGGCTGGCGCGCGGTGACGAGCTGAGCGTAGAGGGCCAGCGTATGGGGCAACAGGGCATCGTCCCCGTCGAGGAAGACCAGGTACTTCCCTTTCGCCAGGGATGCGCCATGGTTGCGCGCCGCGCCGGCTCCGCGATTCACGGGGAAACGCGTGAAGGTGATGGAGGCGCCGAACGTGGTCAGGACTTCGGGCGTGCCGTCCCGGGAGCCATCGTCGACGACAATGACTTCCTTGCTCGGGAATTCCTGCAACAGGGCGGATTCGACGGCCGCCCGGATAAAGCCCTCGTGGTTGTAGCAGGCGATGACGACGCTAAGGAGTGGCTCAGGCAATCAGGGTCTCCGCGAAGAGGCTCTGCGGCGGCACGCCGCACAGATTCTGTTGTTCATGCTGGCCGAGCGGGCGTGTTTTCGCAGCTACGGGCGAACCCCACGGGCACAGGAACCTGAATTCTGTTTTCCAGGCAACCGAGGAGTTGTTCATCGTGGTGTAGCGCCTTCCTGGGGGAAGAATTGCTGCCCTCGCCGGCGCGCAGGGCAGTCCTGGCGGGCAGGGTCCGTGCGGCTCGCTGCGGCAAGCTCGCGCCTCTGCAAATGCGAACTCAGGCCCATTTCCTGCGACCGCCACCGTGAGCATACTTCGTTGCCCGGGCCGAGCCGAAATCAGGATTTCAGCCGCGGGAAAATGCCTCCTGTGCCGCACTCGGGTCCGCGTTTTATTCATACTACGCTGGCGCGACGATTGATCAATAGCAGCTTTGGGTTAACTGTACCTGAAGGCCTGGGCGCTCGAACCCTGGGAATGCAGGACACCCGTCGGCCGAGCACGGCTACGGACGCAGCTATGACCTCCAGTGGCTTAGGCATGGCAGGCGACACCCGATGGGTCGGCCCGGTGGGCGCATTTCGGCTTCAACCGCAATCCGGTCGTTGGTGACGATCGAAGCAACGCCGGCCCCCGCCACAGGGCGATGGAATGAGCCGTTTCCTCCCGTCCAGAGGCGCTGCTCCCCCCTACATTCCCTCTTGACATTGTGATTCTTTTGAACATAATTCAGACGACTCTCATTTGACGGCTCAGTTTGCTTCCTGGTCACCAGGCTACCGTTTGGTACAGAGTCGAATTGCGTACAGACAGCTTTGTATACGGGGGAGGTCCCGATGCACACGTCTTCATACAGATGCGGCAACAATCCCTGCAGGCAAATGGGAATTGCCGTGTCGTTCATTCTTCTGCTGATGATGTCCGGAATCGCGTCAGCGCAGGGCTATTTTGGAACGATCAGCGGGTTGCTGACCGACAGCAGCGGAGCTGTGATCGCGGGCGCTACGGTCACGCTAGTCGACCAGAACAAGGGGTTTCGCTTCAGTGCGACGTCGGACAGCGGAGGACGATACCTTTACCGGTCGGTCGCTCCCGGGGTCTATACCGTCATCGCCGAGATGTCGGGTTTCGAGAAGACAGAGCGCACCAATATCACTCTGAACGTTGGAGAGAACCCGACTGCCGATATTACACTCCGGGTTGCCGGCTCGACGCAGACAGTGCAGGTCAATTCCCAGGAACAGCATCTTCACGTGGAGGATGCGACCACCGGTGTGGTCATCAACAGAAAGTTCATTAACGATCTGCCGCTGGTCGATCGTTATGTCATGGACCTCGCCATGCTGACGCCAGGCGTGACCGAAGCCGACGATCAGTGTGCGACCAACTGCACGGGAACTAACTTCGTCTCCGATGGCAGCCGTAACTCGACCGCCGACATTCTGATGGACGGCGCCTCGGTAACCAATTACGAGCCGAACGGCGGCGTGACCCAGGCAACCTATACGCCCTCTCCGGAGGCGGTGGATGAATTCCGTGTGGAGCAGTCGAACTTCAGCGCGGAATATGGATTCTCCGGCGGGTCCGTGGTGAATATGGTGACGCGATCCGGCACCAATAACTTCCACGGAAGCGGCTATGACTTCATCCGCAACACGCTGACCGATGCCAACAACTGGTTCAACGACCAGAGCGGTATTCCGCTGCCTCCGGTGCACCGCAATAACTTCGGCGGAACCATTGGCGGACCGATTATCAGAAACAAGACTGTCTTCTTTTTCGATTATGACGGCACCCGCCAGAGCAGCGCGGGCACCTATCAGGCCGGAGTTCCCAGTGACGCCGAGCGCAACGGGAATTTCGGCGAGCTGTGCGCGGCCCAGGGAGGGAGCTTCGACGGCACCGGCATGTGCAGCGTGGCGGCCGGGCAGCTATGGGATCCCTATACGGGCTCCTATGTCGCCAATGATCTCGGCGCCGGCGCGGTCCGAAGCGCATTTATTCCGTTCAACAACATTGGCGCGTACACCAGCCCGGGCAACGCCAAACTGAACGGCACTCCTTATCAGCTGCCCGGGGGAGCGGGCAATCTTATCGATCCGGTCGCGAAACGGCTGATCCAGCTTTTCCCGGAACCCACGCCGAATATGGTCTCGCCGACAATCTACGACAACTGGATTGCTTCGGGGGCAACTGTAAGTCCCAATGACCAGTGGGACCTTAAGATCGACCATCGCTTCAGTCAGAATAACCTGCTGAGCGCCAGGTACTCGCACGAGTGGAACAGCACGGTGGCCTTTAACTGCTTCGGCAACTTTGCCGATCCCTGTGCCGGGGGTCCTAATCAGGGCTCGGCCCACGTCTTTACCGTGAATGACACGCATACCTTTTCCAGCACGTTGCTCCTGACGGCCACGCTGGGATTCACGCGCGGGGCGGAGCGCATCAGTGCTTATAACGGCGACGGCGGAGTCACCGATCCGCTGAGCAAGCTGGGACTCCCGGCCTATTTGAACTCAAATGGCTTTACGGGTGTGCCGGCCATCTTCATCGATCAGTCCACCTACTACTCTGCCGGTTACACGAACATCGGGGGCGACCCGTACGGCAACTATAAGCAGGGACAGGATACGGGGCAGCTGACCGTCACCCTGAGCAAGGTGATCGGCGCTACCGATTTGAAATTCGGCTTTGAAGGTCGACTGCATCAGCAGAACTACATTCAAACCAACGCGCCCAACGGAATCTTCAGCTTCGATCGATCCGGTTCGTCCCAGTGCCCGTATGATTTTGCGACCTGCGGTGGAGACGGAATGGCGAGCTTCCTCATGGGTCAGATGAACGCAAATACTTACTACGAAATCCAGGATCAGCCAGCGACCGAAGACCATCAGTATGCCTGGTACGTTCAGGACAACTGGAAGACGACCAAGAAACTGACGCTGAATCTGGGACTGCGGTATGACGTATCGATGCCGAGGACCGATCGGCATAACCGGCAGAACTGGTTCGATCCGACGATCCCGCTGCCGCTCTCCATTCCCGGCCTGGGGACGCTTCACGGCGGCGAGGTCTTTGCCAGCTCCAGCCAGCGCACCATCGTCAACGACGACTGGAGCGATATTCAGCCTCGTTTCGGTTTGGCGTACCAGATCCGTCCGCTTACCGTGATTCGCGGCGGATATGGCATCTACTATTCGCAGCCGCGTTCAGGCGCTACCGGCGTGGCGCCTTATGGCGCCCAGGGGTACAACCAATACACCAATGCGGTCGTGACCTATAACAATGATGGAGCTACACCCTACCTGCACCTGAGCAATCCTTACCCCCACGGACTGATCCAGCCCCCGGGCAATTCTCTCGGCGTCATGAATGATGTTGGCTACAGCGCGACCGGTCCGCTGCGCAACGTGACCAATACCCCCTACGAGCAGAGCTGGAGTTTCGGGGTTGAACATCAGTTTCCGTGGAACGTTCTGCTGGATGTCATTTACGACGGCAAGAAAGGCACGCATCTTTACTTCTCCGGCGCCAACTGGATCAACCATCTGGGACCGGGGGTCGAGGGAGACTCTGCGGATCAGATTAACGATCTCAATGCCCAGGTCAACAATCCGTTTTACGGAATTATTACGGATCCCAACAGCTACCTCTCCTCGCCGCAGATTCAGGCGTACTATCTACAGCTGCCGTATCCTCAGTTCCCGGGCGGCGTCTCGACCGACGCCTGGCCTATTGCCAACTCGACTTATCATTCGCTGCAGGTGGTAACAGAGAAGCGATTCTCGAACGGGCTGCAGTTCCTTGCTTCCTGGGTATGGTCGAAATCGATCGATGATTCCTCGGTCCCCGACGACAATACAACATGGCTGGGCAGCTTTACCAGCCTGCAGGATCCGAACAAGCCCTGGCTGGAGCGCAGCCTCTCCACGTTCGACATCCCCAATGTTTTCCAGTTCAGCTACACGTGGGAGTTGCCGGTGGGACGCGGCAGGGCGTTCTTTGGCAATATGCCGTCTGTGCTGAATGCAGTGGTGGGCGGATGGAAGACAACCGGCATCTGGCGTGTTGCCGGGGGCCGGCCGCTGGATTTCAGTACCTATGACGGAACATCGTTGCCCACCTATGGATCGCAGAGGCCGAACCTCGTCGCCAAACCAAAGCGTACGCATGGAAAGGACTCGGTCTGGATCAACCAATACATTGCGAATCCGGATGCTCTCCAGTTACCGCCGGTATACACGCTGGGAGATACGCCCCGCGCGCTGGGTGCTGTCCGGTCGCCGACCTCCTTCAACAGCGACATGGCGCTTGATAAGGACTTTTCGCTGGCAGGGGTTAGGGAAGGCATGAGCCTGGAGCTGCGGCTGGAGGCAGAAAACGCGCTCAATCATCCGGTCTTTGGCACGCCGGATACCGCGGTTGACGATCCTAACTTTGGGATCATCAGCTACACGTCCAACAATCCTCGTCAGGTGCAGTTAGGCGCGAAGATCCTCTTCTGATCTGGAAGTGCGGCAAGAAAAACGGGGCACATCGAATGTGCCCCGCAACCTGGAACCGTTCCTGCGCGAAGCGCACCGTTCAGCCCAGCGGCGCCAGCCGGCCGCGCAGAACCATGATGGATGCCGCCGGGATCTCAAATTCCGAACCCGGTGTAACATGCAGATCTTCCTGCTTCGGAGGACCGTCCGGGTCCGCATTTCCGTATCCGCTGATGATGACCGGCTCGTTCGGATGCTCGGGATGTGACATAGGAAAGACCGGCGCAGGGTGCCATTTGTATTGGGTCTTGCCAAAGATGACCGCATGCACATCGCCGGAATAGCCGAGGCTGAGCTTCTTGTCTTTGTCATCGAACACGATTTGGATAGAGTGCGCCACTTCCTGATCGCGATTGACGAGCATCAGCGACCACTGTCCATCCGGCCGCAGATCGGCGTAGGCAGTCACCAGCATGTGTCCCACTCCGTCGCTGACCGTGCTGGAAGCCGGGAAGATGGTGTTTTCCTTCGCGCCGGGCTCGATCCATTCACGGTTAATGAGCTCACTTGCAAAGAACTGCGAGAGGGGCTGCACAAGGTTGTAATTCTTGTCGACCGCGTACATTCCGAAGACGCCGGGCGAGTTATTGCACCCGGGGTCCTCCTTCAGCGGCAGATAGTGGAAGTAATAGACGCCGTTTCCGCCGTCCGTCAGGAACGATCCAATGTAGTCGGCCAGCCACAGTCCTGCGAAGTTGCCAAGATAAGCCTCGCTCGCGCTCGACGACAAGTTTGACTCGGTGATGAAGAACGGCACATCCTTCGGCAGCCCATCGTTGTGCCAGACCTGCACGATATGATCGATCCGCTGCGGCTCTTCGTAGAGATCGGCCCAGTTGAACATGCACGGCGTCAGGGGATAGTGCTCGAAGGAAAAGAAGGCGAGGTCCTTCATGCGTCCATGCGCACGCAGATAGTCCAGAAAGCGGGTGAACCAGGAAGTATTCCCGTTGGCGTCCGGCCAAACCTCGATATCCTGATTCACGCCCTGAAACGCCGGGCCGCCGAGCTTCAGTTTGGGATCGACTTTATGGAGCGCCGTGGCGAACTGGAGATAGAGAGCGGCATAGTCTTCCGGTGAGGTGTACTGGCCATCCGCCTCTTCGCCCATCTCGACATAGGAAATGGGATAGTGGCGCGCCTCGATGTACTGGATTTCCGCCGCCGCATCCTCCGGCTGCCCGTACAGCATGGCAATGGGAATCATCGCCGGCAATCCATGCGTGATCCCGCTGGTATAGAACAGGTCGAAACCCACCTGTGCCTGGCGCTTGTTCAGCAGATCGTCCGACGTATGCCATGGATCCACGGATGAGCAATAGGTGGTTGTCTGATCCTGATCGGGAGTATGCCGCACGACGTCATGCAGGGAGCCGTCGGAGCCCAGGGTGCCCACATAGAGCTCCCGAATCGCATAGCCGACGCAGTTGCGCGGGTCGGAGGGTCCATCCGCATCGCAGGTGTTCGACGACTCCGTCATCTCAATGCGGAGGAACTGCACCCACGTGGGAATGTGCGTCAGCGAAATCGTGGCCTCGCCACCCTTTCCTTCGCTGATTGCGCCGGAGGGGAATGTTTCCCAAACGCCGTCGGTGGGCTTCCCGATCGGATCGAGCCCGGTCCAGAACTGGATGAGATAGTGCTTCGCATAGGGCGCCGCCCAGTCAATGCGAATTGCATCGATCAGGTCTTTCTGCTTCAGGTCGACGATCACCCACTGCGGGTGCAGGCTGTCGGATTCGCCCGTGTAGCGTGCGGTGAGATATGGGTTGCTCTTCCAGAAGCTGCTGCCGTCTCCATCGGTGAGTCGCGAGTAGCCCGTGTTCCCGGTGCCATCATTGCGTGTGAAGCCGCGCCGCGGCAAAGAGTACCCGTAGGAATAGCGAATCATCTCGGTGGGCTTCGTTGAGCCGGTGAAATACCCGTGTCCGGCCGGAGCGCTCCACGTGCCGTCGGGATTCCAGTGCCAGGCCTCGACTGCCAGCTCGGTGTTCTGCCGGTAGGTGATTGGTTCCCAACCCGACGGCGCCACCGCATCCAGCACCTTCGGCGTAAGGGCTTTGTCGATCGCCTCCACCGAAATGCGGTCCAGTCCCGCACCCAGGGTCTGCTGCGGAATGAAATGGTTGGTCGCGTCGGCGGGAGCAATATCCACCCTGACGGTCTGGGCGGAGAGTGACAACGCGGCAAAAGCGGCGAACCCAAGCGTCGTTAACCTGGCTCTGCTGAACAAAGGATGCCTCCCAAAGTTTTCCGAGACCGATCCGACCGGCCGGCTCGCAAACTGCCTGGAAGCGTACCCGCAGAACCTCCCGCCGGATGGCCCAATCGTTCGCGCTGTCTGCGCGGCAGGTCGATCATACCCTGGGATTCAAACGTTTCAATATACAATTCTGGCATCCCAAATCCCTGCGCTTTCCATCACGCTTCGCAACGCGAGCCCTGGATGGACACTCCGCTGCGGTCGGCTGGATTGCGTTCGGGAAGGCCAACCTTCGCCATGGTTCGCATTTTTCTGTACGCTCTCTGTTCTCGCGCCCGCACTGCCTGGAGATTCTGTTCCCGCGCGCTCGCGTTCTGCCTCCCTGCGCTCGCTCTCAGCGCATGCGCGCAGACATTCACCAGCACAGCGGACCATTTGCAGCTTTCCCGCGCAGCACGTCCCGACCAGCTCATTGCGGTGCCGGGACAGCGCTCCGCGCTTCTGGGTCACGAGTCCGGCCGGCTCGAAGCGTGGGCCTGGCCGCTTGAGATCCTTCACGATTTTCATCTCAGTGTGCGCGTCGATGGCCAGATCCTTACCGGCGACTCGCTGATCCGCAGCGTGACGGTGCGCCCTGAGTCAACCACCCTCGTCTACGCGGGCGATTCCTTCTCCATCAGGGAAACTCTTGTCGTGCCGATCGATCAGCCCGCTGCGCTGGTCCGTTTGCAGATTGAAACGGCCGAGCCGATCGAGACGATTGTTTCTTTCGCGCCGGATCTTCAACTCGAGTGGCCGGGGGCCATCGGCGGCATGGATGCGGGCTGGAATCCTGTGCTGCACGCGTACGTTCTGAGCGAGCCGCAGCAGCGCTTCGAGGCCGTGATCGGCTCACCCGGAGCCACGCCGTTCGCAGAAAGCTATCCCTTTGGCTACCAGGGTGCGGAAGAGAGCGCCTTCTCGCTCGGGGTCACGCCCAGGGGTACAGACAGCAAAGTGGTGGTTATCGCGGCCGCTCTCGGCCACGCAAAGGAAGCCGAGCAGCGGTTTCAGCAGCTTTCTTCAGCCTTCGATACCACACTGCAGCAAGCGCGCCAGTACTACCAAAACTATCTGCACGACCACGTTCAGCTCACGCTGCCCAACTCCGAGCTGCAGAGCGCTTTCGACTGGTCAGAGATCAGCATGGCGCAGTCGGTCGTCGATAATCCGTATCTCGGCCGCGGACTGATCGCCGGATACAACGTGTCCGGCACCGATGAGCGGCCCGGCTTTGCCTGGTTTTTCGGCCGTGACACTTTCTGGACTTCTTTTGCCCTGAACTCGATTGGCGATTTCTCGACCTCCCGCGCCGCCATCGATTTTCTCGCGCGCTACGAGCGTGCCGACGGGAAGGTTCCCCACGAGATCCCGCAGTCGGCTACGTTTCTCCCCTGGTTTAAAGACGTTCCATTTGCGTGGGCGGCGGCGGATGCCACGCCGCTCTTCATCATCGCCACGCGCGATTATGTGCAACAGAGTGGAGACGTGCAGTTCGCTCGCGACCACTGGGACCAGCTGTGGAAGGCATACCAGTATCTGGTCTCCTCCTGGGGCGCCGACGGCCTGGCGCAGAACGCGGGCTTCGGACACGGATGGGTGGAAGCCGGCCCGCTCATCCCAATTCGCGCCGAGCTGTACCAGAGCGGTCTAGGCCTCGAAGCCGCGCGGTCTCTCGCGGAGCTGGCTGCGCTCCTGCACAAAGACGACGTGCAGCAACAGCTGATGGCCACCTTCAATAAGGGCCTTCCTTACCTGAACAGCCTCTATTGGCTTCCGGACATGCATGCCTGGTCGATCGGCCTGAACATGCAGGGACAGGCGATGAATACGCCGAGTGTGCTCGCCTCGGTGCCGATGTGGTTTGGGCTGCTCGATGGCGAGAAGACGCAGTCCATGATCGATCGCATCGCCGGACCCGGTTTCGAGACCGACTGGGGCGCGCGTATTATTTCGTCGCACGATCCCAAATACCAGCCTGGCCAGTACCATGACGGCGCGGTCTGGCCGCTCTTCACCGGATGGGCTTCGGTCGGCGAGTATCGCTACCATCGCGCGCTGGCCGGCTACGCCAGCCTGCTTGCCAATGCGGAACTCACGTCGGGGGGCTCCCTCGGCCATGTCACCGAGGTCCTCTCCGGCAACTACTTTCAGCCCCTGTCGCCCGCAACCCCCGACCAGACGTGGTCCGCGGCCATGGTGGCGGAGCCCTTGCTGCGCGGGCTCTTCGGACTTGACGCGAATGCCACAACGCACACGATAACCTTCGCGCCGCACATCCCTGCCGGCTGGACCGCATTCGCGATCCGCAACGTCCGCGTCGGGTCGTCGCAGCTCGATCTTTCCTGGTCGAGGACGCCCGATGCCATTCGCCTCGATGTCACCCGCCGCGGCGACGAGGCCTGCGATCTCGACTTTGCTCCCGCGCTCAGCCTGCGCGCGCAGGTCCGGCGGGTGCTTCTCGACGGCCACTCTGTCCCCTACCGCGTGGAGGCGAATGCCGTCGACCAGCACGTGCGGGTGCGGGTGCCCACGTCCAATACAGCGCAGACGATCACCATTGAGGCGACGAACGACTTCGGGGTTAGCGAAGAGAACGCGCTGCCGCCGCCGGGCAGTGTCAGCCTCGGCGCGCGGGTCACCAGCGAGCGCTGGTCGCCCGATCACTCCGTGCTTTGGCTGGACCTCACCGGTCCGGCGGCGGGCCCGGGCGAACTCCAGGCATGGAACGCCGACCAGATCGCCGGGATCGACGGCGCCACGCTGGTTCCCGGTGACGGGGGCAGCACCCGTATCCGCTATCAAATGCCTGCCGCGGATGCTTCCGGCGACTCTCACCTTACGATCGCCCTCCATTTCCGCAGCGCGTCGAAGAAGCATCGCGCGATCGCTGCCCAATCAGCTGGGATGAGGATTAATCGATGATCCCAGGCGTCCTGCTCCAGGCCGGTTGAGATGCAATCTCCGATTTAGAGCTCCCGCTCTTTCCCTGGGGAGAGAGTCCTCTGAGGAATAATGAAGGGTGGGCGCAGACGAGCGGCGGCAAGTCTATTTCGGCATCGATTTCGGAACCACGAACAGCGCGGTGGCGATGCTGCGGCCTGGCGGAGAAGTCCAGCTTGTCCGGTTTTCCTTTCAAGGCGAGGAGATTTCCTCCTGTCGCTCAGTGCTCTACTTCGAGCAGGCGAAGGGCGGGAGTGGCCAGCGCCGGGTGCATGGCTACTCGGGGACAGGAGCCATCGAGCGCTACCTCGACGCCGAAGAAAAGGGACGGCTGATTCAGTCGCTTAAATCGCATCTGTCCAGCCGCTCCCTTACCGGAAGCGAAGTCTTCGGTCGCCGGCACCGGCTGGAGGATCTGATCACCCGCATCGTCAGTGACCTGCGTAAACGGGCCGAAGAGCAATTCATGCAGCCAGTCAGGCGAGCGACGGTGGGACGGCCTGTGCGCTTTGTGGGCGCCGAATCGGAAGAGGAAGACGATTTCGCCGTTGCGCGGCTGCGCGAGGCCTTCATAGCGGCCGGGTTTGAAGAAGTGGACTTCGAGCTGGAGCCGGTGGCGGCGGCTTTCGCCTACGAGACCACACTCGACCGCGAGGAACTGATCCTGATCGGCGACTTCGGCGGGGGGACCAGCGATTTTTCGCTGCTGCGCGTTGGCCCGGAAGTGCGTCAGCACGGGCGGCGGCCAGCGGACCTGCTGGGCAACAGCGGCGTGGGGTTGGCCGGCGATGCGTTCGATGCGCGGATCATCCGTAAGCTGGTGTCACCGGCCCTGGGGTCGAACTCCGAGGCGCGCTCGCTCAACAAGATTCTTCCTGCGGTGCCGGCGTGGATCTACGCACACCTGGAGCGTTGGCACTATCTTTCGTTTCTGCGCACCAACAACGTCCGCGAGATTCTGAAGAGTGCGCGGATCCGTGCGCTGGAGCCGGAAAAAATCGAGGCGCTCATCGCCGTCATCGAAGGCGACCTTGGCTATCAGTTGCACCAGGCGGTGCAGAAGGTAAAGTTCGAACTGTCTCAGAGGGAGTTCGCGGAGTTCACTTTTCGCGATGGCGCGTCGACGAACGAACTGTCCATACCCATAACGCGCGCCCAGTTCGAGAGCTGGATCGCCGAAGACCTGGCCGCGATCGAGCACAGCGTCGATGCCTTACTGGCAAGCACGGGCGTCGCGCCGCACGAGGTGGATCGGGTCTTCCTCACCGGCGGCAGCTCCTTTGTGCCCAGTGTGCGCCGGATCTTCACCGGCCGCTTCGGTCAGGACCGGATCCGGGGCGGCAACGAGTTCACATCCGTCGCCCAGGGACTCGCGCTGCGAGCGGCGGCGTCGGGAAGCCTGGCAGGCTGAAGAATTTCTGTCTTGCGGATCGATCCATAGCCAGGCCCTGCGGCGGGCTCCAGGAACGATTGCCCGGAGCCCGACTGCTTTACGGCGGCCGCGCAAAGATTGTCGGTCAAAACGAATGAAGACACGCGCGGGGGATGCGGCCCACCGCAGTCTCGAAACAAGGCTACAAAACTGTAATCCTGCCGTCACGCCGCTGTGCGGCACGCGCTTCTAATCTCGCCCCGATGGCGAAATTGTCTACACCCATCATTACAAGTCCGTTACACATTGTTCGCAAAGATCGGTGCCCGCGATAAGCAGGGGGCTGGGCCTGTTCCAATCCCCTCATCGCTCCGCCGGTTTCCCTTTCCGTGAAGGAAACCCAAAGAGGAGAGCCGTACATGCCGCGAAAAACGTCTGAACCTAATTCCGCGATCGACCGTCTGCGCCTGCTCGCCGGTCTGCTGGTAACAGCGCTGAGCGTTCCGGCGCTCGCTCAGTCCGTACCGTTTCCGACGTACGCACCCGGTCAGAACACCAGCGCCACCACCGGTCCGACTTACTCGCAGCCTTCACCGAACCCGTGGGTCGTCAGCGATGGGGCCATCATCACCCCGGCCGGCACCCAGGTCTATCTGGGCATCACAACCCGCGCCAAGGCGATCGCGCTGAACCCGAATACCAGCACGCACACCGCAGCCGTCCTGCAAATGGGGGCGCCCCAGGCCGTCACAATATTCAGCACCCAGACCGGCGCTGTTGTGCAGACCTACAGCGTGCCCTACACGAACTCGAAGGGTGCGGCCAGCTCCGATTCAGACGGGAGCCAGAATGGCATCGCCTATACCCCGGATGGTCTGCACCTGCTGTTCAGCCAGGATGGCAGTTATGGCCCGGGCAGCTATGTAACCATCGCCAGCGTCGATAAAACGACAGGTATGCTCTCCGGTGGCACCCAGGTCAGCGTTCCGATCGACGTCAACAGCCAGGGCGCTCTGACCACCGTCACGTGCTTCCCGAACAGCCCTAACGGGACCAACGGCAGCTTTGACATTCCGTGCGACTACCCCTACTCGATTTTCTCGGATGATACGTTCACTTCGTATCCCACGGGACTCGCGATCTCGTCCGACGGCAAGGCCGCCTATTCGGTGCTGGATAACAACAACACCCTCACCAAAATCGACCTGACCGCACCCACCCCGAAAGAAGGTGCGCAGATCCGCGTCGGCAACGTCCCGGCCAGCGTCGTGATCTCCCCGGATGGCAAGACCGCCTACGTCTCCAACGTGGCTGGGCGGATTGCAACCGCCCGGGACTTCCAGGAATATTCCAACGGCACCAACGTGGTGGCCCAATATCCGACGGGCTCGGTCGCCAACGGCACCATTTCGGTGGTCAACCTGTCCAGATTTGCGGTTACCGGCAGCATCACGACCGGCCATCACCCCACCGGCATGGCGTTCTACGGCCGGGACCTGCTGGTCGCCAACACCTATGACGATACCCTCTCCGTCATCAACACCGACTCCAACCAGGTGGCGCGGACGATCAACCTTGGCTTGCCCGTCGGCGTGCCCGGGGAACGCAAACCGGCCTACGGCGCCGGGCCGAACTCGATTGCCGTCGATGCCGCGAGCCACCTCGCCTATGTCGCGCTGTACAACGCCAACGCGATCGCCGTGGTCGACCTTCGCGACGATGTGCGGAATCCCGTGATGGGCATGATCCCGGTGGCCTATGCGCCAAGTTCGGTTGTGCTGGACCCGGCGGACGATGCACTGCTCGTGGCCAACGACAAGGGCCTCGGCACCACCGGCTATGGAGTGGCGCCCCCGCCGACGAACACGGCGGAAAATTCATACGGGACCGCGCATGGCGTGACCAGCTTCAACACCCACCAGGACCTCGGCACGGTCAGCATCGTTCCCCTGCCGAATCGCTCAACCCTGGACGCGATGACGCGGCAGGTCTTCCAGAACAACCACTGGGATCTGGAGGAAAACATCTGGTCGGCCGGAGGAGGTAATCCGCGGACGCGGCCAACCGTCATCCCGGCGCGGATCGGCGATCCGTCCCTGATCAGGCATGTGTTCGTCATCATCCGTGAAAACCGCACCTACGATCAGATGCTGGGCGATGTGGCCGGTGGCAATGGCGACCCGTCCCTGGCGGTATTCGGCGACGACTCGACCTATGCCGAATACCCCGTCGTAACACCCAACGCCCATACGCTGGTGCAGCGTTTCCCGCTTCTGGATAATTTCTACGATCCCAGCCGACAGTCGGCCGATGGTCACAACTGGATCGTGCAGGCCATGGCGCCTTACGGCGACGATATCCAGTCGCCGGACTGGCTCCGCGACTATCCTTCCAACGGAGGCGATGCCATCGCCTATCAGAACAAGGGCCACCTGTGGGATGCCGCAGCCAAAGCCGGCGTCAGAGTGAAGAACTACGGCGAGTACGTGGAATACAACACATTCACCGTGCCGGGTTGCACTCCGAATAACATGACGCAGGACGACACTTACAATGGGACAAGTCCGTCTACGGCTCTGCCCTTTACCGTTTCGAACAGCTGCGAGCCCACCTGGAGCCAGTTCTACAACGACACGCTCGAATACGAGAGCGGCAAGGAGTCCGAGCTCCAGTACTACAACGTCATCGGCTCGGTGACGCCGCTCCCCAGCCTGTACAAGGTCACGGTCCAGAACTATCCACAGTTTGACCTGGGCATCCCCGACCAGTACCGCGTCGATGTCTGGCAGCAGGATTTCAAAAATGACGTGGCCGCCGGTAACGTGCCCCAGCTGGAATTCCTCTGGATCATGAGCGACCACACGACCGGGCCGCCGAACGCGACAGCCGAACAGGCCGATAATGACCTGGCCGTGGGGCGAGTTGTCGACATCATCAGTCACAGCTCGGTGTGGAAGGACTCGGCGATCTTTATCGAGGAAGACGATGCTCAGGACGGCGTCGACCACGTCGATGGTCACCGCAGTCCGGGATATGTCATCAGCCCGTACGTGAAACAGAAGGTGAACGCCGATGGCACCGGAGCCGGAGTCACCGAAGAGAGCACCTTCTACACGCAGGTCAACATGACGCGCACCATCGAGCAGATCCTCGGTATCACACCGATGAACCAGAACGACCTGGTAGCCTCGCCCATGAAGACGCTCTTCACCAACAACCCGCCCCGGGAGAACTTCCTGCCATGGGCGCATGTGCCGAACCAGGTCCCGCTGTGTTACGGCGTGGCGGGATATGTGGCTCCGGCGAACATCACATCCAGCCTCAACACCTGCAGCTCAACAAGCGCGGCCCTGCCGGACAGCCCTTCCGTCAAAACTCTGCGGGCTGGCTGGATGAAAATGAAGACCGAGGTGTTCGCCACCAGGTATCACGTGCCTGACTCCCTGGATCCGGACACCGTCAGCCACTTCGACTGGTACGAGGCCACTGGGTTTAAGGTCCCGTTCCCTGGCGAAAAAGCCGTTCGCCCGGCGAGCGACTTCAAAACGCCGGCGCTCGCCGCCGACATGGACGCGGACGAGTAAACTTCGTCCCAGGCACAGAGGCCCTCTCTCCGGATGATCGGGGAGAGGGCCTTTTGTTTGTGCGGATGCCCAGGATTGCGACGACCCGAGCATACAGCCGGCAACTCGCCCGCGCAAGACTACCGGAGTAGCGAGGATATTGCGTTTTGTGAAACCTTAATATCAGCGTGACGCGGTCTTCATGATGTGTCCTTACAAATTTGTCATCTGCTCATCTGCAGAGGTTCGCGTTTTCCTGATCATCGTTGACAATCATTCGATCGGACCAGAGTGGGTTCGCCCGCTGGAAGAAGACTCCTGGAGATGGGCTGAGGGAGCAACCATCAATTAGCATTCTCCCCGCGCACCTGCGTTCCGAATTGTGCCTGAGGCGCAGTCGGCGTTCCCGAATGCTCTTCCCGGGAGAATACGAAAATAGGGCGGTGGTCATGGGGTGAACAGCTCCACAGGGAGCTATCTCTCCAGACTGGCCGCCGATAGCCGGTTTTTCCTGGAGGGCGTTATGCATCGCGATTCGAAAGGGAGAGTTTCTTTGGCCCGCAGGAGGTTTTCTGTGCCTCGAGGTCTTCGCGTTCTGATGAGTTTCATCACGATGCTTTCCGCCGGGGTCTTTTCTTTCGCGCAGGTTGATCGCAGCGGACTGAGCGGCACCGTGACCGATTCCGCCGGCCGTGTGCTGCCGGCGACGCATGTCGTTGCGTTCGAAAACGCGACCGGTCTGCGCCGCGAGAGCGTTTCAGACGCCAGCGGCAACTACAGCGTTCTCCAGTTACCGGTGGGCATATACACCGTCACCTTCGAGCACCCGGGCTTCCGGAAGCTGGAGTTTGTCGATGTGGAGCAGGTCATCGGCAGAACCCACGCGCTGGATGCGACGCTGCAGGTCGCGGGCGCCGAGGAGCGCGTGGAAGTTACGCGCGCTTCGGCGCTGATGGACCACAACACCAGCGCGGTGACCGGCCTGATCGAGAAAGAGCAGGTGGATGAATTGCCGCTCAATGGCCGCGACTGGTCGGCCTTGACGGCTTTCGTTCCAGGCGCCATCGACACCGGGGGCAGCAATCAGCGGACGGTTCGCTTTGCCGGACGCGGCCTGGACGACAGCAACTTCACCTACGACGGCGTGGACGCCACCAACATTGTGAATCAGACACAGCGGCAGTGGGTGCGGCTGGCCATACCGCTGGATGCGATCGACGAGTTCCGCGTCGATTCGCTGATGGCCACCGCCGAGGAAGGTGCTACCGGCGGCGCCCAATTGGCGGTGAGTTCACCCGGGGGTACCAACAGGTTCCATGGGCGGCTCTTCGAGTACCTGCGCAACGATGTCTTTGACGCGCCGCTGCCCACCTGGGCCTCCAACGGTGAAGCTCAGCAGCCGCTCCGCCTGAATCAGTTCGGCGGGGCGCTGGGCGGCCCCATCGTGCGGGACAAGACGTTCTTCTTCCTCGCCTCCGAGGCCTATCGCCAGAACTGGGGCTATCCGGTGAGCGGCGATGTGCCCAGCCAGTCGCTCAAGTCGACGGTTCCGAGCACATCTCCCGTGTATGCGATGATCAACGGATTCCCCGGAGCCGGTCCAAAAAGAATTCTCACCCCCTGGACGCCCGCCACCGATCCGGGAGATCCGCACTTCATGGACTACGACCTGCTGACCTGCGAATGCGAGCAGGTGGTCGACGAGAGCTCGGCGATGTTGCGCCTCGACCAGCACTTTTCAGAGAAGACCACGGGTTTCATGCGCTTCAGCTACGACCGGTCGGTCGATACGCAGCCGCTCTCGGCTTCCGCGACGGACCTGCAGCAGAAGGTTTCCGCGCCGGTCAATGGGGCGCTGGAAATACTGCACGTCTTCAATTCCCACCTGGTGAACGAGGCCGAGGCAGGGTTCAATCGCTCCACCGACAACCAATACAACCACAGCGACTCGGGGATTATTTATCAGATTGCGATTGCGGAGGGCCCGGGGCCGGGGTTCGTCACGGAGAACTACAAGTACGCCAGCGTCTACGTGGGCAATTCGTTTTCGGGGCTCGACAACCTCACCTGGGTTCACGACCGGCATACCTTGAAAGCCGGAGTGGAGATCCGTTACATCCAAATGAACCAGAACTATGGGCAACACGGAAAGGTCACATTCTCCACCGTCGAGAATCTCGCGGAGAATTCGGTGAAGAAAGCCAGTCTGACAGGCGCGTTGCCGATCAATGATTTGCGCAAGAACGATACCTTCCTTTACGTCCAGGACGAGTATAAGTGGCGGTCGAATCTGGTCCTGAACCTGGGCGTGCGCTACACAATCTTCGATCTCTTCAACGAGGAGCACGGGAAAGCCAACCCCTTCGACTTTGCCACCTGCGGGCCGCAGGGATACTGCGGGGTGGGCGCCAGCTTCGGCCAGCAGAACTACGGCGATATCGATCCCCGTGTGGCCTTCGCCTGGACGCCGTGGAAGAGCGGCCGGACGGTGCTGCGGGGGGGATTTGGCATGTACCACGAAGATGGACAGCTGGACGATCAGAATCTGCCTGCCAAAAATGAAGTTCCCTCCTATTCGGCAACGGGAAGCTCGAAGTCGCCGCTTTCCTGGCCGGTCGTATTCGGCGCCGGAACGCTCTCGCCGAATGCCGAACAACGCGACCGCAAGGATACGTACGTTGAGCAGTGGAGCTTCTCGGTACAGCGCGAGCTGCCTGCCAACTTCGTGAGCACGGTTTCTTATCTGGGAAGCCACGGCGTGCATCTGCTGGACACCAACGTAGTGAACCTGGCCAATCCGGTCACGGGGACGGTGCAATATCCGGCCTTTGCTCCCGCCATCGGCTGGCGGGGGTCCATCGGCATGAGCTCCTACAACGGTCTCTCGGTGGCTATGCGGCGTTCGTTCTCCCGCGGCCTCCTGGTGACGGCCAATTACATGTGGTCGCACGAAATCGACAACGGCTCCAACGGCAGCGGCGATGGCGACGAGATCTCGCCGCAGAATCCGTTGTGCCTGGCCTGCGATCGCGCCAGCGGCGCCTGGGACGCCCGCCATGTGATCAATGGCAATGCGGTCTATCAGTTGCCCTTCGGCGTCGGTGAGCCCCTGCTGGACGACCGCGGCATTGCCAACACGGTCTTCGGCGGTTGGGAGTTGACGACGACCGCCCTGGCTCGCACCGGTTTCCCGGTCAATGTCCTGATGCCCAGCAGCTACGTCGCGCCGGATGGGACCTCCGGAACGGAGCGTCCCGACCTGGTGAAGGGTGTTTCGCTGACTCCGCCAGGCGGCAGAACGGTTGCGGAATGGATCAACCCGGCGGCGTTTGCCGCTCCGGCCGGCGAATTTGGGACCGCGCCGCGCGACCTGGTGCGCGGGCCGGGTACGTGGCAGATCGATCTCAGCGCCGGCAAAACATTTCCGCTGCCGGAGCGCGGACGGCTGGAGTTCCGCTCCGAGTTCTACAACGTCTTCAACCACCCGCAGTTCGGACAGCCGCAGTCCACGTTTGACCCGTCGAACAGCACAGGGTTCGGCAGCATCATCAATACAGTGAACACCGTATCGCCGGTAACTCCGGTAGGATCCGGAACCCCGCGTGAGATACAGCTTGCACTACGGTGCGAGTTCTGAAACCCGAGCGGCAGATTGAGGCGAGCGATGAAAATTCTGATCATTGAAGACGAACTCAAGACAGCCAGGTTTCTAAAAAAGGGACTTACGGAAGCCGGATACGTCGCCGACGTCGCCAGCAATGGCATTCAGGGTCTGCACCTGACTCTGGAAGTCGACTTCGACCTTATCGTGCTGGACGTTATGCTGCCTGGTCTGGACGGATGGCAGGTGCTTGCGCGTATGCGCGAGGCAGACCGCAAGGCACTTGTTCTCATGCTTACGGCGCGGGATGCCGTGCATCACCGGGTCCGTGGATTCGAGCTGGGCGCGGATGATTACATGATCAAGCCGTTCGCCTTTTCCGAACTGCTGGCCAGAGTGCGTTCGCTGCTGCGCCGCGGAGCGACGCGCGCCACGGACACCATCTGCATGGCCGATCTGGAGATCGATCTTTTGCGCCACCGCGCCAATCGCGCCGGCCAGAAGCTGGATCTGACGGCCAAGGAATTTCTGCTGCTGACGCTGCTGGCGCGGCGTTCGGGCGAAGTGCTGTCGCGGACCCTGATTGCGGAAATGGTCTGGGATATGAACTTCGACAGCGATACCAATGTGGTCGACGTGAATGTCCGCCGGCTGCGCAGCAAAGTGGACGATCCGTTTCCCATCAAGCTGATTCACACGGTTCGCGGGGCCGGTTATGTCCTCGAAGCCGAGCAATAGGACTCCGGGGGCAGCGAGCCCGCGCAGAACCCTGGCATTTCGACTGACGGCGGCTTACTCGCTGGTTGGCCTGCTGCTGGTGCTCCTCGCCACGGCCAGCCTTTACGTGGTGCTGCGGACGGAACTGGACAAGAGCACGGATCTGTTTCTGGCCGACAAGCTGCACGTGCTGCGTACCATGCTGCGGGAGCGCCCCGATGACATGGACGGGTTGCGCGAGGAGATTCAGCTGGAAACGGCAGCCCGCCGTTACCAGCAGTTCTACATTCGGCTTCTCGATGAACACGGCGCGCCCATCCTGACGACGCCCGGCATGGGCGAACAGCTGGATGTCGCGGAGCTCATCCGTCGAACCCGCGACCGTTCTGAACGCTCCATTTCGATGACGGGATTTCATGGACGACCGTTCCGGATTGCCAGCGCAACCGCCTGGGTGGGCTCCTCGCCGGCTCGCAGCGATACGATTCAAATCGCCATCGACATCTCTCAGGAAGAAAGGTTGCTGCGGCGCTATCGATCGTGGTTTTGGGCCATCCTGCTGACCAGCTCGGTTCTGTTCCCGCTGCTGGGCTATCGGATCGCCCGCCAGGGCATTCGTCCCGTGGAAGAAATTTCTGCGACGGCGCGGAGTATCACCTCGACGAATCTGCGCGAACGGATTCAGGCGGAAGGCTACCCGTCAGAGCTGGCATCGCTGGCAGGGACCTTTAACCAGATGCTGGACCGTCTGGAAGAGTCCTTTGAGCGGCTCTCGCGATTCTCGGCGGACATCGCGCACGATCTGCGAACGCCGGTGAACAATATTCGCGGCGAAGCGGAGGTTGCCCTCGCACGCGCTCGAACGGTCGATGAGTACCGTGAGGTGATTGACTCGACGCTGGAAGAAGCCGTTCGGCTTTCGGAACTGATCGGCGATCTCCTGTTCCTTGCGCGCGCGGAGGGTCCTTTGACGGAGCTGCGCTGCGAGCGTGTCAACGTCGGTAAACTGCTGAGCACAGTTCGCGATTACTATGAAGCCCCCGCTTCGGACGGAGGGATAACGCTGGTCGCGGACGAGAGCAGCGGGGCCGTGGCCGCGGAACTCGATCGAGCGCTGATGTTGCGGGCGGTGAGTAACCTGGTCTCTAACGCCATTGCGCACACCCCAACGGGAGGGACAGTGACACTGGCGGCCAGGACCGAAGGCGCAGCGATTCGCATCGAGGTCTGCGACACAGGCGCCGGCATCCCCGCAGAGGCGCTGCCCAGGGTGTTCGATCGCTTTTTCCGCGTCGACCCATCTCGGTCCAGGACCTCGGGCGGCACTGGCCTGGGCCTGGCTATCGTGCAGAGCATCATGACTCTTCACGGGGGCAGCGCGGAGATTGCGAGTCAGCCCGGACACGGGACTTGTGTCACCCTGCGGATGCCGCTGCTCCTGGGGTGACAGAGCGGGATTCATGCGACTTACCCGGGTGATCATCGTATTCAACAAGCATCGACATAAGTCTCTCGGCAGCGGAGGTTGTCTCCGGACAGGACCCTGGATTGACCTTTCCGGCCGCCATTCGGGTTAAATCTCTCGGCCTGAAACGTTCATGCGCTGCACGCGGTGCGCGCCGTTCACTCAATTCTCAATGCCTGGATGGGTTCTATGTGCATAGCTCGCCACGCCGGAACATAGCAGGCTCCGAGCGCCACGAGGATCAGCAGCGTGGCCGCGGCGGCATAGGTGAACGGATCGGTCGATCGGATGCCATAGACGTAGCCCGCCATGACGCGGCTCAGGGCCAGCGCAGCCGCCAGTCCGATCGCGACGCCGACCAGAGTGACGGCCAGGCCTTCGCGCAGGACCAGGCGCAGCAGCACCGGCCGGTCCGCGCCGAGAGCCATACGGATGGCGAGCTCCTGGGTTCGCCGGCTGACCGTGTACGACATGACGCCGAAGATTCCGACCGCCGAAAAAACGAGAGCCAGAGCCGCGAAGATCCACACCAGCATCATGGGAAAGCGAAGGGTCCCGTAGGTTTGCGCCACCACGTCACTCAGCAGCGTCACGTCGTTGAGAGGCTGCTCCCTGTCGATGGCCAGCACCGCATCGCGAATCGACGGGACAACGGTCATGGGCGGCACCGAGGTGCGAACGTTCAGATAGGCCCACGAAACCGGGTGTTGCTCCAGCGGCACATAGATATCGGCGAGTGGCTGCCACAGATTGGAGCTGCGGCGATCCTTCACCAGACCCACGATCTCGAGCGACTGTGACGTTCCGGCGCTCTGGCCCGAATAGACACGGGAGAGAATCGTCAGATGTCGGCCCAACGGATTCGCATGCGGCCAGTACCGGCGGGCTACCGTTTCGCTGATCACCACGACAGGAGCGGCGCCGGCGGCGTCGCTCGGGGCGAACTCCCGCCCGGATACCAGCCCAATTCCCAGCGCCGTGAAATCGCTGGGCGAAATGACATTGAAGTCGGCAGTGGGTTCCTGTCCGGGGAGCGCCGCCGGCTGTCCTTCCGGCCGCAGAAAAACCGACCATGCCGGTTCCTCCAGGGCTGCAGCCGTCACTCCCGGGATGGCCTGCACACGCTCCAGCGCCCGCCGATAAAACAGCGTCTGTTCGGTCGCGGTGGGGTATTTATAGTGCGGCAGATCGATCTCCATCCGCACCACATTGGTGGGGTCGAAACCCAGATCGACCTGCATCAGCCGCAGGAAAGTGCGAATCAGCAAGCCCGCACCGGCCAGCAGGACCAGAGCGAGCGCGGTTTCGGCAATCACCAGGCCGCTGCGCAAACGCCGCCTCCCTGATTCGGCGCTGGAAGTCAGCCCGCCCTCTTTCAGCGCGCTGCTCAGGTCGGCCTTCGATGCGGTAAGCGCGGGCGCGAGACCAAAGAGGATTCCTGTTGCAACCGTAACTCCCAGGCAGTAGAGCAGCACGCGCCCGTCGATGCCGATCACGCTGGCATTGGCGATGCTGAAACGTTGATACCGGCTCATCTCTAAAGTGAGCAGACGGTCACCCACCCAGGCAAGCACCAGGCCGAGTGCGCCTCCGATGGACGCGAGGAGCACGCTCTCCGTCAGCAACTGCGTAATCAGCTGCCGCCGGCTGGCCCCAATCGCCACGCGGACCGCGATCTCGCGCCTGCGGCCGGTGGCGCGCGCCAGCAGCAGATTCGCGACGTTCGCGCACGCGATCAGCAGAACGAACAGCACCGCTCCGGACATGATCAACAATGGAGTTTCAATCTGCCGGTGGTAGGCGGCATGCAGGGGCTCGACCTTAATGCCCCAGCCTTTATCCGCCTCGGGATACTGCGCCGCCAGATCCGCTGCCAGGGTATTCATGGCCGCCTGCGCCTGCTGCACGCTCACCCCCGGCTGCAGTCGGGCCTGCGCCTGGAGATCGCGCGTCGTGGAGCGTGCGGCTTCGCTCAGTTCCTCGGGAGTCAGCGCCAGCGGCACATACACACCCATCTCCTGGTCCCAGGTGAAGCGAAAACGGGCGGGCATCACGCCCACGATGGTGTAGCGCTTCTCGTCGAGGTCGATGGTCTTGCCCAGGATCGCCGGGTCGGCGCCATAGCGCTCAAGCCAGAGCTTGTGACCGAGGATGGCCACCTGATCATGCCCGGGCTTCATCTCGTCGGGCGTGAAGAAACGGCCCATCATCGGCGCAATTCCGAACATAGGCAGGAGGCCGGCGGAAGCCCTGATCCCGTCGATGCTCTCCGGCCGGTTTCCTTCCGTGATGTTGAATTCGTCCCACCGGGAGTAGCCCGTCTGCTGAAAGATCCTCGTCTCTCTCGCGATATCCATCATGTTGGGAGCGGAGACGCCGGTCTGCACGTAGCCTTCGCCGCGCTGGTTCCTCCACTGCCCCAGCCCCACCAGCTCCTTCGGGCTCGGGTAGGGCAACGGACGCAGGATGATGGCATCCACCAGGCTGAAGATCGCCGCATCGGCGCCAATGCCGAGCGCCAGGGTGAAGATCGCAATTGCAGCGAAACCGGGGCTGCGGAGAATCTGACGGAACGCGAATCGGATAGTCCGGGCCGCGCTTTCGATCCACGTGAAGTGGTTCATGTCTCCCATCCTCACCGCTTAGAGGGTTTCGCAATCATCTCGCCTGCATGGCCCTGCGGAGACAACACATATATACGGTTCAGCAAACCGCCAGCAAATCGGAACCGCATGCCGCCCATGGAGAAGAGGATTATTGCGGCGGCGGGTTGGGGGTTTCGGCGGCATCGGTGGAGTGAGCAGCGTTGAGCGCGGCGCAGCGGGCGAATTCTTCTTTGGCTTTCGCGGCAAGTCCGAGACGCTGGTCGATGCGGCCCAGTTCGAAATGGAGCGAGGGGACCTGCGGGGCGAGAGCGACGGCTGTCTGCAGTTCGCGGCCGGCTGCGGGAAGGTTATGCAGCTGTTCGTACGCCTGTCCCAGCTCTTCGTGGGCGCGGGGATTATCCGGGGCGAGGGCGACAGCTTTTTCGAGCCAGGGCTGGGCGTCGCGAGGCCGGCTCTGGTCAAGGAGAAGGATGCCGAGATCAAGCCAGGGCTGAGGATCGGGATGAGCGCTGCGTTGCTGCCAGGCAATGGCGGTTCGATAAGCGGCCATGGCCTCCTGGTTCTGGCCAACTCCGGCGAAGGCAAGGCCAAGGTTGTACTCAGCACGCAGGTCGCGCGGCTTGAGAGCCAGACAACGGTGAAAGGCCGCGATCGCTTCCTCGAAGCGATTTTCCGCGTATTTGGTGCGGCCGAGATAATACCAGTAGAGCTCGTTCTCCGGGCTCCATGCGGTTGCCCGGGTGAGCCACGTGTCGGCGTCGGCATAGTCGTGGAGCAGGATGTAATCCATCGAGACGGCGGCGAGATCGTTGGCATCGGGCTTGCGGAAGCGCGCGCCTTCGGTGTACTCGGCGAGAGACTCGCGGGGCTTTTGCTGACGATAGAGAACGTAGCCAAGCAGGAAGTGGCCTTCCGCGGAGTCGGGATGGTCACGAAGGAAAGCGCGGATTTTATCCGATGCGGATGCATACTCACGGCTCTGGAGGAGGGCGAGGCACTGCCGCAGGGCGGGGTCGCGGGCGAGAGGGGCTTCCGGCTGAGCATCGTCTGCGGCAGAGGATGCCTGGGCCGGCGCCGCAGAGGGGCCGGGTCTCTGGCTGGGCGCCGGCATACAGAGAGCCGCGCCCGCCAGAAGCAGCGATCCTGCCGTGATGGTCGCGCGTTTCATGAGCAGCCTGCTGTCTCGCCCGGGACGCCTGAAGGGCGGCTCCACGCGGGACAGGGTTCGTTGTCCATCGTAGAGCAGCCCGACCTACGGCTGCATCATTGGCCCGGGTTCGGAGCGGCCGAGGGTGTCGTAGAGCGGCTGCACGGGGTCAACAGCGGGATTCTCCCGGGCAACGGAAACAGCAAGAATGCGGACCTTGTCGTTGTTGGGGAGGGTGATGCTGCGGGCTCCCGCGGGCAGATCGATGGGATAAGCAAAAAGATAGGAGTAGGAGTAGGCGACGTTCTTGCCGGAGGCGTCGTGGTGATGCGAGCAGTACCAGGCCAGCTGCGCCCGCTTAATGTAACCGGGACGGATACCCACCAGCTTTGCGTAATCGTCATGCTCGGTCCGGGCGGGACGGCCAGGACGCGCCGGGGTGGTCACGTCGCCAGCCTGCCAGACGCGGTCGTCCCACTGGCCGATGAAGCCGCCCCAGTCCTCGATCCTGAGTGTGGTGGCCTGATTGCCGGCGTGAAACGACGCTTCCTGATCGCCGTCGACGGCGGTTGCGAGGATAAAGCCGCGGTTGTAGTCACCTGCGGGAAGCTGGAGGGTCTGGCCCTTCGCGATAAGGGCGTCAGGGGTTCCGGTGTGGGCTGGGACGAGGTGGAAGGCGACTCCGTGGTAGTTGATGGTGGAGGGCAGCATTTCGGCCGGGAGGGCGTTGCCGTCGCCGTCGATGCCGCCGGTCACGGGGTCGCCGGTATTGCTGGCGGCGGCCAGATCGTAGGACAGTGTGACGGGAACAGAATGGACCTCGGGCACGCGGGCGGACGGAGTGTCCAGGGTGAGAGCGAACGTGCGCGGCTGATACGCGGTGAAGGAGGTGACGAGCGCACCGTCCTTCACAACGGCGGGGCCGAGGGGCTGTTCCTGACCATTGACTTCGCGCGCCGCGTGGATCGGTGCGGCGAAGGAGATGCGTACATCGGACTGCGGCTTGCCGTCGAGTTCAACCAGGCGGAGGACGAATTCGTTGCTGTTCTCGGCCTTTTTAAGCGCCATGATGCGGATACGGGGATTGTTGATGTGGATCAGCGAGAATTCGCGGCCGAGTTTGCCCGAATGCTTTGCGGTGGTGAAGGCGACGAGCGGGTCGTTGAGTTCCTGGCCCTGCCAGTCGGTTTGCCCCTGTCGCCAGTCGTCGGCGTGACCGGCAATGCCGAAGACGAACTCGTGATGGCCGAGATCCTGGCTGGCCTGGTCGGGATAGCCGCCCTGGACGCCTGGGGTGCGGATCAGGGTGAGGCGGATGGTGTTGTCGTTGAGCTTGTCGGAGCCGTTCTTGCAGTCGGTGAGAAGGGTGGCTCCAAAGGCGCCGGAGGCGTCAGTGAGGTCGACCCATTGGTGGCCGAGCACCTCGAACTTGCGTGGGCGCGCACCGGGACGCTGGATGGTGCCGATGCCGAGGTTATAGGTGGCCTTCTCATTATGGGCGGTGAGGGCAAAGACGGCCTTCAGGTTTGACTCGCGGGTGTTCCAGTCGATGGCGTTCGCGATTTCGACGCGCTGGCCGGCCTCACCGGCGGAGAGGCGAACCGTCTGGACGAATTTCGAGCCGGCTGTTTCGCGGGTGACCTGAACGGCGACTCGAGCGGGACCGTTCTCGACGACGCGGATGGTGGCAGGACCGCCAACGTACTCCTTCGGCGGGGCCTGTTCCTGATCCCAATCCATGTTCCAGGCGGGCCACTGGGTTGGATTGTCATAGGAGATGGCGAGGCGCATGGGCGCGGCGAGAAGTTCTTTGCCAAGCTGCTTGTCGAAGATGCTGGCGATGTCTCCATGGCTGTCGATGCGCACTCGGTAATAGCGATTCTCGAGGGAACTTTCCGTGACGTGGAGACTGGAGGCTGCGGAGTCGGGGTGCCCGGGCTGGACACTGTAGACGGCGTAGCCCACGGACGGGACTTTGGCCAGGAAGACGACTTTGCCCGCGGAGATTTGCGCGGGGACGGCTTTGCCGTCGGGTCCGGTGACGGAGACGCCGGTGGGCGTGCCGCCGGAGAAATGCACGTCGGCGGCGACGATGCCCTGACGCTCAATATTGAGCGGGTTGAAGACGACAACGGGAATGCCGGAGCCGGCGGTATCGAGCGCATCGGAAACGGCCTGAGTCGCGCTGCGGAGGACGCCGGCAAACTGGTTCATGGCAATGACATCATCATTCCAGGCGAACTCGTACGCTTTGGGCGTGGCGGTGCCGGCGGCCAGGTCGTGAAACTGGCCGCCCATGACGAGCGTCCAGGCATTGTTGAGGCGCTCGAGGGGATAAGTGCGGCCGCCTAGCCAGGAGGCAGTGACGGAGGCTTTCTCCGCAGCGTCGGCGAGGAGTTCTTCCTTCCGTAGCCAGCGTTTCTGATAGGCCTGCGAGGTCAGCGATCCAGCGGAGTGATTCGTGAGCTCCATCTCTCCGGTGTATTCCGGGAGCCGATCGCGCTCAGCCGGGGTGATGTTCAGGAACATCTGGTCGGCGGTGGCCGAGATGACGTGCACCGGGCCGTTGCCGACGGGCTGCGCGGGCCAGTCGCCATGGGCTTCATCAGGGAAACGGACGTAGTTGGGCGGGGGCAGGCTCGCCTCACCGTGCGTGACGATGGCCTCGAGGCGTTTGACGGAGGCTTCATCGGGAGCGCCGCCGATATCGCCGGTGCCGTAGTAGTGGTAATCGGTGAAGACGCCGGTGATCTTGCCGTTGTTCTGGACGCGGGCAGCCCAGTCATGCTGAAAGTAATTCAGTTCCTCATCCTGGCGAGCTTTCTCAAGGCCGTCGATCTCATTGCGAAGCACCGTGAAGTGCTGAACGTCGTCGGGCTGAAACTGCTGGCCAGCGGCCTGGACCGCTTCGAGCCTGCTCCGCAGCTGCTGTAGCTGATCCTGTACGGAGGTGAGGGCGTCGTCGGGCGGGAGCGCCGGCAGCGGCTTGCTCAGGTCGCTGTAGATACCGCCGGAATAGGCGCCGGGATTGAGCGCGGCGAGCACGCTTTCCCCGTCGGTGCCCACCCAGACGCCGACGTTGAAGGGGGTGCCTTCAGGCGTCTTCTCAAGAGAATCCGGACCACCGCCAGGGGCCGACGAGCCCCAGGTCAGCTTCTGGGTGGAGAATCCTTTCACACCGGCGGTGGCGAGAATCGTGGGCAGGTCGGCGGGAAAGCCAAAGCAGTCGGGCAGCATGTATTCGGCGCTGTAGCGGCCAAACTCCTTGCGGAACCAGTCATTGCCATACAGGACCTGGCGGATGATGGATTCCGCGCTCGGTGCGTTGACGTCGCCCTCTTCCACGGAGGAACCGGCGGGGTACCAGCGCCCCTCGGCGACGTACTGCTTCAGCCTGGCAAAGTCGGCCGGGTAGTACTCCTTCATGAGCCGGTAGCGGTTGGCGCCGGTGAAATTAAAGATGTAATGCGGATATTTCTGAATGAGATCGAAGTTCTCGTGCATGGTATTGGGGAGATACTCGTCGATGACCTGCGGGTACTCCCAGCGCCACTCGGTGTCGAGGTGCGCGTAGCCCACGACATAGAGGGTGGGCTGGGTATTCAGATCGGGCTGCGGTGCAGAGGAAGATTGTGCGGCGCAAAGGCCGGAGCCAAGGACGAGAGAAGCGGTAACCAGACCCGCGAACATTCGTGACATGAGGATGCTCCCGTTGGATTGAAAATGGGGACGCCGGCAGTCTGGCGCGCGGGTTCGCGAAGAGAACGCGTTTAGCCGGCTGGTGGTATCGTTTCCATGGATGCCGCCAATCTAAGCGGTTCCCGATTCCCATGTCAAGACAAGGCGATTACCACACCGGTCCGGCCGGTCCGCCACGAGGGCTGTGGATTTGCGCACAACCGCGCGCCAGCGCGGCGACGGGACCGGCAACACAATCATCGAGATAACGATGGAGCCTTCTGATAGTCTGGCGGCGATGACGCGCAGGAAAAGCACGCCGCCGACGTTGAGCGAGGTGGCCCGGCGGGCGGGCGTAGGCACAACGACGGTGTCCCGCGTGATTAACGGCGGGCATCGTGTGAGTCCGGAGACGCTCGAGCGGGTGCAGGGAGCGATTGAGGCACTGGGCTACGTTCCCAATCAGGCAGCACGCATTCTGAAGGGCTACCGCACGCGAACCGTGGGCCTGATTATTCCCAGCATCGCGGATCCGTTCTTTTCCGAATGTGCGGAGGCGATTCAGGCGGTGGCGCGGGCCAACGACTCGCTGCTGATCGTGACAACGACCCAGAACGATCCTCGGGCGGAGATCGATAACATCAACGTGCTGATGGAGCACCGGGCCGACGGTCTGATCATTGCGCCCGCGAATTCCAACAGCCAGATGCTGCGCCAGGTGGTGAGCACGCTGGGGGTGCCGGTGGTGGCGATCGACCGGCCGATTGCCCAGTCGGCGGTGCTGGCGGTCGTCGCCAACAATTTCCGAGGGGCGGCGCTGGCCACGCAGCACCTGATCGACCACGGCTACAAAAGGATCCTGTGCCTGACCGGCGAGAGCACCTTGTACACGATTCGCGAGCGGATCATGGGCTACAGCCGGACGATGGAGGCGGCAGGACTGGAGGTTCTGCTGGACACGTCTGTGAAGGATTACCGCTCCGCGGAACACGCGATCGAGAGTTTTCTTTCCGCGGGCGATTCTCCGGCTGCGATCTTCACCCTCAAAAACAGCACAACCATTTATGTGTTCGAATCGCTGCAAAAGTTCAATGTTGCGATTCCCGGATCGGTGGCTTTGCTGGGTTATGACGATTTCGAACTGGCGTCCACTGTGCGTCCGTCCATTAGCGTGGTCGAGCAGCCGATCGAGGAGATCGCGCGGGTGGCCGCGGAGGCGCTGTTTGGTGATCTGCTGGAAGACCGGAGCACGGGTCGACGCTCCTCGAAACCGGGGCAGATGACGCTGGACGTCCGTCTGGTACCGCGCAGTTCCTGCGGATGCTCGCCTCGGCGGCCGGAAGCGGCGGGGACGGATGCCGTCTGGAATGGGGACAAGCGAGACGGATTAAAAGGGCGCGGCGGCCGCCGGAGCTGAGCCCCCGGGTTAGAGGGAGCCCCGCCCCGGCCGAGCACCGATCCGAAAGGATGCCCTGCGGCCGCATTTGCAGCCCGAATCCTGTCCACCCTCGGATATATCGATCTGATCAAGGTCGCCCGCCTGGAAATATTCAATTGGTCCCCTGCTCCCGGCTGCGTTCGGCGTGCGCGCATGTTTCTGGCTATTGACAGCCGAATTCCCGGTGTCCTATATTGCTGCCTGCCTGGAAACGATACCATCGCAATCCCCATTTCGGAACTGTGCCAGGCGATAACAGACCCCGGAGCGGCCTCCCAGAGCCGTGTGTTTAGTTACAACAGCGGATACAGTCGCTCAAATAAGCGATCAGGCCTGAAGTGTCGGGACGCGGGCCTGCGTAGTCAATAAAGCAATTCCGAGCCAGTGACATTCAGAGGAGAACCAGCGATGACATCTCAATTTGCGCCGCGCCTCCGCGGCTGGTTGCGCGCAGCAACCCGTATCTCCAGGATCGTTGTAACACTCGCAGTTCTGGTGTATGCAGCGAAGATGGTTTCGGCACAGGCCGTCGCCGGCATCACCGGCACGGTGACGGATTCAAGCGGCGCGGTGCTGCCGGGCGCGCACGTGACGATCACCAGTGAAGCGACTGGGGTCGCGACGAAAAACACCACCAGCAGCGCCGGAACCTACTCCACTACCGGCCTGCTGCCGGGCAACTATACGGTGACCGTGGAGGCTCCCGGCTTCCGTAAGTCCGTGCAGACAGGGATTCTGGTGCAGGCCTCCAAAACCGATACCATCTACACCACGCTGGTAGCGGGATCCAGCACCCAGACGGTGCAGGTCACAGCCAACGCAATTGCTCTGAATACCACTCAGCCGCAAATCTCCACCACTGTCCAGCCGGCGATCGTTCAGGCAATGCCGGTGGAGGTTTCAGGTCGCGGCCGTCAGGTGGATTCGCTGCAATTTCTTGCGCCGGGAGTCAGCGGCAGCACTTTCTCTCACCGCGTAGACGGCGGCGTCGATTTCGAAGAAGAAATCGTCTATAACGGCATCCCCGCTCCTCAGCCTGAAACGCAGGGTTATACCGTCAACTTCAATCCACCCTGGGGCCTGGTTCAGGAGGCAACGGTCGAACGCACGACCTTTGCGGCGCAATATGGGCTCGGCCAGGGCGCCTATTCCTACCAGACCGTTTCCGGGACCAATCATTACCACGGCGATCTCTTTGAGATCAACCGCAACAGCTTCTTCGACTCGGATGGCTTCTTCAACGGGCCTTCCTTCGGCGGACCCGCAGCCCCCACCCCGGACCACGAAAACAACTACGGATTCGATGTCGGTGGCCCTATCAGCATTCCCAAACTGTATAACGGTCACGACCGGACTTTCGGCCACTACAGCCAGGAGTGGTACAAGCAAAATACTGAGAATACGGGCGTTTCCACAGTGCCCACGGCGTTGGAAAAGACGGGAAACTTCAGCGACTTTGTCAACGGCAGCACCGGCCAGGTCATCCCCATCTATGTTCCGCCCGGAGTCACGTGCGGTGGTCTTACTCCCGGCGAGCAATTCCCCGGAAATATCATTCCCGCCGGGTGCATCAGCCCCACTTCGGCCTCCCTTTTGCAGTACATCCCCAATCCGAACCGTCCCGGCAGCGGCATCGGTGGACTGGACAGCAACAAGAGCTTCGCGCCGTTCATCAACCCGGTGATTCAGCATGTCTGGGGCTTCACCGTCGATCAGGTGCTGACGCCCAAGCAGAGCCTGCACTATGCCGAGTGGCGGAACAGCTTCAGTGAGTACACCTTCGATAACGCTCCCCTCGTGACCGCCCCTAACCCCCTGAACAGCATGAAGTACGAGCCCGCCCTGGGCAGCATTTTCCTGCTGGATTACACCAACACCATTACTCCCAGCCTGGTCATGACGGCCGGCATCGGCTGGATCGGCGAACTCAACAACCAGTTCAACCAAACTCGCTATAACTTCCCAGCGATCTCCGGGGGCGTTATCCCGCCCTATATCACGTGGGACGGACAACATTCGCCCACCGACTGGGGGACGCAGGGCTCATGGCTGCAGTCGATCAATCGCAAGCTGGGCATCGCAATCGTGAACAACTGGCTGTGGACGAAGGGCAAGAATACCTTCAATATCGGGCAGGAGTTCCGCCGCAGCTATCAGGACGATAACGAAGAGCAAACCGAAGGCGGCCAGTTCCACTTCAGCCAAAAGGAGACCTCGATACCGAATCCGAGCGATCCGAACTTTGGCAATTACGGCAGCGCTTTCGCCAGCTTCCTGCTCGGTATTCCCGACTCGGCGAACCGCAGTAACTCGCAGGAACTGGAACTGCGGAACCTGGACTACTCGCCATACATCCAGGATGACCTGAGACTCACGCGGAAGCTGACGGTCAACCTCGGGCTGCGCTGGGACATTATGGTTCCGTTCACCGAAAACCACGATCTGATCGTTTTCTTCGATCCGAGCATCGCAAATCCGGCCGCGAACGGGCGCCTGGGAGCGGTGACCAAGTTTGGGAACTGCACCGGATGTGCCGGCTACACGCGTGCTCCGATCGACTGGAAGCATTTCGGTCCCCGGCTGGGCTTTGCCTATGAGCTGAATAACAAGACCGTCATACAGGGCGGCTACAGCCTCGCCTTCCTGGATGGCGGCGCCTATGAATACGGAACGAATAAGGTAGCCGTGAACTATGGCAATCTTCTCACCGGTTCTTACTCTCAACCCTCCAGCGGAACGAATAATTCGTCCTACGGCAGCTGGGATACCCACATCATGCCTAACCCCGCTCCTACCCCATTCAGCCCGGGTCTGGGTGTCGGTGGCGCTCAGATCGATGTGTTCAGCAAACAGGACAACTACGCTCCTTACGCCCAGATGTGGAACGTCAACGTACAGCGGCAATTGCCATCACAGATGTTCGCCACCATCTCCTATGTCGGCACTCGGGATATCCACCTTCCCAGCCAGCTCAATTCCATCAACCAGCTCAACCCCGCCTATCTGTCGCAGCAGGGAAACCTGGGACTTGTCTTCACGCCGACGGGCGGTCCCGGCAGCGCCCAGGCGGCCGGCTATACAACTCCCTATGCTAACTTCGTAAGCCAGTGGGGAGGCTCGGCCACAGTTGCACAAGCCCTTACGCCGTACCCACAATACGGGATTGTCTTCAATAACTTTGAAGGCTCCGGCACCAGCTTCTACAACAGCATGCAGCTGGAACTGGACAAGCGCTTTTCCAACGGGCTGGCGTTCCTGGCCGGCTATACGCTGGCGCGCGAATACAACAACGTCGCCAGCGGGTTCACCAGCTTCGAGACCTTCGCGGTCAACAAGTACAACCAGAAGCTCGAATGGTCTCCAACTGAGGGCGCGCCGCCCCAAACCTTTAAGATCAGCGGGACGTATGAGCTTCCCATTGGCCCGGGGAAGGCGCACTTCAACAACCACGGCGTAACCGGCCAGATCCTTGGAGGCTGGCAGGTTGGCTGGCTTGTGGATGAGGAGGCCGGTACTGTTAATGACGGACCCGTCCAGAATCTGAGCTTCCCCTTTCCCAATGGCGGCCAGACCTTCGGCAACAATAGTGCTACCGGCAACCGCCCCAACCGCAATCCCTCTGTGGACCTGAGCACGGGCCCCTACAGCCGCGCCGCGAACTACTTCAGCAAGAAAGCGACGGTGGCGCAGATGTGGGCTCAGAACACCTTCACCGCAGCCGCGCCCTACACCCTGGGAGATGCTTACCGGACCTACGCCGGGATGAAGAACCCTCCCTATTACAACGAGGACGCGGACCTCATCAAGCATTTTTACTTCGGCGACCGCTTTTCGGGATCTCTGCGAGTCGATTATTTCAACCTTCTCAATCGGGTCCAGTTTGAGAATCCCGATGACAACTTCAGCGACGGCACCTTTGGGCAGGTTATCTCCCAGGGGCAACAAAACAGTACTCGACAAGGGCAGGTTCAGTTCCAGCTCACCTTCTGAACCGCGCGGTGGAGGCAGTCGGCTGCCTCCGCTGCGTTTCTGCAACCCGGCGGCGCATCTCGATGTGCCGCTGTTTCTTCAGGGGCCGCGTGAGCGGCCCTATAATACGATTCCATGAAGTTGGAGATGCCGTTCGTGTTCCGCGGCCCTGGGAAAATGGCGTTTGGCGCGCTCCTGCTGCTGTGTCTGGCCGCGCCTCTCTTCGCCCAGTCCTCCGGCGACGACGTGACGCCGCAGGTGCAGCAGCTCTATGCCGAGGCGAAGTCGGCGCAGCAGCAGGGCGACAGCAACGCAGCCATCGAAAAATATCGCGCCATGATTCGGCTGGCTCCTCATCTGGCGGCGGCTTATAACAACCTGGGCATGCTCTGCTTCAACCAGCATGACTATGCGCAGGCGGCGCAGGTGCTGGAACGCGGCCTCCGCCTCAATCCGGAGATGCCCACAGCCTCCGCGCTGCTCGGCCTGAGTTACTACGAACTGGGAGAGAATCAGAAGGCCGAGCCCCTGCTGCAGCGTGCCGTCCGCACCAACCCATCGGATGAGAACCTGCAGCTGAGCCTGGCCCACGTGCAGCTGAATCTCGGGAAAAGTGACGAGGCGACTCGCTCTCTGCAGACGTACCTGAAGCAAAACCCCAGGGACCAGCAGGCCTGGTATCTGCTCGGCAAAACCTACCTGCAGCTTTCCGAGGATGCTCTCGGCAAGGTGAACAAAATCGATCCAAATTCATTCGTCGCGCACGAAGTGGCTGGCGAGATTGACCAGAGCATGCGTAACTACGATGGCGCGCTGGTGGAATTTAAAAAGGCCGTCGATCTGGCTCCCCAGGAAGCCGGCACGCACTTACGCCTGGCGAACGCATATTGGGTGATGGGCAAGTGGGATTCGGCGCAGGCCGAGTTTCGCACCGAACTCGGCATTGATCCCAACGACTGCCTCGCGCGCTGGAAGCTTGCTAACTCGATGCTTGAAGCAAATGGCTCCGCGAATGCGGCTCTGGACGATCTCAACCAGTCCATCCAGCGTTGTCCCAGTCTGATGCAGGCGCACGTCGATCGCGCCCGCGTGCTGATTCGTCTCGGCCGCCAGAACGACGCCCTGCCCGACCTGCTCCTCGCCGAGAAGAACAGCGCCGATGAGCCTTCCATCCACTTTTTCCTCGCTTCGGTCTACCGTGCCGAAGGTCGCGCCGCCGAAGCCAAACAGGAACTGCACATCTACGGAGAACTGCAGCGGGAAGCCAGCCAGGCCGTAGCCACGCAAGCGAATGAAGCCATCACGCTCAAGAGTGCTGCGCACTGAGCGAATGGCGCGCCGGATTGTGGTTGCCGCTTATCTCTGCGCCGCCACACTCGCTGGTGCGCAAACGCAATCTGCCCCGCCCGCCCAGGGTGGCATGAGCACCGGTGGAATCTTTGCCCCCGTCCACGACGACCAGAACCGCCCCATTACCGCCGGTGGCTTTGTCTCCGAGGGCCCGGTAGTATTCAGGGATGTTTCGCGAGAAGCCGGTCTCACTGCCTGGCACTACTCCGGCGGCACGCGCGACAAAGCCTATATTGTCGAATCGCTGGGCGGCGGCGGCGCTCTCCTCGACTACAACAACGATGGCTGGCTCGACATTTACATTGTCAACGGTATGACGTACGACGCCATGACCGGCAAGGCTGAGCCGCCTCATGCCGCGCTCTTTCGTAACAATCACGATGGCACATTTACCAACGTGGCCGCCGAGGCCGGGGTCGGCAACGACCGCTGGGGCGTTGGGGTCGCGGCGGCGGACTACGACAACGACGGCTGGCCGGATCTGTATGTCACAAACGCAGGCGGCGGCAACCGCCTGTACCACAACAACCGTGATGGTACGTTTACCGACGTGGCGGAGAAGGCGGGTGTCGCTCTCCGCACATGGTCCACCGGTCCCACCTTCGGCGACTACGACGGCGACGGCTTCCTCGACCTGTTTGTCCCCGGCTACGTGGCGTATGATTTCGACCATCCGCCCCGCGCCGGCTCCGACCAGGTTGCCTCCAATAACTGCCTCTTCCGCGGCGTCAGCGTATTCTGCGGGCCGCGCGGCCTCCGTGGCGAACACGACCATCTCTTTCACAACAACGGAAACGGCACCTTCACCGATGTCAGCCGCAAGGCGGGAGTTGACGATGCCCCGGGCTACTACGGTCTGGCCTCGCTCTTCGTCGACCTCGATGGAGATGGCAAACCCGACCTGCTGGTCGCCAACGATTCCACCCCGAACTACCTCTACCACAACAAGGGGGATGGAAGCTTCGAGGACCTCAGCTTTGAATCTGGATACGCCGTCAACAAAGACGGGCGCCCCACCGCAACTATGGCAGTTGCCGTCGGCGATTACCGCAATAACGGCGCTCTCGACATTCTCAGCACCGACTTCTCCGACGATTACGCCGTCCTCTACCGCAATGATGGGCCGCTGTCCTTCACCGATGTCAGCTACGAAGCCGGACTCGCCAAGCCGACAATCCCCTTTCTCGGATGGGGCGCCGGATTCATCGACTTCGATAACGACGGCTGGAAGGACCTGTTCATCGCAAACGGGCACGTCTATCCGCAGGTAGACCAGCACGACTGGGGAACCAGCTTCGCGCAGCGTCCGCTTCTTTTTCGTAACACCCACGATGGCAAGTTTGCCCTCGTGCCCGCCGTCCGGGGATCGGGCCTGGCGCGCCTTCTCACGGCGCGCGGCGCGGCCTTCGGCGACCTGTTCAACGACGGCAAAATCGACGTCGTCGTCAACAATATCGACGGTCCTCCCGCCCTGTTGCGCAACGTCAGCCCCGACCACCACCACTGGGTCGAGTTCCGACTGATCGGGGGTCCCAAATCTCCCCGCGATGCCGTCGGCGCCACGATTTTTCTTACCGCCGGAGGCGTCACCCAGCGCGGCGACGTTCTCAGCGGGGGAAGCTTTGCTTCCTCCAGCGATCCGCGCGTGCACTTCGGACTCGGAGATGCGGCATCGGCCGACAACATCGAAATCCGCTGGCCCGGCGGCTCCTCCGAAAACCTTTCCATTCCTGCCCTGGACTGTATCTATGTCGTCGAGCAGGGCCACGGGATCACCGGTCGCCTCTGCCACGGCGACCCAGCAGGGAAAGTCCAGTGATGCGACGCGGCCTGCGACTTCTATACTTCCTGCTCCTCGCCGCGGGACCTGCGCGTCCCCAGGCGACTCCTGTCCGCATCGCGGATGCGGCCTGTGAACGCTGCCACCAGCAGATTTTCCGCAGCTATCTCCTCACTCCCATGGCGAATGCCAGCGGAGCCGCTGCCGACCGCCTCATCTCCGGCACCTTCGACCACCGGTCCTCCGGCGTCGAATACACCATCGCCGATCAGGGCGGCATGCCCACCCTCGCCTGGCGCGATCCGAGCGACGGCCGCATCTCCGGCCGTCGGCCCCTCACGTATTTCCTGGGCTCCGGCCATCTTGGCACTACCTGGCTGTATTCGCTGGACGATTACCTCTTCGAGTCACCCATCGCCTGGTATGCGGCCTCGCGGGGTTTCGATATGAAGCCGGGGCTGGAAAACACCACGACCATGCCCCCGTCGCTTCCGATGCAAAGCAGCTGCCTGCGCTGCCACATGAGCGCCGTACAGCCGAGCGACGCCGGAACCGTCAACCGCTACTCTGGCTTGCCCTTTCTTCATGCCGGCATTACCTGCGAGTCCTGCCATGGCGACACCACCCGGCATGTGCTCTCCGGAGGCAAAGCTCCGGTGATTAACCCCGCCAAACTCGATGCCGAAGACCGCGACTCCATTTGCATCAGCTGCCACCTTGAGGGCGATGTCAGCGTCGAGCGCGCCGGACACACGGCTCTCGATTATCGCCCCGGCCAGGCAATCTCCGAATACCTGGCTTATTACGTCTATGCCGACAGCAATCTCACCCGGCGGGGAGTCAGTGAAGTCGAACAACTCAGCCAGAGCACCTGCAAGCGCATGAGCGGCGACAAAATGTCCTGCGCCAGCTGCCATGATCCGCACTTCACGCCTTCGCCCTCCGAACGCGTGGCCTTCTTTCGCAGCAAATGTCTCGCGTGCCATACCACTCCGGGCTTCGCCACTTCTCACCATCCCGCGCAGCCGGACTGCACCAGTTGCCACATGCCGCACCTCGGTGCGCAAAACATCCCCCATGTCGCCTGGACCGATCACCGCATCCTGCGCCGGCCCGAGATCGACTCGCCGGACGCGGTCTCGGGTGCTCCTGATCGGCTGGTGCCCATCTTTTCTCCCGGCGCCAGCCCGCGCGATCTGGGTATGGCCTGGTATCTTGCTCTGATGCACGGCAACCGCGGGGCTGAACCGCATGCCTGGTCCATTCTCAGCTTCCTGCAGCAGTCCATCCGCAACGACGCTCCCGCGCTCGATGCGCTCGGGAACCTGAGCGTGGAGAGAGGCGACTCGAAGACTGCGGAAGCGGCCTTCCGCCGCGTTCTCGTCCTCGACCCCTCCGACCTTACCGCGCTGTCCAATCTCGGCGTCCTCCTGGCGAAACAGAGCCGGTTTGCGGACTCCATCGCGATGCTGCGCCAGGCTTTCGATCGCAATCGCGACGTCGCCGGCCTCGCCATGAACCTCGCCCGCGTCCAGTGCATGACGGGTGACCGTGCCGGCGTTCGCAGCACCCTGCAGTCGGCCCTGATCTTCAATCCCGGCATCGCTGCAATGCGACAGCTGCTCGCCCGCGCCTCCTCATGTTCGGCCTCCGGACCGCAGGAGGCTCAGCCCTGAAGACTCCCGACGGCTTCTCGTCATGGACGGGCACGATCAGGGGGTCCGGTGCTTTACAGCAGCTACTTTCGTGACGCCGGGCGCGCCGCATCCGGCGTTGCGCTTGCAATGGGCTCATCCACCCGCAGATATTGGCCGCCCGGAACGTCCTTCAGCGTTTGGACTATCCCGCTTGGCCAGCGAATCTCCACCGTCTTTGCCGAGGTGTCGCTGCCCAGGCCGAAGTGCGCGCGCACATCGCTCGCCGACAGATAACTCGAAGAGGTCGTCACGGTCTCCCACTGCGACCCCTGCGAGGTGGCGATGCGGATCACGGCGCCGATTCCGTCCCGGTTCGACTTATGCCCCACCAGTTTGAACCCAATCCAGTGATTCGCTGTCCTGGTTCGGTTCATGAGGATATGCGCAGGGCCGCCGTTCTCAGTGATCACGGCATCCATTCGCCCGTCGTTGTCGATATCCCCTGTGGCCAGTCCCCGGCCCACCCATTTCGCGCGAAAGACATCGTTCGACACCGGGCCGACATTCACAAATTTCCGGCCCTCCAGATTGCGCAGCAGCATCGGAGACTCGCGATAATGCAGATCGGGAAAGCTCTTCTCGATCGTGTCCAGATCGTGCGCCTGGGCGACCAGCAAATCCTTCCAGCCATCGTTGTCGTAATCCACAAACCGCGCGCCCCAGCCGGAATGCAACAGCGTCGCACCGCCAATTCCCGAAACGTAGGTGTCATAGCTGAACGTCCCGTCGCCGTCGTTACGGTACAGTGCGTACTTCTGGTTGGCCAAATCGTCGACAAACAGATCGGGCCATCCGTCGTTGTTGTAGTCGGCGAAATCGGTGCCCATCCCGGCGAACGTGCGCCCGTCGCCGTCCACCGCCACGCCCGCCTCCAGCCCAACTTCCTCGAACGTCCCGTTGCCTTTGTTGTGAAACAGAAACTCCATCATCGAATCGTTGGCCACGAAAAGGTCCGGGTGCCCGTCGCGATCATAGTCCGCAACAGAAATCCCCAGGGCCTTTCCCGGGATGCCCAGACCCAGCTTCTGCGCCTCCTCCGTAAAGGTCCCGTTTCCGTTATTGTGGTACACCAGCATCGAGATCGGCGAAAACACGTCCGGATGGCAATATCCGCGATTGTCTCTGGGCCCGCACCAGACATCGTTCCAGTCCCACTGGATGTACCGCAGCACAACCAGATCCAGATAGCCGTCACCGTCCAGATCCACCCATGCCGCCGATGTCGACCATCCGCTTCCGCCGACTCCAGCCCGCTTCGTCACATCCGTGAAGGTCCCGTTGCCGTTGTTGCGGTACAGGTGATTCCCGCCCAGCGAGGTGACAAACAGATCCTCGTAGCCGTCGTTGTCGTAGTCGCCCACGGCGACGCCCATGCCGTAGCCCACGCCCGCCACGCCCGCCTTCTCTGTCACGTCCTCAAACGTGCCATCGGCTTTCTGGTGATAGAGGCGGTTCCAGTACTTCGGATCTGTCTTCTCGGGAATCGTGCCTTTCGGCACGTAATCACCGAACGGCGCTCCGTTCACCAGATACAGATCGAGCCGCCCGTCGTTGTCGTAGTCGAACAGCGCCACACCCGATCCCATCGTCTCCAGCAGATATTTCCGCGAGCTGTGGGGCGCCTGATGCAGGAAGTGAACCCCCACCTGGGCCGTCACATCTTCGAAATCGGCAGGCACCAGGCCGGTCGTGGACGGGCTCTGCCCGAAGCCGCTCACCAGAACCGTGGCCAGAACGCCGGCTACCGCCGTCCCCAGCACGGCGATCCTCATCGACTCTTCACCGCGGCGCACGCCGTGCGCGATTCGCCGGTCACGCCCCGGCCTTCCTCGGCCGTGAAGATGCGGAGCGACGGTCGCACCCGGGGCCGTGGCCCGCTGCGGATTTTCACTCTTTGACTCTCTTGTGCTGCCTGCAAATCAATGGCTCGGGGATCGGGTCACTCGGGAACCCGAGTTACCCGCGAATATACATTGTGCCGTGTGGCCCTGTCGAAGAAGCAGCGGGACATAGCACCGGTCCCGCGGCCCGAGATTTCTGAAGTTTCACGACTCCGAGCCTTCCTTAACGCGCTCCGGTCAGGATTTTGTTGCGCTCCTGCGATGCTTCTCGTACGGTGGTTATTTTGGCAGCAACCGAAAGCCGAGCCTGAAGGTCTGCTTGCCACCGGAAAACACTGGCGCAGGAGAGCAGATGAAAAGATCCGGATCACGATTCGCGCGAGGGCCTTACCCATTTAGCCGAGAGCACCTTTCCGGGTCTGTCGAGAACTTCGCTGCGCGAAGATCTCGTCTTTTCGCTTGCGGTGCGGTTCTGGTGATTGTCTTCGGCTTCCTCTTCGTGAGCGCACCGAGGCAGGCTTCTTCGCAGCAGGCCGCGCCAGAGGGCAGGGCTTTGTACCGGCAGGCTGGCATCCCGGTCGAAAGGCGTATCGACGACCTGATGCAACGGATGACGCTGGCGGAAAAGGTCCGGCAATTGGATATGTATTCCGGCGCGAAGGACCTGATGAGCCAGCAGACCGACGCGACCCACGCCGCACCGGATGCGACCTTTCTGCCGGAGAAGGCGCAGCAGCTGTGGGGTGATCGTGGTGTCGGCTCGATTCACGACCTCTATCCGACCCCGCAACAGGCGAATGCCATTCAGAAATGGGTGATCGCTCATAACCGGCTGGGGATTCCGGCGTTGTTCATCGAGGAAGGGCTGCACGGCTACAGCACGGGAACGGTATTTCCGGCGCCCATCGGCCTGGCTGCAACCTGGGATCCCGAGGTGGCCCGACAGACCGGCGCTGCCATTGCGGCGGAGGCGCGTTCCAACGGAGTCGATATGATCCTCGCGCCGGTGCTGGACCTGGCGCGCGATCCGCGCTGGGGCAGGATCGAGGAAGACTTCGGCGAGGATCCATACCTTACCGGGCAAATGGGCCTCGCCTACGTGCGCGGGGCGCAGGGCGAGAGCCTGGCGAGCGATGACACGGTTGTGGCCGAGCCAAAACATTTCGCCGGACACGGTTCGCCAGAGGGGGGGACCAACACTTCGCCGGTCCACATGGGTGAGCGCGAACTGCGGACGATGATGCTGCCGCCCTTTGCGGAAGCTATTCGCGAAGGGCACGCTATGGCCGTGATGGCCGCCTACCATGAGATCGACGGGATTCCGATCACCGACGACCCCTTCCTGCTGAAGACGGTTCTGCGGCAGGAGTGGGGCTTTCAGGGGTTTGTGCTTTCCGACCTGGGCGCGATTGAGCGCCTGTACTCATCGCACCATGTGGCCGCCACTCCGCAGGATGCCGCCTGCATGGCCATCCGCTCCGGCGTGGACATGCAATTCTACGACTTCGGTCATGCGGTCTTTCAAAACGCGCTCATCGACTGCGTGAACCACCATACTCTGCCTCTCGCCGACCTGGACCGCGCCGTGCGGTCGGTGCTCCGGGTGAAGTTCGCACTGGGGCTCTTCGATCATCCCTATGTCGATACGACACTGAAGGCAAAGGTCTACCGCTCTCCCCGGCATCTCGCGCTCTCGCTGCAGTCGGCCCGCGAATCCATGACCTTGCTGAAGAATAGCGAACATCTCCTGCCGCTCTCGAAATCCACGAAGCGCCTTGCCGTGATCGGTCCGAACGCCGCCGTGGCGCGCTACGGAGACTATGAAGACGAGAAAAACGGAGAGCGCATCAGCATCCTGCAGGGGATCCGCGATCTTCTGCCAGGATCGACGGTCGCCTTCGATCCCGGGAGCAATATTCCGGCAGCGGTGGAGACCGCGGCCCAGGCGGACGTCGTGATCATGGCTCTGGGTGAGCGGCAGGGGATCTCGGGGGAGGGTTTCGACCGCTCCTGTCTTGATCTGCCTGGCAATCAGGAACAGCTGCTGGAGGCGGTGGCTGCCACGGGGAAACCGGTGGTGCTGGTCCTGGAGAATGGGCGTCCTCTGACCATCGGCTGGGCCGAACAGCACATTCCCGCGATTCTCGAAGCATGGTATCCGGGCGAATTCGGCGGCAAAGCGGTTGCCGAAACATTGTTCGGCGATAACAACCCCGGCGGCAGGCTAACAATCACGTTTCCGCGCAGCGTGGGACAAATCCCGGACTTCTACAATGCCGATCCGTCGCGGGTCTGGAACTATATCGACAGCAGCGGCCAGCCGCTTTTTCCCTTCGGATTCGGCCTGAGTTACACGACATTTCGGTACAGTCGACTGGCCGTTCAGCCCCCTGTATCCGGCAGCCACGGGGACATACGTGTCACTGTCGATGTGACGAATACCGGGGACCGGGCGGGAGACGAGGTGGCCCAGCTGTATGTACGGGAAAACGTGAGCAGTGTGGAAACTCCGGAGCGCGCTCTGAAGGGTTTTGTGCGCATCCATCTGCAGCCGGGTGAGACGCACACGGTCACCTTCCTGGTCCCGCAAAGGCAACTCGCCGTGTGGAATGCCGGGAACGCCTGGTCTGTGGAAGTCGGTCGATATACGGTGTGGGCAGGCGGGTCTTCACGGGCCACGCAGAGCGCCGAGTTCAGTCTGCAGCCGTGACGGCGGCCGGTCGCCGGTCGCGGTGGAAGCGATCAGGGACGCGCACAAAAAAGCATGAGGGGTACGAGGATGAATTGTGTCGGCGGTTTGGCTCTCGTGGGCGTTCTGGGAATCAATATGGCAGGGGCGGCGGCACAGACGTCCAAACAACCGGTTGATTACGTCGATCCGAATATCGGCGGCATCGGCCAGCTTCTGACGGCAACGGTTCCGTACGTGCAATATCCATACGGGATGGCCCGTGTGTTTCCGATGACCACGCCCGGCATCACGGACCGCTATCTTGCGGACAAAATCTACGGATTCCCCGCCGGTCCCGCTCTGTTGATGGCTTCCGACGGAGCGGAGGGGACAAAGCCGGAGGAATACGCTTCGGACTTCGATCACGATTTCGAGACCGCGACACCGTATTACTACGAAGCCGATCTGCAGACGTCGAAGATTAAGGCCGAAGCGACCACGACGCGGGAAGCTATTTGTTACCGGTTTACCTATCCGGCCAGCCGGCACAGTCACCTGGTGCTCAGTCTGGGCAACCATGCGGAATTCACGGTCACCGGACCGGCTGCGGTAGAAGGCAGCGAGCAGGTGGGCGGGAACGTCGCGAAGCTGGCCAACGCGCAAGGCGAGACCCGAGAGTACTTCTATATCGAATTCTCTCGTCCGCAGGATTCCTGGAAGAGCGGGCAGGGTGGCGCGCTGGGGCACGAAGCGCGCATCAGCGGCGACGACATCCAATTTGTCACCGACATGGCGACACATGACGGAGAAGCGATCGAGGTGCGGGTCGGCCTCTCCTATATCAGCACGGATCAGGCGCGGCGGAATCTCCAGCGGGAGATTCCGCACTGGGGTTTCGCTGCGGTGAAGGAGCAGGCGCGCGCCGAGTGGAATCGCGCCCTGGGCTCGATTGCGACGGTTGGCGGGAGCGAACGCAGACATATACTATCTGAATGAGAGGACAGATGGCCCCTCTGCCCATGTTCGCCGCCGCGGGCTACCGCTTGAAGCGACCCCGGATCTGAGCCAGCCTGCAACGCGGGAACGGCTCAGTCAGTCGGCAATGGACGGCCTGCTGGCCATCGCCACACAGTGGAGAATCCCGGCTGAGAAGGTCGGAGATCTCCTGGGAGGAATCCCGCGTTCTACGCTCTGCCGGCTCAAAACCGCCTCCAGAACCCTGACCCAGGACCAGCTCACGCGCATCTCGTACCTCGTCGGGATCTACAAAGCGCTCCACATCCTTTTGCCAGACGAGCACGCAGACCGCTGGATGACTCAACCCAACGACAATCCGCTATTCGGCGGACGTCCGCCGCTGGATTACGGCGTTCGCAACGGCATCCTCGGTCTTCAGCAGATTCGCAGCCTCCTGGATGCTGCGAGAGGCGGGCTGTAGGATGGCTCATGTTGAGACCTTAGAACAGCATGGCACCCACCGACTGATTCCCACCAAATACGCTGCCGAAAGCGTCCTCGAGTCACTCTCGCTCTGCCCGCCCAGGTGATCAGCGATCTCACGGAACTGGACGCGGCCACGAACGAGCGAAAAGTTGCGGAGCGCGGCCAGAATGCAGCCATCCCACCAGGTGAATTGTTGTACGGGGTGCCCGAGGCCCCATCGTGAATGCCGCCTTCACCCATGCGGCACCCTCCGGAGGGCGCTTCGACGATGCCCGCCGAGGCGCATGGTACGCGGGCGTCGTACTCGACACTTCGGTCCAGGAGGTGGCGTTTCACAAGAGGCGCTTTCTCAGGGAAGGTCGAATCAAAGGAACGGCTCAGCTTCGACTATGCTGATTTCCTGGCAGACTTCTCCGGGGAGTTCCACTTCCTCAGTGCAGCGGAACGCAAACGGTGTCTGCGGCCCACCCCGGTGCCCGAGTGTTACGGGCCATCGCAGGCTGTTGCTCGCTCACTCTTCTACTCCGGATCGAGCGGCATCGTTTATCCCAGCGTCCGGCACGAGGGCGGAACCTGCATCGCATGTTTTCGCCCGGCGTTGATCTTCCATCCCCGTCGCGGCAAAGGCTACCGCCTCACACTGGCAGGCGGCGATGAGCGGATCCAAGCTCAGAAAGTCCCCCTCTAATCGCTCCACCTCCCGGGAATGACGGGCCGCAACTGCGGAGTCTTCAAAAGTACGCGAAGCCCGTTTCTATCCAACTGGAGTTTGGGGCTGATTGCTCAGGCGTAAGGCGTGCCTGCCAATGCAGCTTTTGCGCCCAGGGTTCCCTTATCAACAAGCGCGAGAAAGACGGCCTTGGCTTTTTTCGAGTTTCGACTCTGCCGAAAGGTTTGATGGGCCTGGATAAAGGCTACGGTCCATGTCGCCAGCAGCAGACCGGCCGCCAGATGGGCATCCGGATCGGCCGGTTCTCGCCCAACCGAGGCAGATAGTGCTTCTGTCAGGACCTGCGCGAGCTCATCGCGTATTTCCCTGGCTCGCGCCACGAGCCTTTCGCTGCGCTCGACCGTTTCAACAAAGCTGCGACTCTCAGCAGAAAAATCGACGTAAGGCGCCTTTTCGCTGATGAGCCGGTGAGTCAGCAGCCGTAATGTCTCGATCGGAGGGATGCGGGAATCCCGCTGCCGCAAGGCCTCGCGCAGCATTGCGCGGACTTCCTCCTCACGATCGAAGAACATGTCCTCCTTGCGGGGGAAATGGTTGAAGACCGTCATCCGCCCAACATCGGCGGCGGTCGCGATTTCATCCACCGTCACATTGTCGAAGCTTCTCTCCCGGAAAAGGCGGTCGGCAACCACGGAGATCGCTCGTCTGGTGGCGAGGCGCTTGCGGGATCGGCGGTCGGATGGCATGGACATTCGCTCTTGACAGTGTAGATGTACTGAGTACATATTGGTAGTGTGTACTGGATACAGGTATGGACTCGGTACATTAAGGAGAGATTCATGAAGGCGATTCAGTTCAGCGAATACGGCGGACCGGAGGTCCTCCATGTGGTCGAGATCGATGAGCCGCATGCAGGCCCGGGTCAGGTGCGGATCGCAGTCCGGGCCGCCGGGGTTAACCCGTCGGACTGGAAAGACCGTGCCGGAGATGCCCGGGATTCCGAGCCGGTTCCCTTGCCCTCGGGAGTCGGCTTCGAGGCCTCGGGCATCGTGGACGAGGTCGGTGCAGGTGTTTCCAACGTTTCGCCCGGGGACTCCGTCTTCGGCTATGGCCGAAATGCGGTGGCCGAGTATGCGGTTCTCACGCACTGGGCGCAGAAGCCGAAGAATGTGTCGTTCAACGTCGCTGGTGGCCTTCCTGTAGTCGCCGAGACCGCATGGCGCTGTCTTGAGCAGGTTGGCGTCGAGCCGGGCGAGACACTTCTCGTGAGCGGCGCGGCAGGCGGCATTGGCTCGGCAGTTGTGCAATTGGCGCACCTTCGCGGGATCACCGTAATCGGGACGGCGAGCGAGGCGAAGCACGACTATTTGCGCGGGCTTGGCGCCATCCCGACTCCCTACGGATCGGGCCTGGCGAAACGCGTGAGCGAGCTTGCGCCCGGGGGTGTGGACCTCGCTCTCGATCTCGCCGGCTCGGGCATCATCCCGGAGTTGATCGAAATCGCCGGCGATCCAGCTCGTGTGCTTTCAGCCGCCGATCTATCGGCTCCGCAGTATGGCGCGAAGTTTTGCTACGGTCCGCCGAAGAATCCTGAGCGGGTCTTTGCAGAAGTGGCTCGCCTTTGTTCCGAGGGGCGATTTCGTTTGCATGTGGAACAGATCTTTCCGCTTGAACGAACAGCAGAGGCGCAGGAACTCAGCGCCAGGGGGCACGTCACGGGCAAGCTCATCATTTCTGTTGCACGGTCCCGGGAGGGATGAAGAATGAAATCGAAGATAGCCCTGGTCACCGGCGTAAGTCGCCCGCTCGGCCTGGGATTTCCCCGGCCGAAGCCGCCAGGGGCGTCATCTGGGCAGCAACTCTCGCCGCGAGCGGGCCCACCGGCGGGTTCTTTTTCGACGGCAAGCCGGTGAGTTCAGCTCCACAATGAACAGACCTCTCGTCGTTATCTACGCCACCGTTGCGCTCGATGCCATTGGCATCGGCCTGATTTTCCCGATTCTCCCGCGGCTTCTCGAAGATGTAACGCATACCAGGAATGTCGCGCCCTATATCGGGATCATGATCGCGCTCTATGCGGTCATGCAGTTCCTCTTTGCGCCCGTATTGGGCGCTTTGAGCGACAGACTCGGCAGACGTCCCGTGCTGCTCATCTCCCTGATGGGCGCGGCGATCAATTATGTCGTCATGGCGTTCGCGCCGCAGCTCTGGATGCTGCTGCTCGCACGTGCCATCGCCGGCCTGACCAGCGCTAATGTTTCCGTGGCAACGGCCTACATTACTGACATCTCGCCCGAGGACACGCGCGCGCGCCGCTTTGGCCTGTTCAATGCCATGTTTGGCATCGGCTTCATCATCGGACCGGTTCTCGGCGGACTGCTCGGCGATTATTGGCTGCGTCTCCCGTTCGTCGCCGCCGCCCTGCTGAACGGCTGCAATCTACTGTTGGCTTTGTTCATCCTGCCGGAGTCTCACACACCGACGCGCGAGAAGATCGATCTGGCGGCGCTCAACCCGATTCGGCCGCTGCGCTGGGTCGTCTCGATGAAGGGGCTTCTGCCGATTGTCTTCGTATTTTTCATCCTGAGCGGCGCTGGCGAAGTCTACGGCACCTGCTGGGCACTATGGGGGTTCGACACGTTCCGCTGGAATGGCTTCTGGATTGGCCTCTCGCTGGGCGCGTTCGGTGTGTGCCAAACGCTGGTGCAGGCCCTCCTGCCTGGCCCGGCGACCGAACTGCTTGGCGAACGTTGGGCCGTTCTTGTCGGAATTGCCTGCTCCTGCGTCGCTCTTGTCGTGCTGGCTTTCGCCACCCGGAGCTGGATCGTTTTCGCCATCATGCCCATCTTCGCGCTCACGGGCATCGGCACGCCGGCGCTTCAGGCCCTGGCGACTCGGCTGGTTGACGCCGCCCGCCAGGGCCAGTTGCAGGGCGTACTGGCATCGGCTGTAAGCCTGGCGTCCATCGTGGCGCCACTCGCTTTCTCGACCTTCTACTTTGTCGTCCAGAAGCAGTGGCCCGGAGCCATCTGGCTCTCGGTGGTCGTCATTTACGTGATCGCAATCCCGCTGGTCTTTGTCAGTACCCAGACAGGCCGTCGCAGGCAGTCTGGGTTCGCGAAGACCCCGATGCATTGTCGGAGCACAGATATATCCTGAGCATCGCTTATTCCGGCAATGGTGTCGGCAGGCCCTGGGTGAGCGAACCCTTTGGACGTACAGCCGCCATGCCCTCCAAGTGGCCACGCCCAGGGGATGCCTTCAAGAGCACGCAATGCCCGTCAGACGTCGACGTGACATTCCTGGACCGTAGCTGACTCGCATCGGGATTCAACGAGTGGACTGGCGATGATCCACTCGTGAAGAACGCAGGTTGGTCCGAAGCGGTTTCTTAGCTCATGCTCAGGATTCCACGGCGCATCGCGATGAGCACCGCATCAAGGCGGTCGTTTGCGCCCAGCTTCGAGAGAATGTTTCTCATGTGTCCTTTGACGGTGTCCTCCGATATATTCAGCGTGTCGGCAACGCACTTGTTTGACCGGCCGCCGGCAATGGTCTGGAGCACCTCGACCTCTCGAGGAGACAGCTCATCGGAGCTGAAATACTTCGTCATTTCCGATGCAACTTCTTGCGGGACGCACCGCTGACCCTCATGAACGCGCCGAATGGTCTGAATGAGCTCTTTTCGCAGCATTGTTTTAAGCAGGTATCCCACGGCGCCGGCCCTGAATGCGCGAGTCGCCTGAAAATCACCCTGGTAGGTTGTCAGGACCACGCACCGCGCTCGCGGATACATTCCGCAGATAGTCCGGATCGCTTCCACTCCATCGACGACGGGCATTTTGAGATCGATGAGGGCTACATCGGGCTTATGCTTGCGAAAAGCCTCGATCGCTTCTGAGCCATTGGTAGCCTCGGCGATCAACTCAATGCCTGGAGTTGAATCGATGGTGCGAGCGACTCCGTCGAGAATAAGGGGGTGGTCGTCCGCGCAGAGTACTCGGATCGATGCTGTATCCATTGGAATCGCTCCTTTGATTCCGGACAAACTGATGAGAAATGGAAGGCCCGACAGGTTCAGGGGAGGTGGCCTGTCGGCCACCGTGGACCTAAATTACCACGGAACGCCGCAATCCGAACGACACCTTAGGGGGGGCCCGCAGGATTTCTGTGGTCGTGGTCTTCCCATGTCCTTCCTGTGCTGCGCAATATTTCCCGACGCGTCTGGATCCGATTCGGCATTGCCGACCATGACACTAAAGTGCTGTCAGGTCGCAAGCACAACGGAGCTTTTGCGAGATCGGAAGTGGCCATACGTTGTGTTCAGGATGCACGTGGCGGGCGCGAGGCCCGAAACGAGCTGCCGCATCAACCGGAGGATAAAACATGACCAAAAACGTCGTACTCGTACACGGCGCATGGGCTGACGGTTCCAGCTGGAGCAAGATCATTCCAATCCTGCAGTCAGCAGGGCTGCATGTAGCCAGCGCGCAACATCCGCTGTCCTCGCTTGAGGAGGACGTAGCCGCGACCAATCGCATTGTGAATGCACAGGACGGTCCAGTTCTCCTCGTCGGCCATTCCTATGGCGGTGCCATCATTACGGTGGCCGGCGAAAACTCAAAGGTTGCGGGTATGGTTTACGTTGCCGCATTTGCCCCGGATAAAGACGAAACCTTAGCCGGCATGGCTCAGCCATACGGACCCACCCCCGCCTTTTCGGAACTCCAGCCGATCGATGACGGCTTTCTGCTTCTTACGCGCAAGGGGGTGAAGGAGTGCTTTGCGCAGGACCTCACCCCGGAAGAGCAGGAAATGCTGGTAGTGACGCAGGGGGCCACCCAGAGCGCGATCCTCGGAACTCCGATTCCGTCGGCGGCCTGGCATGAGAAGCCGAGCTGGTTTGTCGTGGCGGAGAACGACCGCACAATTTCGCCCGAACAGGAACGGGTGACGGCGAAACGCATGGGGGCGAAAGTGCTGGCTCTCCCGACCAGCCACGTTGCGATGCTGGCGAAGCCGAAAGAGGTCGCGCAGTTCATCATCGAAGCGGCAGAGTCACACTGAAAACTGGCCCGGCGTTCCGGCTGAGCTGTGCACGCCGGGCACAGCTATCGAGAGCCGGAGCCTGCTGAAGTTGGCTCCGGGAACAGTTGTCCGGTCACGAGCGATCGGCAAGAAAATTCATGGGAACTCTCAGGATCTCGAGCACCGGCATGCAGAACCACACTTCACGGTTTGCCGCCGCAGTCATGATCGCCACTGGTGCCGCCGCAATTGCGCTGCCATTTTTCGCGGGTATCGGCCTTTCAATTGCCGTTGGGATTCTGATGATCGTTACAGGCATCGCGTACGAATCTGTAGCGATCAGTACCCGCGGAACCGGCGTGATGCTGTGGCGACTCCTGGTGGGTATCGCGTTTTTAGCGTCGGGACTTTACCTGGTGATCCATCCGGCGCTCGGACTGCTCTCGCTCACACTGGCGCTCGCGATTCTCTTTGCGATCGAAGGCGCCGGAGAGCTCGCCGCGTATTTTTCGGTCAGGAGCTTTCGCGGATCGACGTGGCTCCTGCTTAACGCCCTGGTAACGCTCTGGTTGGGATTCATGATCTGGCGAGGCTGGCCCATCAGTTCGACGTGGGCTGCGGGTACAATTCTCGGCGTCGATCTGATCACCAGCGGCGCGGCATTCCTGACGTTTTCACCTGTGAACCGCTTTGCACCGGCGGTCTGAGGTTATAATCCCGGACACTGGTCCACCAGCGAAACTGGTCTCGTCATTACAAGGAAAGTGATTTGCTGCAGCATCGTTTTCACGCCTTGCGCCGATGCGTCAGGAGCGCCCGCGCTCCAGGCCTGGCGACAGCCTGTATGTTGCTCGTTTCCGTCGCGCCACTACGGAGCCAGACGCTTCCCCTCAGTCTTGCCCAGTTGGATCATGCGTCGTGGAATACCCGGCAGGGAGCGCCTCGCGGCATCAAGCGTATCCAGCAGGATCCCGACGGTACGCTCTGGCTGGGCACCGATGCCGGCCTCTACAACTTCGATGGAATCCACTTCAGCCTTTTTCAGCCTGCCGCCTCGGATCGGCCTCTCCCCGGCACCGTGATTCGATGCTTGTACGTTTCAGACTCGGGAACACTTTGGGCTGGTTTCGGTCTTGGAGGAATAGCGGAGATCCGGCATCACAAAGTGATCCGAGTGTACGGAGAAAGCGAACGGCTTCCGAGAGCAGAAGTATCGCAGGTCCTTGAGTCGCCGGATCACACGATCTTAGCCATTGTTCGACAGCAGCTTTTTCGGCTTCGTTCCGGCGTATGGACTCAATTCGAGAATAGTGCCGCGCTGAACAGCGAGGACGTTCGCCAGGCATTCTACGATCGTTCCGGGGTGTTGTGGGTAGCAACGCTGCAGTCCGTTTGGTGTCTTCCCCCGAACCAGGACACCTTTCAGAAAACACGCGAGAAAGGAGGCTTCGTCGCGCACTTCGCACAGGCGCCGGATGGCGGCATCTGGATGTTCACGTTCCACCCCAGCCCCGAGCCAGCTTCGATTCGGCGCCTGCAGGTGGGAAGGTTCGCCCACAGTCCGGTATCCTCCATTTCCGGTAAGTTTAGTGACATGCTGGTCGACAGCCAGCAGTTTTTTTGGCTCGCCACATTGAACGGCGTCACCAGAAACAGGTTGTACCCGTTGCCCGATTCGGCGAGTTCCACAAGCTCAGCCAGGACAGCAGGACGCGATTCGTTCACTCACGTGGACGGTTTAACTTCAGACGCAACATTCTCCATTTTGAGCGATCGATTTGGCGACATATGGGTAGGAACGGCGACTGGCCTGGACCGTTTCCGCAAACCCATTCTGGTCCCTCACCCCAGTAAGCAGATCTCCGTTGAACAACACATCGCGTTGACCATTTGCCCTTCAGGGCAGATATGGGTGGCCAGCGAGGAATCTCGACTAACCGAGATCAATGATCGCGGATTCAGCCAGACCGGGCCGCCGCTCAGTCCGCAGTTCGCCTATTGCGATCCCCATAATGTCGTGTGGATTAGTGACCTGAGCGGTCTGCGACGTTATGGCGACGGCCAGGACAAGCTAATTGGGCCTCCTCCGAGAATTCCGCCGTTTGCCCTGCGCCAGGTCGTCGGCGCTGAGGGTCATCTGTTTGTATCCATATCGAGAAATGGATTGTGGCAATACACCGGAGTCTGGTCCCGAATCGAAGTGCACGGTTTCCCCGATATAACGCCGATTGTGATGTTCGAGAGCGCCCGCCACCAGCTTTGGGCGGGTTTTGTCGATGGCCGGGTCGGTGTGATCGAGAGCAACTCCTCCGGCCAGACATTTAGTCTTGCCGATACCGGACTTTCAGGGGAAGTTACGGCACTTGCCGGTACGAGTTTCGGCATGATGGCGGCACGAACGAACGGCCTGGCTATCCTTCAGCATGGAACATTCCAAAAGCTTTTGTTTGACGCGCCCGCGGATGCCGTCGGTGTCTCGGGAATCCTCCAGGATACACACAATGATCTTTGGCTCAACTCCGTCAACGGCATCATCAGGGTCGCGGGCTCGGAGATCGAAAAAGCTCTGGCCGAGCCGGCTCATCGAATAGAAGCAGTACGCTTCCATGATGCCGGCATCACCGGACCCGCGCCAACTATCTTTGGAATTCCAACCGCCGCGAGAGGAGCCGATGGGAGATTCTGGTTCGTCAACTCGAACACCGTTGTATCCGTTGATCCCGAAGCCTCTCGCAATTCCGAGCAATTGCCGATTCTCCAGTCCCCGGCGCTCACGGTGGATGGGAACCCGATGGCTGCGAACCACGCCATAGCGCACGGCGGCCACACGATCCGAATCGGATATCTCGGAGTTTACCTTCCGGCGCCCGACGATGTCCGCTATCGCGCCAGACTGGAGGGTCTCGACAGTGACTGGCAGGACATGGCATCTCGCCCGGAGGCCGTATTCACGAACCTCCGTCCGGGATCGTACCGATTCCATGTGGAGGCTTCGAACGATGGGCAGACCTGGACGCCCGATGATGACTCTTTGGCCTTTGAGCTTCTTCCGTCGTTCTATCAAACTCGCGAGTTCCTGGTGCTTTGCATCTTCGTTGCGGCCGGAATCGTCTGGTTCGGTTTGCAGTTCCGAGTCCGCCAGATCACCCGCGCTATAAGAGCGCGAGCAGAGGAGCGAGCGGATGAACGCGTTCGCATAGCGCGCGACCTGCATGACACGCTTCTGCAGGGCGTTCAGGGACTTATGCTGCGGTTCAACGTCGTCGCGGAAAGCCTTCCTCGTGAGAGTAAGACCCGCGCAATGCTCGATGGCGCCCTGGACAGCGCGGATCAGATCATCGTCGAAGGGCGCGATCGCGTGGCTCAACTACGCGCGGATGGTGGAGGAATCGATTCCTCGCGAACTGTATCGGAGGATCTTCTCGCACTCGGCTTGAGCCTCAACCCGCATCACGCAGTGGCCTTCTCTGTAAAGACGCTCGGCAATGTCACTGCATTCCATCCGAACGCATTCGCGGATATTTACGATATCGCCCGTGAGGCGCTGATCAATGCTTTTCGGCATTCTCAGGCTACGGTCATTGAAATTGAGCTATCGTTCGACCCAAAGGTCTTTTCACTGATATGCAGGGACAACGGCCGGGGTATTGAAAGCCGGATACTGGCGGAGGGCCGCAAAGACAATCACTGGGGCCTCGTCGGCATGAGAGAACGCGCGCACAAGCTCGGGGCCAACCTTGAAATCCGCAGTCAGCAGGGGAGCGGCACCGAGGTGATCCTGACGCTGGCCGCACGCTATGCCTATCAGCTGCGGCCAGGTCCTCTCAGCAAAGCGATGCGGGCACTGTTTGGAAGGAGATGACCGAGGTCTTCGCGAACCCTCTCCGTCACCGGCTGATCCGCTGCGGCCTTCCTACCGCATCCCTCCGTCTCGGTAATCGGGGGTCATCACATAGGCCGGTACGGCACGCTGCTCCTTGGTCACATGGAGACCCAACGAGCTAAGAGCGGCGTTTGGCGTTTTCCCCTGAAGCTGCACCTCGGCATCGTAACGGCCTTCGATGCCGCTCTCGTTCAACACAGGCTTATCGAGGTGGCTCTCCAGCGCGATTGCAATGTCGTCCAGGGAGGAGTTGACGATATGCAGCGTGTCGCCACTAACGAAAGCAAAGCTTGGGGTATGCGGGGCGGCCGTCGGCTGGAGCAGGTTCCTCGCGGAGGGACCCGCCGACAGGACGTAAGCTTCCTCGACTATGTCTCTCTCCCGAATATCCATTCTGAGCGCGTGGCACACAGCCGCTTTCAGCAGCGGAGCCGCCGCGTGTTCAGCAATTCCATCCAGCCAAAGCACCAGATCGTAGCGATCCTGCGGCAGCGGCTGCTCATGCGTGAATCGTCCGAAGGGAACCCCGTATGCGATTCGCAGCAGCGTAGGGATGTCGAGGCCCCGATAAGCTACGTTCCCGCTTGAGTCGTGAACCATGCTTCCGGCCTGCCCAGGGTTTGAGCGGGCGATCGACAACTCAAACACTCTCCTGCTCGCGTCTGGATTCAGGGTGTCAGCGCTGTCCGACGTCTCAACAGGAACTCGCGTCGGGAACGATTTGCGATCTGTCGCGGGAGTTGGAACGCTTGATGCCGCCGCGCCTTGAAGAACGGCTCCCTTTTTGACGCTCCTGCTGGCAAATTCCATTAAGACTTTTGCATTCAGTTGCTCCGGCGACGTAATCGCAGCGATCCTGCCGGCACCGTCAATCACGATGGTGGCGGGGCGTGCTTCTACCCCGAACCTCCTGAGAGTGGCCCCCTTTTCGTCAAGGCCGATCCAGCCCGAGATCTTCCTCCGCTTCAGAAAAGCCTGGACCACCTTCGGGTCTTCGTCATCGACTGAGATGAATATCACCCGGCCGGGATCGACGGACGCTTGAAGTTCGTTCAGCCGTGGAATGGAAGCAATGCACGCAGCACACCACGTTGCCCAAAATTCCAGGACTACTGCCTTGCCGCGAAGCGAGGAGCCATCAACACGTACGTTCGGCGGGGCCTGCAGCAGTGCATCAAAGTGTAATGGCGGCGCGAGCGCGCCCGCTTTAGGTAGCGCCCACGCCGGCGCCGCCAGACAAAGAGCGATACCGCAAGCAATTCGGCGCCACGTCTTCATATCTTTACGATCCTGAGCGCCGAAAGGGGCCGTTGAGGTGCGATGGACTTCAATCATGACGGCAGCGCCCCCGCCCGCAGCGGAAGCAATTCGCTTGACAGATCCAGAGCGCACGTCGCCGATGGCGAAAACCCTACCAGGTTCGTCGCGAATTGCGATCGGCCTGCGTCACCGGTCAAGACAAAGCCGCTCTCTTCGAGGTTTACTGTACCTGTCAACCAATCTGTGTTCGGGTCCGACCCAATCATGGAGAAGATTGCGCCCACAGCATACGTTCGGGTGCGGAGCGTACGGCTGTACAGTATCGTTGCCGTGCTTAGCTGTCCGTCGTCAGCTATGTGAAACAGTTCAGCACCCACATGTATCGTAACTCTGGGAGACGCGGAGAGGCGCCGCAGAAGATAGGCCGACATAGTCGCGTGCACAGAGGCAGAGCGTACGACGAGATGGACCTGAGAAGCGTGACTTAGCAGATGGAGCGCCGCCTGCCCCGCCGAATTTCCACCACCGACGATGATCACTTGCTTGTTGGCGCATTCCGCCGCCTCATGCGGAGTTGCGGTGTGGTGCACGTTCCGAAGCTCGCCGAGCTCCTGGCCCCTGACGTGCAATTTCCGATAGCGTGAGCTTGTTGCGATCACAACCGCCCTTAAGCCCAGCGACTTCCCATCCGCGAGCTGGAGAATCTTCAACTTCGCCGACAACTCAAGACGGTTGGCATAGCGGGAAATCTCGAAGCGTGCGCCAAATTTCTGTGCCTGAGCCTCAGCTCTCAAGGCCAGGTCCCGTCCGGTGATTCCTGTTGGAAAGCCCAGGTAGTTTTCGATATTGGAACTCGCTCCGGCTTGGCCCCCTGGAGTATTTCCTTCGATGACAACCGTTCGTAATCCCTCGGAAGCCGCGTACACTGCGGCGGCAAGCCCCGCCGGGCCAGCTCCTACGATTGCAACGTCAAACATGTCACCAGGTGTGACCACCTTGCCGATTCTGGACTCGGGTTGAGACCCCGTGGCATTGAGGAAATGCGTACTTGGGGACTGTGTTCGTTGTATATCATCCGTAAGCATGCGGGTCTCCTCTCCTGAAGCACGTCAACGCATCGCTGGAGATGAGCTGGATTGCCCGCACACTATGCGGACAATCCAGGCTCACGCAGTGCGCAAATTATTGGCCCGAGTCATGGCCGCCCCCGATTGTAGCGGCTGCCTCAGCGATAAAATTGGCGACCTCCTTCGGCTTTGCAAGCATCGCGACATGGCTCGTCGGGAGCACCAGGATCTTTGCGCCCATCCGCTTGGCAGCAAATCTTTCATAGTCCGGGTTGATGGTGCGATCGTTGGCAGCGACCACATACCAGCTCGGCTTACTGTGCCAGGCAGCATTCATAATTGGTGCTCCAAAAACTGAAAGCGAGGTTGGTCCCTGCGTAACAACCAGAATGCGTTTCTCCTGCGGCGTGAGGTCCTGAGCAAAGTCGTCCATCACTCCCTTAGGCGTGAGCACGAGGAAGTTATTTTCGATGGGACGGATTTCGCCAGCTGCCGGCATCGCGGGGAAGTTTTTCGCCGTGGTCGCCAGCGTCTCACCGGTGTCAGGACCAAACGCAGCTACGTATACCAGTCCTGCGACTTTCGGATTGTTGCCCGCTTCGGTGATGATGGCCCCACCATAAGAGTGGCCTACCAGAAGGACTGGGCCATCCTGGGCGTCGATGGCCCGATTGGTGGCGGCGACGTCGTCGGCAAAACTGGACAGCGGATTCTGAACGGCCGTGAGGTGTAGCCCTTTGGCCTGGAGAAGCGGGATGACTTTCGACCAGCTGGACCCGTCGGCCCACGCGCCATGGACGAGAACTACGTTCCTGACCGGGCCGCTCGGGGCCTGGGCCATGCATTGTATGGACGGCAGGATGAAGGGTACAAACAGGAGAAACTTCAGAACAGCCTGGACAGATTTGCGGAGTCGCATGATTGCCTTCCTTTCGTCAGGTTTCCTCGTTGATGACACGCAGTAGAGCTGCTCGCTCCCCGCAGAACGTCGAGCAACCTCGTTGGCTGATTTCGTCCGGTCCTTCGCGAATCCGGCAACTTTCGAGACCACTTCCGCTAACTTAGGCTGAGTATTCTTTCCTGCGTACCCCACATCGCCTCAGAATCAACCGATCAATTCGTGTTGTGCGAAAGACGCACCTCTGTGTCGTCTCGGAGCGCGCAAATAGCTCGTGAGCGACGGATGTTTATTGGATCCGAATGGGATCAGCGTTGTTTGGCCGCATGTGGCTTTGGTCGATCATGGCCGAGGCGCCGCCACGGTATTCGGGACCACCGGAGTGAGGAGTTTAAAACGGGTGCATAAGACCCGCAGGTGGTTTTTAAGACTACTTTGGCATCGTCCATTGATGACGTCGATGCAAAGTACTGGTTGTGCAAGAAAGGGAGAGTAGTTGTCGGCAAGCGGGTCAGGGTGGAGCGATCCACATGACCGCATAGTCGCCGTCTCGGACATGTGAAATCATCCGCCGAAAAGGGAGGTCAGGGCGAAAGATTGATCATTGAACGTCGACGCGGTGACCGTCACCCCGAAGAAAGCGAGGTAAATGGGCAGCGGGTTTGTCACCCAGAGCCGCCGATTGAGCAGGTTGGGGCAGAGGCCTGCGGCGATCAGGGAAGGTCACGCTCGTCAATCGTCCGGTGCTCGGTTCGCACAGAGACATCCCTGCGCCTGGCGCTGCTCACGTGTCCGAAACGGCGTTTACGTCTATGTGAAATCAAGGCTCTCTGGCCGGTGCCTGCTTCAAATCGCATCAGTCGTCGCATGAGCCATGCCTGGCTGTTGATCAGGCGGTGATTTCCGCTTGTGCGGTATGCACTCTGAATCCAGGAACCGCGCGTCAACTCAGATCCCCTGGCATGCAGGCTTCGAGCCTGCTTGCTACTGTTACAGTAGCGTCGGTATCGTCATAGACACGTGACGATGTACCGGCTGGTTCGTATCCAGGGAGAAATCGAGAATGGAAATCACGGGCGAGGAACCTGACGAAGAGCAAGTAGCGCAAGCGGTCGAGAGAAGTCCCAGTGAGGAAATCAACCCCGCTTTTCGGCGAGACCTCGCCTTTCCGAAACTCACTGAGGAGATGATTCAAAGGCTGATCCCCTATGGGCGCGAGGAGGCTTTTCCTGCGGATGCCATCCTTTATACCTACGGTGACCGTCAGACGGATTTGTTCGTCGTCCTCGAAGGGGGAATCGATATCACGTTTCCGGTCGTTAGCGGTGGAACGATGATTTTCGCTCGCCATCGCAGGCTCGATTTCAGTGGCGAGTTCAATCTTCTCAACTCTCAGGGGGCTGTGGTCGAAGCGCGGACCATCAGCGAGAGTCGTCTTCTACCCATATCGCGCAAAGAACTTCAACGACTCATGCGCGCAGAAGGTGATATCGCAAACCTGATCGTGCAGGCGGCGATATGGCGGCGTATCGGCATCGTCGGTGAAGCGTCCGCTGGTGTGGTGCTTCGGGGACGGAAAGACGACGCGGAAATGATCAATCTGCAGCGCTTTTTCGTTCGGAATATTTATCCGCATCGCATTGTCGAATTGCCTGCTGAAGCACACCAAACGGCCGAAGACGAAGGGTCGCTGCCTTCGGTCACGCTTTCCGATGGACGCGTCCTGCCACGCCCCACGATTACTGAGCTTGCCGATGAACTAGGCATCACGGAGCTCCCGGACTCGGAATTGACCTACGATGTTGCCGTCGTCGGCGCGGGTCCAGCGGGTCTTGCAGCCGCAGTCTACGCGGCGTCGGAAGGTCTCAGCACCCTTGTGGTCGAGGGCATTGCTCCCGGAGGCCAGGCGGGTACGAGTTCCAAAATCGAGAATTACCTGGGCTTTCCGACCGGTGTCTCCGGTCAACAACTCGCGAGCCGAGCACAATTGCAGGCATTGAAGTTCGGGGTTCATTTCGCAATTTCGCGCGAAACGGTCACGGTCGATCAGACTAACGGCGTCCATCAACTCACGCTGGCAGGCGGCATCCCGGCATATGCCCGTTCGGTCGTCGTGGCGTCTGGCGCCCAATACCGCAAGCTTTCGGTCAGCAACTACAGACAATTTGAGAACCGCGGGCTTTACTACGCAGCGACCGCGATGGAGTCGTTGCTCTGTCGCGACGAAGAGGTCATTGTCGTTGGCGGCGGCAACTCTGCAGGTCAGGCGGCTGTGTTTCTATCAGGCATCGCCAAACAAGTTCATCACATCGTTCGCGGCCAATCCCTCGCGAGTACTATGTCGCAATATCTGATCTCGCGGATCGAGAATTCTTCGCGCATTACGCTTTACATCGATTCGGTGATTGAAAAGCTCGAAGGCAGCTCTTCCCTCGAATCCGTCACCTGGGTAAACCGTAATACAGGTGACACTACGGTAAAAGCGATCCGGAGCGTCTTTGTGATGATCGGCGCCGAGCCAAATTCGGGTTGGCTCTTCGGCACCGTGAAGCTGGACAAAAAGGGGTTCATCCTCACTGGCGCCGAGCATGGCTTTGAGACCACCCCTTACGCTACAAGTGTTCCCGGCATCTTCGCCGTAGGTGATGTGCGAGCGAACTCGGTCAAACGCATCGCGTCCGCGGTGGGTGAGGGATCCGTGGTGATTTCGGACGTCCATCGCTACCTCGCAGACCGCCGGAACAAGTTCGCGGCTCAGCCCGATTCTCCACTTGCCGCCTTACGGGCAGCGAGTGGCCAGTGAGAGAAACACCTGAAAGTCGAGTTCGCCACACGCACCGACAACGGCGCAGAGACGAACGCTCTGCATCTTTGTCATTGGCTCATCTGGGGGCGCTTTCTCTTTACTAACCCTTCATCGGTTGAATCAGCTCGAAGAGATTGCCCCACGGATCGGCGAAGAAGGCGACTCGAAGGCTGAGCTTCGGTACATCGTGAGCCTCGCTGACGATCGTTACACCGCGATGCTGCAATGTGGTGACGGAGTCGTCGACACTGCTCACCCGGAAGGCCAGATGGTGCAGCCCCGCCAGCTTGAGGCTGGAACCGAGGTTCTGATACGCCGGTCGATTTTCTGCGCCTGGCCCAGCGATGAGCTCGATGCTGAAACCTGCACCGTCTGCCGGTGCGATCAAAAAACCGTATGTCTTTTCATTCAGGGACGCGCTCCTGATCAACCGAAAATCAAGCTTCTCGACATACCAGGCGGCCGCTGTTTCGAAGTCCGGCACTCGAATCGCAGCGTGCTCGAATCTCCAGGACGTGAATGGGCTTGAGGTATCGGTAAGGGGAGACGTTGTGGTCATGGCTAATGTCCTATTCTGAGTTTGTCTTCGAGTCCGTGTTCTCTACAGCTTTTTCGTTGTGAGCCATGACTCGATGGCGTGCGAAAGCTCGGTCCTGCACTCGAGTGGCAGCCAGTGTCCCGCCGGCAGACTGGCTATGGAAAGATCCAGGCAGGCACTTCGCATTGGATTTTCGAGCTGCGTGCGAGTGATGTCACAGATGCTGTCGAACTCGCCATTGATAAACAGCACCGGCTGGCGCAGGCGGCCGCCGTCGGGTGCACTGTGTGCGTATGCGATGTTGGCGGCGTCGTTCAGGTACCAGGAGTTGCCCGGGCGGAAGCCGGTCAGGCGGAAGGCTTCGACCAGAGCATTGAAATCAGCGGATGGCCAGAGCGTGGCATCCGGTGGGATCGGCGGTGCGCGATGGGCGGAGCCGAACCATCTGCCGTTGCGCGTGACCAACGCGGACAGGTAGACCTTCCCCACGATCTCAGGATCTCCGCGACGATAGATCACCGAGAGAGTCGCCGGGATGTCCGCGTCGAAGTCGGCGACCGTCTGATCGAAGTGGGAGAGGTAGAAGCGGTAGTAGTCCCACTGCCCGTCCGGATATTGATGGTCGGGTAGACCTCTCGATCGACCAGCGGCAGGAGACTGGGCAGCGCGAAGCCCTCGGGGAAATAAGGAACAGACGCGAGCACGACGCCGCGACAGCACTCCGGATGATGAGCGGCCAGGGCGCCGCAAACCGGGCTTCCCAGATCGTGGCCCACCCAGATTGCCGGCCTCGCTCCAAGATGGTCGTGAAGCTCGATCATGTCCTCTACGATCTCGCGCAAGGCGTAGGCCGCGGAAGCGGCTGGCGCCGATGAATCGCCGTAGCCGTGCATGTCCGGCGCGATACATCGCCAGCCTTCCGATGCGAAGGCATCCATCTGCGCACGCCACATCCGTCCGATCTGGCCAACCGTGGAGGAAGATCATCCACGGCCCATCGGCCGGTCCTGCCTCCAGGTAGCTGGTTGTGTGGCGGGGCGAACTGAAGGTGCGCGCGGTTAGTTTCAGATCGTGTGAACTGATCATGGATTAGACCTCCGCCGGGGAGCCCTATTTCTACTTGTCGGCTGCATTCATCGGCGCGAAGATCTACCAGCCTTCCTTCCTCATGATGGGCAAGGCGGACGGCTTGAAACAACTCTATCCGCTCAACGAAGACCAGCTCCGTGTGGGGCTGCCAGGTCTCGTCCGGAGTGTCGAACTCGATGACGTAGGCCACTGGATTCAGCACGAAGTGCGGCTTTGCTTGCACCATAATGGGAAAGGCCCATGCCTGGCTTTGATCCGTAGGTGCTCGATATGTTGACAATGGATCCTTTGCTCTCTTTCAAATGTGGCAACGCTTCCTTCGCAAGAAGAGACGGTCTCAGCACATTGACCGCGAAAATCTCATTTATCCGAGGCGCATCGATCTCTGATAGAGGCATAATTGCGTCAGCGCCCGCGTTATTCACCAGGACATCCAGTCTTCCCCAGCGTTCGATTGATCTTGAGATCGTTCGGAAGGCATCCTCTGCCCTGGACAAATCTGCGATCATCGCTTCGATATTGGGATGCCGGTTTCCGGCCTCAGCCAGAGCCTCAGCGCGTCTACCTGTGATCAGTACAAAAGCTCCGAGATTCGCAAACTGAATTGCCGCCGAAAGGCCGATGCCGGAACTACCGCCGGTAACGATGACTACCTTGTCTTCGAACGAAGTCACGAAAATCAACCGCCTTTGCAGAGATTGAACTGAACCGCGACAAGCATTATGGGCGATGAACTCGCCGCAGCTCGATGATTAAGCGGCTTTGCTGGCCCTCTGCACCGACTGCAGGAATTTCAGCAAATCGGCATTGACTTGATCGGCATGAGTTGCGGTGAGCCCATGCGGCAACCCGGGATAAAAAACTCCCTTCGCTCCTTTAATCAGCGTGGCCGATTTCCCGCCCGTATCATCCACCGGTACGATTTGATCGTCTTCACTGTGCATAATCAGGGTCGGTACATCGAACGTCCTGATATCCTTGATGAAATCGGTCTCCGAGAACGCTTTGACGGAGTCGTAGATGTTCTTCAGACCGCCCTGCATGCTCCAGAGCCAAAACTGATCCAGCGTGCCCTGGGAGACATTTGCGCCCGGCCGATTCGCACCATAGAACGGCACCGCAAATTCTTTGCAAAATTGCGAACGGTCCTTGATTAAGCCGCGGCGCGCCTGATCGAACATATCGATCGGAACGCCTTCGGGGTTGTCCGCGGATTTCACCATGATCGGCGGTACAGCGGCAATCAGGACCGCTGCCGCAATCCGCTTCGTACCGTGGCCCGGAACAATTCCGGCTCGACGAGTTTGTGCGCCAGGGTCTCAGGGCTCGTGACGATCGGCGCACAGTGGCTGCGGACACTGCCGCCGGCTATTTTGGCGTGGAAGTCGATGAGCGCACACTCCTTCCCGGCGAAGGCGCTCGCCTCGGCGAGACGCGTTTTGAAGTGTGGCTCACGCAGTCAGCGAGGCGCAATCCGTTGCGAAGGCAGTAGCCGCGGGCCGCTAAAAGGCATGGAGTTCTGCCGAACTCCGTTTCTATCACCAGGACAACTCAAACATCGAGGAGATGAATGTATGACATTTGTAAAACTGGTTGTGTGTCTCCTGTGGCTCTCTCCTAATCTGCTGATTGCACAGGATGCCAGGGTGACGGAAGTGTTGTCGAAGGATCTTTCTAACATCCCCGGTAAGGAAGGTCTGATGCTCACAGTAGAGTACCCGCCCGGTGTTTCAGACCCCATTCATCGCCACAATGCGCACGGCTTTATTTACGTGCTGGAGGGCTCCATCGTGATGCAGGTCAAAGGCGGTCCAGAGGTGACCCTGACGCCTGGGCAGAGCTTCTACGAAGGGCCCGCCGATGTTCACGTTGTCGGGCGCAATGCAAGCCAAACGGCGTCCGCGAAGTTCATCGTGTTTCTGGTAAAGGACAAGGGCTCCCCAGTAGCTTATTAATTCCCTTCTGGCGATGCCACTCGTGCAAACCGCGGCGGTACGACGTCTCATCCGCATCGATCAGTCCCACAAGGATTTAAGCCACAGTCCTGCCGCCTACCAGGCGCGTTGTCTCATCGACTGGTCCATAGTCGCGTGCCTTGAACGGCGTCCCCACAGTTCTCGTCACCGATGTCAGGTGCCTGGCAATGAGATGTGGCGAGACGTCTTTCGATGCGCCGGTCCGGAACCAGCCAGATCAATGCGGCAATGGCAAGAACAGCCTGCGCGATCCAGGAGAAACGCGGCGCCGTAACGATCGCGACAAGGTAAAGCCCCGGCGACAGTTTACCCTTCCAGTCGCGATCGACGGCCCTCTTCAGGATCGAGCTCGGTCCCTCCGCATGGATGATCGACTGCTGGAGCAGATAGTACGCGATCGCGGCCATTAACAGAACACCCGCGTAGAGCGAAGTGGGCAAGCCCGTGAAATGGTTTTCTCCCATCCATCCCGCCACGAACGGAAATAATGACAGCCAGAACAGCAAGTGCAAATTGGCCCAAAGCGTTGCGCCCGTGACCGCCGTGCAGGCATTTAGCATGTGGTGGTGATTATTCCAGTAAATCCCGACAAAGAAGAAACTCAGTGTGTAACTAAGAAACACCGGGACCAATGGCTGCAACTGCCGCAGACTTTCGCTCCGCGGTATATGCAACTCCAAAACCATACATAATTGTTATAATGATCGCGATTACACCGTCACTGAATGCCTCCAGGCGGTGCTTCGTCATAAGTCTCTCTGTTTACCTGCAGGTCCCGCCCCTACACCGGGATCATCCCAGCCGACATAGAGATGGGTGTTGTCGCAGAACGGCTTGTTCCGTGACTGTCCGCAACGGCATAACGCCATCCTGAAGTCTTCGAACACCGCTCTGCCGTCCGCGGACCGCAGTTGCAGGAGCCCACGTACATAAAGCGGACCGGATAACGTTGAAATAATGGTGGTCGGCAGCTCAGGACTTTCATCCGGTCCGCCATCGCCTCGCCTGAAATGCAGGGCGCCCCTCGGGCACTTCGCAATCACACGTGCAATCTCATCTGCGCTGGCTTCGAAAGGCGCAATCCAGGGCCTCCGGTTCGTATCGAAGACGGCAGGAAGGCCGCGTATGCACTTCGCCGCGTGAATACACCGATGCGGATCGTACTTGATTTCGATGGCATCGTCCGAGTAATGATGCATGTTGTCCCCGTCATCGCTCATTTTCCTGGCTCCAAGCGTCCGGTATTACCTTCAACTATGACGGTGAGGGTCTTGACGGATTCCTTTGCCGGGCCATGCAGGACTTCTCCTGTGCAGACATCGACCTCGGGTCCGTGCCACGGGCATGTCATCGTTGAGCCCAGAAGACTGCCCTCATTCAATGGCCCTCCGAGAGGCGGACACTTAGCGTCGGTGGCGCATAATTTGCCTGCAACATTAAAGGCGACGACATCGCCGATCAGGAGGGCCGCACCGCGTTGCAGTGCGGTGATTCGAAACTCGGCGCCTTTGGCGGATTCAGGTCGGTTGGGGGCCTCTCCCCCATCTCTTTGTGTATCGGTCTGCATAATCACCCTTCGAGTTCCGGTTGGTGTGTGTGGCCTTCCGCGTTCGGCGCGCAGCCCGGGATCGCCGCGATGCTGTCAGCAATCGCGCGACATGCAAGACGGAATATTGCCTCGCCGGCGTTCGTCTTGCATGACCGAGTACCCACTTGAGGTGTGACACAGCATGGGCGTGCAAAACAAGTTGTCCCGGGAGTGTCACGAACTCGACGCCCACCCGGTCTTTAGCGCATCACGACGGCCCCTACGGAGAATGTAGCAATGTTGATCGACATTCAACCCGACCATGGCTCTTCGGATGACAAAGATGCTTACTACGAGCAAGTTGCCGGTCAAGAGGAAATCTACCTGGAGAAGACCGAAGAAGAGCTCCGATCGAATCTGATCTCCGACACGGTAAACCGCGCAGAACTGAGCGGTTAAGGGTTATCAGCTTCGGCGTGACACGAGAATCGGGAATACGGGAACCGAAGGCTTGGAAAGACGCGCCGTTCGGGGCGGCCCGCGCATATGAACTTTGGGGAATTTCCCGGTTATCTCCGGAATTTCACTTCAATGAGTGGTCCGCCAGGAGGTAGACTATGCCCCACGCGATGGCAGATGCGCCAACATTCCAGTCGCCTCCCCTTTCTCCGGAGAGGAAACCGGCGATCACGACCATGGCCTAGACGCTTTTGCCCCCGTGCGTCCACACCTTTTCGGCATTGCATATCGGATGCTGGGAAGCGCAGCCGAAGCTGAGGATATCGTCCAGGACGTATGGCTGCGTTGGCAGTGTGCGAACCGGAGTGCGGTTGAGAATCCAGCTGCATTTCTGGCGACGACGGCAACCCGACTGTGCATCAATCTCCTTCAGTCCGCCCAATCACGCCATGAGACCTACGTCGGGACGTGGCTGCCCGAACCTGTGGATGCAAGTCGCGATCCAGGACTCGGCGCGGAGCGCAGCGAGGCACTGCAATTTGCTGTCTTGTTGCTTCTCGAAGAGCTGACGCCCACCGAACGCGCTGCCTATGTTCTCCGAGAAGCCTTCGACTACTCCTACCGTCAGATCGTCGAAATTCTCCAACTGGAAGAGGCAAATAGCCGGCAGCTTGTCTCACGCGCCCGTAAACACATCGCCGATGGCCGGCGCATACCTGCCAGCTCTCACGAGCAGAGGAGATTTCTCGACGTATTTATCGGCGCGGCGCAGAAGGGCGATATGGCCCGATTGGAGGGCCTGTTCGCGGAGGACGTCGTGTCCTACGCTGATGGTGGCGGAATAGTGCGCGCTGCTCGTGTTCCCGTCGCCGGTCGCGAGCGCGTTGCGAAGTTCATTGCTGCGGTCTCGTCGCATTTTTGGAATGGGGTTACCCTCTCCTGGGTTCAGGTGAACGGACAAGCATCCATTCTTAAGTCGCGCAACGGTGAAACGAGCGGACTGGTGTCGATCGATGTTTCCGATCAAGGTATCGATCGGATCATCTGGATCATGAGACCGAGCAAGCTTTCGGCTATCGCCAAATCGGCTTGAAGCCAGTCAGCTTGAATACATCCGGGGCCGGCACGGCTCATTTCGTTCGGCAACTGTCGCTCTCACAATCGACTTAGACGCGCGCTGGGTGTGTCTGATCGAACACGTCGTTACCTGGATGTTCCATCCGAAACCATATTGTTGAAGCTTTTGAGTCGAAGACGCGCTCACGGCGAGCGAACAGTTCCATGCGCAGCTCTTCATTTTTCCGAAGCAAATAACAGATGAGGTCCTGCACGCCCCTCAGTCGATCCTGGATTGTCTCCGGAGTATCTTCAAACAGATCCCATCGAGGCTCATCGTCACACACCATCGATATAGACATAACTATACGATCGCGAGGCTCCGTTGTGCCGGTCTCTGAGAAGTCCATATAACCTCCTGCTTACTGCTTCTTGAGCACGACATCCTGGCCCGTCTCTGCGGCACACACGCCCAGTGCGGCCATTCAGTCGCGTAAGCGATTAGCTGTTCTGTTGTCTGATCCGATCACGCCCATGACCAGATTTGGATCACGTTCGTGACACTATCTCAGTTCGCAATTAATCACTGTCACGAGACTGCTCGACGTTTGATCTTAGATGCTACACCGGACGGTTCAGCTCGTTCTTGATCCGTCCCGTGATCGCCGTAGTCCGCTTAGGGCTGCGCTGACGAGATGCGCACGCGGGGGAGCTGGGTTTTCGCGATTTCTCCAGCCTGTCCCTTGTGAAGGAGAATCGCAGACAACTTGGGAACCCCGCGTGATGCATAGAATTTGCATGAAGTTATGAAATACGCCAGGGCCCCGGCGCGAGAAAAGCAAGGAGCGATTATGGACTTACTGATCCCAATCCGAGTCCTGTGCGTTGACGATCACGCGCTGATGCGCGCGGGAGTCACCGCGACGATGGAAGCTGAGAGCGAGATATCAGGCTTGTTACAGAGGCAGACGACGGGGCCAGTGCAATCGCCGCCTACCGGGAGCATCGTTCCGACGTCACCCTGATGGGCCTGCAGATGAATGGCATGGATGGAATCGAGGCGATTCAGACGATTCGCAAAGAATTCTCGAAAGCTAGGATTCTGGTTTTGACAACCTACGATGGTGACGTGCAGATCACAAGAGCGGTAAAAGCCGGAGCGTCAGGCTATCCGCTCAAGAGCACGTTGCGCCATGATTTGGTGCGGGCGATACGCGCGGTACATGCCGGCCAGAGGGCCATCTCGCCAGAGGTTGCGGTCCAGCTATCCAGCTATTTCGATGCCAATGAGACTCACTCCTCGCGAAGTCGAAGTGCCCGGAAGGATTTCAGAAGGCAATTCCAATAAGATTGCGGCGGATAAGCTCAACATCACCGAAGATACAGTGAAGGGGCACGTCAGCAGCATCATGTCGAAGCTGCAGGCGAATGATCGAACGCATGCGGTAATGATTGCGCTGCGGCGCGGCTTTTTGGATTTCTCCCGTTCGTACGGGCGTAGCCGGTCTCACCTGGGAAGGTGACTCATGACAGCTCAGAGAATCCAAGTGCTGGTGGTCGAAGACGATGCGGTGGCGCGCGATATTTATAGGAAATTGCTGTGCGCATGGGGATTCGAGCCCCGTCTGGCTCGCAACGGGCACGAGACCCTCATTGAAATCTACCGGTGGAAACCTAACGTTGTTTCGTTCGATCTTGAAATGCCGGGCATGTAATGGCCACTAATTGCTGACAATCCTTCGGCGCATCTATCCGGAAATTCGGATTATCGCGATGAGCGGAACGTATTCACGCATCGTCGGCTGGTGTTTGCCTAGCCTCATAGCAATTGGCGATTGCAGGCCCGGTCAAATGGTGGTTCTGCACAGCGGATTTAAGGGCAGTCGGCCTGGGTCGCCGCCCCACCTTGTACTGGCGCTGGAAGGAACCTCGCACCTACCGTTTCCCCAGCAGTACAGGCCACCGCGGTGCGGACAGACCCATCCACCACCACCCTTGCCGCGCTCCACGCGGATATCATGCGCCGGCTGTGGATGTCGCTCACCTTCAGCAGCGGTACTTCGGCGCCACGTCCATTAGAATACGAACCTACGCCAAATGAGTCGTATGGCCCAGATGCCACCTCTGCATGAATTCAGAGATGGAAGGACGATGGGTTGCCGGGGTTTGCATAAGAGGCAAGAGAGCTAGCCCATAGCATTCCCGCGCCTGACGGCGTCAACCACGCCCTCAACAATCTCCTGAGCTTTTACGCGGCGACGGAGTGCGAGGAGGTCGTCGCCGACCGAGCGCTCATGCTCGCCCGCGATCATTGCCTGAATGTCTGCGACGGGCCGGACGACACCTTGTGATCCCCACCGACCTTCGGGTGTCTCGGTCGGAAAGATGTAGAGCTTCTTTCCCATCGCTTCAGGGCTAGTTCCTTCGGCGCGGGCGAACGCAATATTGACCTCGCGGATAAGCATTCTTATGGCTTCTTCGGAATATTTCCCCTCTGCCACATTTGTCGTTACCCGGTATCGAGGCGCTGTTGAACGCTCTCCGCCAACAAAGACCGCCGCCGGTCGATGGAGAAACAATAAAGTCACGGACTGCGCGATGGGATTCTTCGGGTCGAATCCCTCCGCCGTGATCAGAATGTCCGTCACTTCTTTCAGTAGAGAAGTTTCGGCTTCGGGGGAAAGTGCATTCTCGGGAATGACTACGTCTATGACCGGCATCGATGGATCTCCTTATTCATTTCGTGATTCGATAGGCACGTTGAGCGGAATGTCGGCTGCGCGCATCTTCTGCCCTTTGGAGGAAGTACGATCCGACAAGGCGGCCGTCAGGAGCTAGCATCGGGAGCCATGCCACGCCTAACGGCCCGCGTTGTTTCTCTTCGAGCTGGTAGATACGGTCGCTACTTCGCAGGGGCAAAGTCGAACTTGCCAGGCTGCACCATGAAGAACAGGCAGCCCGTCTCAGACAAGCACCGGGTCACGTGCGGTTCCTCGCCCTGTTGGAAGTAATAGGAGCCAGCCGGCAAGGGGACCGGCTTTGCATCTGGCGGATCGTTGGCCATAACACCTTCGATAACCACGGCGTAATAATCTTCCGTGTGCGTGTGTGCCGGGCTAATGAAACCAGCCGGCAAACGGATAAAGGTTCCATGGCGGCCATTCTGGATGTTGCCGTAAGCCGGCCCTGCAAGCAGTTCGCCTGCCTCCGTCTTGATGCCCGTTTGAACGAAATTGACTTCACCTGCCGGAATGCTCACCGAGGGACCCTCGTGCACGATCCCTGTCTGCTGAGAAGTCGATACTGATGTGGGGTTACTCATGTCGATTCTCCCTGCCTGAGCCCTGGCAACGGCTCTCGGCATTGTCGTCGAAATCGATACCGAGCGAACGGTATGAATTCAGTTAGTGTGTGCGGACGATGCAGGTGTGTCCTGCTCGATCTCGGTCAACCTGAACCGTAGTGATGTGATTACGACCTGAGAAACTCCAGCAGAGTCGTATTGACCTTGTCCTGATGCGTTGCGGTCAATCCATGCGGGGCTCCGGGCCAGTAGATCTCCCTGGCACCTTTGACAAGCTTTGCGGTCTTATAAGCTGAATCTTTGATCGGGACGATCTGGTCCGCCTCGCCATGCAGGACAAGAGTGGGCACATCGATCTTCTTCAGATCCTCAGTCATGTCAGTCTCGGAAAACGCCTTGATGCTCTCGTAGGCATTGAGAAGCCCGCACTGCATTCCCCAGAGCCAGAACTGATCGATCAGTCCTTGCGAAACCTTCGTGCCTTTATTGGCTCCGTAAAAGCTGACGGCCACGTCCTTCCAGAATTGTGATCGGTCGTCGAACGTGCTCTTGCGAATGCCGTCGAACACTTCCATCGGAAGCCCCTCGGGATTGGACTCGCTTTTCAGCATCACGGGGGGAACGGCCGCAACCAGCACTACCTTTTTCACTCGCTTCAATCCGTGGCGACCGATATAGCGCACAACCTCACCGCCACCAGTCGAATGGCCGACGAGCGTAGCTTCTTTCAAGTCAAGCGCTTCGATTACCGCCGCCAGGTCATCGGCATATCCGTTCATGTCATTGCCTGTGGGGGGCTGGCTTGAGCGTCCATGACCGCGGCGATCGTGCGCCACGACACGGAAACCGTTCTGCACGAGAAACAGCAGTTGTCCATCCCAGGCATCCGCATTGAGAGGCCAGCCATGTGAGAAAGTAACGACTGGGCCTTCGCCCCAATCCTTGTAATAGATCGATGTGCCGTCTTTGGTGGTGATATAGCTCATCTGAATCTCCTCCTTCGTCCTCTCGTTGTGGTGCGCGCGTATTGTGCGGTTCAGGTAAACTGATCCGCACGGGCTTGGGTGGGTTACCGCGTTTATAAAGGTGATCCGTCCAACGTTGCTCTCAACCGACAGATAACTAAGTTGCTACTGGAAGGTGCGAGATCCCTTGTGGTGATTCACTCTCCAGCTTCTCCGCTGTGTCAGGCTTGACCCGGAACCAGATGGAATAGAGGGCCGGGAGGAAAAGCAAGGTGAGGAGCGTACCGCCAGCGGTCCCGCCGATGAGAGTGTATGCCAATGAACTCCAGAACACGGAGAAGGTCAGCGGGATAAATGCGAGCACGGCGGCAAGCGCCGTGAGCACCACAGGCCGTGAACGCTGCACCGTTGCTTCCACAACAGCGTGGAAATCATCCAGACCTTCGTTCTTGTTGGTTTTGATCTGACCGATGAGGATCAGCGTGTTCCGCATCAGAATGCCCGCGAGCGCAATGAGGCCAAGGATCGCATTGAAGCCGAACGGCTGTCGGGATATCAGAAGGATCGGGACCACGCCAGCTAAACCAAGAGGACCCGTGAGCATGACCATGGCCAACCCTGGGAAGGAGCGAACTTGAATCATGATCACAACCAACATGCACACCAGCATGGCTGGGAATACCGCCTCGAGGGCCAGGTTTGATTTCGCCGCATCCTCGACGGGGCCGCCAACCTCGACTTTGTACCCAGGCGGCATCCTCGCGATCACGGGTTGCAATTTCTTCATGAGTTCTGCCACCGCTTCGGGCGGCTGCAGCGTGTCATCAATGTCGGTTTGCACCGTGATGGTTGGAACTCGATCTCGCCGTCTCAGATATGGGTATTCCTCCCGAATTTCAACCTTTCCAATCTGGCTGAGAGGGATCAACCTTCCGTCGGTGGAAGTAAGCGCCATGTTCTGTAACTTCGTCGGATCAAGTCGACTGTCGCCGCTTGTTCGAGCGACTACATCCACAGTGCGAATTCCCTCACGCACCTGTGTGACAGGGACGCCAGTCAGCAAGAACTGAATCTGCTGACTTGCATCACTGGGGCTCAAACCAATCAGACGAAGACGGGCCTGATCGAGAACAAAGTGAACACTGGGAGCGCGATCTCCCCAGTCCTCGTTTGCCTGTCGCATGTGCGGGTCGTCCTTTACGACTGCAAGCATTTGATCTGCGTAGTCGCGGACGTTGGCCAGATCGGGACCCGAGATGCGGAACTGGACTGGCCAGGTGCTCGGCGGTCCGAACACGAACTGGGTTACCCGCACTTGTGCTTCGGGGGCGATTCCAGCTGCGATGGCTTCTCGCAGATGACGTTTGAGGCGCTCGCGTGCCTTTTCGTTCTGCGTCAAGATAATGATTTTTGCGAAATTCGGATTGGGGAGTTCAGGGTTGTATGCAAGAAAGAATCGCGGTCCGCCAGCTCCGATATACGAGGAAACAATCCGCGCTTCCGGTTGAGTCTTCAGAAAAGCCTCAAGCTTGTGAACGGTGACTTCGGTCGTTTCGATACTTCCGCCTTGAGGCAGGGTGACCTCGACGAGGACTTCAGGACGATCCGAACTGGGGAAGAACTGCTGTTTGACAAATCCCATGCCGAAGACCGCAGCAATGAAGATAAGGACCACAATTCCGGCGACAACGAACTTGTGTTCGACGGCTTTGATGATGAGTCTGCGAAGACGTTGATAGTTCGGCGTCTCATAGATTGCAGCGTAGCCACCCTTAATCGGAGGAATATCCGGCAGCAACTTTACTCCGAGGTAGGGAGTAAATGTTACCGCGACAACCCAGGAGGTGAGGAGTGCAAAAGCAACCACCCAGAAAATGTTGCCGGCGTATTCGCCAGCAATTGAAATGGAAAAGCCGATCGGCATCAGACCGATGATCGTCACCAATGTTCCCGCAAGCATGGGCGCGGCCGTATGGTTCCAGGCGTAGGCCGCTGAATTGATGCGGTCCCAGCCCTCCTCCATTTTCACGACCATGGTTTCAATCGAGATAATGGCATCGTCAACCAGCAGCCCCAACGACAGGATCAGAGCGCCTAATGTGATGCGGTCCAGGTTCCGACCAGTGAGCAACATGATGACAAGAGTGGCAGAGAGCGTTACGGGCACTGCGGCCGCGACGACGATGCCCACGCGCCACCCCAGGCTGATCAGACACACAACCATCACCACAAGCAGGGCAACAAAAAACTTGAGTTGAAACTCGTCGACAGCTGCCCTGATGTTCGCCGACTGGTCGGTGACCTTTTGGAATACGATTCCTGCAGGCAACGCTGCTTGGACTTTCTTTTGTTCCTCTTCCAGCGCCTTCCCTAGCTTCAGACCATTCCATCGGTCTTTCATAACGACACCCAGTTCCATCGCCGGTTCACCATTATGGTGAATGAGAAACGTCGCTGGGTCTTCGTATCCGCGTTCGACTGTGGCAATGTCGCTCAGCTTGAAAGTTCGGCCGGAGGCGACGATCGGCGTATCGCGAATTGTCTGCAAGTCATCGTAGGCGCCGTCGAGGCGGATCTGGACTTGCTGGTCATTGGTATCGATTGAACCCGCGGGAGTGACCGCATTCTCTTGAATGAGCGCATCGAAGATATCGCGCGCGCCGATTCCCAGCGTGGCGAGACGCGGATAGCTGAACTCCACAAAGATTCGCTCCGACCGTTCACCCAGGATGCTTACCTTTTTGACGCCATCCACGTGCAGCATATCCTGGCGCAGAACTTCGGCTTCGCGGGTGAGCTGCCGCGGGGGCATCCCTTTCGCAGTCAACGCGTAAATCGCAAATGTTACGTCCGAATACTCATCGTTGACGAATGGGGGAATCACTCCCCTGGGAAGTTTGGGAGCTTCGTCAAAGATCTTCTTACGTGCCTGGTAGAACTGTTCCGGAACGTCCTTGGAAAGCGTGGAGTCCTTCAGGTTGACGACCATGAAGGCGAGACCAGGACGAGTGAAAGTATCCGTATAGTCGTAGTACTTCAGCTCCTGCATCCGCTTTTCAAGGGGGTCCGCAACGAGGTCCTGCATCTCCTGTGCCGTCGCTCCAGGCCATGCCACTGCAACCGTGAAAACCTTGACTGTAAACGTTGGATCTTCTGCGCGACCTAACCGAAGAAATGCGACTACACCGGCAACGACGACCGCGAGCAGGAAGAAGAGGGTCACGGATTGCTGACAGACGGCGAGGGCGGAGAGGTTCCAATCGGATTCCGCATTGCGCTCTTTCGAGAAATCAGGGGAGCATTTATATTCCTTCATCGCAGTGCCGCCTTTTCCTCTGACACGCGAACCGTCTGCCCTTCGGATAGAAGTTGCGCTCCAAGTGCTACAACCTGAGCGCCAGATGGGACGTTGTCATCGATGTAGGTGTCTTCTTCGTCGATCCGCAATACCTTCACGCGATGAAACGAGACTGTTGAGTTGCTTCCGTTCACGATCCAGATGCCTGGCCCCCTACCTCGATCGATCACCGCGGCATTCGGAACAGCGATTGTGTTTGCTATGTCCGCAGCAGGTAGGCTGACTGTGACAGTTGCACCGAGTGGCGCCCTTGCACCCGCTCCCTCAAGGACATATCGTGCTTCGAATGTGCGAGTCGAAGCGTCCGCCGCGTCCGAAAGCTGTCTGAGTCGAGCGCTAGCCTGCTCATTTGAACCGAACAGCTCGGCGTGAACCTCTGAACCGAGGCGGGGACGGAGAGTCTCAGGCAAGTAGACGGCAGCTTCTCTTGGTCCCGCATGCGCCAGTCTGATGACAGTCTGCCCTGCTGCCACGACCTGTCCAGGTTCTGCGAGGGTATCGACGACCGTGCCATCTGCGTCGGCAGCCAAAACCGAATAGTCGCCTTGGTCATGAGCGATCCTTTCCTGCGCCTCGACCGCTTGAAGGTCGGCTCGCGCAGCGTCGGCCGCCGCCTTCACCTGGTCGTATGTTGAAGCGGAGATTGCGCCGCTCGCGACCAGGGGGCGGTACCGGGCCTCGTCGGCCGCCGTTTGGTCCGCTTTTGCCTGGGCGGCTCTTACAACTTCCTCTTGATTCGTAATCGCATGCGCAAAATCTGTGATGTCCATTTTCATCAAGGGCTGACCGGCGTGCACCGTTTGGCCCACGTCAACGAGCCTCTGTGTGATCAATCCTGATACGCGAAAACCGAGGTCGCTTTCTACGCGAGCAGTGACTACGCCCGTAAAGGACCGGTACCCGCCACTTGGATTATCAAGAGTCGTTGTTCGGACCAATATGGGTAATGCCCGTGGGTCTTCTCCCTCGCGCCGGGAGCAGCCGGCAATACCTAACATCGCAATCATTAAGAACAGCCCCAGCTTCGTCATTCTGCTTGTCATGTGTCCCACCCGTTCCTCATTAGCTTCTGCGCGGCTTCGTTCGGTAATCCGGTTGAACAGTTGTCCCGCGATCACGGTGTCCACCCTCCTCCGAGTGCTCGGAACGAGCCAACGGCGGCTTGTGCCGCTGTTTCTCGCGTAAGGGCGAGGTCGTCTCTCGCAACCAACAGTTGCCTATCCGCGTCCAGCACATCGGTCAAAGGAATGACGCCCGCTTGGTAGGCTTCCTGGGAGCGATCCCGCACTCGCTGCAGGGAGGCAATTTCTCTCAGGATTTCGTCGCCTCTCATCTCGGATTGGCCGAGCAGGGTGAATGAATCCTCCACATCCTCTGCAGCTCGCAAAACAGATTTGCGATAGTCGAGTAGCGCCTCGGCGTTCGCGCCCCTGGCCCGTTTCACTTCGGCATCAACGCGGCCGAAATCGAACAACCGCCATTGGAGTCCAGCCACGGCAGAAGGCTGAAACCCTTTGCCGCGGAAGAGATTTCCCGGACTGATTGCCTCGTTTCCTAAGAAGCCCGAGAGTGAGATTTTCGGATAGTACTCGGCAAGTGCCTGGCCGATCCGCGCATTGGAAGCGGCAACGCGTCTCTCTGCCGCAATCACATCTGGTCGCCGGCGGAGCAGGTCGGAGGGATCGGACAGTAAGGTAATAGACGGGATGACCGGTATCTCCGCCGGCGTCGCGAGCTCCGCGGCATAAGTGCCGGGTTGCGCACCCATCAAAACGTCGAGACGATTAAGCTGTGCTTCAAGAATGATTTGAAGCTGTGGCACAATGGCGCGAGCTTGGAATAGCACAGCTTCGGCCTGAGCCTGTTCCCGATCCGACGCTATTTCTGCGGCTCTGCGTTGGGAAACCAATTTGAGTAAGTGTTCATCGATCCCGATTTGTTCCTTTGCAACAGCAAGACGTGCTTGGGTACCTCGGATCTGCATGTAAGCATCGGCGGCTTCGGCCACGATGGTGACACGGGTTCCGATACCTTCAGCCTGCGCCGCCTGGAATTCATCCGTGGCCGCCTCAACACCACGCCGCAGCCCTCCAAATAGATCGATCTCCCAAGTCGCGGATATCCCCAGGTCAAGATAGCTTTGATTCCGCACGAATCCTGGGATCTCTGCACCATAGCGCCCAAATGGGCTTTCCAGCGATTGGCGAAACGAATCCGATTGAGCGGTGAGAGCGCCCGAAGGCTTCAGCCTGGCCCCAGCCTCTTTCGCCACCGCCCGTGCCTGTTCCACTCTGGTGAGTGAAGCCGCCAGATCGAGGTTCTGTGCAAGTGCGCGTTGGACGATCCGGGTTAACTCTGGATCATGAAAACCCTCCCACCAAGTGTCGAGAGCCGGCGCCGGGACATCGGAGCGTCTCGCTTGGAGTGCCGGCGCCGTATGGAATGGCTGCAACTGCATTTGCGGAGCGTGGTATCTGGGGCCGACAGAGCATGCCGTGACAGATAGCAAGACCACAACCAGCGAGGCCTTGAGTAAGCAGGACACGCGATCATGGCTCCAGCACCGGTTGTGTTTTGCGTAGAGATCGTTACCCATCGGGTAGAGTTCTCCTTCCGTCTTGCCCGCTGAGCGATGCAAGACATAAGTGCCGCTGGTGCATGTATGTCGATGTGACTTACGAGCGGCGTAAAGAACAAGGGGGCTCCGCCGCTCACCCCGCCATTGGCGAAGAGCGCACTTCACTTCGTTGAGAGTTTCTTTCGAAGACTGCAATACTTGCTGCTTAGCGCCGAGCCTTACGTTGAACGATTGGACGCCGATCGATGGGCTTGGAGAAAATCAGGTAGGCTGATTGGACGTTGCCCGGTGATCCGTTCCACCGTATCGTTGGTGCCTGCGAAGACTCCGTTCTGATGGTCCTTCGCTATTTCCTGGAAATGTTGCCAAAGAGCGTCGCCCTCAATCTTGTCGAGGAATCGCTTATTCTCCGCAGTCTCGGGCACACCGGTCGTGAGCCTTTTCATCTCATAGGCATCGACCTGCTCGTAGTGAAGGGGCCGCCCAATCACTTTGCTGATCTCTTCAGTAATCTCCGCAAAGGTATATTCCTTCTCTCCATAAAGCGGATAGACCTTTCCGATGTGCTCCTCAGGCGAAAGCAGGATGTTGGCGATGACGCGAGCTTGGTCCGCGGAACTGATCGGGGCATGCCTTCCAGTGCCGAAAGGCAGCCTCAACGTTCCGGCTTTGATTTGGTCGACCCAGTAGAGAGCCCATTCCGCAAAAAGAGTGGGGCGAAGATGCGTCACTGGTACTCCTGACCAATTGAAAACTTGCTCGGCCAGCCAGTGATCCTGCGCGACATGGCTCTTGGCCACACGGCGCGCCGAGATCTGTGACATGTTCACGATCGTCTTGAGCTTCGCTTCTTTTGCCGCTTGCGCAAAATACGCTGTCGCTTGCAGGATGCCGGGCATGATCGGAAAGACGAAATAGGCGCCCTCGACACCCTCAAGCGCCGCGCGAACAGACTCGAAATCGAGAAGGTTCCCGGGAACGACTTCCGCCCCGAGCTTTCGAAGCGCATCGGACCGCTCGTCTTCGCGATGGACGAAGGCCCGCACGTTGACGCCGGCCACCACCAGGGATTGAACGGTGTTGCGCCCGGTGTGGCCAGTGGGACCGGTTACGAGGAAGGTGCGTGCCATGGTGCTCTCCAATCTGTCCCACATTTTCGAGACGTACGCGTGGAGTATGTTGATACTCCAAATGATTCACAACTCGCTTCGCCGGGCCATCAAGCGGACCAGCCAGTGAGCCGCCAGCATCATCGATCAGTCACGAGAATCCTCCCGCCGGACGCCGTTCACGTCGGCCAGGTTCCGTTGAGGCCTTTTCGTTTGGGTTGAGTCGGCCCGGAACCTTCTCCGTGTCTAATCGATACCGTCTCGCGGACCTTCGGTAAATGATCTGCGGATGATCTGGCGATGATTTGTGCGCAAATCCGGCCGCCAGCATGACAAAATCGTGAATCGCAAGATCGGAGAGCATCGCGGTACACTCAAGCCATAGCGGCGATCGAGCTTCCGTTGCTCTTCGGCCGGTTTAGAAGGCCAACAACATGTTGAAGTGCATGGATTTGCGGGCCCTCGATCATGGAGTCGTGACCGATCCAGGTGCAGCAGCCGAACCCAACTCGGGTACGCCTCGGAGGGTTTGAACTGAACCTGGAAACAGGCGAGTTGCGCCCGGTTGACCTCACAAAAGATACTGTTCTTCTGCGAGAGCAGCCATTCCAAATTCTGAAAATGCTGGTTTTCCGCGACGGGAAGATCGTCACCCGAGAGGAAATTCGCCGACGCCTGTGGCCGAGCGATACGAACGTCAATTTCGATCAGGGCATCAACGCAGCAATCCGGATTCTACGCCGTGGGCTCGGCGACTCTGCGGAGTCGCCTCAGTACATCGAGACGATTGCGCGACGAGGCTACCGTCTCCTGGTAGCCCCTGAAACTATACAATCGGCAGCCGGGCATCATGCGGCTGTCAGAAACTCCCCCGCCGGCGAGAATTCGGGCCCAGAGAAAATTCTGGGCAAGAAGGTCTCCCACTATCGAGTTCTCGAGATCATCGGTGGAGGGGGGATGGGAATGGTCTACAAGGCGGAGGACTTGAAACTCGGCCGCCGCGTGGCCCTGAAGTTCCTGCCCGAGGAACTTGCCGGCGACCCCACCGCCTTGCGAAGGTTTGAGCGAGAAGCGCAGACCGCCTCGGCCCTCAATCACCCAAATATCTGCACCATCTACGAGATTGAAGAATACGAAGGACAGCCATTTATTGCGATGGAGTTGTTGGACGGGCAATCCCTCCATCAGCGACTTGAGGCAATCCCGTCAAAGGTTCTCCCGACATCCGAAATATTCGAGATTGCTACCCAGGTTTGCGACGGGTTGCAGGCTGCGCATGAAAAAGGCATCATTCACCGCGATATCAAACCGGCAAATATCTTTCTCACACCGTCGGGCCAGGTCAAGATTCTGGACTTTGGACTCGCAAAACTGATTGAAAGTGAAGACTCATCGCAAGCTGATGCCCGGTTCTCCGCTCAATCGACAGCCAATCAATCAGCGCCATCAGGTGAACCCGCATTGACCCTTGCGGGTTCGGCAATGGGCACGGCCGGATATATGTCCCCCGAACAGGTGCTCAAAGAAAAGCTCGACTGCACCACAGATCTCTACTCTTTCGGACTTGTCCTATATGAGGTGGCAACGGGACACCGCACGTTCACTGCTGACACAGAGGAGCAAGCGCACGCCCCGGTCCTGAACCAATCACCAGCGCCCTTAGGAGATCTGAACCCGAAGGCCCCCCGCAGACTCGGCACAATCGTCAACAAAGCAATCGAAAAGGACCGGTCTCTTCGCTTTCAGTCCGCTGTCGAAATGCGACGGGCGATCACCAAAGCCAGAAAAGAAATCGACTCTGCGAAGAGCCGCAGGAAATGGCTCCTCGCGGCTGCAAGCGTGATGGTCGTATTGCTAACAGGGCTCTGGGCGCATCGTGCGTTTCACCCTCCGTTTAAGATGGCAGACGGCGACTCGATCGTTCTGGCTGTAGAAAACAAAACTCAAGACCTTGTGTTTGATGATGCAATCTACTCTGGTCTTTTCTTCGATCTGAGCCAGACACCTTTCTTTAATGTCATCGGTTTAGCCAAAACGCACAGCGCTCTTACGGCATTGCAGCTTCCCGGGAACTCCAGGAATTCACCTCAGATATCGCTAAAGGTATGTCGCCAAACGCGCAGCAGGCTTATGCTCACCGCCGCAATTACTCAGGAGGGCAATGGCTTCCATATTGACGAAGAGGGGGTCGACTGCCAAACAGGAATCGTCGCTGCAAGGAGCGCAGAAGATGCGACCAGCCGCTCGGAGGTCATTCACGCTTTGGGGCTCGCTACTCATACGATGCGGGGCAAGCTTGGCGAGCCAAAGCCTTCGCTCGCCAAATTCAACGCTCCCCTCGACCTCGCAATGAGTTCGTCGCCGGAGGCAATCCAACTTCTGTCGGAAGGCTATGTCAAGTTCGCGGCCTCGGACGTAGAAGGGGCAGCCGACGATTTTCAGCGTGCCCTTGACCTGGATCCAACCTTCGTTATGGCTCTGGCCGCCATCGGGGCAGCAAACAACAGCATAGGGCGCACCTCGGCGAGCATCGCTGAATTAACCAGGGCCTTTGAGCTTAGGGCGCGAGCTGCGGCACCAGTTCGTATGAACGTCGAGGACCTTTACTACAGTATGGTTACGGGTGAGCTTGAGAAAGATGAGGCTCTCCTCCTTCAGTGGGTCCATGATTTTCCGGCAGACTACTTCGCTCATAACAATTTAAGCCGGTGCATGTGGCTCCTGGGGCAGCAGGATCGGTCGTTAGCTGAAATGCGGGATGCTACTCGTCTCCTCCCCAGTCCATTCGCCTACTACAACCTCGTCTATCGCGAAATTAGAGCGAATCGATTCGACGACGCTCGCGCGACTCTTAGGGAAGCGGAATCGAGAGGATTCGATGATGGCAACTTTCATGTATCGCATGCTGACCTCGCATTTCTGGAAGGCGACCAGGCCGAGTTGGACCGTCAATGGCAGTGGTCCCAGAGTCAACATGGAACGGACTACCGGGTCCTCCATGTTCGCGGTGCGATCGAAGGCTACTACGGCACAAATCGCATTTCGCGCAACGATGTGGTCGGCGCCGCACGCCTCGCCAGACAAGAGGGCGATTCCAAAGCAGCCCTTAGTTACCTCAATAATCTGGCGTTGCAAGAGGCCGAGACTGGCGACAAACTTCAGGCGCAAAAGATTCTTTCCGAATCTTCTTCTATGCCACCACAGCGGTTTACCGCTGTCTTCCGCGCCCTGGCCTTTGCGCGGGCAGGCAATACGTCTGAAGCGCTGCGCCTGCTTGACGGCATCGAGAGAGACTTCCCACACGACACGCTGGTTCAGAGATATAGCCTGCCTGCTATCCATGCGGCCATTGATCTTGAGCAACAGAATGGTGCTCGGGCCGTTCAGGACCTGCGCAACACGGTTCCATACGACCTGGCCATCCCCAGCAGCTTTGCCGATATGTATCCTGTTTATCTCCGAGGTTTGGCGTACCTACAGCTCAACCAGGGTCAACTGGCAGAGGCTGAATTTCAAGAACTGATTGACCGTTCAGGAATGGTTGGACCGGATGTAATCGGTGCCTTGGCAAAGCTGCAGATTGCCAGAGCACAAATGATGGCAGGAAGCCGATCGGAAGCCAGAAGTTCATACGAAGCGTTCCTCAAGCTGTGGAAAGACGCCGACCCGGATCTTCCCATCTATCGCCAGGCAAAGACCGAATATGCGCGATTCGCTCGGGCGGCAGCAAAGAATAGGGCAGAATCGGCGCCAAGCAAGAGTAACTAAAGACTGGTTGAGGTAGCCCGGCAATTTGAATCTGCAATCTTTCCCTACTCCCCAACGCCCAACTAATATCCTCGTTTAGTTCCGGCATAACTTCCGACGACGAGCCGGAGTGCGCCATTCACATCGAACCTGAAGCGCTGCCTCCGCCGCCTCCGCCAACATGAAGGCAATATCGCCTTCACTTGTCTGTATAGTCGCCATCTCGGACGACTGACTTCCCCAATGCTCAATAAGCGCATATTCGCCAAATCACTCATACATGGGAATCCGCACGTCGTGGCGTATTCCACTTGATGCTGTAGCCACAGGGAGACACGAATAGATCAACCCCGGATCAGCGGGGCGACCAGTGTTCCGGTAGAGAGTAGCGCGCGCAGACGTCATCCGCGAATTCGCCGCAGCACAAACTCGAAATTGCTGCGGCCTGCCGGATTGTTTTGTCACGATCTCTATGCGGTCCGGGAGGTGCCGCGATTCTGCTCCAGCCAGCTGGCGATATCGTACCCGGTCAACTCCCGGCCGTCCGCACCTGAGAGATCGCCGAGATCATGGTCAAGGTACAAATCCGCCGCGAGATCCGGACGAGGAGAGCTGGATGATGCCGTGCGGCGGAGGTCATGAATGGTGAAAGGTTCCATTTCGAAGGTAAGTCCCTCGAGCGCGTGGTTGAGCGCGTTCTGCGCGAACGGCTTCTTCGGGCTACTACGGCCAGGCAGGACCAAATGTGAATTGCCCCCGAGTGCCTTGAGTTCACCGAACATCGCCGCCACTTGTTTCGACATGTACACGACATGCTCATGTTCCTCGCCCTTTCTTGCCTTCACGTGTTCCTTGGGAATGGTCCAATCGCCGCCCCCGAAATCGATCTCATCCCAGGAGGCCAGAAGCAACATGGACTTGCGCGTTAGAGTGAGTAGCAGGATGTGGAGCGCGACCTTGAATTGCCGACGGATGTTGCTCTTGTAGATCGTCTGCAGGAACTGCCGAATCTCCTTGGGTTCCAGATGGCGTTTCCGCCTGACCGCCTTCCCGATGTAGCGGTTGGCGACCATGGCGGCAGGATTGATCGGCGACAGATGCAGTTAGAGTGCATAGTCGTACATTCGCTTTGCGGTGTCCTCACCTTCATAGCCTGGGCAGGGTGTCCGCCGTCCCGGATCGGGTACACCACCGACTGGATATCGGGTGCAGTGACGTCCTTCAATCGGCGGTCGCCGAGCATAGGGTGGAGATACTTCTGCAGGTTCAGCCGCTCGTTGCTCGGATTCTTCCAATTCTTCTCGACCTGTTCGCGGTAGTACCGGTCGCCGAACTCCTGGAACGTGGAACTAACTGTCTCAGGGTCTTTCGCCTTCCGCTTCTCCTGGGGCGGAGACACGCTGGAGACACGGAATTTTCCGGCTGTCCCGGAACCTCTCGCAACATATCAAGAAGTCAAGTCGTTCATTATAGGTACTTTGTATTGATAGTCAGGAAGTCCCGGAACCACCCAAAACCCTTCATTACTTTCCGATGCAGAAGGTGGAGAAGATGCGGTTAAGAATATCGTCGGCCGTCGTTTCGCCGGTAAGACCGTCCAGGTGACGCAGGGCCGCGTAGAGGTCGAGCAGCAGCATCTCGTGGGGAATGCGGCCGGTCACCGAGGCGCGCGCCGCATCGAGAGAAGTCAGGGCGCCCTGAACCGCCTCAAAATGGCGGAGGCTGGTGAGGATACCGGACTCGCTCTCGCCGGCTGGGTTGTTGACCTGATCGGTCAGCGCGTCCCGCAACTGGGGGAGTCCCTGCCCGGTCAGGGCTGACGTGGCGATGACGGGAAGCGGCAGATCGGGAGGAACTTCGGTCCCGAGCTCGAGATCGCACTTGTTGCGCACCACCAGAGCGCGGCGCCCGGCGAGCGAGGCAATCAGCTCCTGCTCGTCGTGCCGGAGCGGCACCGAAGCATCGAGAATCACGAGAACCATATCGGCGTCGGCCAGGGCTTCGCGCGATTTCAGAATGCCCAGCGCTTCGGCCTCGTCGTGCGCCTCGCGCAAACCGGCCGTGTCGACCAGCTCGACGGGGATGCCGCCAAGGGAGAGGCGATCCGTCACCAGATCGCGTGTCGTTCCGGGCGACGCGGTCACGATGGCGCGTTCGCGCTCGAGGAGCCGGTTGAAGAGAGAGGATTTCCCGACATTAGGCCGGCCGACAATGGCCAGGCGGAGACCAGCATGCACCAGGCGTCCGCGCTCAAAAGAACGCGCCAGAGGAGCGAGCTCGCCGGCAATGGTATCGATGCGCGTGACAATTTCCTGGTCGGGCGTGATCTCGACGTCGTCTTCGGCAAAATCGATGCCGGCTTCGAGCAGCGCGATCATCTCGACGAGCTTTTGTTTGGCAGGGTGCACGCGCCGCGACAGGGCTCCGCCCATTTGCTCGGCCGCGATGCGTGCCTGGTAGAGGGTTTGGGCTTCGATCAGATCGCGGACGGCCTCAGCCTGGGTCAGATCGATGCGCCCGGCGAGAAAGGCCCGTTCGGTGAACTCCCCGGGGCGCGCCAGACGGCCTCCGCCGCGCAGCGCGCGACGCACCAGCATGTCCAGAACAACCGGGGAACCGTGGGCGGCGATCTCTACCAGGTCTTCGCCGGTGTAGGACTGCGGCCGCTCGAAATAAGTAACGATAGCCTCATCGATGGGCTCGCCCGTTTGCGGATCGGGGATGATGGCGAAGCGCGCACGCGCATGTTCCAGCGGATAGCGCGGACGGACCAGGCTCTGCGCGATCCCCACCGCCTGCGGCCCGGAAAGCCGCACGATGCCGATGCCGCCGCGCCCCGGAGGCGTAGAGATGGCCACGATCGTCTCCTGGGCGATCGACTCTCGTTCCGTAGTTTGCGGATGGGGCTGCACAGCGGGTGCTCCCTTGCTCGGCTCCGGCGTGCTCGCGTGTGCGGGATCGGGAGCTAGCGGCGGCGGCCGGAAAAATGGCTCTCACGCGGTGCGGATTCGCGATGTTCGTAGCCCTTCGGATAGGCGACCACGTAGCGCCGCAGTCCCTCGCCGCTGGACGCAGTCTCCAGGTCATCGAAGGTGCGGAAGGCCAGATGCAGCATGCGCCGCTCCCGTGAGCTCATAGGGGCGAAGCTGTAGGGCTGACCGGTGCTGCGCACGCGCTCCGCAGCGGTGTCGGCGGCCAGGCGCAGCTCCCGCGCGCGCAGGGCTTTGAAGTTCTCGGCGTCGAAGGAGATCTTGTCGTGCTCCTCATTTTCGAGGCGCAGCATCTTGGCCGCCACGTGCTCCAGGGCGCGCAACAGTTCGCCCCCGCGCTGCGTCAGCAGCCCGGCATCAGGACCCGCGAGCTCGACATAGATTTCCCTGGCTTCGAGACCCGCCGGATCTGCGGCGCCTGGACCGGCGGTGATCCGAAATTTCAAACGCAGCCCACCCAGATGGATCAGCGATTGCAATAACTCGGCAATTTTTTTGGCAGCAGCGGAGTAGTCGTCAATCGGCATCGGCTATTAGTATCGCATTCCGACGCAATTAGAACACGCCGTCTGCACCAGCGGCACCCAAAATTGACCTTTTGCGACGGCGACGCTTAGCGCTTCGCCTGGCGCTTTGCGGCGCGTTTCAGCGCGATGGCGCGAATTTCCTGCCCCATGCTGGTGCGGTTCATGATGAGCTGCTGGCCTACACCGAGCAGGTTGCTGCCCGCCCAGTAGAGCGCGACCCCGGAGCCAATGTTCCACATCATCACGCCGAAGATCACCGGCATCATGAAGGCCATCATGCGCTGCTGGCGGGGATCCATGCCCGGCGACGGCGTAAAGAACTGCGACAGGAACATGGAGACGATAAAGAAGACAGGGAGGATATGCGTGGGATCCGGCGCCGATAAGTCAGGCAGCCAGAGCCAGTGCGCCTGGCGCAGTTCAATGGCGTAGCGCAGCATTTCATAAAAGCCGATCAGCAGCGGGTACTGCAGGAGCATCGGCACGCAGCCGCCGAACATGTTCACGCCCTCTTTGCGCTGCAGAGCGAACATCTCCTGGTTCATTTCCTGGCGGCGCGGATCGGTGGTCTTGTATTTGGCGTATTTGGCCTTGATGGCATCCATCTGCGGCTGGATGCGCTGCATCTTGAGCGACGATTTCATCGTCATGATGCGGGTGGGGATCATGGCCAGGTTGAGGATGAGGGTGAGCACGAGAATGGCCCAGCCCCAGTTCCGAATGCCGTGATCGACGAAGAAGCGCAGCACCAGCAGCATCGGTTTGGCGATCCAGGTCCACCAGCCGAAGCTGACGATGTGCTCGAGGTTCTCACCGTTGGCGCTGTGAATGGTTTCGAGCAGTCCGTATAACTTGGGGCCGACATAAATGCGGGTCTGGATGCCGCCGCCACTTTGGCCGATGGCCGCGCCCAGCACCGGAACCGGGCTGCCTCCCTTCGTCTCCGAACGATCGTGGCTGCGGGGGGCTTTGATCTCGTTGTGCAGCGTCACGAGGTCTGTGTCCGCGGGCGCATCCGGCATAAAGATGGCGGCGAAGTACATGTCGCCGACCCCGGCGTAATCGAAGGCGCCGTGCAGCGTGTCCCCGCCGATGACTTTCTTCGCGGCGATGCTGTCGGTCTTGCCGTTCTCCGACTGATCGATGACGCCGGCAGCGTAGCCGGCCAGATCCGTCTGATCGCCCAGACCTGAGGGCCACTGCAGCAGGGCGGCAACCGGTGCGCCGTTCTGTGTGACCGTGACTTCGGCGTGGATGACGTAGCTCGAGTCGAAGCTATAGGTCTTATGAACCGTGAGCCCGCCGGCGGAGTACGCAAAGCTCAGCGTGCCCGGCGCGGTCAGCGTAGCGGAGGTCGAGGGCACATACAGAGCGGAGTTCAGCTTGTTCTTCAGGGTCGCATCGTAGGTGAACAGCGACAGAGGCCGGCCAAACTCCGAAGCCGCATCCTGGTTCACCAGATCGAGAGGCGTCTTCTGGTCATCAGCCTTGTATTTCTTCAGAATCCACGATTTGACCGCGGCGCCGCGATTCGTAAACGTAATGCGATACAGCTCATTCTCGACGACAATATCTTTCTCGCCTGCGGCCTCAACCGTGTTGGCCGGGGCTGGCTTCGCATGAGCGCCATGCGTCTTCGCGATCGCGCCTGACTGCGCCGGAGCCTCTGCGGATTCGTCCGCGGGCGCGGCCGGCGGCGCCGTCCGGGCGGGCTGCGTCTTCTCCTGAGGGTGCGCAGGGGTGGCCGGCTTCTTCGGACCGAAGTAATCGAAGGCGACCATCATCAGCACGAAGACGATCAGGAAACCGAAGAGCGAGCGCGAGTCCATCCCGCCGCCACCGCCCTGTTGATTCGGATTTTGTATCTCTGCCAAAACTTGCTTTCCTGTCTGTTGCCGGTGTGGGGAACTTAGTGTGTCGGCCGGGCCTGTACGCCGGAAGTGGAAGCGCCGCATTTGGGCAGCACCGGATCGAATCCGCCACGGTGCAGCGGATGGCAGCGCGCGAGACGGCCCAGCGCCATCAGGGCTCCGCGGAGGATTCCATATTCTGCGATGGCGATCGCCGCATACTCCGAACAGGTGGGCTGAAAACGGCATGCGCCGGACAGGCCCGGGATGGCGTGGAGCACGGGCGAGACCATGCGCTTATAAAAAGCGAGCAGCCCCTCGGCCAGGCGTGTGCGGGCCAGGGCGGATCGGGTCAACGCTTGGCTCCCGTGGCTGCGGCGACGCCGGCAAAGATGCGCGACACTTCGCGCTCCAGCTGGGCGAATTCCATGTCAGCCACCGTGCGCCGGGGATGCAGCACAACGTCGACGCTCGCCGGCAGCTCCCCGAGATGCAGGCGCACGGCTTCGCGCATGCGGCGGCGAATGCGGTTGCGTTCCACCGCGCCCCCGAGCACGCGGCCGGCCGTCAATCCAATACGCGGAAACTCGCCTGCAGGATCCTCGGCCGGACGTGCGCGATAAAAGTAGCTCATCGATGCGGATGAATACCTTCGGCTTTCGCGGTAGACACGCTGATAGTCGGCGTGCTTTCGCAGACGGGCACTGCGCCAGTCGAAACCTGCCTCCGGCATATCTCCATTCTGTCGCACACGGGAAGGGGCGAACCAGCAATTCGGCGCGCGGCCCGGGCCATTCTGCTGAACGGGATTCGTGCGGAAAAAACTAATCGCGGTAACCGGCACTGACGGAAACACGCTTGCGGCCCCTGGCGCGCCTGCGCGACAACACCGCGGCGCCGCCTTTCGTCTTCATGCGGCTGCGGAAGCCGTGGGTCTTGGAACGGCTGCGGCGGTTGGGCTGAAATGTGCGCTTCGGCATGGAACCTGACTCCTGAACTTTTTATCGGATGCTCGGGTATTGCGCGCTGCCTCTGCTGTGGGTCCTGGTCGGGCGCGCAAACCGCTTTCATCGGCCACGCCACTGCTGAGAACACGCGGCTTTGCGGCAAGAATTGAGTATATCGTATCGCCTGCGTCGCCGCAAAAGACGCGTGCGCCGCATGATTTTCACCAGCATCGGTGCAACTTGAGAGGGGTCGAAATTTTCTCGCCAAAGGTGCGCTCTTTCGTCGTTCGGACTGTGCTACTATCGGCAACGTTCACTTAAGATTTTTTTCGACGCCCTGCGGCTGTCGGAAGAACTTTGACCGATGCTCCGATGCGTGACAGATCGGAGCCCATTCCTGGCCAGTACGGACCTGCTTCTGAATGCGCCCTGTATCCACAGCACAGGGTTACCTCGGGCGTTTCCGCAATTTTGGCCCATCGGCTCCGGTCGCTTCCGCACCCTGGCGTTTGCATCGAGGATTGCGCATGTCTTCTTTCGCCGTCACGTCATCCGTCGCTCTGAATCCCTGGGTCCAAATCCTCGCCGCACTCGAAAAAAAGGTCAATCGCCAGTCCTTTGACACCTGGCTGAAGCCGACCCGCTACAGCTATGTGCGGGAGAGGATGCTGTATGTCCGGATTCCGACGCCGGAGTTTAAGCACGTGGGCGATCGCTACGGCGATCTGATTCAGGAAGCGATTGAGAACCTGCACCTCGATTTCGACGATGTGACGTTCATTACCGCGGAGGAAGATCCGACGCTGCCGCGGGTGCGCGAAGATGGCGGGTTTGCTCCGGCTTCGTCGACCGATATTCCGGGGCACCATGCCAACGGGGGAACGCGGCCCTTGCCGGTCGGCGGACCGCAGCAGGCGCGTTTCGACTGGTCGACGGCGGCGCAGCTGAACGCGCGCTACACCTTCGACGGCTTCGTGTGCGGACCCGGCAATCAATTTGCCCGAGCGGCGGCGATGGCGGTCTCCGAACAGCCATCGAAGGCCTACAATCCGCTGTTCCTGTACGGCGGCGTGGGGATGGGCAAGACGCATCTGATGCATGCCATCGGACACGAGATGAAGCGGCGGCAGCCCGAGGCATCGATCTCGTACGTTTCGGCGGAGAAGTTCACCAACGAGATGATCAGCTCCGTGCGCTACGACAAGATGACCAGCTTCCGGGATCGCTTCCGCACCGTGGATCTGCTGCTCATCGACGACATCCAGTTCCTTTCGCAGAAAGAGCGGACCCAGGAAGAGTTCTTCCACACGTTCAACGCGCTGCACGACAACATGAAGCAGATCGTGATCGCGTCGGATCGTCCGCCACGCGAGCTGGCGGAGATCGAGGACCGTCTGCGCAGCCGCTTCGAATGGGGCCTGATCGCAGACATTCAGCCGCCGGATCTGGAGACCAAAGTAGCGATCCTGCAAAAGAAGGCAGAGAGCGAGCATCTGCCGATACCGCTGCCGATGGATGTGGCGCTGTTCATCGCGTCGAACGTGCGGACCAACGTACGCGAGCTGGAAGGCGCGCTGGTGCGTCTGGTCGCGTGGTGCGGGCTGAACGGCGTGGAGATCACGCTGCCGACGGCCCAGCAGTGCCTGAAGCAGTTCATCGACACCCAGGTGCGCAAGATCACCATCGAGGCGATCCAGCGTGCGGTGGCCGAGCAGTTCGGGATGCGCGTTTCCGAGTTGAAGCAGAAAAACAATTCCCGCGCGGTGGTGGTTCCGCGGCAGATCGCGATGTATCTGGCGAAACAGCTGACGGAAGCCTCGCTGCCGGAAATCGGGCGCCAGTTTGGCGGGAAACATCACACCACGGTGATGCACTCGATCGGGAAGATCGACGAGCAGCGGCGCAACGACAAAAACCTGAACAGCACCCTGAACAAGCTGCAGGAAACGCTGAACGGCTGAGTCGTGGCTGGACGGGCGGTCGCGCCTCGCGGCGCAGCGATAAGTTGCCGGTCACCGAATCCCGATTGAGAGCTGAATGAAACAAATTTTGATGGTGGCGATGATCCTGTGTCTGCCCGCCCATGGTGTTGGGCAGCGGCCGGCAGATGCGCCGGCCGCGCGTGCGGCTACCTCATCGTCCGAGGCGGCGACGCGCGACACCAGCTACATCGATGCCGATGGCACGGCGTACATTACGCGCGTTGTTCCCGTGCCGCCGAGCCTGAGCCCGGAAGCAAAGCATTTTCTGGAACGGCAACTCTCCGATTCCCCGCCCAGCGAGACTCTCGCGGAGCGTCGCCACCGAAACGATGTGGCGCAGGCGGAGAAGTCTTTGGTCGCCCGCAGGTTCTATCCGGTGGATATCGCCGAGAGCACAGTGGCCGGTGTTCCCGTGCGCGTGGTGACGCCGCCGGGGGGATCGCTCGCTGGCCGCGTTCTGATCAACCTTCACGGCGGCAGCTTCAATGCCGATTCCGGGTCACTGAGTGAATCGATCCCGATTGCCAGTCTCACCGGCATCAAGGTCGTGGCTGTGTTGTATCGGCTCGCACCTGAGCATCCGTTTCCGGCGGCTGTGGACGATGCGGTCGCGGTTTACCGCGAGTTGCTGAAGAGCTACGCGCCGAACCACATCGGCATCTACGGCACCTCCGCGGGGGCAATCCTCACGGGCGAAGTTGCCGTGCGCCTACGTCAGCTTGGCCTGGCGCAACCCGGCGTTCTCGGCATCTTTTCCGGCATGGGTGACTTCTCGCGGGAAGGCGACTCACATTCCCTTTTTAGCCTCTCCGGCCTGGGCGGTTTTTTGCAGCCCCCGGTTCCGGGTGTGCCCCACGATCCCTACTACACGGGGACCACCGATCCGCGCAATCCGGTTCTCTCGCCGGTATTCGCCGATCTGCGTGGTATGCCGCCGACGCTCTTCATCACCAGCGAGCGCGACGCGCTGTTGAGCGGAACCACCATTCTGCACCGCGCGTTTCTCCGGGCCGGCAACGACAACGACGAACTGGTGGTATTCGAGGGGCTGCCCCATGCGTTCTGGTATGAGTCCGAACTGCCTGAGTCGAAAGAAGCGGACGGCATCATGGCGCGGTTCCTCGCCAGGCATTTGCAGTGATACGGCGGGACCTGGCTCCCGGCCTCCCTCCGCAATTCTTTGCCTGTTTTCGAAGCGTCCTGAATCGTGCCCTCCTGCAGACACGAAATCCTGAGGACGCTCTACAGCCCCTTCAGCCCTGCCGATTGATAAATCTGGGAGATGTAGGTCATGTCGCGGAGACCTTCCTGGCCGTCGGTCTTGGGCTCTTTGTTGCTCCGGACACAACCGGCAAAGTAGTCGGCCTGACTGCGAAAGTCGATGGGGTCGTGCTCCTGCTCCGGCATATCGAGGGTCTGGCCGCCGGAGAGGCGCGCCGTCAGGTGCATCCGGTCGTAACTGAAGGCGGGATCCATCTCGAGGGTGCCTTTCGATCCGTGCACGCGATAGAAGTTCGCGCCGTTCGCGCCGTACGTCGTATTGCAGCTGGCGAGAATGCCGGACGGGAACTTCAGCGTCCATCCATCGTTCTCCTCAATCCCGTTGAAGCGTCCGTCGTGATCGATGACCGATGAATTGGCCTTGATGTCCGTGGGCTCTTCCCCCGTGAGATAGCGGCTGGCGTTGAGGCAGTAGATGCCGACGTCGAAGAGGGGTCCGCCGCCGGCCAGCTTCCGGTCGATGCGCCACTCCGGGCTCGTGACACCGTCCAGCACAAACGTTGGTTTGATGTTGAAGCCGAAGCCGGCTTCGATGATCTGCACCTGGCCGAGAACTCCGGAGCGGATGAGGTCGATGGCCTTGAGGTGGAGAGCGTTGTACTGGCAGCGATAGGCGATCATCAGCTTCACGTTGTGCTTGCGGCAGGCCTCGATCATGGCGCGGCAATCGGCGAGGCTGGTGGCCATGGGCTTTTCGCAGAGCACGTGCTTGCCGGCTTTGGCGGCGCGGATGGTGTACTCGGCGTGCATGGAGTTGGGCAGCGCAATGTACACGGCGTCGATGTCCTTGTTGTCGCGGATCTCGTCGAAGTTTTCGTAGCTGTAGATGGAGGGCGAAGGCACGTTGTACATCGCCGCCTGCTTCTCGGCCTTCTCGCGATGGCCGCTGACGAGGGCGGTGAGCTTGCCGGTCTTCGAGTCCGCGGCGCCGGGCATGAAGTGCTCCATGGAGATGCGGCCGAGACCGACGATGCACCAGCCCAGCTTGCGGCCCGAGTTCTGCTGCGCGTCGTCCTGAGCGTGGAGCCGGGGCAGAGCGGCGGAGACGGCGGTGAGGGCGCTGAGGCGGGAGAAGTCGCGGCGGGAAAGCTGCATGAGAACCTCCGCGCCCATTGTAGGGTGCCAAGCGGGAGTGGCATGGCAGACGGCTCCGAAGCGAAAGGACGAAGCGTAGATCGCACGAGTTTCGTGTACACTGGATTCGTATGAAAAATGTCACGCTGAGCGCGGATGAGAACCTGATCGAAGAAGCCCGGGCCGTAGCCCGCTCCCGCCGAACCACGCTCAATGCGGCGTTTCGGGAATGGCTGGTGCAGTTCACAGGCCGGCGTTCCAGCGGCCTCGAGATCGACAGGCTGATGGAGCGGCTGAAGTATGTGAATACAGGCGGACGCCGCTACACCCGGAACGAATTGAATGAGCGCTAGTTACTTTCTGGATTCGAACATCTTTATCTATTCGTTCGACGAAAGCTCACCCGACAAGGCGCACCGGGCCGTAAAGCTGATTCGTGAAGCGCACGAGTCGCAGAAAGGTGTGATCAGCTTTCAGGTTGTGCAGGAGTTTTTCAGCTTTGCGTTGCGACGTTCGGTTCCCCCGATGAGCAACAGAGACGCAGGCGATTATCTGCAGAAGATATTTCTTCCGCTGACAACAATCCATTCCTCTGTCGTCCTGTATGCGGAGGCACTACATCTCCATGATCGCTATCGTCTTTCGTGGTACGACGCACTCATTGTCGCGGCCGCGCTGCAAGCGGACTGCTCGATTCTGTACAGCGAAGATCTGCAGGACGGGCAGCAGTTCGGAGATCTGCGCGTGCGGAATCCGTTCGCCTGACCGTCTTACTCTTCCCGCAGCAGCACGGCGGGCTCGACGCCCACGGCGCGGCGGGCGGGGACGAGCGCAGCCAGGGATCCAATGGCGGCCATGGCGGCGACGGCTCCCGTGAGGACGATGGGGTCATAAACCGTGGCCTCGTAGACGATGCTGGCGAGGACGCGGCTGCCCAGAACGCCCAGGGCGAGGCCGGCGACGGATCCCAGGCTGAGCAGGAGGACGGTGCGACCCAGAGCGGCGCGAAGGACCTGTGCGCGCTGGGCGCCGAGGGCGACGCGGATGCCCATTTCGCGTAGGCGGCGGGCGACAGTATAGCTGGCCATGCCAAAGATCCCGGTGGCGGCGAGCATGGCGGCCAGCAGGCCGAGGATGCCAAGCGCGACGGTGGCAACGCGAGCCGGGAAGAGCGGCAGAGCGAGGGCTTCGGGCCAGCTCTGCAGGGTCAGGGGAAGGGTAGGATCGATCCTGCTCATCATGGAGCTGAGAGCGGCGGCGATCTCAGCGGGCGATCGCTTGGAGCGGACGATGAGGGTGGTGTCGTCTTCGTTGTTCTGGCCAAGGGCCCAGTACATGGCGGGCTGCGGGTCTTCGGTGAGTGAGTCGTATTTGCCGTTTTCGACGACGCCCACAACTTCATAGAGGATGGTCTCGTTGTTGGCGGACTGGGCGAAATGGCGCCCGATGGCGGGAGCATTGCCGAAGAGCTGATGCGCGAAGGTCTGGTTGACGATGGCGACCTTCGGCGTATCGGGACCGTCGTGCCAGGTGAAGTCGCGGCCGGCGAGCAGGCGGGTGCCGGCGGCTTTCAGCAGGCCCGGCGAGATGGTGAAGAACTTCGCCACCAGAGCGCTGTTGGAGTTGCGGAAATCGGTAGTGCCCTCGCGCCAGACCGGCGTGGTGCTGCCGCCGCCGTTGAGCGGGGGTTCATCGATGGTGCCGACCGCGGTCACGCCGGGAATCTGCTCTGCGTCGTCAATCATGCGCTTCTGGATGGGCAACGAGGTGGCGTCGGTGTAGCCCGCCATCTGCATCGAGGTGCTCATGAGTTCCGCGCCTTCGGGCTGGAAGCCCATGGGGGCGTGGAGCTGGCGGCTCATGCCGCGAAGGCCGACGAGGCCGCAGGTGACGAGCAGCGCGCACACGGCGACCTGCAGGCCGAGCAACACGTCGCGCAAAGTGAGGCGGCGGAAGACGCTCTGGGAGGCGCCGGCTTTCATCACCTGCATGGCGTCGGTCTGCCAGATTTGTCGCGCTGTCAGGATTGCGGGGAGGATGCCGCTGGCCGCGGCGAGCAGAATGGCCAGGGCATAGACGCGCCAGTCAGGCATGACGGTGACGTGGATCGGGTAGGCAGCGACGGGATGCCACTCGCTGAGAAACCGCATGAGCGTATTCGCCGCCAGGGTGCCGATGAGGCCGCCGGCAACGGAGAGCAGCGCGGCCTCCGCGACCACCTGGCGCAGAACCCGCCAGCGTGTCGAGCCGATGGCGAGCCGGATGGCCAGCTCACGGTTACGGTCGGCAGCCCGGGCGGCGAAGATGCTGGCAAGGTTGACGCAGGCGGCGACCAGGACGAGGAGGGCCAGCAGCATCACGCCGGTGAGAAATTCGCGCGCGGCGTCGCCCAGGATATCGCCGAACAGGCCCGGGGTTCCAAAGCGAATGCCCATGCCGTCGTTCGTGGCGGGATATTGCTTCGAAAGCTGGGCGGCGATGCCGTTCATGTTGCTGAGCGCCTGTTGCCGGGTGACGCCGGGTTTGAGCAGGCCGATGACAAAGATTCCGTGGTTGTAGCGTTTCTGGAGGAAGTCGTAGCCTTCGAGCTGCTGCTCGTTCACCATGGGGACGAAGAAATTGGGCCAGAGGAAGATCTCGGTTCCATGAAACGTGGGCGGCGCCACCCCGATGACGGTGAAAGGCTGCTTGTTGACATCGACCTTGGCGCCGATGATCCGCGGGTCCGCATTGAAACGCGTGCGCCACCAGGCATCGCTGATCACCAGGTACGGCATGGAGTTCGGCCCACGCTCCTCGCTCGGGTGGAAGAAGCGGCCGAGCTCGGGCTGGACGCCGAGCATGTCGAAGTAGTTGCCGGTGACCTCATAGTCCCAGACCTGCTGCGCTGAACCCTCGGTGCTCACGCCCGACTGGCCGATGCGGTAGCCGGCAATGGCGCTGAAGGTGGAGTTGCGCTTCTGGAAATCGATGAGGTCGGGATAGGACTGGCTGATGTAGCCCTTTTCCTTGTGCTCGATCATGAGCAGGCGGTCGGCATGCTGGACGTTCAGCGGCCGCAGGATGGCCGCGTTCATCACGCCGAAGACCACCAAATTGGCGGCGATGGCCATCGTGAGCGAGAGGATGGCGATCAGAGCAAAGCCGGGCGCATGGCGGAGGCGGCGGCCGGCGATGCGGAGGTCAGTCCAGAAATCGTGCATGGTTCCCCCTGGGGCCGTGACATGGCAATGGGCGGCGGTGCATCTGCGACACCAAACGGGCGCCTGGTGGGATGCGCCGTTGAATGTGCTTGTTAGAGTTGGCACGTCTACAGGCGGTCCGGACGGATTCGTCCAGAAATCAGAAGGCTTGTCCATGAATGGACAGTCGCAAGGAAGCGAGGGCGGGCCGAAATTTTTGCCTGGTCGGGGAGAGCCGTCGCTTATACCCTGTCCCTACCTCTCATGATGCGACGCCTGCTGCTGGTCCTGCTCGTAGTGTGTTTTGCCGCTCCGGTTTGGGGCGCGGCTCACCGGCAGGACACTGGATTTCTGAACCGCTCGCTGGAATATGACGGCGTGGCGCGGCGGTATGTCGTTTACCTGCCGGAGAACTGGGATCGCTCGCAGCGGTGGCCGGTGATTTTGTTTCTGCATGGATCGGGAGAGCGCGGGTCGGAGGGGCTGGACGAGACGCAGATCGGGCTGCCGCAGGCCATCCGGCTGCATCCGGAGCGGTGGCCGTTTGTGGTGGTGATGCCGCAGGTGCCGTTCAGCCATCATCATTGGACCGATCCGGAGATGATGGGCGTGGCCATGGCTGCGCTGCAAACGGAGATTAAGGAGTTCCACGGTGATTCGGATCGGGTGACTCTCACCGGGCTTTCCCTGGGCGGTTATGGGGTTTGGGAGATGGCGCGGGCGTATCCGCACCGGTTTGCGGCGCTGGTGCCGGTATGCGGGGGCGTCTTCTGGTCGTATGCGCCGGAGCGGTGGCGGGAGGTGAACACGCTGCCGTCGGAATACGCAAAAACAGTGGGGCGCACGCCGACGTGGATATTCCATGGGTCGGACGATCCAGTGGTGAAAGCGCGGGAGTCGCTGCTGATGTATCAGGCGCTGAAGGCCGAGGGCGGGGATGTGCGCTTTTGGGAGTACGCCGGGATCAAGCACAACGTTTGGGATCGGGCGTATGCCGAGCCGCAGCTGCCGCGCTGGCTGCTGGCCCAGCGGCTGAGCGCGATTCCGCGGCTGGCGCCGGCGGCGGAGCAGATCCTGGTGCCGATCCATCCCGTGCCGGCCAGGGTGAATCCCGACGTGTACAGTGCCTGGGTGGGCGAGTACGAGGATCAGAGCGTGGTGGTTGAGACCGTCTTCCGGCAGGGCGACCGCCTGTTTGCGCGGAACCGGATTGGCGATACGGCGGAGTTGCTGCCGGAGAGCGCGACGACGTTCTTCTATCCCACCGGGGGCACGCGACGCCTGACGTTTGAGCGGGATGCGGAGGGGCGGGTGACCGGGATCCGCTTCCGGGACGACCGGCACGAGGAGTTCTGGGAGCGGAAGCGGTAGGGCCGGTGTCCGTTCCCGAACAGCGATTTGGGTCTGCGGACAGGCCGGGCCTTATTTCTTGCCGGTAAATCGCTGATTTGGCTGGTACGGCGAAGCGTCCACTTCGGTCGTTCGCGTGCTTTCTACCTTGATTCGGGTCTTGGGTCGGGTCCTCCCCCAATCACATTCGAGGGAACTGTCATGCCTCCATCCGCGTACTCCGGTCCAGAGGTGCGTGCCATGCGCCGCTTCATCGTGTTCATTCTGAGCCTGACGGCGATCGTTGTACTCGGCGTGGCTTTGCCGCGTACCCACATCAACGCTCACGCCGCTGTTGCCCAGGCAAGAGCCACGGGGAACTGGCAGAACGGCAACTGCGAAGACCGGGGAGGCCACTGGGGCGAAGCTCATGCCTGCCAGATGCGGCATACGACCTTCACCCTGCCCTCCTCGCATCTGAGCGTCGAAACCACCAACGGCGGGATCGATGTAATTGGCGAAGATCGCTCCGACGTGGCTCTGGAGGCGCGGGTGCAGACCTGGGCTTCTTCAGAGGCGGAGGCGAACCGGCTGCTGAGCGACGTGGTGATCAACACGACGAATGGCGACGTTCGCGACCAGGGACCGCACTCTCATTTCTTTGGACGCGAAGGCTACAGCGTGGACTATCACCTGCACGTGCCGCGGCATCTGGCAGCGGAGATCCAAACGATGAACGGCGGGATCGACCTGACGCGTCTGGAGGGGACGATTCGCTTCGGGACGACCAATGGCGGGGTCAATCTGGATCAACTGGCCGGCGACGTGCGCGGAGAGACGGTGAACGGCGGGATCGATATCACTCTGGCCGGGGATCGCTGGCAGGGGACGGGGCTGCACGCCGAAACGACGAATGGCGGTGTGGATCTGCGCATTCCCGACCACTACTCGGCACATCTGGAGACCGGGACGGTGAACGGCGGTATCTCGCTTGGGTTTCCGGTGACGGTGCAGGGCGAGATCAAGAATCATCTCAACACCGATTTGGGGTCCGGCGGCCCGACGATTCACGTGGAGACGGTCAATGGCGGCGTTTCGATCAACCGCAACGGCGCCCCGGCGGAAGCCGAAGACTGAGTTTTGAGGTTCTCCCCCAGGGGAAGCGGTTTCGGGTGGGCGGCGGTGGGCCGTGATTTCCACGAAAAGGCCGCTTCCTGCCCCTTCCCTGTGCAAGCTGCGGATATCTCGTTCGCTGTGGAAGGCTGGGTGCGCGCGAAGGCCCAGCCGGTCTGCACGGAACCGTTCTTTCCACTCTCCGCGGCGCCTTTCCACATGGTTTTTCGAGTGCCCTGTTTATAAGGTGGAGAAGCGGTGGCAGAGCGCGGCCGGGGAGACCGGGTTTCCTCCTTTTGCGATTTCGGCGGACGAGTTTTCTAAAAAAGGCATCGGCTCGGCAGCCGCTCCCCGTGCGGTTTAGCCTGGCGTTTCCACTTTTCCTCCAGGAACGACTACGGCTACTGGAGAAAGAGAAATATAAAACTCTCTTTCGTCGTCGGCGAAGGTGCGAGCGTGCAGGAAAGACGGGAAAGAAGGCAAACCACAGAAACAACCATGTTTTCCAGAGAGCGCGTTCTGCCCGTTTGTCACTAGAATGGATTGCGATCCCTGCACGATGCGGCTGCCTGCTCAGCATGGTGTACATTGAGTCCAATTGAATCGAGGGTGACCTATGCCGGCTGGAGTTGAACAGGAAAAGGCCGTTGGGGGTACGGCCATGGAGATCACGGTCAGCCGCCAGGACCTGGTACGGGAACTGACCGCGACCCAGAGCGTGGTGGAGCGCAAGACCACGATTCCCATCCTCTCTAACTTCCTGCTGGAAGCCGATGGCGAACGCATCGTGATCACGGCAACGGACCTGGACCAGAGCATTCGCACCTCGTGCGCGGCGAAGATCAAAAAGCCGGGATCGTGCACGATTCCAGCGCGCAAGCTGTACGACTACATCCGGCTGCTGGGCGACGGAGACATCTCGGTCAAGCTGCTGGAGAACCACTGGGTGCAGATTCGCGCCGGGCGGTCGAATACGCGCATGGTGGGCATGGCGCGGGCGAACTTTCCGCAGGTGCCTGAGTTTCCCGAAAGCAGCGTGACGAAGATTCCCGTAGCGTCGCTGCGGACGCTGATTGCTCGGACGATTTTTGCGATTTCGAACGAAGAGTCGCGCTACACGCTGAACGGCGCGCTGCTGATCCTGAAAGCCGAGTCAATCGCGATGGTGGCGACGGATGGTCACCGGCTGGCGCACATCGAGAAGACCGGGGAGAATTTCCCAGGGATTACCGCCGAGAAGAAGACGCTGGTTCCGCGCAAGGCGCTGCAGGAGCTGCAGTCGCTGCTGGCGAATACCGAGGCCGAGACCGTGGAGTTTGCCGACGATGACAGCACGCTGTTCTTCCGCATCGGCCACCGCGTGCTGACCAGCCGCAAGCTGACGGGGCAGTTCCCGAACTACGAAGCAGTGATGCCGCGCGACAACAACAAATTCGTGATTGTGCGCAGCACCGATCTTTCGGCATCGATCCAGCGCGTGGCGCAGTTTGCCGATGAGCGCTCGGGCGCGATCAAGATGCGGATCGAACAGAACGAACTGAAGGTTTCGTCCTCATCGACGGAAGCGGGCGAATCGGAGGACACGATCGAGACGCCCTACAGCTTCGATCCGATTGTGGTGGGCTTCAACTCGTCGTACCTGATCGACTTTTTGAAAGCGATTGGGAACGAGGGCGAAGTGCGGCTGGAATTCAAGGATGCGCAGTCGGCCGGCCAGGTGCGGCCGGAAGACGGGTCGGATGAGTACCGTTACCGGTACATCATTATGCCGATGCGGATCTGAGCGGGGGCTGCCTTCTTCTTCTTCTTAGCAGCAGCTCATCTTTGGCAAAACACATAGGCGTTGATGTTGGAGCGGGCGCGCCAACCGGGTCATCTGACAAAAAGGCAGCTGCTCATTTGGTGCTAAATCGCCAAGGCGCGCTCATCGAAGCCGATTACTGCTTCAAAATTGGGCGCCAGCGGTAAGCCGTTCCCGCACACGGGCTTTGTTACGAAATTGCGGCACGGACTCCAAGCTCGTCTGCAATATCGCCCAATCGCCGGTCTCTGGTCCAGATCAGCATGGACTTGTCAAACAGCGCCGAGGCGATGAGGTGGAGGTCAGTAATGCCGATTCCTCTTCGGTATACCCTCCGAAGCTCAACCAGGGCGAATAACTCATCCATACCAATCATGGGTGCCTGAACCAGGAAAGACAGGTCGTTCAGGACCTTCTCCCTGTCGGTGATCGAGCCAAGAGCCAGCTCCAATCGCACAAGCGGGTGTGTCGCTATCTCGTCGTTTTCAAGCAGATCCTGAAGCTTCGGCTCCGCACTTCGCAAATGATCGATCCAGACCGAAGTGTCAACGAGGATCATGCTCTTCTCTGCGCCGCGGGGCGGCTTCCGCCCTCGGATCGCTCCCCCCGAACGCCGCCAGGCGCCGGGCTGCTTCGTTTCGGACCAGCCGGGTAAGAGCCTCCCTCACCAGCGCGGCTTTCTCCCTGATACCAGTGTATTGCTCGGCCTGCCTGATCAAGTCGTCATCGAGAGCTATGGTTGTGCGCATCGGGACCTCAATGCACCAATTATAGCATCATTGTGATGCCATTTCCCGTGCCTGCAGCGTGGGCACTCGAGCCTTCAGTAGCGGCGGACGTTGCCGTACTTCATAAACAGATGCCTTCGCTCGGTTGCACTCATCCTCCAAAACAACAACGACATTGTCAGTAAGGCGGCGTGACTTCAACGCCGCCTTCTTCGCTTCGCACTCTTTCAGCCAATTCCGTACTTCTCCTCCAGAAACTGCTGCAGCCGCGCGGGGAGCGTGGCGGCGATTTCCTGCCATGTCAGCAGCCCGAGGCGTGTGCGCAGGGCGCTGGACGAGACAGCGCCGATCACCGGGAACCAGCGGTCGATGAGGTCGGGGCGGCGACGGTCGCAGAAGACCAGAAACGAAGCGTCGCTGGCATGAGCGGCGAGGACGCCGCGGATGAGCTGCCAGGACTGGACGTGGCCGCTCGCGATGGGCAGGCGCTCCACATCGAAGACCTCGCTGAGCTGGGGATATTGAGCGAGCCGAGAGAAGAGCGCGCGCTGGAAATCGGTTTCGGTGAGTTTAGCTTCGACCAGCAGACTGCCGAGGCGCATGTCGATCTCGGTGCGGTCGATGTGGCCGTGGAGGCGGGGGATCGACGGGCGGAAACCGAATTCGGGCTCGAGACCGGGCTCGATGCCCAGCAGAGCGCAGAGCGCGGGTCGGTGCAGCACCTTCGGGTAGCAGAAGATGTTCATGAGGAGCGCATCGGAGCTGGCGGCGCAGTCCAGCTCGAAGCGGCGGCGGTCACCGGCACGGGGTACGAATCGGCTGGCGGTATAACTTTTGGCCAGCCGCTTCCGCCACGCGGGATGCGCGCAGATGCGCGTCCACGAGGCGGGCAGGAAATTGCCGTGGAGCCCGCCGGATTCCGCGTAGAGGACGCTGGGCATTTCGCTCCAGGTGAGCTCGTGAGCGAATGCGCGGGCCCGTGCCTGATTGCGAGCGCTGATCTCGGCGCGGAGGGCGGCGGACGAGAGGATGGGGGTTTCGGCGATCGGCGATTTCATTCGGCGGCTGCGTCCTGGGAGCAGTATAGGCGAATGTAAGGCGAATCTGCGGGAAGCTGGAAAGAGGACGAAATTTACCAGGCGAGCAGAGGCTGGCCCATGCCGGCCGCGTCCAACTGGCGCTCAAAGCGGTCGAACTCCGAGGGGTGGTGGGCACGGGTCGCAATGAGCTTTTCGATTTCCGCGACAGGGCCGATGCCGCCGCGGGCGCCGGTGCCGGTGCAGTTCAGGGCGGCGGCGGCGCAGCCAAAATCCAGCGTACGTTCGAGGCCCCACTCGCGCAGCAGGCCATAGATAAAGCCTGCGTGGAAGATGTCGCCGGCGCCGGTCGTATCCAGCACGTTGACGCGGAAGGCGGGCCGATAGCACCAGGTATTGCGGGTGTAGGCGAGGACGCCGTTGGGTCCGAGGGTGGCAGCAGTGAGGCGGCATCCAAACTGGCGCTGCACGCGGGCCAGGGCCTCGGGGAGGTCGGCCTTGCCGGTGATGCGGCCAGGGATGTCGCGGCTGACGATCAGGTAATCGACTTTTTCGAGGAGCTGCTCGACGCCGGGGTAGAGCTCGTCGAGATCGGCGACGACGGGAATACCGGCTTCGCGGGCCCAGGTAGCGGCGGTGATGGCGGCTTCCGTGTCGTGCCCATCGAGATGGATGGCGCGGGCGTCGGCGATCCATTCGCGGCGCAGATCTTCGGGGCGGAGGGTGAGGCGGTCGTCGCGCTTCCAGAGCACCGTGCGCTCGCCGGAGTCTTCGACAAGGATGAAGGCCTGCTGGCTGGGACAGCCGGGCGCGGCGAAGAGATGAGTTTCGACGCCGGCCTTGCGGAATTCTTCGCGGTGCAGGTTGGCTGCGTCGTCGTCGCCGAGTTTACCGATGTAACGGGCGCGCAGGCCCCAGGTCTGGCAAGCGACCATGGCCGTTGCGACCTGGCCGCCGGGCAGGACGGACGCCGAACGAAACTCCACTTTGGATCCGGAGGCGGGGTAGTGCGAAACGGGAATCAGCGTGTCGGTGGCGTTGAGTCCGACGCCCACAATATCCATGGTCGCGAAGGTCATCCTTTAACGGCTGCTCTCACTGTAAATGGAAGGCGCGAGGCGATCCAGAAGGATGCGGACGTGGCGCAGCACCGTGGTTATGCGAAACGCGTCGTCTTCCAGAGCAGCCAACCGCAGGCTGGCGAGAACCGCGACGAGGATCGCGGTGAGGACGAGAGCGGAAGGCATGTGCAGTGGCGGCGATTACCAAAGTAGGGTCGTCTTTCGTAACCAATTCCGACCGCGTCCTCAGTGATTCTCGTTGATCGGAAGGCCGGAGAGTTTCCGCCGGACGTGGGAGTGAAGTTGTCGCGTGCGGAAGGAAAAGGGGCGGGAACCGCCCTGCAACGTCAATGAATCACGAGAGGAACGGGAAAAATGAGCAAGATGATCCTACGCAATCTGGCTGTCGTGCTTCTCCTGAGCGCGGGCAGCTACATCGTGGCGGCACAGCCAATATCCGTCTCACCGCTAGTAATTAAATGTACTTGTAGCCCGGACCCGGGTCATAGTTGTAGCTGTAACAACTACGGGTACACCTGCAGTTGCACACAGAAGTAAGAGCGCTGGCACGCAACGCAGCAGATCCCCACCTGGCGCTTCTGCGACGGCGTGGGGATTTGCTGTTCAACTCAGTCACCGGCGGGAATGCGCCCTTACGGCATGTTTGCAAGGGTATTCTGGGTTTCACGAGACCGCTCATCCTTTCTCATGCCCAGTGTTCACGACTATGTTCGCAAGACGTTTTGCCATCTGGGGACGTGCGCGGAACGAGGCGTAACCAGCAGGGATCGTAGCCTGACTTTCTTGCCGGATGCATCCTCGACCTGATCCGACGCAGCAGTGGCCTGGGCCACGAAGCAAGCGAAAAACGGCGGCCATCCCGTCATGGATAAAGCTTCAAGAGGAGGTGGGATGCGGGGGCGAGAATGGGGCATATGAAGCAGACAGTACGGGAGAGCAAGACGAGCGCGGGGGTCAAGACGATCTGGCAGGATATGCGCTTCGCGCTCAGGATGCTGCTGAAGTCGGCGGGTTTTACGGCTGTAATAGTAGTAACGCTGGCACTTGGAATCGGTGCAAACACGGCCATCTTCAGCCTGGTGAATGCGGTGCTGTTGCAGTCCATCCCGGTAGCGCGCCCGGAGCAGCTGGTGGTGTTGCAATGGTCGGCTCACACCTGGCCTAATACTTCCGGGATGTATAACTCCAGCGACTGCTGGAGGGAGCCCAACACGGGTTCTGTCAGCGGCTGCTATCTGTCGTTTCCAATGTTTGCGGAGATCAGAGACCGACGGGACTTGTTTGCAAGTGCCACTGCTTTCGCGGGACCGACCAGCCTGGACGTGGCGGGAAACGGGCAGGCGAGTATTGCAGCCGGGGAGTTGGTTTCCGGTAGCTATTTCGAGACGCTGGGTGTTCGGTCCGCTATGGGGCGCACGCTCATTACTGCGGACGATCAGACAGGCGCAGCTCCCGTTGCAGTTCTGGATTACGCCTATTGGCAAAGTGCGTTTGGTGGCAATCCGGATGTTGTGGGTAGAGCGATCCGGCTGAACAACGTGCTCTTCACTATCGTGGGAGTTGCAGATCAGGCCTTCACGCGGTTGACGCCGCAGTCGTCGGTGAATCTCTATGTACCGCTGACACAGGGTGTCGTCGGTGAATCTCTATGTACCGCTGACACAGGGTAAGGCTCTCGGGCAGGGGTGGATTGGCGATGAACACGACAGCACATCATGGTGGTTGACCGTAGTGGCAAGACTGCGCCCAGGGGTTAAGCGGAGAGAAGCAGGCGCAGCAGTCGGCCTAATGTTCCGGAATGCAACGATGCACGGGGCGAGCCCGGCTTGGGAGACGAGAGACGATCCTCGGATGGAACTGGTGCCTGCGCAGCAAGGGCTTGTCGGGCTTCGGGCGTTTTTCAGTGAGCCGTTGTTGTTGCTCATGTCCGCGGTAGCCCTTGTACTACTAATCGCCTGTGCCAATGTGGCGGGTCTGATGCTGGCGCGTTCCACGTCCCGGGAACGGGAAATGGCCGTGCGCCTGGCACTGGGCGCGAGCCGGTCGCGCGTGATCCAACAGGTGCTAACGGAGAGTCTGCTGCTTGCGCTTTTGGGCGCGGCAGCGGGTTCTCTGCTGGCTTATGTAGGAACTGGTGCTCTAGTGGCCTTTACGTCTGCCAATTGGTTCCAGCCCCTGCAGATCAGCTTGCAGCCGGATGCAAGAGTTCTGTTGTTTACGATCAGCACCGGACTAGCCACAGGAATTGCCTTCGGGATGGCTCCGGCAGTAAGAGGAGCGCGTTCGCGAGCGGCAGTGGTGTTCCACGGGGGCACGACGGGGCGCATGTCGCAGTCAATGCATGCGGGCAGACGGCGCTGGCCGCGAATTGGAAGTTCGCTGGTTGTGATCCAGGTGGCGCTCTCCGTTGTGATGTTGGTGGGTGCGGGACTCATGCTACGCACGCTCGGAAAGCTATGGAAGGTAGATGCCGGGTTCGATACACGAAACCTCCTGCTGACGTGGATCGATCCCACACTGGCCGGTTACGATAAGGCGCGAGTGGAGAGCTATTACGAGGATCTTCAACGGCGGCTGGCAGCGTTGCCCGGGGTGGTGTCGGCGAGCTATTCGTCGGATGCGCTGCTGACCGGCGAGCTGGAGACGTCGGAGGTCAGAATCGATAGAGGGATCAGCAAGTCATCTTCGGAGTCGCAAATGCTGATGGTGGGCCCACAATATTTCGAAACCATGCGCATCCCAATACTGCTGGGCCGATCTTTAAGCCCGGTGGAACTGCGGCGTGGGTCAGCGGTCGCATTGGTGAATGAGGCCTTTGTCTGGAAGTTTCTGAACGGACGCGACCCGGTCGGCCAGTCCTTTGGAGTGGGCGGAAAGGAATGGCAAATTGTTGGGGTGGTGCGCAATTCTAAGTACGACTCGCTAATAAAGGAGGATAGGCCGGCGGCCTACCTTCCGCTCAGGAACGGGTCGGCGGTATTCGAACTTAGAACCGACACTCCCCCTGCAGCTTTGATACCGGTGGTGCGGAAGACAGTGCGTGATCTGGATGAGAACGTTCCGGTGATACGCGTGCAGACGCAGTCCGAGGCGATCGACCAGCAATTATTCGATCAGCGGCTGCTCGTGCGGCTCCTCGGAGGTTTTGCAGGACTGGGGGTAGTACTTGCTTGCATCGGTCTGTATGGTTTGCTGTCGTATGAGGCAGTGTCCCGGACGCGGGAGATCGGAGTGCGTATGGCGCTGGGAGCGCAGCGGAGCAATGTTCTGTGGCTGTTGGTCCGGCGGGGTCTTACGGTGGTGCTGCTTGGATCGGCAGTTGGCGTGGGATCAGCAGCTCTGGCGACGCGGCTGCTGACGAGCATGCTCTACGGTATCAAGCCTCTGGACCCTGGGACGTTCATTGCGGTTCCAATTCTGCTGTTTGGAATCGGATTGATGGCGTGCCTCCTACCTGCGTTGCGTACGACCCGGGTCGACCCGGCGGTGGCGCTTCGTTACGAGTAACAAAACAGAAGTGCAGCCGGATATTCTCCTTCTGGCCGCCAAAATGGACGCTCGCTTGAGCGGCGACAAACCCCTATAAGTGAAGCCAGTCGGCTCCGGCGCCTCTGATCGGCGGATGTTGAGAAGCTAAGCGTGCCGCCATCAGGCACGCTCACCGAAACTCACCGTGATCAGGCGAATCGCGTTTTCTTCCAGAGGAGCCATCCCGCGCCGGCGAGGACGGCGATGAGAATCGCGGCGAGCACCAGGGCTGCGGGGATGTGCATGGGCACGCGCGGCACGCGGGCAAAGCGGGCGAACCAGGCAAAGACGGCGACGGCGGCGGCGAGGATCAGGAAGTCCGCCCAGGAGTGGTGGCGCGGGGAGGTGGCGTCCTCGTCGAAGCCCTCCTGAGTGCGGAGCGTCGTGTTCATGTCGAGGCCGTAGCGATCGCACTCGCGGCGGATCGCGCCGACGGTGGAAGCGGCTTCGCGGTCGGAGACGGTGGCGCCGGCGATCAACATGGCGCCAAAGATGGTGAGCCCGGAGGCGCCGAGGGCCATGAGACGCGCGGAGCCGTGGGAGCCGGCCAGCTCCCCGAAGACCAGCACGCCCCACGCGAATCCCCAGAGCTGATTGGTGTTGGAGAGGGGAATGGCGCGGCTGATGCCGACGTATTTGGTGGCGTACTGCTGGAAGAGGTCGCCGATGACCCAGCAGAATCCGCCAAGCAAAACCCAGAAGATGGAGGGGCGCATGGCGTGGAGCTGGCGGATGAGACCGTGAAAGCTGCCGGGCAGGACGGCAGCGAGGAAGAGCATGGTGCCGATTTCGCCGAAGGTGAAGATGGTGACGAAGGAGAGCGGATTGACGCCGCTGAGGTAGGCCTTGCGATAGGGGACGTACATGGTGCCCCAGAGCAGGCCGGCTCCCAGGGCGGCGGCGACTCCGGCCAGCGCTTTGCCTGGAGTGGCAGACAGGTTGTGGACCGAGAGCAGGGAGAGCAGCACGGAGCCGACGACAATGGCGACCGCTCCACCAGCCACTTTGGCCCAGCTGCGAGCCGATGCGCCGCGCAGCTCCTGAAAGAGCGCCCAGCCCCAGAAGATGCCGACCAGGGTGTTGGTGTTCCAGAGGGGGAACGCGATGGAGAGGCCGACATCGCGAATGGCGAAGATGGTGAGAGTATTGGCGACGGACCACAGGCCCCCGGCGAGCACGGCCCATAGCATCAGATGCGGGCGCTGGCGCAGATCGCGCACCACGGAGTGCGTGCCTTTCATGGCGATGGGGAGGGTCCAGCGCGCCAGGAAGACGCCCCAGACCATGCAGAAGGAGATGGCAAACGGTGAGAAGCCGGAGGCCACCAGACGGGCGGGAGCTTCGGCGGCGCCCAGCCACGCGCCGGCAGCGAGAGCGCAGGCGATGCCCAGCCCGAATCGACTGCGCGGCGAGAGAACCGGCGAGGCCGCCGCTGTGGAAAGCGGCTCCGGGTTAGCGGCAAGCTTTGGGTTCAACCGGGTCTCCGCGGGAACCTACCAGTCGATCTCCGACGGGAAGAACTCCGCCATCAGATCTTCGTAGTAAGGGCGAAGCTCTTTAAGGTTGGGCTTCGCGGAGCCTTTGGAGTAGAGATCGTAGGGGTTGAACTTCTCCACCCAGGCGAACATTTCCTGGTCGTGCGGCGACATCAGGTGGCGATAGGCCCCGTGCCGGTGGGCCGGATAGAAGGAGTGGTAGCGCAGCATGTAGTGCGCGGGCTCCGGCAGATATTTGCGGGTGACGCGGTAGATGTATTCATCGTGGCCCCAGGACATGTGCACCTTTTCGAGGCCGCAGTGCGGCTCGTAGATGCCATGCAGGGTCTGATACTCGGGGATCTGCGCGTCGGGGTTCTGCGCGAAGTAATCGTGGAAGACGATCTGATCGGACCACGCGCAGCCAACCGGGAAGGTGTCGCCAACGACGGCCCATTGCGGCTCGCCATAGAGGCAGAGCACTTTGCCGAGGTCGTGCAGGAAGCCGGCGAGGACCATCCAGCGGGGGTGTCCGTCTTTGCGAATGGCCTCGGAGGTCTGCAGGAGATGTTCGATCTGCGAGAGGTCGGTGTCAGGATCGCTGTCGTCCACCAGCGTGTTGAGGTAGTCCGCGGCCTCCCAGAGGGTGCGCTTGCCGCGTGCGAGTGGACCGTACTGGTCTTCCTTCTCGAGAACGAAGGCGAGGCTTTGGCCGGTGTGGTTCTGCCGGTAGAACTCGGCGATACCAGGGTTGGCTTTGGCGGCGGACTCGAAATTGCGGAACTCCGACTGCTCTCGGCCTTCCTGGTAGCGGCCGGCGACATAATCGTCCCACTCTTCCACGTGCCTGAGGGGTTCCTGGTTCAGGGGCTGGGCGGCGCTCATCGAGTCCTCCTTCGGCTATCGGTTCGGTTTACCACCGACGCAAGCCGCGATGCAAGGCTGCCGCGAGAAAGTTGTGAGAAATGGCCGCGGCGCGCAGACGTATACTGCGGGGAACGGTGAAGATAGTGCTGCGAGCGATTCTGACCGACAGTCATTTCTGGGTGCCGCTTGCCGTTCTGGGGCTGGGCCTCGCCCTGCTGCTGCACCTGGTCTGACCGGCGCCCGGCGGGTCCCCTGTCAATCGTGAGCCGCACGGTCTTTGCAGGGGGAAGGTTCAGGTCAGGGTGCAACGCGGCTCATGTAGAAAGCGAAGAAACGCGCCGGGTCGGTCTCGACGCCGACCACGGTATTAGCCGGCTTGCCCTGCTCGACAAGCGTCATGCCGTGGTCGTCGACCTGAATGGCCAGGCGTTGGGTGGTGCATAGCTGCGGATCGAGGTACAGGGCGACGGCCATGGGATCGTACAGAGTGGGCGTAGGCTGTCCCCATAACTTATAGACAGCCTGCAGCGCATCGGTGAGAGGCGTCCCCTTCGCAAAAATGCGCTGGCGGTGCGCCTCATCGAGCTGCAGTCGCGCCGTCACATCCAGCGGCGCCATGAGGATGGGAATGCCGGAGGTAAACACCACCTGGGCGGCTGGAGCATCAGCGGCGATGTTGTACTCGGGAACCGGCCCCGAACCCGCAGCATATCCGCGTGCGATGGACCCTCCCATCAGCACGATTTCCCGAATCTTCTTCTTTTCACCTGGATACTGACGCAGCAGTGCGGCCACGTTGGTGAGCGGGCCGATGGCGATCAGGACGAGCTTGCCGTGCTCACGGTCGATGGTGCTCTTCATCAGAGCAACGGCCGGTTCTTTCCGCAGAGTGGGGCTGGTGAATCCATCGGCCCAGCGGGTTTGGGCAATGTCGAGCTTGCTCCCGGGAGAGCCCGCGGCCACGGGAATGTTGTGGCGTCCATCCACCCAGAGCATTTTTGCCACGAGGCGCGCGCGGGCGGCGGTATCGCCGGACACCGTAGTGACCGCGCGCAGATTCAGCTCGGGGCTCTGCAGGATCAGGGCGACGGCAAAGGCGTCATCGATGTCGGTGCCAATGTCGGTATCGAGAAGGACGGGAACGGACTTTGGCGCAGGCGCGGCATGCAGGCAAACGGAGCACGCGAGCAGCGCGAGCAGAGGGAGGAGGGGAAATTTCCATTGGCGCATGGTCCGGATCCTCAGCGAAGCAGATTTCGACAGCACTGTGCCTGTCGATCAGTTTCCCTCAATTATTTCAGGGCGCGAAGGAATTTATTTCCGTGACCGTTGAGCAGATGGGCGACTTCCTTCGCGGTGGGCATCGAGGTCTGGGCGCCTGCGCGCGTGACCGACACGGCGGCCGCGGCTGACGCAAAACGTACCGCATCCTCGAGACTGAAGCCGCGCATGAGAGCGACGGCGAGGGCGCCATTGAAGGCGTCGCCGGCAGCGGTCGAATCGACCGCCTTCACCTTAAAGGCAGGCACCATCTTGCGCAGACCATCGGCGCTGGCGATGTAGGCTCCGTGTTTGCCCATCTTGATGATGACGTTGGCGGCTCCCTCGCACTGCAGCTTGTCCGCACAGCCGGGAACGGTGCCCGGGGTGAGGTCGTCAGGGGCGATGCCGCAGAGCCTGCCGGTTTCGGTCTCATTGGGCGTGAGGTAGGTGACGCCCTTGAGGACGCGCCGCGGAATGGAGCGGGCCGGCGCCGGATCGAGCATAAGGGGCACTTTGAGACGGGCGGCGAGACTGCACAGATACTCCACCGTTTCCATCGGGACTTCGAGCTGCGTTAGGATCATGCCCGCGGAGCGCAGTTGCGGGAGGGACTTTTCCAGATCCTGAGGCCGCAGCTGGCCGTTAGCGCCGGGAATGACAGTGATGCTGTTCTGTCCTTTGGTATCCACCGTGATGAGAGCCACGCCGGAGGCCGTGGATTGAGCCGTGGATACCGATCGCACGTTTACCTGAGCGGTGCGCAGGCCCTGGCGCAGGCGGCTGCCAAAATCGTCGTCTCCAACCTTCGCGACCATGCTGACGGGATAGCCGAGCCGTCCCACGGCTACGGCCTGATTGCCCCCCTTGCCGCCATGGAAGGTCTGAAACTGATGACCCCAGACCGTCTCGCCAGGCGCGGGGATTCTTTTCCCGACGCAGACCAGATCGAGATTGACACTACCAACCACTACGATGGATTCGCGCATACGGATTCCTGAAGGATGGCGGGGGGAGGCGCAGTTCTGTGCGCCTTCCACAAGGATAGACGCCCGTCACAGGACGGGCAAAGCAGGTCACGCAGATCGGGAAAGTGGGCCGTGGTGGTTGTCTTTGAAACCTTTCAGTCAAATCGAACTTGACTGTATCTCGCCCATCCGGGACTGTCAAGGCTGCTTCTAAGACGGAAAACCGCTCCGTCCTGGCGAATTCGTGCGGCCATTCCTGTGCTGCGACCAGGAACTGGCCTCGACGATTCGACCGTCTGAATGGAGTTATCGCCAATGAGAGCGCAGGCTAAAAGCTCATACACCAGCTGGCGCAGAAAGGATCGCCGATCTTCGCCTCCGGCACCTCGATTGCGCCCTACTGGAGTTACGACGAAGCCGCAGCCCACTATTAAGCAGGAGTGCCGCCGCCATTACGAGATCGACAAACACGGCGAAGCGGCCGCCCGGTGAGAGCGGCCTCGCTTCAGATCTTGAGGAAGATCTTCTTCCGCCACAGTGGGTAAGTTACCAGCCAGCACACGCCGGCGAACGCGATGGAGTAAAGCAGCGATCCAATGCCCACGGGATGGATTTTGGCGAAGGGTTGGTAGACCCATGCCCCCAGCCACATATTCGGGTGGACATGGACCGACCCGAAGGTGGATGACAGTAACTCGGAGACCATGTAGGCAAAGATGGCATTAGTGCCGAAGACGATCCACGGCTGCCGCCAGCCGCGACGCCATTCCTTCACCTCCATGAACCAGTAGAGCAGCGCAACCAGCAGCGCCGAGCAACCGGCGGCGAAGAGGACATAGGAGCTGGTCCAGAGCTTCTTGTTGATCGGGAACCACGGATTCCACAGCTCGCCCAGCGCGACCAGAATCAGGCCCGCGATGAACAGCCCCGCGGCGATTTGCCGGCGCGGCCGTTCGGACTTGATCCACAGCCCGGTCAGTACGCCGAGGAGTGCGGTGGCAATCGCCGGGAAGGTGCTCAGCAGTCCTTCCGGGTCGCGCACTCCTTCATACAGCCGGCCGTAGAGCATCCTGCGATCGAGCCAGGCGACCCAGTTCTGGTTGGGATCGAGGAGGGGAATGTCGCGGGTCGGAAGGCCAGCGCCCGGGACCGGCACATAGCGCATCAGGATCCAGTAGCCGACCAGCAGGACCACGATGGCGACGATCTTGCTCATGGCATCACGGCGCCACAAATAAAACAGTCCCGCGCACAGATAGCAGAGCGCGATGCGCTGCAGCACGCCGTAGATGCGCAGCGTGGCCCACGGAAAATGAGGGAACCCGTTCACCACCAGGCCGAGGGCAAACAGGATAATGGTGCGGCGGATGAT
>DATASQ010000034.1:0-2913 GCA_036269135.1 Acidobacteriaceae bacterium
TCATTTTCCGTGACGGAATCAGTGCGGGAACTGTACGGCTTCGAGCTGGAGCCGGAAGTCCGCGACTGGCTCGACAGCCTTAGCGACAGCGACTACAAGCGTGCCGACGAGATCTGCGGGCTGCTCGCCGTGAAGGGCACCGAGCTCGGCGGCCCATGGTCGGACCACCTGGAAGGGCCGGTATGGGAACTGCGGCTCCGGCTCCGGGATGTTGCGGCGCGGGTCACGTACTGGTGTACTTCTGATGGGAGGATCGTGCTGCTGACCATGTTCCGCAAGACCCGCCAGCACGAGCAGCGGCAGATCGACCGGGCCGTCCGCGCGCAGAAGACCCGCGACCCAGGGCTACGAGAGGCAGGTGTGAGATGACCGGCTACCACACCCGCTGGACGCGCCCCGAGGAACTGGCCGACGATCCCGAACGGGTCGCGATCCGCGAGGCCCTGGCGTTCGGCAAGGCCCTGTACGACGTCCGCACCGCCCTCGGCCTGTCAGTGGCTGAGCTGGCCGTACGCGTCGCGATGGCCGACGACGACATCGAGCGCATCGAGGAAGGCGGAACGGAGCCCACCGTTCCCCTGCTGCGCCGCCTCGCCGCCGCCCTCAACGCCGACGTCCGCCTCACTGCCGGACACGACCTTGGCTCCGTCTGGTTCGAAACACACGCCGCCTGAATCACGTCCAGCAACGCACGCGTACGGCAGCCCCCGATGCACCGGCCAGTTAGGCGTACTGGAAGCCGGTGAGCGGTTGGCGGGCGTTGCCCGGGAGCTGGCATCCGTCCTCGCTCAGCGCCGGGCGAGGAGGCGCGCTTCGCGTCGTCAGAGTCCCTGATCCATGAATGTTCGCAGGTCGTATGAGGTGACGCAGATTTCGGAACAGCAGGGCGCCGTGGCTGCTGTACACCAGAGACATCGTACGCAGGGGGCGGTCCTTTTCTGGCCGCGGGTAGTTCCCAGGCTGGCCCGGTGACACCACCGCGGTCGAACTCGGCAGATCATCCCGTCCGAGCCGCGATCATTGCGCCGTAAGCATGTTTCGCCGTGCGGTGGCTTTTGCTGAGCCCTGGCGTGAAGCATAGAGCTAACGGCCCAGGAACCGCTGGGTGAAAGTTGCGATAAGCGCCGCCTCGACAACCAGGCCGATAACCCCCTCAGCCATGGACAATTGAGCCGACCCAGTGCTGACTGAATCTCGTGACGGAATTATTCCCCGTCCGTGAAAGCTCGTGACGCTGAAGGTAAATGCTTCCGAGAGAGAGGCTCCTGTGATCACGAAGTACATCAGGGCGAATGCAACGATGGTTGCTAGATAAATTACGAGAGTCCGGACAGGCCGGTAACCAAAACCGGCGAGAATGTCGAGCGTGAAATTAAATGCGTAACGCGCATACTTGTGATTGTATCGCAGAACGTTGCGCTCAAGTCTGTTAGCTCGGTAAGCGAAACGAGCGGACTCCTCGCTGGCGCCCTGGGCGAGCAGCGCAACTGCGAGTTGACGATTCGCGCGCACGGCTGTTCTGTACGCCGTTACGCGGTCGGCCTGAGTCCTGGTTTCGTCGCGCTTCACGGCGTGTGCTGTCTCTTCGTCACCTAGCATATCGATCGTGGCCCAATCGATAAGGGCAAGGTTGGCGCCGCCCCAGCTCGTGTCGCCTACTCTGACGCAGCCCTCTGCAGCAGAAGAAAGCTGGGCGTAGTTCAAGTTCGACCGCTCATCGAATGTGCAGAAACGCAGGTTAGCGCCCGAAAGCTGAGCCCGCCGAAGGCTGGTTCTAGCCATGTGGGCGTCACTCAGATCAGCTTGCTGCAGGTAGGATCGCTCGAAGCTGGCGTCTTCCAGGTGAGCCCAGGTGAGGGTGGACCCTTCAAGATGAGTTTGGAATAGATTCGCTCCGCGCAGGTCAATGGCCGCCTGCGAGCTGTGCCATAGGTGGTTGCCGAAAACAGGCATGTACTCATCTGGAGTTAGCCCGCCGCGGCATCTCGCAAACGGGAGATAGCTAAGATTCACGCCGCTTAGATCGGCACCGCGAAGGTCGATTCCATCGCGGCGACGCTGATCAGGGTCAGCCCAGTCCACAGGCCCAAGGCCGTCCTCGTGCTCGGCGAGAAGCCACTCAACGTCCGCCCGGGACAGGCGCACCCCCTTGAACGGGTACTGCCCGCGCTCCACGTCGGACTCGATGGAGAGTCTTCGGCGGAGCACATCCTGGCGCAGTCTCGATATTTCAGGCTCAACCCGCCAAGGCATTCCTGCCTCCTGCCAACGGGGGCGCCTATCAGAGAAATGCTTGACGACAGTGAAAACCCTGCGACGATCCTTCAAGCTTACTCCCGGGCTCAGAGGCGGCGTGTAAGACTTCTGGACTGGAACGCGCCTCGTGATATATGAACGGTCAGCTGGCCGTTGCGCTCAGCATGAGCGTAGTCCTCGGCTTTTACGGGACGGTCGCCGAAGCGATGCATGATGTCGCCTGGTGTAGCACAAGCGAGGGCTTCGCCCTCTGGCCGCTAAGATCACCGGTCCCAGAGGCGGCCCTGAACTGCGCCGGATTGGACGATCTGCGCGTATCTTAGCCATCCAACTGGCCATTCTGGTCAGCGAAAATAAATCGGCGATTTGCTTCCGAGATGTGGAACGCCCATGTTTACACCGCGTCATCGGCCGGGGCGAGGTGCGCGATGCTCGGCGGCGGCGGTATCGGCGAGCACGAGGGCAGCGCGGTCACCGGCGGCGGCGGGATGGAGGAACAGGCCAGCGCCGTCTCCGGCGGCGGCGGCACGGACGAGCTGGACGCCAGCGCGGTGGCCGGCGGCGGCGGGATCGGCGAGCACGAGGCCAGCGCCGTCTTCGGCGGCGGCGGGATGGCCGAGCACGAGGCCAGCGCGGTCACCGGCGGCGGCGGGATTG
>DATASQ010000035.1:0-56397 GCA_036269135.1 Acidobacteriaceae bacterium
CGGCCGCATGCTCAGCGAGACCCTGGGCAAATGGCACTTCTGGCTCTTTGTCATCGGCTTTCATCTCACCTTTGACACCATGCACTTCGTCGGCTTCCTCGGCATGCCCCGCCAGATCTATACCTACGAGGCCGACCGCGGGTGGGGGCATCTGAACATGATCATCTCCATCGGCGGATTCATTCAGGCCATTGCCGTGCTCATCTTCGCGTGGAACCTGATCTACTCCTGGCGCAAGGGCAACGCGGCAGGGAACGATCCATGGGATGCCTGGACCCTCGAATGGGCCACGCCTTCGCCCCCCCCGATCTATAACTTCGCCACCGATCCCATCGTCCACAGCCGGCGTCCCCTGTGGGACCTCAAACACCCGGAAGATCCGGACTGGAAGTACGAGTCATGAGCGCCATCCCGGTCTCTCCCGTCGCCGAACCCTGGGTCCTGCCCTCCCGCGGCCGGGTGGGGATGCTCTCCCTCATCATCGGCGAGTGCGGCATCTTCGCCATCTTTGTCGTTGCCTACATCTTCTACATTGGCAAGAGTCCCACCGGTCCCACACCGCAGCAGGTCCTCGAAATCCCCTTCCTCAATACCGTCTTCCTGCTTTCCAGCAGCGTGACCGTCTGGCTGGCCGAACGTGAGATCGAACGCGGCAGGATCCGCCGCTTTGCCGCGTTTTTGGCGCTCACCATCCTGCTGGGAAGCCTCTTCCTCTTCGGCACCGCGATGGAGTGGCACAAGCTCATCTACGTCGACGGCCTCACCATCCGCACCAACTTGTTCGGCACCACCTTCTATTCGCTGGTCGGTCTCCACGCGACCCACGTGGTCGTCGGTTTGATCGGGCTCACTCTCATTTTGTTGTTCACCCTGACCGGGCACGTGAACGAAAACCACTCGGAACGCATTCAGGTCTGGGCACTCTACTGGCATTTTGTCGACGCCGTGTGGATCGTGGTCTTCACCGTCGTGTACATCGTGGGGCGATAGGGAAAAATGACTGAGACCCAGCACAAAGTGGGGCCCCCGCACGGCGAGAGCGTGCATCTTCCCGCCTCTACGTCCTGGCCCATCATCCTCGCCTTCGGCTGCATGATGGCCGCCGCCGGCCTGGTCACCACCTTCTGGATCAGCGCCTTCGGCGGTGTGCTGATGGTGGCCGGCTGCGTCGGATGGTTTCGCCAGGTCCTGCCCCACGAAGCGCACGAAGACCTGCCCGTCGTGGTGCAGCCGATCGCGGTCACGACCACCCGCCTCTCCGTGGAGCGGCTGGAGATCGGCCCCGAGCATCGCTCGCATCTGCCCGTCGAGACCTACCCGGTCCTCAGCGGGCTCAAGGGCGGCATCGCCGGCGGCATCGCGATGATCTTTCCCGCCATCCTCTACGGACTGCTCGCCCACCACAGCATCTGGTATCCGGTGAACCTGCTGGGCGGCGCCGGCGCCACCCCCAGGCAGATTACCGAAGCCCAGATCGCCCTGTTCCACTGGAGCTGGTTCCTCACCGCCATCGTGATCCAGACCATCGTCTGCCTGCTGGTCGGCCTGCTGTACGGAGCCATGCTGCCCATGCTGCCCCGCCACCCCGTGCTGCTCGGCGGCATCCTCGCCCCCTTTCTCTGGACCGGCCTCATCCACGCCAGTATGGGCATCATCAATCCCGCCCTGGATGCGCATATCTCCTGGCCCTGGTTCACCGTCTCCCAGCTCACGTTCGGCATTGTCGCCGGGCTGGTGGTCGCCCGGGAGAGCCGCATTCGCACCGGCCGCGGCCTGCCCTTCATTGCCCGCATGGGCATTGAGGCCCCAGGCCTGATGGAGTCCAACCCCAATGCCGGACCGCCGTCTCTGAAGCATCACGATTTCGATCCGCCGTTTTCCGGCGGGAAGGGAAAGCCCTGATGCGGCTGCATCCCATCGCCGCGGCGGCGGCCCTTTCTCTTCTCGTCGTGCTCGCCGGCTGCGGCCACTTGCCCGGCGCCACAGCGGAGGCGCATACGCCCATCCCGCCCAGCGAGAATCTCGACTTCTCTACCCTCTTCCAGCAGAACTGCCAGGCATGCCATGGCGCGGGTGGACAGAACGGTCCCGCGATGGATCTGGCCAATCCTGAGTTCCAGGCCCTGATCGACGACAACCGGCTCCGCGACATCATTTCCCACGGTCTGCCCGGCACGCAGATGCCCGCCTGGGCGCAGTCGGCCGGCGGCATGCTCACCGATCCGCAGATCGACGCCATCATCGCCGGCATGCGCAAAGAGTGGGCGAAACCCAGCGTCGTTGCCGGCCCCACGCCCCCGCCGCTCCAGCAGCCGGCAGGCGGCGATGCGGCACGCGGGCAGCAGGCTTATCAGGCGCACTGCGCCACGTGCCACAGCGGGCATCAGCGCCAGCAGCTCACCAGTCCCGTCTATCTGTCACTGATCAGCGACAACGCCATCCGCAGCATCATCGTCGCCGGGCGGCCCGACATCGGCCAGCCCGACTGGCAGCACGACACCGCCAAAGGCGCACCGGAAACACCGCTGACCGGGCAGGAGATTACCGACATCGTTGCGTATCTGGGATCGCTGCGGAACCCGGCGACGGTTTCCGCTGCGCCGATTCCCGTTCCGCCGAGGAGATAAACCGTGGTTGAAATGAGCGACAGTCCCGAAAAGCCCGGCACCGGTCCCGATATCGGGAGCGCCGCGGAGCACGCCAGCGACCAGGAAGGCCGGAAGGCCGTCTCGCGCCGCTGGCTGTTGCTGAACGCCGGCCTCGCGCTGAACGGTCTGGTCGGCATCGGACTGGCCATCCCGATCGTGCGCTATCTCTTCGCGCCGCTCCGCAGGGACTCCACCTACAGCTCGTGGGTAACGCTGGGCGCCCTCGACCAGTTTCCCGTCGGCCAAACCCGCCTCACCACCTACAAGCAGCCGTGGACTCGTCCCTGGGACGGACAAACCGACGACATCCCCTGCTACGTCCGCCGCGAAGGAAGCCAGCAGTTCAAAGTCTTCGCCATCAACTGCGCCCATCTCGGCTGTCCCGTCCGCTGGTTCCCGCAATCGCAGCTCTTCATGTGCCCGTGTCACGGAGGCGTGTACTACGCCGATGGATCGCGGGCTTCCGGCCCTCCCGAGCGCGGCCTGTTTACCTACGACTACAAAGTCACGGGCGGCCAGCTGCGGATCGACGCCGGGCAGATGCCGACCCTTTCGAACCAGGCCAGCCTGGTCAAGATCGCCGTGCCCGGCCGAAGTGGAGATGACGCATGTCGCGGATGAAGGCGATCTACGACTGGTTCGAGCGGCGCCTGCAGATCGAAGGCCCCGTCAAGGACGCGATCCTGCACAAGGTGCCGCGCAACACCGCGAGCTGGTGGTACGTCTTCGGCAGCGCCGCCTTTACCCTGCTCATGCTGCAGGTGGTCACCGGCATTCTGCTGTCGCTCGTCTATGTGCCGTCGGCCGCCCAGGCCTGGAACAGCCTGAATATTCTGAACCACCAGGTGCCGCTGGGCTGGTTTCTCCGCGCGCTCCACGGATGGGGCTCCAATTTCATGGTCGCCGTGGTCTTCATCCACATGGCCCAGGTCTTTCTCTTCGGCTCCTACAAGTTTCCGCGTGAGCTGACGTGGTGTGTCGGCGTCTTTCTGCTGCTGATGACGGTGGGCATGGCCTTCACCGGCCAGGTCCTGCGCTTCGATCAGGATGCCTACTGGGGTCTCGGCATCGGCGTCTTCATGATGAGCCGCGTGCCGTGGGTCGGCGGCGATGTCGTCCACCTGCTGCTGGGCGGACCGGTGATTGCCGGCACCACTCTGTCGCGCTTCTTTACCCTGCATGTGTTCGTCATTCCCGGCCTGCTCCTGTTCCTCGCCGGCGTTCATATCTGGATGGTGCTTAAGCTCGGCATCAGCGAGTGGCCCATGCCGGGCCGCCTCGTCCGTCGCTCCACCTACGTTGCCGAGTACAACAAGCTGGCGCACGACGACGGCATTCCCTTCGTCCCCGGCGCGTTCTGGAAGGACCTCGTCTTCTCCGGCGCGATCATCGCGGCCGTGGCCATCTGCGCGCTGGTGTTCGGCCCCTACGGTCCCGGCGGCCAGCCGAATCCCTCCATCATCCAGACCGTTCCCAAGCCGGACTTCCCCTTCCTGTGGATCTTCGCGGTGCTGTCGTTCCTGCCTCCTGCGCTGGAGACGCCCTTCATCCTGGTGGTGCCGATCCTGATCGTCGCCGGCCTGCTGGCCGTGCCGTTTGTCGCGCCGGAAGGCGAGAAGAGCTGGCATCGGCGCCCGGTCGCCGTGCTGGCCCTGACCACGGTCGCCGTGGCATGGGGCGTCTTTACCCATCTGGGCACCTACACCCCGTGGAGCCCGCACATGACCGCGTGGAGCGGCGATCCGCTGCCGCCCAAATATCTGCGGACGGCAACCCCGCTGGTGCGCGAGGGTGCGGTCGTCTTCCAGGCGAAGCAATGCCGCAACTGCCATTCGATCGGCGGCCTCGGCGGCCAGCGCGGGCCGGCCCTGGACGACGTGGCCACGCGCATGACCCCGGACCAGATGCGCTTCAAGGTGGTGACCGGCGGCGGCAACATGCCGGCGTACGGCAAGAACCTGTCGCCCCCCGAGATCGAAGCGCTGGTCAGCTTCCTCGAGACGCTGCACCCGGCCAATGAGCCGCCGGCGGCCGACGCGGTCATCGAAGACATCGAACGAAATCCGGCGCCGCCACCGGTGAGCGGCAGTCGATAGCCATGAATGCCGATGCCCTGGTGACGCGCTGGGATATTCCCTGGGCGGTCACTGCGGCTCTGGCGATTACGGCGCTGGTCTACATCCGCGGCTGGGTGCAGATTCGACGCACGCGGCCCGAGCGCTTCCCTTGGTGGCGGCTGGCGACCTTTCTGGGCGGGATCCTGGCCCTCTTCATCGCGGTCTCGTCGCCGCTCGATACCTTCAGCGATTCGCTCCTGTTCATGCACATGGGGCAGCACTTTGTGCTGATGTCGGTGGCGCCCCCGCTGATCGTCTTTGGCGCGCCGGTGGTGCCGATGCTGCGCGGACTGCCGCGGCCCCTGATTCGGCGCGTGCTGCAGCCCCTCTTCCGGAGCGGGTTTCTGCCCACGGTCGGCAGATTTCTCACCCGGCCGCGGGTGGCGTGGCTGGCCTTCACCGTCGCCTATATCGGCTGGCATGTTCCGCGGGCGTACGAGTTCGCGCTGTCCTCGGAGAACATCCACAACTGCGAACATGCCTGTTTCTTTTTCACCAGCCTCCTCTTCTGGTGGCCGGTCATCGAGCCATGGCCGTTCCGTTCGCCCTGGATGCGCAGCCGGAGCGGCGATGCCGGACGATGGCTGCTCCTGCCCTATCTGCTGCTGGCCGATGTGGTGAATACCGGGCTCTCGGCCTTCCTGGTCTTTTCCGGACGGCTGCTCTATCCCAGCTATGCCGCGGTGCCTCGGCCGTTTGGCCTGAGCGCGATGAGCGACCAGATCGCCGCCGGCGCGTTCATGTGGGTGATGGGCTCGATGATGTACCTGATCCCCGCCATGATTATCACCGTGCAGCTGCTGTCGCCGCGGCGGCAGCGCACCGGGCCGCATGCGCGCTACCGCGCCGCCCCGCCCGAGCTGTCATCCTGACGCGCAGCGGAAGGACCTGCGGTTGCTTCTTGTTTCGCCCCGCTCCAAACCTCCGGTCTGCCGTGATCCGCTGCCGAACACCCCCTCGACAATGAAACCGAGGCAGCCGATGAACTGCTATAAATCGGGATGATCAAGATTCTCGATCCGCACGCGTTCGCTTCACTGCGAACACCCATTTGGTTCGCACGGAGAGGACGAAGGAGATGAGGAAAGGCTCCACCAGAAAGCCGCAGGCGGACGGACCCGCGCTGGGAGGCCCGAACTATATAACGCCGGCCGGACTGCTGCGCCTGAAAGATGAGCATCGCTTTCTGCTGACCCGGGACCGCCCGGCCGTGGTGGAGGTGGTCGCGTGGGCTGCCGGCAACGGCGATCGCAGTGAAAATGCCGACTATCAATATGGCAAGCGGCGGCTGCGCCAGATCGATGGACGGATTCGCTTTCTCACGAAGCGCATTGACGCCGCGGAAGTCGTGGATCCCGAAGCTCCGAGGGCAGGTCAGGCGAAGATGAGGGCCTTCTTTGGGGCGACCGTGCGCTATGCCGATGCGTCCGGAGCGGAGCGAGTAGTGAGCATCGTAGGGATCGACGAGGTCGATCTCAGCCGGAACCATATCAGTTGGGTGTCGCCTCTGGGCCGCGCGTTGCTGAAGTCGGCAGCGGGCGACACCGTAGTTCTCCAGGCGCCGCGCGGGGCAGAACCCCTGACCCTGCTCGAAGTGCGTTACGAGCGCATTCCGGTGGAACCGTTCCATGAGCCGGCTGGATCCGAAGCCCTGGCCAGGAGGCTCCCTGCCGACGCGTCCCCCGACCCAAATGAGAGGCAACAGAACAGCGGATGAAACGACCGCAACAGCGCCAAGCTGGCGCACAGCCGGTTTTCCGGATAACCACCGCGCCGCCCCACCACAGCTGTCATCCTGACGCGCAGCGGAAGGACCTGCGGTTGCTTCCTGCTTCGCTCCGTTCCCAACGTCCGGTTTGCCGGGCACACCTACGCGAACCTCAGCCACCACGATGCTGCCATCCTGAGGAGCACAGCGACGAAGAACCCGCGGTTGCTCTTTCGCCAGGAGCGCAGTGACGAAGGATCCGCGGTTGCTCGTTTGCCCGGTCCCGCCAAACTGCCGCACAGCCGGTTTTCCGGATAACCACCGCGCCGCCCCACCACAGCTGTCATCCTGACGACTCGCAAAGCGAGGCGGAAGGACCCGCGGTTGCTTTTCGCCACACCCCCACGCTGTCATCCTGACGACTCGCAAAGCGAGGCGGAAGGACCCGCGGTTGCTTTTTCGCACACCCCCACGCTGTCATCCTGACGACTCGCAAAGCGAGGCGGAAGGATCCGCGGTTGCTTTTCGCCACACCCCCACGCTGTCATCCTGACGCGCAGCGGAAGGACCTGCGGTTGCTTCCTGCTTCGCTCTGTCCCCAGCTTCCGGTTTGCCGGGCACACTTACGCGAACCTCAGCCACCACGATGCTGCCATCCTGAGGAGCGCAGCGACGAAGGAGCCGCGGCTGCTCGTTTGCCCTGCCCCGCCAAACTGCCGCATTGCCGGCGATACGCCAGCGTCGCGTCAGCTCTGAATGAGTGACTCGGCGATTTATCACCAATCCAGAAACACTACTGACGGGAACGGCGTTTATCGAGAGTAATCCGTATGCTGGCTGCCATGCGATGACTTGGATCATCTTTATTGGGTTGATGATGATTGGTGGGAACGCTTACGCCATTATCCCAGCTCTGCGGCTGCTTCGTATCTCGTTCTCGTCCGATTCAGCTTGCCTCAGTTGTGGTCAGTGGCCGTGGCTCTCGTCGTCGGATTCAGTCTAAGAATCCTAAGTGCTCCAATTGGATGGGAAGACGCTTCACTGCGAACGTTCAGCTAGTCGCTGCTATTGCCCTTGGAGCCTTCGTTCTTTATCGTGGGTCGCACATCTATAAAGAACTCGCCAAGAGTGAACGTCCCCGAAACCTTCGACTTCAATAACGGCCTCCCGAAATCATTCGTGCGTGCATCGAAGACAACGAGATAGCCCCTGCTTGTATCCCTGTTCTCTAGGTAGTGGCAAATCTGTTCCTCGCCAGAAGCCGCATACGTGCTGCTGTAGCCTTTGCCGCACATTTTCAGTTCAATCACGGCCGCTAGACCGCTGCCGAACCTGACGTAAAGATCGATACGACCCGCCCCAGCCGCAAGTTCGTCGAAGACTTCGATTCGATCTCCAAACTTTCCCTTCAGATAAATGTGAAGGAAGTCTTTACCGCGTCGTTCAGGATGTGACACCCACTTGTGCTTACCGTCCTCCTTATCCCAAAAGGACATTCGCTTGTCTGCCGCAATGAACTTGGAAAAGTCAGCTAGTACGGTTTCAAGCTCCTTGTAGGTTATAGCTTTCAGTTGGCTTGGATCAGCGGCGGGTGGCGGGAGCGTCGCGCCTGCGTCAAGAGCCCTCTCTCTCATCTCGCGAGCAAGCTCTTTGAGGTCCGATTTCTCGGCTAGCTTCATCGAATCGGTCAAGGGGGAGAGAGCATCGTTGAACTGTCCCGATTCGACCAATGATTTTCCTAGTCCAAACAGAATCCCCGGATTTTTGCCGCGTCGATCGATCTCCTCTCGCAAAAAGCTAGCTGCTTCCCCCCATTTCTTTTGAGCCCAAAGGCATTCAACGAGTCTTTGCGCAACCGACAAGTTCAGAGGGTTGCTGTCCAAGATCGCTCTGAACCAACCTTCGGCCCGTGCCAGTTGTCCGGCATTCGCGAGGCGTAGAGCAAGCGCCAATTGGGCAGGCTCTTTTGCCTGATCGTGAGCCTCGGCGGCATCGAGGTCATCCAGAGTGCGTTCAAGAATCGCGACACGCGATGCTTCGTCCATAGTCGGGTCATGCTCAGAGATTGCCACATTGACGGCTGCCATGATCTCGACCGCACCGATGGCCTTGGCGCGTTTAGAGAGATCGTTGGCCTTTTCTCTGTTGAAATGGGCAAATAACGCAATGGCCTCAATCGCCAGTCGATGAAGAGGATCGGGATTCGACTCCGCCAGAGCGTCTGCTTCCGCGTCCCACTTGTCCGCTTCTTCTTCGAGCCCGATCTTTCGCGCTTCGCGGGAGGCCAGGTGGAGAGAGTTGGCAAGCTGCGTCTCTAGTCCGCCGATGCCACGGCGAAGTTCGACGGCAGTCCGGGCGTCGTCCAATGCTTCAGCATGCCGGCCCAGTTCCGAAAGGCGCAGAGCCCGTAGATGTTTTGCTCCGCTGCCCAAGTCCCGATCGTCCAATCCCTCCTTCGCTGCTAAAGCGAACATCTCGTCGAGAGCTTGGATAGCGTCTCCAGGTTTTGCAAAGGCAAGGCAATCAGAGACTCGAACCAAACTCCTTGCAGCTTCTTTCTTGTCCCCGGCTTGTAGGAAAGCATCCGCAGATTGTCGTGCAGCGTCTCGTGCGTCCGGATCGTCGGGTTCAAGCGCTAGAGAAATATTTCTCCAGCACCAAGCCCGCTTATTTGCGGGCAGCACTGTTTCCGAATTGAGCAGCTCATTAAAGACCAGCAGACCGGATTCCTTATGCCCCCGGTGGACAGCACTGGTCGCCGATGCCAAACGGAAGTCAACAATCTCCTCCGAAGTCATCATGGGTCTGAATTCGGAGAGGAGAGCATCGGCATCCTCTCCGGCAATTTTCCAAGACTTGAAGAGTGATGCGATGGCCGCGCGTATCTCCAAAAGAGTTCGCCTGTCCTCCTGCTTCAGTCCATCCACCTCAACGGTGGACAATGCTCGAAGCACTTCCGGTGACAACGAAATCTGGAGGCTCCCGTTGTCCTTCGCGCTCCTGATCGCGGTGACTACGGCGGTTGGGTCATTTTGTGCAACGGCTTCATTTATCTGGTGCGCCAAATCTGCTGCTGGCTTCGCGAGGGCCTTGGCGATAGCTGCCGAGATATCTCTTGCGAGGGCTTCGTTTGGCGGGGCGAATTCATGGAGTGCATCAATGGAGGAAAGCGACCGGCCTGATGTCAGATCCAACGAGAAATTCAGGCGGTGGTCGCCCTCTGGAAGGATTTCAACCCTGTACCCCTTTGACCGCAGAACTTCCAGGAGCTGCGACCATCGGTTGAGCTGGACGTTGGTCACCGTCTCTGGATCAGTCGTCACGTTATCCCTGAGGGCGGGAAGGGCCTCAATCTGACTTCTTACCTCGGCGATCTCTGGACTATCGCCCTGGATCTGGATTTGCCAGATGTCTGGATGATCCTTGGTTAATTCAAGGCGGCAGACTGCGACCGGGGCAGCGGTGTCGGACTTCAGAATCATGGCTCGCGCCAGCGTTTCCCTCTCGTTCGTCGGTTGGAGAGGAAGCTGCTCTTCTTGGTCGCTCGTATCCATCATTTTAAGTCTATTCCCGCCGTATTGGCCTTGTCTGAGTCGACTCCCGATATGTCGGCAGGTCGGAAGCAATTCTCTGCGGGCAATTCATTTCGTGCGTACAGGCCAACGCACTCATTGACGGATCACCCGCATTGTCGCCCAATACGGAAGTTCCGACCGGCTATCCGCGCATAGCAGCAACTGGCCGCCCATCCATCCAGGCCCCGCTTGTCCGCGCATACCAAACCCTGGAGATTGGCCTCGCGAATCTCCGGTTTTTGGTTGTCAAGCATTACGAAAGTTCAAAACGCTGAAAACAAGAGAGATCCATGCCAAATACGGTGGCAGGAAATCCCCCCGGAATTGCTATTCTGAAAATAGGGGGAGAAGAATTATCTTTCCCGCCCATGGCCGCCGCGAGCGGCCATTTCTCTTCGTGGAGCTCTGCCGTGAATCCTGGTTCCTGGCGCCAGTGCAGCATGCCCGCCCTCGAGCGAAGTGCTCTGGAACCCAACATCCCCGGGCTTCGGGTCCTCGAGTGCTGCACGCGGATTCCCGAATGCAGCACTCCGGCCCCGCAACCATCTGCTTACCCCTCAGCGGCTTGCCACATACCCCGTGAGCCGCCCTCCCGCAACCCCAGCAGAATCAAACACCGCCCGCCAGCCCAGGGAGCGGGGGGCCTAGGGCTTCGTGGCCAGAATCAGCGGCGACGGTCCAGGCGCAGGCAGGCTGCGGACGTTCCTGAAGCCGATCTCCTCCAGCCACGCGCCGATCTCCTCGAACGACCAGGTATTGCCCTCCTGGGTGTTGACGATCATGTTGACGGCAAAAAAGAGACCGCTGACCGGACCGGTTCGCTCCTTGTTGACCAGGAACTCGGCAATGGCGATCGTGCCTCCACTGCCGAGAGCCGCGAAGGTCTTCGCCAGAAGCTCGCGGCTGCGCCGCTCGCCTTCGCTGTGCAGGATGTGGCCGAGAGTCGCGACGTGGTGGCCGGAGCCGAAGTCGGCATCGTGGAGATCGCCTTCGACATACGACCAGCGATCGGCAAAGCCAAACCGCTCGACAGTCTTCTTCGTGAGAGGAATGACCTCAGGCCAGTCCACCGCGGTGACCTGAACCCGCGCAGAGGATTGCGCCTGGGCAATGCCCCAGACGCCGGAACCGGCAGCCAGATCGAGAACGCGGACCGGCGAGCCATCGGAACCGTAGTTCATCTCCACGGAGAGAGCCTGCGCGGAAGGATAGCTCATGGGAAAGATGTCGAGGACGAAGTCGTGGAAGAACGCGCCGCCAGACGCCTCCTGATTGACCGGAGAAACCGGCTTGCCGGTAGCCACGACCTCGTTGAGATGGAGCCAGCGAGGGATCAGCTGCTCGCTGCCATGCTTGATCATGCCGCCCTGAAACCCAGGCTTCGTGCTGACGAGGAATGCCGAGCTTTCCGGAGTGAGAGCGAAGCGGCCCTGCTCGTCTTTGGCGAGAAAGTTGAGGCCGACCAGAGCGTCCATGATGGCGGTGAGGCCGCGAGCGGAAGCGCCGGTCGCTTTCTGGACCTCCCAGATATTGAGTGGCCCGCTGTCGAGAACGTCAAAAACGTGGTGGCGGATGGCCGCTTCAAGGATAAGCGGCGGAGCGTAGCCCCAGGCCATCTGCATGATGCGCTCAGGAGTCACCTGAGCGTGGGTGGTAGTGGCCGTGGAATGGGCCATGGCATTTCTCCTGAGTCCGGCGCGGGTTCCGGGGATGGATTTTTGAGGGCCGGTCTGGGAACCGGTTCGGGAACCGGACGAGTGTAGCAGGTGCAATCGCGAGGAGAAGCAAAAAGCCAGAGGCCGGCGGGTGAAGCCGGCCTCTGGATCCTGCAACTGGGGAAGGGGAAACGTTGGCGCCTAAACCGTGGTGATGGTGCCATTCATACCGGCGGGATAGAAACCGCCCTTGGCGGTGCCGGAGGCGCTACTGGCATAGACGATGGCGAGCACCTGCGAGGTGGTGCGGGCGTACGCGAGTCCGGGAAGGGTTTGGTTGGTCATCGCGGCGCCCGCAGTCGCAAAGAAGGCGCCTTTGGAGGTGGGTCCTGCTTCGGTAACTGCGACCGAGCCTGGATCGTAGGGGGGAACGTCATCGCCATCGGCAGGGACATCCGCAGTGGGGATGTAGGGAGCACCCGTCTGAATGGCCACGAGGCGGATGGCCCCGGAATGGAAACCCTCGACGGCAAGGATCTGGGCAGCGTACTGAAGGTTTTGCCCGGTGAGGGCAGTGGCTGCGCCGGCGTAAGCGGTAACGCCGACATCTTCAAAGAGGCGGGCGAAGGTGATGTAGTTGGCGGTGCTGACCGTGCCGAGCGCGCCGAGATTGAGCTGGGGACGCGGAACGGCGGCGCTGCCAAGGGCGGAGCGCAGATCGTTCACGTGGCTGATCTCGTCGTAGTAGATCTCGGCGAACATGTCGGCGATTTGCTGAGACTGAAAAGCGGGCTGGGCGGAAGGCGCGCCGGTGGGCGCGGGGCCGCCGCCGGTGGAAGTGGAGGGGATGTCGGCGCCGGTGGCGACGTAGCTGTAGAAGGTGGCTTCGAGATATTCGAGATTGAGGGCGAAATTCAGGACATCGGTCTCCGTGGGGCCGGCCGCCATGACGTTATGCGTGCCGGATCCGCCGCAGCCGGCAAGGAGGGCGCTGCCCGCGACGGCGGCGCCGGTAAGGCCGAGACCGGAGAGAAATCGGCGGCGGTTGAGAGCCTTCTTGAGCTCGATTCGGTTGAGCAGCTGTTCCGCCGAAAGGATTTCAGCGGGTTCTTTAACGGGCATGGGGGAGAACCTCCTGGTGGGTGTACGCGAGAGAGCCCCCGTTTGGATTGACGAAACAGTAAAGTAGCCAGGGTTGCACAGGCTGGCGCTAACCGAGGCGGCACGATAAGATTTGCGTGCATCCGAGAGACGACGAGATCTCCGAGACAGACAGGACTTTGCTGAGCAAACTGTCCAACGGGCCCGCACTTCAGACTGGTCTGGCAATCCATTGCGACGTAATTCTGCGTATTCCAATCAAAGCCGAAACGAGGTTCGATGACTGCACCGCTGCAGCCCATCCCGGATTCGGCTCTGATTGAGCGGATGATGGCGGGCGACGAAAACGCGCTGGCGGCGCTGTACGACCGGTATTCCGGCATGCTCTTCGGCATGCTGATGCGTATTCTGAAGGACACGCATCTCGCCGAAGAGGTGATGCAGGATCTGTTTCTGCAATTGTGGCGCGAGGCGGGGCGGTTCGACGCGAACCGGGGGTCGCTGCCGGGCTGGCTGCTGGTGATCGCGCGAAACCGTGCGATTTCGCGGATGCGCGGCGGGAACCGGCATGCGGTGGTCGACGATCCGGACGGGCACCTGCTGGCGAGCGTGCCGTCACCGGGCAATCTGGAGGAGGAAGCGGCGCGGCTGCAACTGGCAGATCGCGTGCGGCGTGCGATGGCCGCGCTGCCGGGCGAGCAGCGGGAGGCGGTGGAGCTTGCGTATTTTGAAGGGATGACCCAGACCGAGATTGCCGAGCGGACGGGCGCGCCGCTGGGCACGGTGAAGTCGAGAGTGCGCGCCGCGATGCAGAGTTTGAAGCAACATTTGCAATGAACGAACGACACGCCAACCCGGAAGATCCTGACCTGTACGCGCTGGGTGCGCTGGACGGGGAAGAGAAGCAGGCCTATGAGGCGCACGTGCGCACATGCGCGGCCTGCGCGCAGGATTTAGCGGCAGCCCGCGATCGGGTAGCGTTGCTGGCCCTGGCGGCGGAGCCGGCGAGCCCGGCGCCGCGGGTGCGGGAGTCTCTGCTGCAACGGGCGCGGGCCGAGGAGGCGGGACCGGCGCGTCGGCGCTCGGCGACGCCGTCAGCCCTGCGAAGCTGGGGATGGCTGACGCCGGCGTTTGCGGTGGCGACGATGGTGTTTGCGGCCCTGGCGGCGGGCTTGTGGATGAAGGATGCGCGGGATCTGGACCAGATCCACAACCTGGAAGGGCAGCTGGCGCAGGTGCAGACGCACTCGCAGGAGATTGCGCGGGCGGCTGAGGAGACGGACCATCTGCTGGGCATGCCGGGAACGGTGCGGGTGGCGCTGAAGGCGATGCCGGGGATGCCGCAGGGGCGCGCCGGCGTGTTGTACAACCCGGAGACAGGGATGGTGACCGCCGCGGGCTATCTGCCGGCGGCGCCCCCGCACAAAAGCTACCAGCTGTGGCTGGTACCGATGCAGGGAAATCCTGTGAGCCTGCGGGTGCTGTCGGCGGGCGAATGGACGCGGCCGATGACGGCGCATGTGACGCCGGGCATGGAAGCGAAGGCCTTCGCGGTGACCGAGGAGCCGGAAGGCGGGATGCCGCAGCCGACGGGGCCGAAGGTGCTGGTAGGCGTGGGCGAGTAGGCGAGGCAGCCTGGAGCCTGGCGAGCTGGGAGCCGGGAGGGTGCCAGGTGCCAATGCGCGCTCCGGTAAACTCGGGTATATGCCTACGAACGTGAAGCAGTGGACGGGCGCGGAAATCCGCGAGGCGTTCCTGCGCTTTTTTGAGACGAAGGGGCACCGCCGGGTGCACTCGTCGTCGCTGGTGCCGGCCAACGATCCCACGCTGCTGTTTACCAACGCGGGGATGAATCAGTTTAAAGACGTTTTTCTGGGGCTGGAGCGGCGCGATTATGCGCGCGCGACCACCTCGCAGAAGTGTGTGCGCGCGGGCGGCAAGCACAATGACCTGGAAAATGTCGGGTTCACGCGGCGGCACCATACGTTCTTCGAGATGCTGGGGAACTTCAGCTTCGGGGACTACTTCAAGAAGGACGCGATCGCGTTTGCGTGGGAGCTGGTGACCTCGCCGGAGTGGTATGGGATTCCGAAGGACCGGCTGTACGTGACGATCTTCAAGGGCGAGAACGGGGTTCCGCGCGACGAAGAAGCGTACAAGCTGTGGCTGGAGCATGTGCCGGCGGAGCGGATCTTCGAGTTTGGGATGAAGGACAACTTCTGGCAGATGGGCGACACGGGCCCGTGCGGTCCCTGCTCGGAGATTTTTTACGACATGGGGATGGAAGCCGCGGAGACGCCGGGTGTGGACAAGCCGTTCGGGCAGGACGAGGCGCGGTATGTGGAGATCTGGAACCTGGTGTTCATGCAGTTCGACCGGACCTTAAACGTAACCACGGGGCAGGGAGAATTGAACCTGCTGCCCAAGCCTTCGATCGATACGGGGATGGGGCTGGAGCGGGTGGCGGCGGTGCTGGAGCACAAGGTCAGCAACTTTGACACCGATTTGTTTACGGGGTTGACTAGGAAAGCAGCGGAGCTAACGGGGCACACGGGCGTGGTGGGTTCGAAGCCTGGAATGAGGATGCCCTCAGTCGAAGAGGTTGCAAGAGAAGCCCAGCGAAAGCTGGAAAAGGCCAGCGCATCGCTCCGCATCATTGCGGATCACGCGCGGGCTTCGACGTTTCTGATTTCGGATGGTGTGTTGCCTTCGAATGAAGGGCGCGGGTATGTGCTGCGGAAGATTCTGCGGCGCGGGATTCGGCACGGGCGGCTGCTGGGGCAGGAAGAGCCCTTCATGCACAAGATGGTCTACGCGGTGCGGGATGAGATGCAGGTTGCGTATCCCGAGCTGAAGGAGAGCGCGGACCGCGTTGCGAAGGTGGTTGAGGCGGAGGAGCGGCAGTTTGCTCGGGTTCTGGAGGTGGGCGATCAACAGCTGGATCAGGCCATAGAGAAATCACTTGCACCGACCCATCCGAATTACTACCGTCGATGGAATATTGAGGAGTCCGTGGCTGTTCGGATCGCGGCCGCCCTTGTAGACCTCGCACGCGGTCGAGAACTCTCTACGATTTCCGACCCGGAGATTTGGCAGGCAATCGATAGAACACCGAATCAGCTAGGGGACGGCCTCAAGTGGGTCATCATCGGTTCGCTTCGCGAGAACACGGTCTCAAAGCTAAACGGTAAGGACGCGTTTCATCTCTATGAGACGTACGGGCTTCCAAAGGACTTCATCCAGGATGCTTGCCGCGACGCAGGAATTGAATTCGACGAGCCCGGCTTCGAGGAGGCGCGGGCGGAGGAGCAGGCGCGGGCGCGGGCTTCGTGGAAGGGTGGATCGCAAAAATCCGCCAGCCCGGTATTTCGCGAGATTCCAAAAACCGCTTTCGAGGGTTATCGGCAGCTTATCTCGACCAGCTGCGAGGTTTTGGCTATCACGAAGAATGGAATAGGCTTCTTGGCGGCTAAGGCTGGCAGCGAAGTGGATATCGTTCTGGACCGGACGAGCTTCTATGCCGATTCGGGCGGGCAGATCGGCGATACGGGCTGGCTGATGAGCGACGATCACAATTCCGTGGTCGCGGATGTGAGCGGGTGTACGAAGCCGGTGCAGGGGGTGTTCGCGCATCGGGCGATTCTGCGGCAGGGACTCGCCGTCGGCGATCGACTCGATACGGTGGTCGATGCCAACTTCCGCAACGCAACGCGGCGGAATCATACGGCGACGCATCTGCTGCATGCGGCTTTGCGCGAGGTGTTGGGGACGCATGTGAAGCAGGCGGGGTCCTTAGTCGAACCCAACCGGCTGCGGTTTGATTTCTCGCACTTTGCCGGGATCGCCGATGAGGAACTGCAGGATATCGAGGACATCATCAACCGGCAGACGCTGGGAAACACGGCGGTGGTGACGCTCGAAGACGTTCCCCTTGACGTGGCGGTGAATGAATATCACGCGATGGCGCTGTTCGGCGAAAAGTATGGCGAGAAGGTGCGCGTGGTGAAGATTGGGGACTTCTCGACGGAGCTGTGCGGCGGCACGCACACCGGCGCGACGGGCGAAATCGGCGTGGTGAAGCTGCTGGGCGAGGGATCGGTGTCGTCGGGCGTGCGGCGTGTGGAAGCGGTGACGGGACTGGGCGCGCTGAACGAGTTCCGCCGCGGATTTGAAGTGGCGAGGATGGCATCGCAGCTGGGGCCGGGGGAATTGTCGCCGGCAGAGGCTCTGCGGCAGCGGCTTTCCGCGCAGGAAGACGAGCTGAAACGGCTGCGGCGCGAGCTGGACGAGGCACGGATGAAGTCGGCGGCGTCGCGGGTTTCCGGCGCTGCAGACCAGGCCGTGGAGGTGAAGGGCATTAAGGTTCTGGCGCAACGGGTGGACGCGCTCGATCGCGGCCAAATGCGGACGCTGGTCGATAATCTGCGCAACAAGCTGGGGTCGGGCGTGGTGGTGCTGGGCGGCGCGCAGGAGGATGGCAAAGTGGCGCTGATTGTCGGCGTCACGAAGGACCTGACGGCGAAGGTGCAGGCGGGAAAAGTTGTCGGCGCGCTTGCGAAGCAGGTGGGCGGCTCGGGCGGCGGGCGTCCGGACATGGCGGAAGCGGGCGGTAAGGACGCGGCGCAGCTGGATGCGGCGCTGAAGAGCGCGGCTGAGGTGGTGGGCACGCTGATCGGGTAAGGCTTTCACCACAAAGAGCACAGAGGACTCGGAGAATCCGAGAGGGCGAAGGCGGAGCGAGGCGGAGCAGAAGCCAACCTCCGCCATTTTGCGCGGTGATGCATCTCACCAGCCAGCCGTGCCCACCGAGGACTATCATGAGGCGTTCGGGCAAGGTCACGGACAGCGCCCGCCCCAGGGGCTGACTGCATCCAGGAGCAAATTATGTGTCTGGCGATTCCCGGCAGGGTGACAGAGGTCTTCACGCACGAGGGTTTGCATATGGCCCGGGTGCAGTTTGGCGGGGTCACGCGCGAGGCTTGTCTGGACTACGTTCCGGAGACGCAGCCCGGGGATTACGTGCTGGTGCATGTGGGCTTCGCGATCAGCCGCGTGGATGAAGAGGAAGCGCGACGGACCTACGAGGCGCTGGCGGAGCTGGATCAGCTGGGGGAGCTGGAGATTCCCGAACTGAACGAGGCCAGGGGGTCGGGTGGAGGCGCCGCATGAAATATCTCGACGAGTATCGCGACGGGGATATTGCGGCGAAGCTGGTGGAGCGGATCCACAAAGTGCAGACGAAGCCGTGGGTGATTATGGAGGTCTGCGGCGGGCAGACGCACTCGATTGTGAAGAACGGGATCGACCATCTGCTGCCGAAAGGCGTGGAGCTGGTGCATGGGCCGGGATGTCCGGTGTGCGTAACGCCGCTGGAGATGATCGATAAGGCCCATGCGATTGCGCGACGGCCGGAGGTGATCTTCTGCTCGTTTGGCGACATGCTGCGGGTGCCGGGGTCGGATGGAGATCTGTTCAGCATCAAGTCACGGGGCGCGGATGTGCGGGTGGTGTATTCGCCGCTGGACTGCCTGAAGATTGCGAAGGCAAATCCGGAGAAGCAGGTGGTGTTCTTCGCCATTGGATTCGAGACGACGGCTCCGGCGAACGCGATGCTGGCCTGGCAGGCACGGCAGATGGGGCTGAAGAATGTGTCACTGCTGGTGTCGCATGTGCTGGTGCCGCCGGCGATTGAGGCCATCCTGAGCTCTCCGCAAAATCGGGTGCAGGGCTATCTGGGGCCGGGGCATGTGTGCGCCGTGGTGGGCTATACGGAATACGAGCCGCTGGCCAAGCGCTTTCATGTGCCGATTGTTGTTACAGGTTTCGAGCCGCTGGATATTCTGGAAGGCGTGCTGATGACGGTGGAGCAGCTGGAACAGGGGCGCGCGGAGGTCGAGAACCAGTATTCGCGGGTGCTGTCGCGGGGCGGGAATCGGCCGGCGCAGGAGCTGATTGCGAAGGTGTTTGAGGTGAGCGACCGCAAGTGGCGCGGCGTGGGGATGATTCCGCGGAGCGGTTTCCAGCTGAAGGACGAGTTTCGGGAGTTCGACGCGGAGACGCGGTTCCACGTGGAGGCGATCGACACGATGGAGCCGGAAGTCTGCATTGCCGGGCAGATTCTGCAGGGGATCAAAAAGCCGCATGATTGTCCGGCGTTCGGGAGCGAGTGCACCCCGCAGCATCCGCTGGGCGCGACCATGGTGTCGGCGGAAGGCGCCTGCGCGGCCTATTACGCTTACGGGCGGCATTTGAAGGATGCGGATCTGGTATCGATCGGGAAATAGGCGATGAGCAAGGTGGACGAGCGCGAGGAGGCGGCGGGAATGGCGGGGCCTTTTGGGGTGTGTCCGCTGCCGATCTTTGAGCATCCGCAGATCGTGCTGGGGCATGGCAGCGGGGGCAAGCTCTCGGCGGAACTGATCGAGAAGGTCTTTGTCGCGCGGTTCCGCAATCCCACACTGGAAAAGATGGACGATCAGGCGCTGCTGGAGATTGGCGGCGCGCGGGTGGCGTTCACGACCGACTCATTTGTGGTGACGCCGATCTTTTTTCCCGGCGGCGATATCGGCTCGCTGGCGGTGAACGGGACGGTGAACGATCTGGCGGTGGGCGGGGCGAAGCCACTGTACCTCTCAGCGGCATTCATCCTGGAAGAAGGGCTGGCGGCGGCGGATCTGACGCGCGTGGTGGATTCGATGGCGGCGGCGGCGCAGAACGCGGGCGTGCAGTTGGTCACGGGCGATACGAAGGTGGTGAATCGCGGGAAGGGCGACCAGGTCTTCATCACCACAACGGGCATCGGCGTGGTGGAGCGCGACACGCAACTCTCGGCGGATCGTGCGCGGCCCGGAGACAAAATTTTGCTCAGCGGATATGTCGGCGACCACGGGATCACGATTTTGTCGCAGCGCGAGGGGCTGGAGTTTGAGAGCGCGCTCGAAAGCGACTGCGCGGCGCTGCACGGGCTGGTGGCGGCGATGCTGGATGCCGCCGAAGCGGCGGGCGATTTGCGCGGGGTGCGGGTGATGCGCGATCCGACCCGCGGCGGCGTGGCCACGGTGGTGAACGAGATTGCGGGACGGTCGCGGACGGGGATGCTGCTGCGGGAGAGCGCGATTCCTGTGCGCGACGAAGTACGGGGGGCGTGCGAGATGCTGGGGCTGGATCCGCTGTACGTGGCGAATGAGGGCAAGCTGGTCGCCGTCGTGGCGCCGGAGATTGCCGATCGTGTGCTGGCGGCGATGCAGGCGCATCCGCTGGGCGCGGAGAGCCGGATCATCGGCGAGGTCACGGAGCAGCCGGCGGGCATGGTGCTGATGAGGACCGGCGTGGGCGGTACGCGGGTGGTGGATGTGCTGTTCGGGGAGCAGCTGCCGCGAATTTGCTGATCGCTTAATCCAGCGGCCAGTTCTCCGAAGTGAAAGTCGAGGCGGGGAGCCCGGCGGCGTTATCGAGATTGTGGTTCACCACGCCCATCCATCCATAGCGAACATAGACAGGGTTCTTCAGGTCCGGTGAGGAGACGACGACCGTCTCGCCGACAATGCGGGCCTGTGCGGGAACAAAGTGGTGGTCGGCGCCGGCCAGCTCAAAGGCGTCGATGGGCTGGCCGTGGGCGGTGAGTCCCTGGGCGTGCGTGAACCAGACGCGCAGCGCGGTGCTGCCATCCGGCTGAAGGTCCGCGGTCGCTTCGCGGAAGAGCGGCGAGGCGTAGGGCAGATCGGCTTCGCCGTAAACCATATGGCGGGCGGCCAGCGCCAGGCGATGCGCCACGGTCTGCTTGTCGGGCGGGTGAACGTTGTCGGCCTCGCCGACGTCCAGGGTGACGGCCATGGCGGTATTGGCGACGGCAAGGGTCCGGCGCTGAGCATCGCGAACCCGGCCCCAGTCCTCCTGCGGCGAGTTGAAGCTGGAGATCTGAACGAAGAGGAAGGGCAGATTGCCCTGGGCGAAATGCATGCGCCAGTCGCCGATGAGCGCGGAGAAGAGGGACTCGTAGTAAGGCGCCCGGTCGTGGGCAGAGTTGGTTTCGCCCTGGTACCACAGGAAACCGCGGAGGGTGAGCGGGATGAAGGGCGCGATCATCCCGTTGTAGAGGCCTGCAGGGAGCCAGGAGATTTCATCCGGATGCCAGTCGAAGTGGGGCAGCGGCTGGCCGGCGGCGCGGGCGGCTGCGGTCTCGGCCTTTTCGGCGGCGATGCTGGCTTCTGCATTGGCCTGCGGGTTGGCGAAACGCGCGCGGCTGGCGAAGGCGGGCAGCAGCTCAGGATGCGAGCCGAAGGTATCCATGGAGATCCAGGAGTCGGCCGGGGTGCCACCCCAGGTTGAGTCAATGAGGCCGATGGGAACATTCTCTTTTGCGGCGATCTCGCGGCCGAAGAAGTAAGCGACCGCAGAGAAGCGGGTGGCCGTCTCCGGAGTGCAGAGCGTCCAGGTGCCGGGCTCGTCGTTCAGCGGATAGTCGGAGCTTTTCTTCTCCACCAGCAGCAGACGGATCTTCGGATGGTGGGCGGCGGCGATTTCCTTGTCGGCGTCCTTGATAACCGCCGAGCCAGGAAAACCCATGAGAGGGATTTCCATATTGGACTGGCCGGAGGCGAACCAGACATCGCCGACGAGCAGATCGGAGAGGGTGAGCGGCGAACCGTCGCCGGAGACGGTGAGGGTGTAGGGGCCGCCCGCGGATTCGGGCGCGAGCCAGAGGCTCCATTCACCGAGTCGGTCGGCAATGGCGGGCACGCTTTGAGCATGGAAGTGGACCTGGACATGCGCACCGGGCGTGGCCCAGCCCCAGATGTGGATGGGACGGTCGCGCTGGAGGACGGCGTGGTCGCTGAGAACATGCGGCAGGCGGACTTCCGCGCGCGCAAGGGTGGCCAGCGGCAGAACGCAAAGCAGAAAAATGGCGAGGCGAATGGCTTTCACGGCTCCCCTTCACGACCGTATTCGGCGCGAAGGTCACGCCGAGAGACTGAGCGTATCGAGTCTACAACCGCACAGGCGCGGGACCCGGGAGCCTCAGCCGCGATCAGTATCCAAGAAATCGATAGCTGACGCCGAGGCTGAAGCCGTTGGGGGTGAGACCGTTATTGTGCTGGAGCAGAGAGCCCGTAGCGCTATAGCTGGGAGGGCCGGCGAAGGAGGGCCAGAATTGATACTCATAATCGCCACGCAGGGAGATGCGGTCGGTCAGGCGCCATTGGAGCGTTCCGCCCGGAGCGAGGGCGAAGTAACTCCCTTTCAGGCTGCCCGCCACCGGAAATCCTGGGGTGGTGATAAGGCCGCCGCCCACCAGCATCTTTGCCCAGCCGTCCAAACGGCCGTAGCGGAAGCCGCGATAGCGGCCGCCCGCGAGGTAATTGGATTCGACCTCGCCGCTCGTGCCGTTCCAGTGCAGCCAGCGGGCTTCGCCTTCGACTCCCCATTTCGGAGTCACGTTGAAGTCGAAAAAGGCGGCAGGCCCGATCAGCTGACACTTGAAGGGAGAGCTGCTCGAGCAACTGTAATCCGGGTTGAAAGAGGAAATCTCACCGCCCGCCCACAGACTGGAATTCCCACCTACGGCGGCAGGAGGTACCTGGGCGAAGATGGCGGTGGGGACGACCAGCAGCACAAAGAATATTCCGACCCGTTTGAGCAAAACTTAAGCTCTCCCTGAATCCTGAAAATTTGGTCAGCACCGGCTCGTTCTTACGTAAGAACACAGTTCCCGGCCAAAGGATGTGCCGGGACTGGCAGCGATTAGCCCAGTTTTACGTGCCTTTTACGATTCGGCAGGCAACCCGTGGCCGGTCTTGTTGGCCAGTCTGGAGCGGTCCAGCTCCAGCATAAAACAGGCGGGACCTTACGGGGAAAGCAGGCGAAGTGAGTGAGATACGCCCGGCGGCCGGAACCGAAAAAGCGCGCCACCCAGCGCAGAACAGGCCATAGAATCTTCCCAGCCACCAACAGCAGGAGCACTTCCCGTCGCCGGAGACCGTGAATCTTGTTATTCTGCCCTCCACGGGGGTAGGGAGGCGTGAAGACCACGCAAGCCGCGAATGCGCGGTATCTTTTCTCGAGGCGCAACTGCGCCCTGGAGAGAAAAGATAATGCGCATGCTTCGGAAAATGATCATCGGTGTGGTGGCTCTCACAGCGTTTGGAGCCTTCGCGATCAACACGCATCACGACACCATCATTATGGGCGCAGATCCCACGCCCGTATGTCCCACACCTCACTGCACCCACGGGGCTCTCAAGTAAGATCGGCGGGTCCATGCCGCGCCTGACTCTCTTCGCCTGGGCGGTCTGGATCGCGATCATCGCTCTGCAGCCCGCTGTGCTCTTTCGACTGGTACGCAGCGGGTTGTGGAGACGCTGGCTCTCGCTCGCTGTCTTTCTTGGCCTCAAATCGACTGGTTCCCTGGTGCTGCTGGCCAGCTATACTCTGCTTCGGCAACCGGATGGGCCCTATTTCTACGTCTACTGGTGGTTCGCCCTCCTTGAGGCGATCGCCGAAATCTGGATGATCATCCAGGTGGGGTGCACCATGGCGGGCCTCTCCCGCTCGATGCGAGCCTGGATCGCTCATGCGACGCTGGCCATTGCGGCCGCAACCCTCACCGTGTTTATCCCAGCCGCTCTGCATTCGCACGCACCGGTCTGGGGCATTCTGAGCCATTCGGTTCTCAGTCTGAATGTTGGGGTGAATCTGGCCTGGCTGGTGACGTTCGGCATCGTGCTGTGCCTGTATGAACTGTTCGACATCGAACCTTTCGGCGCAGTGCGTGGCATTGCCGCGGGCTTCGCGATGATGGCGCTGGGAGCCAGCCTCTGCGGCTGGCTCTATGAGTTCACGGGACGTGTCACGACCATCTCCAATTTGCAGGATCTGATGTATCTCGCCTCGTTGCTGGTGTGGGCCGTGGCCGTTAGGCGGCCCGGCGTGCGGGAGTTTCAGCCGGACCTGGTTCCTCGCCTGCAGGTTGTGGTCCGCTCCAGGGTCGTGGAAGCGCCGCCGCGCAAGCAGTCGCGCGTCTGAGGTTCGCCTCAGTAACCGGAATGGGTTGGGATTCGGATGGAGCCGACGACCGGACTTGAACCGGTGACCTGCCGATTACGAATCGGCTGCTCTACCAACTGAGCTACGTCGGCTTTGAAGGCCCCAGGAAGGATGGCTTTGGGGGCTCCGTTGATTTTATCGTTCCCGCCGAGGAGCGTAAAGGTGACGAGCCGCCTATACTGCTGGCGTGCAGAGTGATCCTGGAAACGAATGGCAGCGGCTCACGGTTCTTTATCGGGATAAGAGCGATGAAGAGCTTCTGGAGCTGGCTGAGGAGGTCGGCAACCTGACCGAGGTGGCGCAACAGGTCCTGCGCGACGAGTTGCGACGGCGCGGAATCGCTGGGTCCGTGGCGACATCGAAGACGGAGAGCCCGAGGGCGCTGAGCGAGCGCGAGAGTCGACGGCCGAAGTTTGGTGGCTGGAGCCCGGCGGCCACGGAACAAAACGGCAAATTCGACACAGACAATGAGGGTGGCGAAAAGCCTCCGGTGGAGTACACGTGGAAGACGCCGCTGCGCACCTGTGACACGCGAGAAGAGGCATGGCAGATCTCGGAGGTGCTGAAGCGGGCGGGCATCGAGAGCTGGATTGAAGCGCCGGAGCAGGGAGCGCTGGACCTGACCGGGCCGCGCGTTATCGTAGCAGCGGATGAGCTGATGGAAGCGCAGGCGATCGTGGCACAGCCGATTCCGCAGGAGATCGTCGACCAGTCCAAAGTCCACGTGGAGGATTTTGTTCTGCCGCCGTGTCCCAAATGCGGCACCGCGGATCCGTTGCTGGAGGGCGTGGAGCCGACGAATACGTGGCTTTGTGAGGCGTGCGGAGCGCAGTGGAGCGAGGCGCAGAACGCGGTGGAAAATGGGGGACCGAATTCGATTTGAGCGCCTGTGCAAAAACGAGAAAAGGCCGCCCGGCAACAGGGCAGCCTTTTCTACAGGGAGAATAGTTCCAACGGAGGCAAGCCATCAGAACTTTCTGGCGAAATACTATGGGCCACCGCTGGGGGTGTCAAGGCAAAATCCGGCCCGGGCGTATTGCTTTGATATTCAAGAGCTTGTAAAAGGCCGCTGTTTTCTCGGGTCTGAACGGCTGTTTTGCCTTATATTCGTCTTTTTGCGACTTAATTCCGTTTTATTGCACATGCATCCATATCAAAATAAATAAGATAGAGAAATATAAACTGAGAACATCGGACAATGGAGGATCCTTATCTGCCCAGATGCAGGGAGATGAACTCTTCATCCTCGACGGTGGAAATCGGTTTTCCACGCGCGAAGCGATAGAGAGCGCGCCCCCCACCGAGGAAAAGTCCGAGAAGCAACGCGGCGCTGATCAGGAGCACAACGAGCGTCGTAATGCCGAAGAGCAGGCGATAGACCTTGACCGTCTCCGGCACGTAGCCTTCGGGATGATTGATGGTGACGTAGTCGTTGAACTTCACCTGGTGCAGCAGGGGCACTGCCTGCACGCGCGGAACGCCGCTCACGATGGCCAGCAGAGGACCGGAGCGGCCGGCGGTGAGGCCGAGAGATTTCGGCAGCGCGTCGATCGTCCGGAGATGGCCGCCGGCGATCTGCGGCGTGGGATACATGATGAGCGTGAGCGTGGCCGCACCGTAGCGCGCGGTGACAGCTTCCGCATCCTGGCTGAAGTCGACGGCATTGGCAGGTATCCCTGAGCCGAGGCGCGTCCACGCAGCCGGACCGATGGCGTAGCGCACGCTGGTCGCGTTGAGCTGCCCTTTCGGCAAATAGTCGGGGAGGGACGGTGCCACTCCCTGGGTCCCGGATGCCTTCGGCAGTTCGGCAGCGAGAGCGGAGAGAGCTGCGGTTTCTTTTGGGACGGGATGGGCGAAGGTAGCGTCGATGACGGTGGCGCCGGTCCAGAAGAGGGTGTGATCACCGGAGACGGCGCCGGCAGTTCCGATGCTCTCCGCATGCATCTCCGGCTGACGGAAAAAAGTGAAAGCGCCATAGGCGCCGGTGGCATCCTGGAACTGCCAGGCGCGAACCAGGAGGGTATTGCTTCCCTTCTGATATTGAGCGGAGCTATTGCGTGAGAGCCCGTACTCCTGGAGGACGGCCGCATCGGCCGCAGTTGGGGGAGCACCCTGCGGGGCGCCAATGGCCGTCCAGCCATCGAAGGCGTGCGGCAACACCGGTGCTGAGGACACGGGCGCCGCGAGGGCCAGCGTCGCGCAAAAGAAAAAAACGAGGGCGGGGATCCGGGACATTCTCTACTTTCGATACTACTGAGACTGACACCGATGCGGGAAAGAAGGTTTCGGGGAACGGGAGGGCGGCTCCGGGAGGGCTATTCCGAGGGAGCGGAGCGGACGCCCACCTGGGCCATGCGAACGCCATTCAGGCTGGAGACATACCGGTCAACGCCGCGATAGAGGGATTCAGCAATGCGCTCGCGATAGCGAGGCTGGCGCAGTTCCTGCGCGCTTTCGGGGTTGGTGAGGAAAGAGATCTCCGCCAGGATCGACGGCATGTTCGCGCCGATGAGGACGACAAAGGGGGCCTTCTTGACGCCGCGATCCTTCAGGCCGGGATTGCCGCGCTCGAGTCCGGCGTAGAGGCTCTGGTCCACGTCTTCGGCAAAGGCGCGCGACTCGTTGATCTTGTCCTGCAGGGCGATCTTTTTTACGAGATCGGAGAGCTGGTGGATCGACTCATCGGACGACGCGTTCTCGCGGGCGGCCACTTCGAGGGCATCGGCGGAGGTGGTGAAGTTGAGGTAGTAGACCTCGACGCCGCGCGCGTCGGTATCCGGGCTGGAGTTGGCGTGGATGGAGATGAAGAGGTCGGCCTGCGCCTGGTTGGCGATGGCGGTGCGGGTTTCGAGCGGGATAAAGGTGTCGTCGCTGCGGGTGTAGATCACATCGGCGCCGAGACGATCCTTGAGCAGACGGCCCAGGCGCAGCGCCACGTCGAGGACGACGTCCTTTTCTTCGATACCGCCGGGGCCGAGAGTGCCGGAGTCGTGTCCGCCATGGCCGGCATCGATGACGATGCGGTTGATCTTGAGGCCGAGCGCCCGAACCATCGAGGTGGGCACGCGAGCGCCGGTGGGTTCGGGAGCGGTGACGCCGCGGGCTCCGGATTCAGCGGGAGGCACGTCGTCATCGGCAGGAAACGCGGCGGAGGGCTTGCGGCCGGGACGGCTTGGGGGCAGCATGGTTTCCGGAACCGAGGCGACCACCGGGGCTGTTGTGGGATGACGGGTGGCGCGGACCTGATCAGAGCGATCACTGAGAGAAGAAACCTCGGTGAGGGCGGATTCGTTGTCGCCGGAATCAAATCCGGCGGGGGCTGGGAATCTGGAGTGCGTCCCGGCCGCTTTGCGCGGAGTCGTCGACGGCTGAATTGCGGCGGCCGGTGCGCGGCTGGCCATCTCATGAGCCGCCAGCCGGTCCTTGTCGCCGTGCACATCAATAATGAGGCGCGGCGGATTGGCGAGAAAGAAGGCGGAGTAGTCGCTGACGCTGGTCACATCGAGAACGATGCGGGTGGTGTTGTGCGAGGTCTGCGCGGCGCGGATGCGGGTGAGGAAGCCGTCGTCGGTGACCTCGACGGGCCGGCCGGTCAGCTCCGGCGAGAGGCGCGCGCCGTACAGATCGAAAAAGATGCGGTCCGGATTGGAGACGCGGGCGGCCTGGTAGCGAACCTCCTGCTGCAGGTCGATGGCGACGCGGGTGTAGTCGGGCGTGGACCAGTGGCGGATGCCGGTAATGAGCGGGACCTTGCCGCGGCGCGGCGGAGGCGGCGCATTCAGGGGAAGATCATCGGCAACCGGCGCCGCAGCGGATCGCGATTCGGACGCGGACGGCCTGGGCAGGTCGCGTTCCTCGCATCCTGAGGACGCGGTTGTTTCCGCAGTGGAGGCGCGGCGGGTTGGGGATTCGCGCTGAGTCGCCGGAGCCGTGTCCAGTTGCGAGGCGCGGCCCACTTCCCTTTCCGCCTCGTGCCGGCCGCGACTGGATCGTTGCTGGTGCTCGATCGCCCGCAGCTCGGTGCGCGCTTCGGCGGCGAGGGCGTTGCGGGGATAGAGGCTGAGGAACGCCTTGTAGATCGCCTTCGCCTGCAGGCTCTCGTTCAGGTCGCGCTGAAAGATTTCGCCTTCGGTCAGCAGAGCGGTGAAGCGGAGGCGGCTGGCGGGGTATTCGCGGCGGAGGAATTCATACTGGCCGATAGCGTCGTGGAGGGCCTTGTCATCCTGGAAGACGCGGCCTTCTTCGGCGAGCAGATCGGCGACGGCGGCGATGGAGTCATCGGCTTTGGGCGAGGCGGGATCGCCATGATAGATGGCGCGGTAGGCGTCGAGGACGCGGTCATATTGGGCGCGGGTACGTTCGCGTTCGGGACGGCCTTCCAGAGCCTCGCGCAGCCGCTCGGCATGGGCGAAAGAAGCTGGATGCGCCTGGCTGGCCAGCGCGGCGGGCACGGGGATGAGCAGCGCCAGAAGAGCAGCGGCGCAGGACGTGGCCCGAATTCTCCGAGAGAGGCGGGAAGCCATGGGGGAAAAGCTCGCGGATCGGAGAGCGCGTTGCATCGGATTGGAGTGACGCGCGGACGCTGTTGCCGCCGAAGACACTCCTGATTATAGGTGCGCGTTTGCGGCCTCTGAACGCGCCGCAACCCACCCAATGGTCACACGAACCCGATTGGTCACGCCGGGTTGCGGTTCCAGCGCGGTCATGTTGCGCGTGCGCCGCCTATCTGAAACACTGGCCTTGCTTTCCTATGGTTCGGCATTTTCTTGTGAAGGGGCGTGTGCAGGGCGTGGGCTTTCGCTGGTTTGTGCATCGCGAGGCCGCGGCGCTGGATCTGCGCGGCTGGGTGCGCAACACCGAAGACGGGCACGTGGAGGTGCTGGCCAAAGGGGACGCCGAGTCGCTGGCGGAACTGGCGGAGGCGCTCCATAAGGGCTCGCGCGGCAGCCGGGTAGACGCGATACTCTCCCACGAACTGGATCCAAAGGAAGGCGAGAATCTCGGCCCGTTTCAGATTGAAGGAGCCTGGTAATTATGACCCCATGTACGACTGACTGCGAACCGCTCAAGGCGCTGATCCGCACCATTCCGGATTTTCCCAAGCCCGGGATTCTCTTCTACGACATCACCACGCTGCTGAAGGACCCGAAAGGGTTCGCGATGCTGATCGACGCATTGGCGCAGTACTACATGGAGAAGGAAATCGATCTGGTGCTGGGCATCGAGGCGCGAGGCTTCATCTTTGGGCCGGCGCTGGCCTATCGGCTGAACGCGGGCTTTGTCCCGGTGCGCAAACCGCGCAAGCTGCCTGGGCCGACGGCGCGCGTGACCTACGATCTGGAATACGGGTCGGACACGCTGGAGATCCATCAGGACGCGATCGAGCCCGGACAGCGCGTGGTGCTGGTGGACGATCTGCTGGCCACCGGCGGCACGATGGAAGCCACGACGCGGCTGGTGCAGCAGCTGGGCGGCACCATTGCCGGGCTGGGCTTCGCCATCGAACTGGACTTCCTGAAGGGCCGCGACCGTTTACAGGAGTACGACGTCTTCAGCCTGCTGCATTATGACGAGTGAGGCAGGGATAGGGAGTAGGGAGTAGAAGTCGCAGGAGTAGGGACGCGCTGGCTTTCCTGAGGAGCCGGCGCGTTCGTGTCTGCGGGGAACGTCAAAACATCAGGCTGCATTCCTGAGCGTGCCTGGCCTTGGCGCGCTTTATACTGCGTGGGACTATTCCCAACCACCTCAGGAGGCGTTCTAATGCGCAGGCGGGATTTCTGCAAGATGATCGCGGCGACAGCCGCAGCTACCGCAGTGCCGGAGGCGGCGTTGGGGGCATCGACCGCTGCTGCGGAAGCGGGCGCGACGGCGCCAGGGTTCGATCAATATACCCAGGATTACGCACAGTTCTGCGCGACCCCGCAGGATCAGCGCGTCTTCTACGCGCTCGTCGACGGAAAAATCGTGGGCGAGAAGCTCGATGAGAGCGACTGGAAGCCTACGGCCTGGGGCGACTCGCCGGAGCTGCCGGTCGAGGGCGGTTCGTGGGACGGTGTGCCCATGGTGTCGCCGATTCCAAATCTCGCGGGCGACGGTCCCTACAAGCCAACGTGGGATTCTCTGCTGCAGTACGACGCGCCGGAGTGGTATCGGGACGCGAAGTTTGGGATCTGGGCGCACTGGAGCCCGCAGTGCGTTCCCGAAGATGGCGACTGGTACGCGCGCAACATGTATATCGAGGGCCAGAAGCAATACGAGTACCAGCTGCAGCATTACGGGCCGCAGTCGCGCTTCGGCTACAAAGACCTGACCGCACAGTGGACGCTGCTGAACTGGGAGCCGGAAGAGCTGATTGCGCGCTACAAGAAGGCGGGCGCGCGGCTTTTTGTCGCGCTGGCGAATCATCACGACGGCTTCGACGCGTGGAACTCGAAGCATCAGCCATGGAATGCGGTGCAACTGGGACCCCATCGTGACGTGATCGGCACATGGGCGAAGGCGGCGCGGGCGGCCGGGCTGCCGCTGGGTGTGACGGTCCACATGGCACGCAACTGGTGGTGGTTCCAGACGGCGCATGGCGCGGACAAGACCGGTCCCCACGCCGGCGTGCCCTACGACGGCCGCATGACTGAGGCGGAAGGCAAAAACACGTGGTGGCAGGGGTACGATCCGCACCGGATCTACGGCGTGAAGCACCCCTTCAACGCGCTGCCGGATATTTCTTTCGTGAAGAACTTCTACGACCGCACGCGCGATCTGGTCGAGCAGCACGATCCCGATTTGCTCTACTTCGACAATCCGCGCTTCCCGCTGGGCTGGGGCGGCATGGACATCGGCGCCTTCTACTACAACCACAATCTCCAGACCCACGGCGGCAAGCAGCAGGGCGTGATCAACATCAAGGAAGTCCCGCAGCAATGGCTGAAATCCGTCGTGGCCGACGTGGAGCGCGGCATCACCAGCCAGATCGCCGAATATCCCTGGCAGTCGGAGACGTGCATCGGCGACTGGCACTACGATCGCGCGCTCTACGACAAGCCGGGCGAGTACGGCGGGTACCTGCCGCCGCGTGACGTCATTCACTGGATGATTGACGCAGTCAGCAAGAACGGGACGTTCATCCTGAACATCCCCGGCAAGCCGGACGGCACCATCGACCGCAAGGAGATTGCGGTGCTGGATCGCATCACGGACTGGATGACGGTGAACGGCGACGCGATCTACGCGACGCGTCCGTGGAAGATTTACGGCGAGGGGCCGAACGCGATCAAGGCCGGCGAGTTCCAGGGCGACAGCATCGCCAAGCTGGGCGAGAAGGACATTCGCTTCACGCGCAGCAAGGACAGCAAGACGCTCTATGCTATCGCGCTGGGCTGGCCGGCAGGTGAATTCACCATCGCCGCGCTGGGTTCTGCGAGTGATCAGAAGCCGAGCAAGGTGGAGCATGTCGAACTGCTGGGCACCGGCGAGAGAGTCCGCTGGAAACAGGCGGCCGACGGTTTGCACGTGACCTTACCTGGGGGCTACAAGCCGGCGGTGGACTTCGCGGCGGCGCTGAAGGTGAGCCTGGCCTAGGGAAGAAGCGCCACGCGGGCTGGAAGCTCCAGCAAATCAACTGTTTTCGATGGGGTAAAAGCCGTCTGCCGCTCCCGCTTGATTCTATTGCAGATCGCGATATTATGATTGCGATTTGCAATCGGACTTATGAAGCTCGGCGAAAAACTGAAATATCTGCGGGAAACCGAGGGCGAATTGCGCGGGCTCGGGCGAGCCATCTCCCAGCAGGAGATGGTGCGGGCGCTCCGGACCGAAACCGGCGCTACGCTCAGCCAAAGCTACCTGTCGCAGATCGAGAGCGGCGCGCGCCCCCACCTGACCAACACCACGCGGCAGGTGCTGGCGAAGTTCTTCAAGGTGCACCCCGGCTATCTGGTCGATGATCCGGAGGGCTACCACGCAGAACTGCTGAGCGATGCGCGCACGCTCGAGGACAAGCTGGACCTTTGGCTGGTGAGCGGTGCGGAGCGTTTCCGGCGCGACCCCGAACTGCGGCGGGCGCTGCTGGCGCTGTCGCGGCATGACGATTCGCGGCGCTGCCTGCTGCTGCTGCAGTCCGTCATCGAAACGCCGGGTCTGGTGGATCGGCTGTTTGATGTGCTGGGCTCTCCGGCGATTTCTCAAGCTGCGCCATCAACTATGCCGCAGGGGAGAGCCGCCAGTGTCAGTCGGCGCAGGGAGGGTCAATCATGACTACCTTCTATCTGATTTGCTTCACGCTGGGACTATCGCTCACCGTGCTGTCGTCGCTGGGTGCGTTCACCCACCTGCATATCGGGCATGTGCACCTGCATCTGCATCCGGGCCATAGCACGGGGCACACGCATCTGCATGTGTCGGGCGCGCACGCTGCGGGCAAGGCGAGCGTGAGCCCGGTGAATGGGTTCACGCTGGCGGCGTTTCTGTGCTGGTTTGGCGGGTGCGGCTATCTGCTGGCGCGCAGTCACGATTTCGGAATGTGGGTGGTACTGCCGCTGGCGGCCGTGACGGGTGTGGCCGGCGGAGCCCTGCTCTTCTGGTTTCTGGTGAAGGTGCTGCTGCCGCATGAGAAAGAGCTGACTGCGGCGGATACCGACATCCTCGGCGTTCTCGGCCTGGTGACCGGGCCAATCCGCGAGAGCGGAACCGGGGAGATTCAGTTTTCGCAGAACGGCGTCCGCCGTTTTGCGCCCGCGCGCCACGAGGCAGGCGTAGCGCTTCCGCGCGGGGTCGAAGTGGTGGTCATGCGCTACGAACAAGGCATCGCGTATGTGCGTCCGTGGGACGAGCTGTCGGGCGAGGTTGTGTCCGATGGCCCGAGCACGATCCTCTCCGCGCCTGCCACAACCTCAACCCCAGGTAACCCTGATGGAAAGGATCAGGCGTTATGACAAACACGATTATTGTCATTGTTGGACTGAGCCTGCTGGCGTTCATCATTCTCACCGGCATGCTGGCCAGGATGTTTCGCAAGGCAGGCCCGAATGAGGCGCTCATCGTCTACGGATTCCGCGGGCCCCGCGTGATCAAAGGCCACGGTACAATTATTTTCCCGATGGTGGAGAGCTGCCGCGAGCTGTCGCTGGAGCTGATGTCCTTCGATGTGGCTCCGCAGCAGGATCTCTACACGAAGCAGGGCGTCGCCGTCACGGTAGAAGCTGTGGCGCAGATCAAAGTGCGCAGCGACCAGGAGTCGATCCTCACCGCGGCCGAGCAGTTCCTCACCAAGACGCCGCCGCAGCGCGAAGGGCTGATTCGTCTGGTGATGGAGGGTCATCTGCGCGGCATCATCGGCCAGCTCACGGTGGAGCAGATCGTGAAAGAGCCGGAGATGGTGGCCGACCGCATGCGTGGCACCTGCGCGGACGACATGAGCAAAATGGGGCTCGAGGTGGTGTCGTTCACCATCAAGGAAGTCCGCGACAAGAACGAGTACATCACCAACATGGGGCGTCCGGACATCGTGCGCATCAAGCGGGACGCGGAGATTGCGACGGCCGAAGCGGAGCGCGACACGGCGATTCGCCGTGCGGTGGCCAGCCGCGAAGCCGCAGTGGCAAAGGCCTCCGCGGATCAGGAACGGGTGATTGCCGAGACGGCCTCGCTGACCCAGCAGGCCCTGGCGCAGCGCGATCTCGACATTCAGAAGGCGCAGTTCGCCGAGCAGAGCCGCAAGCAGCAGGCGCAGGCGGATAAATCCTATGAGCTGCAGACGAATATCACGCAGCAGCAGGTGATCGTCGAGCAGGTGAAGGTGCAGCAGGTGGAGAAAGAGCAGCAGATCAAGGTGCAGGAGGCGGAAATTCTGCGCCACGAGAAGGAGCTGATCTCCACCGTGCTGAAGGCCGCCGAGATCGAGCGCCAGCGCATCGAAACGCTCGCCGGCGCGCAGCGCATCAAGCTCACCACCGAGGCGGATGGCACGGCCGCGGCGATCCGCGCGCAGGGCGAGGCCGAGGCCGCCGTCATCTTCCAGAAGGGCGAGGCCGAGGCGAAGGCGATGAACGTTAAGGCTCAGGCCTACCAGGAATACAACCAGGCCGCCGTCGTCGATCGCCTCATCGCGAGCATGCCCGAAGTGGTGCGCGCGATGTCGGAGCCGCTCTCCAAAGTGGATCGGATCACCGTGATTTCCACCGGGGGCGACGCTGCCGGCGCCAACAAAATCACCGCCGACATGGCAAAGATGGCCGCGCAGGTACCGGCTCTCTTCGAAGCCTTGTCCGGCATGGACCTGCGCGAACTCATGGCGAACATCACCAGCATCCGGCCGCGTGGCAACGGGAACGGCGCCGCCGGAACGGCAGTCGCTCCGCTGGTGGACGGCAAGTAACAAATGCGGGCGGGGAGCCGCGTCTCTCCGCCCCAATTTTTCTGACGGAGGATACGATCATGGCACTCCTCGAACGTGTGAGCACATTGCTTCGCGCCAACGTGAACGATCTGATCGACAAGGCCGAAGATCCGGAGAAACTTCTCAAACAGCTGACCCTCGACATGGAGAACCAGCTTATGCAGGTGAAGACGCAGGTGGCGATCGCGCTGGCGGACGAGCATCTGCTGGGAAAAAGGCGGAAGGAGCACGAGACGTCCGAAGCGGACTGGAAGCACAAGGCGGAACTGGCCGTGCGCAAGGGCGACGATGCTCTGGCGCGCGCGGCACTGGAGCGTTCGCTGAGCGCCCAGCATATGGCCGCGGGCTTCACGCAGCAGCTCGAAGATCAGAAGACCGAAGTGGAGATGCTGAAGCAGGCGCTGCGCGGCCTGGAGCAGAAGCTGCAGGAAACGCACAGCCGCTGTGAACTAATGATCGCGGAGCACCGGCGGGCGCGGGTGGTGGGCCGGGCACAAAAAGCGCGTGAGGCGATCGCCAGGAAAGAGGGCGACTCCAGCATCGCGCGGATGAGGTCGAAGATTGCGGGCGCCGAGGCCACCAACGCCGCTTCACGCGAGCTGTTGCAGGGCGATTCGCTCGACGACCGCTTTGCTGCGCTGGAGCGCGAGGAACAGGTGGAGGTGCTGCTCCGGAATTTGAAGGAGCAGCACGCCAGGACCGCATAGAAATGAGACGGACCCCTTCCACGCGCGTGCGGCACTGGCGAAGCGGGACCGCAGGGAGAACGCTCGGGCTCAGGCGGCTCGAGCTTTCTCCCGCGCCTGCAGCCACTGTTCGTATTCCGGGTTAACCTGCCCCAGCTCATAAACCGTGTTGCGCGTCTCCACGAAACCGCCGCGGCGATCGACGCTCTGAATGGCTGAGGTATAGATAAGCCCGTTGCGAAGATGACTGTGGGCCAGGACATCGCCGGTGAGCCGCCGTCCCGGCTCCAGCTCGCAATACCCGTCATAAATCACACTGCTGACGACGGACCAATTCTCGATGCGCACAATTTTTTTCTGCATAGTCGTGACCTGCTGTTGCGCCCGCGGCCGCGATCTTCCGGGACCCGTGGCAAATTGACTTGCCTTACTGTGATGCTGGTGCAATCAGCATGCCAGGAAGAGTTCATGAAAACGCGCCAAATGCCGCCGTCAGAGCGGCTGTGACCCGAAGTTTTTACTCGTTCCACGTCAGCTTTATCCGGTAGCGCAGGCCGGGGGTACACGAAGGTAGCCTGAAGCAACCCACACGCTGATCGCCGCATCAGCTCTGCAGTTTTATATACTTGCGCATGCCTCCGCTGCGTACTTTCTCTGCAGTCTGCTCCCTTGGTGTGCTCGCTCTGCTGGCCGGCTCTTCGCCTGCGCCGGCGCAAACACCAACCGCGTCGCCGCACCCGGTCACGCTGAACGATCTGTTTCGCTTTCATGACGTGGGTAGTCCCGAGGTTTCGCCGGACGGCCAGTGGGTTGCGTACACCGTCTCGACGGTCGATACCAAAGCCGACAAACGCACGACCGATATCTGGATGGTCTCGTGGGATGGGAACGAGAATATCCGCCTGACCTACGGATCCGATTCTGCCGAGGATGCGAATGGGCTCGGCTCTTCCGGCTCGCCGCGCTGGAGCCCCGACGGGAAATATCTCTCCTTTACGGCCGGGCGTCCGGGTAAAGCGAAGGGCGAACAGGTGTGGGTGCTCGACCGGCGTGGTGGTGAGGCGCACCAACTCACCGACGTGAAAGGCCACTTATCGTCGTATGCATGGTCGCCGGATTCAAAGACGCTGCTGCTGGCGATCCAGCCCGACGAGGATGCGAACAAGGACAAGTCAAAAGCGGCCGACAAGGAGAAGGAGAAGCCCAAACCGATCGTCATTGACCGCTACCATTTCAAGGAAGACGTAGAGGGCTATCTCCGGGACAACGAGCACACGCAGCTCTACCTGTGGGATGTCGCGACGCACAAGCTCGACAAGCTGACCACCGACACGCAGTACGACGAAGAGGATGCCGCGTGGTCGCCGGACGGCACGCGCATCGCGTACGTCAGCAACCACGATGCCGACCCGGACCGCTCCATCAGCACGAATGTGTGGGTCGTGAGTGCGAAGCCGAACTCCACACCGCAGCGGCTGACCCACTATGACGGGCCGGACCATGGCCATATCCAGTGGAGCCCCGACGGCAAATGGATTGCGTTTCTGCGCGGCGATCCGCTGAAACTGTGGCAATACAGCGAGCCCCACCTGGGCATTGTGGCGACGGATGGCAGTTCCGCCGCGCGCATCGTCACGGCGTCGCTCGACCGCGCCGTCTCCTCACCGTACTTCTCAACGGATGGGAAATCCGTCGACGTGCTCGAAGAAGACGATCGCAGCGAGTATCCGGCGACGGTGGACATCGCAACCGGCCAGGTGCGCAGGGAGGTCGGCGAGCCCGGCGTGGCGCGCGGTCTGAGTGAGGCCGCGGGGCATGCGGCGATCGTCTGGTCTACTGACAGTCATCCCGGCGAAGTGTACGCGTTGGAAGACGGGCATCTGCGCGCGCTCACCCACCAGAATGACGCACTGATGGCCGAGCTGAAGCTGGCGCCGACGCGGGATGTTTCGGCGACGACGGCGGACGGCACCGAAGTACACGGACTGCTGACGCTGCCGGTGGATGCGCAGCCCGGCGTGAAATATCCGATGCTGTTGTTCATCCACGGCGGCCCGAACGGGCAGGATGCGCATGAATTCAACATTCACCGGCAGCTCTTCGCCGGGCGTGGATGGGCCGAGCTCAACGTGAATTATCGGGGCAGCTCCGGCCGGGGCAGCGCCTACCAAACGATCATCGCCGCCGACTGGGGCGATCATGAGATTCAGGACCTGATGGCGATGGTCGATCAGGTGGTGAAAGAGGGCCGCGTCGATCCCGACAAGCTGGGGGTGGGCGGCTGGAGCTATGGCGCCATCCTCACCGACTACACCATCGCCAGCACCAACCGCTTCAAAGCGGCCAGCAGCGGAGCGGGTATGGGCGATCCGCTGGTCCTCTACGGCGTCGATGAGTACATCCTGCAGTACAACAACGAACTGGGCCCGCCGTGGAAGGACCTGCAGACCTACATCAAGCTCGGCTATCCCCTCTTCCATGCGGACCGCATCCACACGCCGACGCTGTTCATGGGCGGGACGTCGGACTTCAACGTGCCGCTGAACGGCGGGGAGCAGATGTACGAGGCTCTGAAGACGCTGAATGTGCCGGCAGAGCTGATCGTGTATCCCAACCAGTTCCACGGCTTCACGCGGCCCAGCTTTATCAAGGACCGCTACGAGCGCTGGTTCGCGTGGTACGACAAATGGGTGCTGGGCAAAACCACACCGCCTCCGCCGGCACCGGCGAAGGCGGCTGCGGAGTAGCAGGGTCCGCAGAGACACGAAAGCGCGCCGTCACATTCGCGGTGAGGCGCGCTTCCTGTTTGAGAGGGGTCCTGCGTTAGCCCTGAGCTGCCAGAGACGCGGGCGACCCATAAGGGACAACCGGCTTGCGGCGATCCTGAATGAAGGCGGCGAGGATCGCATGCTGGGGCACGGAGGTTTGATTCTGCTCTGTCTCCCACTGCTCCCACTCCTCGTCAACCTGACCCAGCCGATAGACGGTGCTTCCGGTTTCAACCAGACCTTTGTCGAGGTCAATCGACTGGATCACAGAGGTGAAGATCACCCCCCTGGGAAGATCGGTTGTCGCAAGAAGCGTGCCAGTCAAACGCTGCCCGGCCTGGAGTTCACGGAATCCCTGGAAAATCAGGTCGTCGACGACGGCCCAGTTTTCAATGCGTACCAACGGTTTATCCATTCCTGGTAGCCTGATCTTTCCGCCAGCGGGTCGCGGGGACGGCTCGTTGGCTGGTGGAATCTTGCCTTGTTAATGGCAATCTGCATGCCAATGCCGGTGGATGCAATATCTCGCTGGTATCAGGCGACTTGCGTCTTTGTGCCGCCTTAATCAACGGGTAATTCTTACCGGCGTGCCCAATCTCTTGTGCGTATTTTCATCCCATGCACACGGCCTGCGCGGTTTGGCAGCGACGCAGACATTCTCTTTTTCTTCCCCTGTTCCCGCAGGTTCCGAGCCCGGTTATCGATGTGAGGGGAATCCGCCAGGACGTTGGCCCTGAGCGAAGCGGAACGCAGTGAGAAAGCCGAGCCGATGTTCTGGCGGAGGGAGAGGGATTCGAACCCCCGGTACCCTTGCGGGCACAGCGGTTTTCAAGACCGCCTGTTTCAACCGCTCACACATCCCTCCGCGGCTGAGGCCCCTGGATTGCGTTTATTGTACGACGCTGCCCCCGCTCCTCTTCACCGCGCCCCGCGGGACTGATCGGACCGCGGCAGCGTCGTCGGGTGTATTGACCGCATCCAGCAGCGCCTCAGGGTCGGCGCATCCTACCCACTGTCCGCACTTTTTCATTTCGCACATCGTGCAGGGAGAGTGAACATGCCTGAACATCTCAGGGAAAAGCCCAACGCCGAGGAACTGTCGCGTACGGCGGCCGGCGGCGTCATTGTCAACGGCCACTACGCGCCTCCGCCCCAAGATGAAAACGGCAAGCTCTGGATCCGGACCATCGCACTCATTCAGGGCGACCCCCAGGAGCTGTACGCGCTGTGGCGCAACGTGGAGGCTTCGCCTTTGTGGCAGGAACAGATCACCAGCGTGGTCCGCACCGGCGAGCGAACCTCGCACTGGGTCATGCAGTCAGGGAGCGTCAGCGTGGAATGGGACGCCGAGATCCTGGCCGATGAACCCGGTCGCCGCATCGCGTGGCGATCGATCGGCGGCGACTCGCAGAACGCCGGCGAAGTCGTCTTTGAGGAGGCGCCGGGCGGCCGTGGAACGATCGTCACCGTCCTGCAGGAATTCCGAATGGGCAAGCTGGCCAGCGCCTGGGAGACGATCCGCGGGCGTAATCCCAAACAGGCCGTGAAGGAAAACCTGCGTCACCTGAAGCAGCTGATCGAAGCCGGCGAGTTGCCGCGCACTCAGGGGCAGCCGCACGGACCGCGAGGCGTAGTGGGCAGCATCAAGGAATCGGCGTATGCCGAGAAGGTTCCTGTGCCGCCGGGAATGGAGCGGAAAGCCAGCTGATCCGCACCGAAACCAGAGCATCAATCGACATCAGAGGGAGTTCTGCGATGAAAGCTGTCTGCTGGATGGGCAAGAGCAAAATTGAAACCCTGACCGTTCCCGATCCCGTGCTCCTCAACCCGCATGACGCGATCCTGAAAATCACGCGAACCGCGATCTGCGGCTCCGATCTGCACCTCTATGACGGGTTCATTCCCACCCTGGAGCAGGGGGATATCCTCGGCCACGAATTCATGGGCGTCGTGGAAGAGGTGGGCAGGAATGTCACGAACCTGAAGCGCGGGGACCGCGTGGTGGTGCCGTTCACCATCGCGTGCGGCAGCTGTCAGTTCTGCCGAAAGCAGATCTGGGCGGCCTGCGATAACACCAATCCCAACGCGCACCTGATGGAGGCGGCCTATGGCTACTCCGGCTCGGGGCTGTTCGGCTATTCCCATCTGATGGGCGGCTACGCGGGCGGCCAGGCGCAGTACGTGCGCGTGCCGTTTGCCAATGTGGGGCCGCTGAAGATCGAGAGCGATTTGCCGGATGAGAAGGTGCTGTTCCTCTCCGACATTTTCCCCACCGGCTATATGGCCGCGGAGAACGCGCAGATCGAAGAAGGCGACATCGTCGCAGTGTGGGGATGCGGCCCGGTCGGGCAGTTCGCCATTGCCAGCGCGTTCATGCTGGGAGCCTCGCGGGTGATCGCCATCGACCGCCTGCCGGAGCGCCTGGCTCTGGCGCGTTCGCTCGGCGCCATCACGGTGGACTACTCCGAAGAAGACGTGAGCGTGCTGACCGCTGTGAAGGATTTGACCGGTGGGATGGGACCCGACTCGTGCATCGACGCGGTGGGCCTGGAAGCGCACTCGACCGAACTCCAGGGCGTGTATGGCAAAGTGAAGACCACCCTGATGCTCGAAACCGACCGCCCCATCGTGCTGCGGCAGGCCATCCAGGCGGTGCGCAAAGGCGGCACGCTTTCAATTCCCGGCGTGTATGGCGGCTTGCTGGATAAGGTGCCCTTTGGTGCGGCATTCGGCAAAGGCATCACCATGAAGATGGGCCAGACGAACATGCACAAATATATGAAGCCGCTGCTCGAACGCATCGAACAGAAACAAATCGACCCCAGCTACATTATTTCGCACCGCATTTCTCTCGACGAAGCGCCGGAGATGTATCAGGTGTGGCGCGACAAGCAGGATCGGGTGACGAAGATCGTGATCGATCCGTGGAAGGCAGCGACGGCGGCCTAGCGCCGGGACTGCCGCCTGCGAGTACCATCAGCTTGCACCGGCGGGAGCCTTGCTCTCGCCGATCTGCTCTCTATGTGTGGCCGCTACTATCGCCGATCAGACAAGCAGCGCATCGCCGAAGCCTTCCGCATCGGCATTCCGCCTTCGTTTGAGATTCTGCCGGACTACAACGTCGCCCCTCAGTCGATGCAGCCGGTGATTGTCGAAGATCGTGACACTGCGGAGCGCGCGCTGCGGGTGATGCGCTGGGGGCTGATTCCCGCATGGTGCGAAGACCCGAAGACGCTGGGCATCAGCACCATCAATGCGCAAGCGGAGTCGCTGATGAAGAAGCCACTGTGGCTCGAGCCGTTTCTCCGCCACCGCTGTTTGGTGCCGGCGGACGGCTTTTACGAGTGGCAGAAGCTCGACGCAAAGACCAAACAGCCGTGGGCGTATGGCCTTTCTGGCGGCGAGCCCCTCGCCTTCGCCGGATTGTGGGAGCGGTGGAGAAGTTCGGATCGGAGTTCAGGCCCGCGCGAGGAACTCGAGACCTTCTCCATCGTGACGACGGAAGCCAATGAACTGACCGCGCCTGCGCACAATCGCATGCCGGTGATCCTCGAACCGCGCGACTACGATCGCTGGCTGCACCCTGGCGATCCCGACCGGCCGGCCGTGGATCTGCTGCGCCCTCTCGACGCCGGCCGCATGCGCGGCTGGAGAGTCAGCTCCGCCGTCGGCAATGTGCGCAACAACGAGGCCGCGCTGCTGGAGCCGGTTGCGGATCAGCCCTCAGCCCCAGCCCAGCCCTCGCTCTTTTAAGGATTCTCCTGTTCCGTCAGGCCGGCCGTGATCATCGGCAGGCCGGTCGCCGGCCAGTGACTCACCTGCGCATCGACGTTCGGCGCCAGCGCACAGTCCGCGTTGGTCACCGGCGCCACAGTGACGTTCCAGCCATCGAGAACCACCAGCGGCGTGTCGCCTTTCAAATCTGCCTTCGCCGCATCGATGGTGATGGTGCGACTCTCGCCCGGCGACAGCCATATGTAGTTGTCCGAATAAAACACCGGCAGGATGCGCTGGTTCGTGCTCTTGTCCCGCAGTTGCAGATGCGCCATCAGTGCCAGCGCGGGCCCTGGATTCTTCAGCGTCACGCTTAGCCGGAGACGATCGCCCTCATCCTGGCGCGTGATCGTGCCGTTCAGTGTGACCGCCGGCAGCGAATCCAGCGGCGTCAGGTCCTGTCCCTGCGCCGGCCCCGGTTTCCAGTAGAGATTGCGCGAGACGATCTTCCCCTCGGCATCGCGCAATTCCAGCTTCACAAAATAGAGCCACGGCAGGTGACTCGGCAGAGGCGTTGGCCCGAGATCAATCGCGGTATCGGCAGGGCCGCTCACCGGGATGTCTTTCGTGACCATCGGAGGGCCGGCCGCACCGCCCTCGATATTCAGGATCTCGACGTGCGCGGTGTACCCGGCCAGCGCCTCGGGTTTGTTGTTGATGACCTGCAAATGCTTGTTCGCCTCGTCCATCTGGATGTGCACCATCTCCGACGCGTGCATCACGGCGAACAGCGACGCGTTCGGCTCCAGATCGTAGTGGTACAGCTGCCAGACGAAGCTGGGCTGCGCGGGATTGCTCATCCACGTGATGACGCCGGTATCGGGTGCGAAGAGGTACGCGTTGCGTCCTTCGTACATGGCGCGATAGGCCTCCCAGTTCATCATTTGCGCCTTGCGCACGAAGTCCGCGAGGTTGACGATGCGGCCGTAGCGCCCGGCCAATATATATGGATACACATTGCCGTGCTGGGCTCCCTTCGCGAAGTCGTGCGCCGCCCAGTCGTTGTCGATCGTCTCCCAGTCCTTCTGCGGCATCATGCCGTGGATCGATTCGATCGTCGGCACCGACATGCTGCCCGTCTCCGTCTTGAAAGGCGCATCCTGCGCATAGAACGCCTCGGGCTCGCGCCAGTAATAAGGACCGCCGGATTCCACACCGCGCCCCGCTGTGGAACTGGGCTGATAGAGCCGTGCCGGGTCGAGTTCAGGAATCATCTTCTCCAGCGCCGCATTGATCGCCGGCGGCGGATAGCCCTCGTTGCGCGCGCACCACAGCGCAATGGACGGATGATTGCGGAAGCGCAGAATCTTGTCTTTTACATTCGCAAGATAGATGGGCAGATCGTCGGGATTGGGCCCGTCGCTCGGGTTGGGCTGGAAGAATTCGTCCCAGATGAGGATGCCGTACTTGTCGCACAGCTCGTAGAAGTCTTCGTCGGTGCTCTGCCCCACCCAGTTGCGGATCATGTTCATGTGCGCCAGCGCGTGATAGTGAATCTCCGCGTCGAGGCGCGCGCGGGGGATGCGCTTCATGGCTTCATCCAGGCCCCAGTCGCCGCCGCGGATGAACACCTTCACGCCATTCACCGAGAGGGTCAGCGCGTCCATGCCGCCGTAGGTGATCTTGCGAATGCCAAACGTGGTGCCGCGCGCGTCGGAATCCTTGCCGTGCTCCACGAAGTGCAGGTGCAGCGTGTAGAGGTTCTGCGGCCCGTAGCCGTTCGGCCACCACAGCTTCGGGTTCTGCATGTGCAGGGCGGCTGTCGTCTTCGGATCGAAGCTGACGGTCTGCGATGATTGTGCCGGCAGCGTCACTTTCTGCGAGAACTGCACATCGCCGAAGCTGCCTTCGAGCGTGCCGGTCTGCTTCTTGTCGGACGTGTTCTCGACGGCGGCCTTGACGGTTACGTCAGCCGTGTCGGTCCGCGGCAGAGGCAGGTCGGTGATCACCAGCGGATCGTCGACCAGCACCGGCCCGGAAGCCGACAGCCAGACTTTCCGCCAGAGCCCGGTGTCGCGGTCGCGCACCGCCTGCAGCCAGTCCCAGCCGATGGTGCAGAGGAACGTCGGCCCGTCGATGGCGGTGATGCCGCCGTTCCTGCCCACGCCGTTCACAATGTTGTGCTCGTGCGGTACGCCGGGGTGCGGCTGCGGCGAGACGCGCACAGCCAGCACCGCCGTCTCACCCGGCTTGACGTATTTCGTTACGTCGAAGCGCCCGCGGATGAACGCGCCCTGGATCGTCCCCACCTGGCTGCCGTTCACCCAGACGTCCGAGGTGAAGTTGGCGCCATCGAAATGCACCCATACCTGGCGATGGGCGTAGTCCTTCGGCACAGTGAACGTTGTCCGATACCAGTACGAGGTCTTGTTCAGGCTCTCGGGAATCACGCTCTCGCGATCATTTTCCCCGTAGAGCGGTTCCGGATAAACGCCGTCCTTCACCATGCTGGTGAGCACCGTGCCCGGCACGATCGCGGCCAGCCATCCCTGCGGCTGGTAATTCTTCGCGGAAACGGTTGCACCCGCCTGGGGCACCTTCGCCACGTCCTGGAGTTGCCAGCCGGAGTTGATTTCCATGGGAGCGGGGACGGGCTTCTGCGCGAAGGCCGCCGCGCCGCCTAAAACCAGGATTGCCAAAACCAGGATTGCCATCGCCGCCTGCCGCCGGGCCATTCCTCTTGTCAACACCGCTCGTCCTCGCTTCTGCTGCTTCCAGCCGGGCCAATCGGAAAATCTGCCCCGTCCAGTATTCACCATCACCGGGGAAAGACAACCGGCTGCGCCCCGCGTCCTGTATTCTCCGCAATGGCAGAGACTCCCCGCCCGCCCAGCGAAAAAGTTCTTCTCTGAGATCCGCCTCGCCAGCGTATTCTGAGCTTTCCGACCAAAGGTAGCGGGAAAAACACATGCGCATTGTCATGGTGACCGAGACATTCCTGCCCAAGATCGACGGGATTGTCACCATGATTTCCGAGACTGTGGCATGCCTGCGGGCCCGCGGCGATGAGGTATTGATCATCGCCCCCGCCGGCGGCCCGGCGGAATTGCATGGAGCTCGGGTGATTGGGCTGCCGTCTCTGCCCTTTCCGTTTTATCCGGAGCTGCGGATCGCTGCGCCGCGCGCTTCCATGCGCCGCCATATTGCGGAGTTCCAGCCGGATCTCGTGCACCTTTTCGAGCCTTCGCTGCTGGGGATCGGCGGCATTTACTACGCGCAGGTCCTGCACATCCCCCTGGTGATCTCGTACCACACGAACCTGCCGGCTTATCTGCACTATTACCGGCTCGGCTTTCTCGAGAGCATCACCTGGAAGCTGATGCGGATCCGCCACGGGCGGGCGGATCTGAATCTGTGCACCTCCACGCCGATGATCGAGGAGCTGGCCGCGCACGACATCGATCGCCTGGCGCTTTGGGAGCGCGCGGTCGATGCCGAGCGCTTTCAGCCCTCGCGCCGGACAGCGGAGATGCGCAGTACCCTCACCCAGGGAGAGCCGCAGAAGCCGCTGCTGCTCTATGTGGGACGGCTCTGCGCCGAGAAGAACCTCGCCAGCCTCCGCGCCGTGCTCAACGCCATCCCCGGCCTTCGCCTTGCCATTGTCGGCGACGGGCCGATGCGAGGGGAACTGGAAACCCATTTCCGCAATACGCCCACGCATTTCGCGGGATACCTGCGGGGCGACGCGCTGGCGGCTGCTTTTGCCTCCGCCGATCTGTTCGTGATGCCCTCGCAGACCGAGACCCTGGGGCTGGTCCTGCTGGAGGCTATGGCCTCCGGCTGCGCCGTGGTCGCCTGTCGCGCGGGCGGGATTCCCGATGCCGTGGAAGACGGTGTCACCGGTTTTCTTTTTGAGCCGGGAGAGCGCGACCTCGTCGAGACCGTGCGGCGCGTCCTTGCCAGTCCAGAGGAACAAGCTTCGGTGCGGATGCGCGCGCGCGCCGAAGTGGAGCGCCGGGGATGGCAGGAAGCGACGGACCTGCTTCGGCAGCAGTATCGCCAGGCGATCGATCAACCCCGCACGCGCACTCGCCCCACCCGGCCCGCGGTACAGCACAGTCTGGCTCGGCGCACCACCATGGCCGCCCTGCGCAGGATGCTTCCCTGAGCCTGCCCTTCAGCGCGCCTGGGCGCTTGTGATCTGATAGGCGCCGTAATCGATGGTCAGCACCGCCGATCCTCCGAAACGCACCAGCGTGTCGCTCTCGTTGTGCTCGGGCAGCCAAAAGGGCCCGGTCTTGGAATAGACGTGATGGATGCTGGTGCTCCGGATCCAGAAGGACGGATTCTCCGCGGGATGAGCATCGATCTTCGTCACCGCATAATCACCCGCATCCACCCAGATCATGCCGCGGTACAGCAGTTTCCCATGCCCTTTCGGCGCGACCGACAGCTTATAGCAAGGGTGACCGTCCACCGACTCCTCGCCCAGCAGAGTGAAGCTGTAGTTCTCCGGATCCAGCGCGGTCTCCCGCGGGTCGTGGGCGGCCGTCTCTTCCGTGGTCAGCAGCCTCTTCAGAACGTGATCGGCCAGAAGCCTGGAGCCGGTGAGGGAAAGGATCTGGAAATGCTTGGTGCCCGGGGCCTCGTATGTCACCTCCACGGCCATTTTGGCGTTCAGGCTGGCCGGGAAGCCGTGGTAGGTCACCGCATAGTGCCGCTCTTCCCGGTAGCCTTCCAGGTCGTCTGCCCGCTTCCGGTTCGCTTCCGTCAAACGCTGGACGATCTGATCCACGCTCAGCGCGCGCGGCGAATCGCCCCCGGAAGCCACAGGCTCTGACAGATTGTTCATGGGGATGTTACTTTTCTGGGCAAAAGCTGCCAATGGCGCCAGAGCAAGGGCTGCCGCCCCAAGGGCCACTCGAATCGATGGGTGCATACGGAACTGAAGAGGCAATGTGTCTCCATCTTGCAGGGCTCAGTCTTCTTCGTCAATGCGCCTTTCTTAAAATGTTCATCACAAATGGGTGGGTATACTGTAGGTTAATCGCAAGTTGTGTTTTCTTGTCCCCAGCGGCAATAACGGTTCGGAAGCGAGATTGCCCTTTCGCTGTTCGTGCCTGAATCGGAAATTGGACGAACGGGATCGTTTCGCTGATCCCTCCGTTCCAGATCAGTAGACGGAGGCCGGGTGCACAATCAGGTCTTTCTGTTGTCGAAGGATCAGAACCAGGTTCTGCCCTTTCGCAGCGGTGTTTCCCTGCACGGGCACACCCGTCATTCACGGGAAGGCCTCGGGTTCATCGGCAAATTCCTGCAAAGCCATCGCACGCTGAAGAAGTGGATTGAAGTCCAGGGCACCCACTGCCGGCGCACCTCCGGCATCAGCCTGGATTTCGAGCGCGCCTACTGGACCCCGCCGCTGTGCGAGCGTGCCGCCCTCGCTCTCGAAGAGCGCCAGATCGCCGGCCTCGGGCTCCGGCCCTTTGTCTCTCTCACCGACCACGACAGAATCGACGCCTGCGCGCTGCTCTGCCAGTCGATGGAATCCCGGTGCGTTCCCATCTCCACGGAATGGACCGTTCCCTTCGGGCGCGTTATTTTTCACATCGGTGTCCACAATCTGCCGCCGGTTGGCGCGGATTCTTTCATGGCCGCGATGCGCCAGGCCACTGCGGCTGCCGATGAACGGCTGATCTTCACCCTCTTTGCGGAACTCTGCAGCATCCCCGACGTCCTTCTCGTCTTTAACCACCCGCTCTGGAACTTCGACAAGGTCCCCGGCGAGGTCTTCCAGGCCGAGCTTCGCCGCTTCCTGGAATCCGCCAACCCCTACATGCATGCATTCGAACTCAACGGGATGCGCTGCCATGAGGAGAATCGTGACGTCCTCCGCCTGGCCGGCGCGTGGGACCAGCTGCTGATCTCCGGCGGCGACCGCCACGGCTGCGAACCGAACGCCCTGCTGAATCTGACCAATGCCGCCGACTTCCCGGAATTTGTGGAGGAAATCCGCAAAGGCCGGCACAGCACCGTGGCCATCATGCCCCAATATGAGCAGCCCTTCGGCTGGCGCATGTACCAGAACTTCACCCACGTCATCGCGGATTATCCCGATTATCCCGAGGATCGCCGCCGCTGGGATCAGCGCACCTTTCACCCGGATCGCGCCGGCAGCGCAATTGTCCCCATGGCGCAGCTCTGGAAAGTGGATCCCCCCGAGTTCCTGAAGACGATCTTTTCCCTGGCGCTCGCCGCGTCTCACCTCCCGGTCAGCTCTCTTCTGCGTCGCTGGATGGTCGCCAACAATGAGAGCCTGGTCTTTCCCGAAGCCTGGCCAGTGCAGGACGCGACGCCCGAAGCGGCGATCCGGGCCGCTCTCCTCGACGGCCAGCCCCGCACCCGCCGGGACGACTATCTGCTGGGCCGCACCGAACCCGCCGCCGACTGAGCCCACCGCGTTCATCCGCTCGATTGCCGGCTACAGGGGCGCCCGCCTCAACGGCCTGATGTCTCCAGCGCGATTATTTTCCACATTCCCTTTTCATCGTCATCGGGGGTAGCATCGCAATCGGCCAACAGACCGCACTCCCAGGTGCGGCGAATCCCTCCCCTCGGCCCCCGCAAGTCCAGCAAGCCCTCTGCACGTTGTTTGGTGAGGTTTCCTCGCGGGAACTGCCACCCTCGTAGATTGCAGGACCCTAAGACCAGACCCCTTTTTGCAAGACCTTGCTCGATTCCTGTTTCGGAGACCTGTCTATGACGTTCTTTCGTTTATCTGCCTGCGCGCTGCTCGCCGTGGGCGCCGCTTCTGCCTTTGCCACAGTGACCGTCACGTCGCCCACCGCCAACAGCACCGTCCATTCGCCTGTGACCTATGTCGCCAGCGCCACCCCATCGACTTGCTCCAAAGGGGTCGCCTCGATGGGCATCTATATCGACAACAAACTGACCTATACGCATCACGGAACCAGCCTCGATACGTCAATCGCGTTCAACCCCGGCACTTATGACACGGTCGTCGAAGAGTGGGATTACTGCGGCGGCGCTTCCTACGTGAGTGTGCCCATCACCGTGACCAGCGCGTCCGGCGCCACCAGCGTTACCGTCATTACGCCTGCCCCTAACAGCACCGTCACCTCGCCGGTGACCTACGACGCGACTGCGACCACCTCCACCTGCTCGACGGGTGTGGCCTCCATGGGAATTTACGCTAACAACAAACTGATCTACACGCACCAGGGTACCAGTCTGGACACGCAGATCAGCCTAAGTCCCGGAGCGGAACACACAGTGGTCGAGGAATGGGACCATTGTGGTGGAGCGTCCTACACAACCATCAATCTCACGGTCTCCTCCTCCGCTTCGCAGAATCCCACCGTCGGTATTGCCGCGAACCCGGCATCGGTGACCTCCGGCGGCTCGTCGACGCTCACCGTCACTGCCTCCAACGCCACTACGGTCGCGGTCACCGGCGGAGGCAACACCTACAGCGTGCCGGCGAGCGGGGGCACTGTCTCCGTGAGCCCAGCCGAGACGGCCACTTACACGGCTGATGCGACAAACTCCAGCGGCAGCGCCTCGGCCTCCACCACCGTGGACGTGGTTGCCTCCGGCAGTCTGCAGTCCATCGATCACGTGGTCTTCATGCTGCAGGAGAACCATACCTTCGATAACTACTTCGGCATGCTGAATCCCTATCGCGAGGCGAATGGATGGAACATTGGCGCGGACGGCAAGGATTACGAAGTGGACGGCATCGACGACAAGCTCAGCAAGATCAGCAACGACGACGACGAGGGCACGGCCTACCCTCTCTTTAAGTTCACGACCACCTGTATCGACGACGCGACATCAGACTGGCTGGCCAGCTATGGCGACGTCAACCGTTACAATTTCGCGACCACCCGTCCCATTAACATGGATGGCTTCGTCCACAATGCGGAAGGCTATGCCAATGCGTGCGCCGCAGGTGGCAGCTGCTCCGGCAGCTTCACCGATACCACGGGACGGCGTGCGATGGGTTACTACGACGAGAGTTATCTAAATTACTACTACTACATGGCTGCGCAGTTCGCTTTGTCCGATCGCTGGTTCTCGCCGGTATCGAGCAAGAGCGTCGCCAACCGTCTTGCCACTTTCACCGGCGGCACAACCCAGGGCCTGGTGGAGGATCCGAGCAACGATGACCATCTCGGCGTTGAGCTTAATATCCCCACCATTTTCGAGGAACTCGAACAGGCGAATGTCTCCTGGAAGATTTACTACACCTCCACCATGGGCTATTGCATGGCCGATGAGGGGGAATGTTCGGGCGGGGGCGACGCCAATTTCCCCGCAACCTGGTTCACCTACTTCAGCTATCACACCCGGTTCCTGTATCAGAACCCGTCGCACGCTGCGTGTACCGGCACGACTCAGTCATCCGCGGCGGTTGGAGATACCTCGGGCTCATTCTGCATCGACACGGCCCACGTCGCTCCCCTGACGATGTATTACGCCGATCTGCAAAACGGGACGCTGCCGAGCTTCTCCTTCATTGAGTCCGGATCCGGCCTCAATGACGAACACCCCGGATCCGCGCAATCGATCCTGCTGGGCCAGGCTGAGGTAGCGAAGGTGATCAACGCCTTTACGCAGAGTCCGGAATGGAACAGCTCTGTCTTCTTCTTCACTTATGACGAGGGCGGTGGCCCCTACGACCACGTCCCCCCGGTCCCCGGCCACTCCAATCAGAACACCGATGCTACCCTGGGCAGCGCCTCGGTGAGCAGCATTCCGGATATCTCCTCGATTGCGGTGAATGCGGACAGTTATAACCCCTGTTTGGCGCCCGACGGCAAACCGACCCTCCACTGCGACGTGAAGGCCGGCTATCCAGGCGCGAGTTCCAGCGATGCAGCTGCCCAGCAGGGTTTTGCCGCGCAACTGGGATTCCGTCTTCCCAACCTGGTGATTTCGCCTTTCGACCGAAAACACTACGTCTCGCACACTCCCATGGATCACACCGCGGTGATCAAGTTCGTGGAGAACCGTTTTATCGGCAGCTCTGCTTACCTGACCAATCGCGACAAGATCCAGCCCAATCTGCTCGATTTTTTTGACTTCACCGATATCCCGTGGGCAACGCCGCCCACGCCGCCTGCACCCGTCACGTCGAGTTCGGTCGGCTACGATCCCTGTCACGCCGGCACTCTGTAACTTCCGGTTCGCCTCGGCACAAGAAAAGGGGACCATCCCGAAGGATGATCCCCGCCGGGCCGCAGAGAGCCGTCTCGCTACTTCTGCCAGCTCACCGTCGCTGTCGCCGCACTTCCTTTCAAGCCATCCGGCGACGAAAAACTCCACGCCTCGGTAACTCCGCCGTTCGGTGCCGAGGACGCCTCGACGGTCCCGGCGGCGATCCTGCTCTTCTTTCCCGCAACTACTTCCACGCTGCTCTTGCCGCCAGCCGCCAGCGCCGGAGAGAACTCCAGGCTGACCGTGTGATCGGCCTTCCCGCCTGCAGGCCCAAAGCTCACCCGGCTGATCCCCGTACCCGCCGTCGTGTACGACTCCACGGTGCCCAGGCTCTTATTGGCCAGATCGACGGTGTCGCCGTCCTTCGCCTCCACCAGCGATTGCCCCTTGCCATCCGTCAGCGTCGTTCCATCTTCCTTCCACGCTGACGACACGGGCGCGAACGTCAGCACATGCACGCCCACCGAAAGCGCTCCCCGATAGGGAACGAAGTACGGCGGCTGCGCGATCTCCTTCCACACGTCGGCCACACTGGTCACGTTGCCGATCTTCAGAGCGGTGCCCTGGCCGGCCACACCCCCCTGTTCGCGATACATCAGCAGCGGAATCTTCGCGCCGGTCGGCGACAACCCGCTGCCCTGCTCACTTACATCCGTGCCGAGAACAAACTGCCAAAGGACCGGCGTGCCGGTTTCCGTGTTGAAGCGCAGCAGGTATTGCGCGCCGTTCGACGGATCGGCCGGCCCATCCAGCTGCATCGCCACCTGGTGCACCGTGAATCCAGCATGCTGATCGATCGCCAGTTCCTGCGCGGAATTCGTATAGTGCACCATGGCGTCTCCGGTCTTCGGGATCAGCTGCACGTCATAGATCGGCGGCTTGCCGCGGTCGTCAATGTCCAGCACGATCATCGAGTACGGCAATTCCGGCCCGATCCACTGCACGATCTGCTCCGGCCAGTAGCGGTAATAGACGCCCGCCAGCGGCAGTGGCGCGGCAGGCTTCGCGTTTTGCGCTCCCAGCGCCAGCGGCGCCGCAAGAAACATCCCCATCACCGCAGGACCGATTCGTTTTCTCAGCATGGCATCAGCTCCTTTTTCTCGTGAAAAGCTCTCAAAACGTGAAGCGCATCCCCAGTTCCAGCCGCCGCGCGCTTTCGGCAGCCACCGTCTGGCCGAACACCGGCGAGCCCACCACCGTGCCCACCGCCGTTGCGTTGGTATGGTTCAGCAGGTTGGCGCTGCGCAGGTTCAGCCGCAGCGTGCGCGGATGATCGCTCTTCTTCCCGCCTACCGCCCAGGCGCGGCTCAGGTTCGCATCCAGGTGCACCAGTGACGGCATCGCGCCCGCATTCCGCGGCATATCGCCATTGATCGTGTTCGCCGAGAGCAGCCCGAACTTTGTCGCGTAGACGCCGGGTCCGGTGCTCGCCGCATAGGAAGGCCGGTCGTTGAAGACGCCGTCGCCGTTGTCGTCCGTCCCGGTGGTCACGTTGTACGGCTGGCCGCTCTGCGCGTCCATTTCCGACGAAAGCTCGACCTTCTTCGGCAGGTTCAGGTTGCCGAAGAAAAACAGCCGCTGCCGCGCTTCCCACCCCGCCAGCGCCGCTTCGCCCCGGTTGCTGTACGCCGACTGCGCAAAACCGGCGTTGTCCGCCGCGTCCGTCGTCAAATTGAAATTCAGATAGCCGAGAAAGAAGCCGAAGCGCCGGTAGCTGTGCTGGTCGATTCCCAGGAACACCACATCGCCGCTCAGATGGCCGGTCTGCTCGAACTGAAAGATGTTCTCGTTTGGCGCAAGGGGCCGAGGAGCCAGAAGCGCCGCGTCCGGATTGGGCGCCGTCGCGCTGCTGGTCGCCACCAGCGGCGCGTTGATGTTCCGCGAGCGAATCTCGTTCCATGCTTCGGCGAAGTACACATTGGCCTGCGCGTGCCAGTGGTGCGGAAAATCATGCTCCACACCCGCGCCGCTCTGGAACGACGGTACCTCGCCGACCGTTCCCGGCAGGGAACGCACCGTCGTCACCGCCAGCGATCCGCCGCTCGGCGTCTGCCCGCTCGTGAACGACGGCGAATAGATCTCCGTCTCCTGCTGCCGCGCGCCGTTCAGCCGATCGGCCTCCGTCATCACCGCCTCCGGCACCACCGACGAGAACAGGCCCGCGTGCAGATGCAGCACCGTCTTCGCGCGCTTGTCCAGCGCCCACGCCAAGCCGGTCCGCGGCGCGAAATTTACATAGCTGCCCGGCGCCGTCTGCAGCGCATAGCGCAATCCGCCGGAAAGTGTCAGCCGCCGGCTGACCTTCAGCGTGTCTTCCGCGTAGAGCGCGAGCTGCCACTGCGTGAACGGCACCAGCGCCGCCCCGGTAGTGAGCGCGTAACTCGTTGGCGTGCCGCCCGGCAGGTGCAGCAGCGCCCGCCGATATTGTTCGAGCGCCGTAATCGTCGTGGTCTGCCCCGTAGGAGCGCCGTTCGTGTCGAGGACCGGCGCACTCCCACCGCCAAAGGTCCATGCGCCGTTAAATCCGACGGGATCGGCATCGTGAACGAAGATTCCCAGGCCCTGCGCGCCCATCTTCCATGTCTGCCGTCCGCGCGAGTAAAGGAAGTCCTCGTCCACCTCGAGGTTGCGCTCGCGATCGTTCAGCTGCTGCGCCGTGCTGCCCCCGCTCTGAAAGAATCCCGCCACCTGCAGGTTCGGCTCCGTCGAAAGCGGCGTCTGCGCCGTGTCCTTCCACGTCCACGCCACGTGTGTCTCGTGCAGCAGATTCGAGCTGAGGGTCTGCGTGTTGGTCGCCCGCAGGTCATACTCGCTCACCGCGCTGTCGTACCCGGCGTCTTCCGTCACCAGGCCCCCGATACCCTGATTCGTCAGCACGTTCGTGTTCGCTGCGAACGACAGCGTGACCATGTCCGACTGCGTCGCCTGCCAGTCCGCGCGTGCCGACCCGATCCACAGCCGCTGCGGCGCCCCCACCGTCTGGTGCAGCGGCGCCTCGTTGCCGTCCGCGTCCAGATCGATCGCGTTCACGACGTTGTATTCGTTGATGTCCCGCTTCTCGAGCGCCAGAAAGTAGTCGCTCTTCTCCTTCTGAATCGGTCCTCCCAGCTCAAACCCGTAGCGCCGTTTGCTCGCCGGCGTCCCCACCGTCGAGAACGGGTCGTTGGCGTTGAAGCTGCTGTCGCTGTCGGTCAGGAACAGCGCGCCGTGAATCTTGTCCGCACCCGGCTTCGTGTAGATCTCGACGCGTCCCCCCTGATACGGAGGCGTGTCGTACTCGGAGGAAAAAAGATCCGGCGCTGTGACAATTCGGGCAATCGACCCCTTGGGGGGCAGCGCGCTGGAGTTCTGGAAGCCGTCCACGGTAATCCGCGCAGCTCCCGGAGCTCCGCCGTTCGCCGCCGCCAGCACCTGCAGTTCGCGCTGGAAGTCGTCGGGATCGTCGGCCAGATCCTGAATATCCTTCTGCGACAGCGTATGCGTGCCAATGCCCTGGTCCGCGTCGAGGCTGGTTGCTTCTTCGTCGCCGACTTCCACGCGGGTCTCCACCGTGGCCAGCTCCAGATGGAAGTCCACATGGACCGTTCCCTCCGGACGCACCTGCACCTGCCTGAGCTGCGGCGCAAATCCCGGGGCCGTCACTTTGAGTCGATCGCCGCCGGCAGAGAGGCAAGGCAAAGCGAAGCTCCCTCTGCCGCCGCTCACGGCCTTCTGACCGCCGGCCGCCCGAATCGTCGCGCCGGAAACGGCGGCTCCGGTCGGATCCAGCACCGTCCCTTCCACCGTGCCGCCCGTGCAGGTCTGCGCTTCGCTCATCCCCGCACTCGCCGCGACCCCCAACAGCACAACCGCCGCCATCCGCCATGCCCGCCGCATAATCTCTCCTCGCTTCTCACATGCTCCGCGAGGAGAGCCTCCCATCCCAGTGCCGTCTGTCAGCAATCGGCAATGACAAACGTCATGTCGAGGTCAGCGCTCTGCAAACCCAAAGGGGATCATCCTGGTAATGATCCCCTTTGCCCTCTCTTCGAAATCTGCGACGTTCTCCATCCGTGGCTCACGGCACCGCCACCGCCTGCGCCTTCCCGCTCGTGGCGCCGCAGCACGAGTGTTGTTCCCCCGCCTGTCACCTCCGGCGCGCCGCATGGCCCGTTCGTGGAGTACCGTCAGTCACCGCGGTACCCGATCATGAAGGCTGCGGTCGCTGATCGTCCGTCCTTCCTCGCTCCACTCCGGCGGTCCCCGATCCCAGCTCGAGCGATGACAATTCTGGCCCACTTCACGGAGGCGCACGTCGTATGAGTGCCGCGCCGCATCTTCCCGCTGACCCCACCTTCAGCTTCGCCTTTCAGCCCGTCGTCGATGCGGTGGCCCGCGAAGTCGCCGGGTTCGAAGCCCTCATCCGCGGTACCTGGGACGAGCCCGCCTGGCAGGTCCTGCAGCAGGTGCCCCGCGAACACCTCAGCCAGTTCGACCAGACGGCCCGCGGCGAAGCTATCGCGCTGGCCGCGCGCCTCGGCATCAAAGGCAATCTCCATCTCAACTTCCTGCCCAACGCGCTGCAGGATTCCCCGAAGACGATCTTCACCACCATCGACCGCGCCCACCAGGTGGGCCTGCCCATTCACCGCATCGTGCTGGAGGTGCCCGAGCGCGATGTCTCGGAAAATCCCTCCGAGTTCGCCGACCTCATGCGCGAAGTACGCGGCCTCGGTATCCAGCTCGCCATCGACGACTACGGTGGCGGCGGCTCCGGCCTTAATATGCTCGCCGATCTCGAGCCCGATCAGGTCAAGCTCGACATGGGCCTGCTCCGCGGCATCGAGCGCCACGGCCCCCGCCAGTCCATCGTCCGCGCCATCGTCTCCCTCTGCGCCGAACTCGACATTGCCGTCGTCGCGGAAGGTGTGGAAACCGTGCCGCAGTTCGCCTGGCTGATCGCCAACCAGGTCCGCCTCTTCCAGGGATACCTCTTCGCCCGCCCTGCCTTTGAAGCCTTCCCAACCGCCAGCTTCCCGCCACTGCCCGCCGATGTTGCGCTGCCTCCCGCGCTGCCCGTCAAACCCGTCCGCCCCGAAGCCGTCGCGCGCCGCTCCAGAAAGAGCCGCGCTTAGAAGCCCCCTGCAACGAAAGTGCCAGACGCCGCCCTGGCGAGTTGTAGCCGAGAGTACGCGGTGGTCATTGAAAGTGATTGACTAATGTGACAATCATCATTTCGAGTAATACCGACTCACCCCAAAGGCCCGGCAGTGGTTGGTCTCACGCAATGGCAAGCCACAGCGGAATGGCCGAACCGGTCAGGACAGTGGACAAGACCCATTCCAACCCCGCGGCACCGAACATGCCGACATTGCCCTTGCGGACGATGAGAAGTGGCTTCGCACCGGTAAGTCGAAGCTGACCCGACTGCCGAACATGCGCTTTTCTGCAGGATCGGGCAGGCAACCTGAAGGCTCAACGAAGGAAGAGATTTCGCAATGGCAGACAAAAGCAAAAGTTACGGATTCGCCTGGCTTTTTGCCGGATTAGGCGCTGGTGCTCTCGCCGGAATTGTCTACGCCCCACAACGCGGCCGTCAGACGCGTGAGGACAACGCCGACGGCTTCCGCGAAGACACCGACTCTTTGCGCGCACATACCCTCCAGGCCGCCGAAGAGGTCACCGCCCTTGTCGAGCAGAGCAAACGGCAGATGGCTGCCCTCGTCGACCAGAGCCGGCAGCAGGTGAGCGAGTATGTGGATCGCTCCCGCCA
>DATASQ010000036.1:0-35524 GCA_036269135.1 Acidobacteriaceae bacterium
CCGGGAGCGACAGCGGATTGCGTCGGCTGCGGCCGGAATGGTTGAAGAGGGGCAATGCGTGATGATCGATTCCGGCACGACGAACCGAGCTGTGGCCCGGGAGCTGCGACGCTTCTCCAGTCTCACCGTCGTCACAAACTCGGTGGACATTGCGATGGAACTGGCGAATGCCCAGTTCGAGGTGATCGTCGCCGGGGGAACACTGCGCGGGAAATCATTCTCAACGGTGGGGCCGCTGATCGAGGATGTGCTGGAGAGAATGAGCGCGGACATTCTGTTTCTTGGGGCCGACGGCTTTGATCCGGAAATCGGCGTGACCTCCCCGAGCCTTCAGGAATCCCGCGTGGGCCGGGCGATGGTTAAGGCGGCGAAGCGGGTTGTTGCTGTCTGCGATTCGAGTACGTTTACCCGGCTCAGCCTGTCCCGCATGGTACCGCCCACGGCGATTCATTGCGTCATTACCGACTGCGGTCTTCCGGCGGCGACAGCAGATGCCCTGCGCACACAGAATATCGAAGTTGTAACCGTGTAGAGACTGACCCCGCGGTACCGCACGACACCGATCTCCAACGGAGATCCCTGCGATTCACTGGCGATCGCGGTTGAAGAAGGACGAGTCGATAGGCTGTGGCAAAGCCCGCCCTCCGCCGTATTCCTCAATCCGGAGCGCGTCATCCTGAAGCGTGACTCGCTGGACTCCTGCGAAGTCTTCGGGGATTTCCAGCATCAGCATGGCAAAACGGACGCTGCGCTCGGACTGAGCCGGAAGCCACCTCCAGGTCGCCTCCCGGAAGAGAGGACCTTCATCAATGGTTTTGCGTTTCGGCTGAGCGAAGGGGGTGGTGCTGAACTCGATTCCGCGGCAGAAGGTGTTGCCGTTCCAGGGCGGAGCTGCTCGGCAAAAGCTTTCCTGCCAGTTGCCGACCCACGGAAAATCGGCACGGGGAAAAACATAAAGAAGCAGCAGACCGGTGGACGGACTGGTGACGGCGATAAAACCCAAAGTGAGCTCAGGTTCGAGGAGCTGGGCTGTATAGCGGCAGTAACAGCCCTCCGGAGTCGTACGAAGGTTGTGTGTGGCGCCTTCAGGCGTGGGTGCGTGCGGCCAGCTAAAGGTCGCTTCGGGTGTCACGCCCATCGAATGGCTGTAGCCAGCCTCGATGACTTTCGCTTCCGTGGCCGGGATATCGATCAGTGTACTGTTGGATGCCAGAAATGGTGGTCCGATGGTGACGTGCTCATTCCAGGAGATGGGCCGATCCACTGCACTGAGGTTCCGGGCCCGCTCCACACAGTAGACCACCGGGTGTCGTGAATCGACGCTGACGGTCCGTTCAAAGTCGATCTGACTCACTGGCAGTACTGCACCGCATATCAGGCCGGCGTGATCTCCGCCGAACGTCCGGCGGACCTGCCAGCGGGCGATGGGTGCTTCGCCGTGTGTGCTCAGACCCGCCTGGGTTTCTTCGGCGGAAGGCGGACCGAAATGATCGAAGCTCAAGCAATGGCCGGCAACTCCTGCCAGAAGCCTGCCGTCAGGCGGAGGGCCGAAAATTGCCTCGTCGCGGACAGGTTGGTAGTCTTCCGGATCGACCGTCCGCCATGGCGGTCGCCAAAGGGGATTGATATCGGGATGGGAATTCAGCACGAACTCGCAGATGTGCCCGCCGCCAGCGAGAAGCGAGACGTGACCCCAGACCGCTCGGATACGCATGCCGGCGCGCATATCCAAGAGATTGTCAACGAATTCGACCGGTTCCATCGTCATCTCTATCTGCCAGGTTTCATCTGCAGGGAATCAATCGTCGCCCGAGCGTTGCCGGATATACGCTCGTCTTTCAGGGAAATGGTGTCCGTCGCTCAGCCTGAGTTGCTGGCAGACATGAGTATTCTAGGTTATGAGGAGCCTGGGCCAGCAGGAGATCTCAGATGGATTTCCTCAACAGCTCCCGCTTTTGTGACCATTGCACCGAAAAGCGGGCGGCTGCCCTGAGCTACAAAAGAAAGGCCGACTCCTCCTTGTCTCAGAAAATAGGGGAAAACGGTAAGCTGCGGGAAGAATCTAACTCCGCCGCGAGAATCCTGGCAGCCGCCGGTTTGAGGCTAAAAAATGTACTGCTTTCGTACCGCCGAGATGCCAATTCAGGCGATTTTCGAGGATGTGATCAACATATCGGAGAACCGCTGCAGTTCCTCGTTTTCCCAATATTTGTGGCAAAATGATGCTGGGTTCACGCAAGTGGCTGGATGCGGTGAGACTGTTCGAGTCCTACCTGAGGAGCCAATTATTGTCAGCGCTTTGGCCCGCCCGGGCTCCTTTGGCGCTTCATTCCCCTGAAAAAGCAAGTTAGCGACCCGGCTCCAGCCATCGCCATCCTCCACGCGGCAACCCAGGCCGGCAACTCCTGCTTTGACCAGAAGCGAACCCCGGTCTTGCGCCGTTTCGTCGGAACGCACAGACCCTCTTCTGCGTCCCCGCCCGTTCCCGCATCTCTCTAAACGATGAGCCGCAATCGGAAAATAAGCGCAGGCGACTGGGCTATCCGTGGCCTCGCCGTCGCTGGCGCCGGCGCTCTCGTATTAGGAACCACAACATTGCTCGTCGACTTTTTCGGTTCGACCCTTCCCTACACTCTCCGTGAAGATCTGCCCGGACCGCTGGATTCCGATGAGTTCCTTCAATACCTGAGCGTGCTGACCGACGGCGCGCTGCGTCGCTCCCGGCTGACCCGGCTCCGCAATGGCGAAGAATTCTATCCGGCTGAACTCGAGGCAATCCGCGGCGCGCAGCAGTCGATCAATATGGAATATTACGAATTCGCCGAGGGCCGCGTGGGCGGGGAATTTCTCGAAGCGCTGATCGAACGGGCGCGAGCCGGCGTTGAAGTGCGCATGGTTGTGGATGCCGTCGGAAGCTTTCACACGCGCGCTGCTTTTTTCGACGGCCTGCGTTCCGCCGGAGGCCGCATGCACTGGTATAACCCGCTGCGGCTGAGAGACTGGCAAAAGATCAATAACCGCACCCATCGCAAGCTGATGGTCGTGGACGGGGAGACGGGCTTCATCGGCGGAGCCGGAATCGCCGATCACTGGCGTTACCGCACCGCCCAGGGTCCGACGTGGCGCGACACCGTTTTTCGCGTGGAAGGAAAAGCAATCGCCGGCCTCATCTCTACGTTTTCCGAGAACTGGCTGGAATGCTCCGGTGAGATCCTTTCCGGACCGAGGCAGTTTGGGACATCCGCCGGCCCCGAAGGCGCGCCCGGCTTTGTCGTCGCCAGCACGCCCCACGGCGGAGGCACTCAGGCGCGCATCCTCTTCCAGATATTGATCCAGTGCGCGCGCAGGAGCCTGCGCATCACCAGCCCCTACTTTCTTCCGGATCGCAGTGCGCGCGAAGCGCTGGTTCAGGCAGCGCGCCGCGGCGTACGCGTGGAGATTCTCACCGCCGGTCCGCACATCGATCACCCCATGGTGCGTCGCCTCAGCCGGGAAAGCAGCCGGCGGATGCTCGAGGCCGGCGCGGCCATCCACGAATATCAGCCATCGATGATCCACGCCAAGCTGATGACTGTGGACAGTCAGTGGTGCGTCGTGGGATCGACAAACTTCGACCACCGCTCGTTCGGCCTGAACGACGAGGTGAATCTCGCCGTGCTGGATCGCGATCTGGCCTCGACGATTGAGTCCGATTTCGAAGAGGACCTCCGCCAGAGTCGTCCCCTGAGTCTGGCGATGCTGGGACGTCGCGGCGTGTTAAGCCATGAAGATGAACTTCTGGATCACGTCGTGAAGTGGGAAAGCTGAAAAGAAAGAAAAGGCAGGTCTGAAGACCTGCCCTTGCTTGAGTGCCGGAAGATCCTTACTTCGCCGCTACCGGGACGGCGGCATGCTCAGCCGCCTGTTCCTTCAGAGCCGCGGCCTTGTCCGTCGTCTCCCAGGTGAAATCCGGCTCATTCACGCGGCCGAAATGCCCGTAGGCCGCCGTCTTGCGATAGATCGGGCGGCGGAGGTTCAGGCTCTCGATAATGGCTTTCGGTGTCAGCGAGAAGTTCTTCCGCACCAGCGCAACCAGGGCAGCCTCGTCGAGTTTGCCCGTGCCAAAGGTCTCAACTAACACGCTCACCGGCTCGGCCACGCCAATCGCGTAGGCCAGCTGCACTTCGCAGCGTTCCGCGAGCCCGGCGGCCACGATGTTCTTCGCAATGTAGCGCGCCATGTAAGCCGCCGAGCGGTCCACCTTCGTCGGATCCTTGCCGCTGAAGGCGCCGCCACCATGCCGGCCCATACCGCCATAGGTGTCCACAATGATCTTGCGGCCGGTCAGGCCCGTATCGCCCATCGGTCCGCCAATTACGAATCGACCGGTCGGATTGATGTGGTACTTCGTGTTTTCATCGAGCAGATGCGCCGGCAGCACGGACTGAATCACATGTTTCAGGATGTCCGCACGCAGTTCCTCGTTCGTGATCGTCTCGGCGTGCTGCGTCGAAATCACCACCGCGTCGATGCGCACCGGTTTGTGGTTGGCGTCGTACTCCACGGTCACCTGCGATTTGCCGTCCGGGCGCAGGTAGGGCAGCTTGCCATTCTTGCGGACTTCCGACAGCCGCCGCGTGAGCTTGTGCGCCAGCGAAATCGCCGTGGGCATCAGCTCCGGCGTCTCATTGGTCGCGTAGCCGAACATCATGCCCTGATCGCCGGCGCCGCCGGTATCCACGCCCATGGCAATGTCGCCCGACTGCTTGTTGATGCTTGAGATCACCGCACAGGTATTCGAGTCGAATCCATACGTGGCGTTGTCATAACCAATCGAGGCGACCACGCCGCGCACCAGCGACTGAAAATCCACATAGGCGCTGGTGGTGATTTCGCCGGCGATGACGACCAGGCCGGTCGCGGTCAGCGTCTCACAGGCGACGCGGCTGTAAGGGTCCTGTTCGAGGCAGGCATCGAGGATCGCGTCGGAAACCTGATCGGCGATTTTGTCGGGATGGCCTTCGGTGACGGATTCCGAGGTAAACAGAAAACGTTCGGCTGCTGGCAAGGAACTTCCTCCAGAGGGATGCGGATTGCCTCACGCGAACGGGGGCAGAATCCGGTGGGATTGCTCTTCTATGGTACCAGGAGCACCGGGCGCCGGGGAAACAGTTGCAGCCAAAAGAGAAATGGCGCAGGGAACGGCGATTGCGAGCAGTGAACCGGCCCCTGCGGATTGGCCATGGCCCTCAGGAGCCCGCCTGCTTACTGTGGCTTTCCCGGAGATGGACTTCCTGACGGCGTGGTTCGCGGCGCTGTCGGGTTCGCCGGGCCCTTCTGCGGACTGCCCGTAATATCCTGCCCTCCGTAAATGACGCGGATGCTGGTGTGGAACTGGTGATAGTTCGTGTACTTCACCGTCTCCCGCATGTGGACATTCTGGCTCAAGTAGCCGTGCCCCGCAGAGAAGTGCAGCACGCCATCGCCATGGGTATAGACCGGGAACCAGTATTTCCCGTCGACCATCTGCCGATACGTCGCAAACGGGATGGACAGATCCTCGTGGCCGGGGCGCGTATCGTCCGGCACGTTTTTCCCGTTAGTCACGGCGATCTGGTGATCTTTCTGGTCCACCCAGATTCTTCCCTGGAAATAGCGGTGCTTCTTCTCCAACACTTTGGGCTTGATATCGAAGACCCAGGTCTCAATCTCGTCGATGCGCTGCTTCCCCAAATAGCTGATGTTGTACTGCGGAGCGTCCTCGGTGGTGAGCACAAAGGGCAGCCGCTCCTCGATGTCCGAGAAATCGGCAGGCGACATCATCACTCGCGTCAGGCTCGATTCCGGAGCATCGACCACGCGTTCGGTCCGGTGCCCTTCCGAATCGAAAACCACGTCGACCACCTGGTAATACTGGCCATCGGGTTTGTTGTCGTCGTCCAGGGTCTCCACGCGCACGCTGCGCTGCCAGGTGTAGTTGTCCATCGCCTGCTTGAACACCGCTTCTTTCGCGGTGAACTCCTGAATGATCTGCGCCACCGGGAGGGCCGGCGGGGTCGGGTCCAGCGGACCGAATCCCGAATCGAGCGGCATGGACGTATAGGAGACCTGGGCGAAGAGCGAGGGCCCAGCCAGAAGCGGAATCGCGACAAGGATGACGGCCAAAGAGGACAGACGGCGAAACGGCGGTAAGGACACGACTCAAACTCCTGTGCTGTAAGGATAGACGTAATCCGGCGCCTGGGCGGGAGCGTGGCGACCGCAGCGACTCTCTGCGGGAGTGACCTTCAACGGCACCCCTGGTCGCGCATTTTTTATATGCACAGGACAATGCAAATATTAAACTTGCGGCGTCTCCTATGGCCGATAGCACAGAGCTTTATCGCATCCCGACGCTGATCCTGCTGACCGCCCTGGTCGCGGTCTTCGGCGTGCTCTGGCTGGAAGGCGGCCGCCATCCCGAACGAGGCGCAACGTCTGAGGACGCTCCCTCGCGGAGGCATCGCCAGCTGCTTTGGCTGGCGGGCTGGATGTTTGCCGCCATTCAGATGGAGATGGAAGTGGTGGGCCGCAGCGGATCCGGCATTTGGCTGGCGGTGGACCGCAGCGCGATGCAGATGGCCCCGCTCATGTTTCTGGGCTCGCTGGCTCCCCAGTATTTCAGCCGCCGACCCCGGATCCATTACGTCGTGGCCTTTGGATTGCCGCTGATCGTGTTCGCGACTCTCCTTTCCTTTGATTCAAACCCAGGGCGCCTGGTGGAGGGCGTGCTCCTCGCCTGTGCCGCCGCGGCTGCCCTGGTTGCGACGCGCTGGAGCCTCCATCGCAATCTCATCCCGGAGTGGCTGAGTCTGGTGGTGGTGGCCGCCGTAAGCAGCGCCTGCCTCTGGCTCACATGGAACCGGCAGTACGACGCCGTGCTGGCGCTGGTCCACAGCGGTGTGCTGCTGATGAGCGCCTTCCTGTTCGCCTCTGCCTTTCGTCGTCTGACCGCGGGCGTGTTCTTTACCGCCGGCGGCCTCGCGCTCTGGTCGCTCCCGGTGCTGCTGGCGCCCCTGGCTCCCGGCGCGGCGGCGACGACCCTGCTGGTGCGCACCATCAACCTGACCAAGGTGATTACAGCGGTCGGCATGATTGTCCTCGTCCTCGAGGACGAGATCGCCTCCAATCGAGCCGCGCAGGAGCGCGACCGCCGCGCCCGCCGGGAGATGGAGAAGTACACCGAGGTCTATCTGGAAGACATTCCTTTCGAGGAAGAGAGCGGTCAGTACGACGGCCTCTGCGGCACCATCGCCTCGGTCAGCCGCTTTCGCCAGGCGGCGATCTTTGTGCTCACCCCGGACGGCCGCTTCCGCCTCGCCGGGCGAGCGGGCATGAACGGCGCTCTGGAGGGTGCCCTGGACGCGCTGGCCCGCCGGACCCCCGAAGAGAAGGTGCAGGAGATTGCGGCTCAGCAACACTTTCCCGAACGGATCGGACATCTGGTGTTGATGAACCTGCGGCCGCTGATGGAGCCGGGCGACGAGCTGCTCCAGATGAACTTCCGGCAGGGATATGTAATGGGCATCCGGACACGCTCGGGGCGTCTGCTCGGCGCGCTGCTGCTTGCCGGACTCGGCAATCCCGAGGACCCACTGCTGACTGAGGATGTGCTGCCGCTGGAACTTCTCGTCGCGCGCATCGGCGCCGCCCGGGAGCACCAGGGGCTGCTGCGGCAGCTGCTGCAGGCGGAACGGCTGGCCGGTCTGGGCCAGCTCGCCGGGGGTGTCGCCCATGAGCTGAATAATCCTCTTACCGTGGTGACCGGCTATGCCGAGCTCATGGCCGAGGATGAGGACACGACCGCGCGGGATCAGGCGCTCGTGATCCTGAACGAGGCCCGGCGCATGAAGCAGATCATCGAAAGCCTCATGCGCTTCCGCAAAGCATCCACCGCCGGCAAGGCGCCCGTGGCCGTCGAACTGCTGCTCCATGACATCGAGAAACTCGCACGCCATGAGCTGGAATCGGCAGGCGTCGAGCTGGAGCTGCGGATCCCTCGCGAAGTCCCGCGCGTGAAAGCGGACGGCGAACAGATGCGGCAGGTTTTTCTTCAGATCACCAAAAACGCGATTGCCTCGCTCCAGGAAGTTCCGAAGGATACGCAACGGCGTCTGCGCATCGAGGTCGTGGCGGCCGGAAGCCGGGTGCAGATTACTTTTGCAGACAATGGTCCGGGATTCGTCGAGCCGGCGCGCGTCTTCGATCCTTTCTTTACGACGCGCCAACCCGGGGAAGGCGTGGGTCTGGGCCTCAGCGTCTGCTACTCCATCGTGCGAGAGCACGGTGGAACCATCACTGCCGAGAATCTGCAGCCCCAGGGAGCCGCAGTCGTCATCGACTTGCCTGCCGAGTCCGCCGGAGTCCCTGCGGATTCCGTCCCCGGTGCGGCCCGCCCGGTTTAGGATAAGGCTGCAATCCAGAGGGCCAAACTGCATGACCGGGTTCAGGGGATACGTATGTTGGGCAGCGGCGCTGCTCCTGGCGGGAGTTGGCGCGCCTGCCTTCGCGCCGGCACAGGCTGCCCCGGATGGAGCTGCATCGTCCGCTGCGGCGAAACGCCCGATGAGCTTCGAGGACCTGATGCAAATGCGCCGCCTCGGCGACATCGACGTTTCCCGCGACGGACGCTGGGTGCTCTTCTCCGCAACCGACGTGGACCTGGCGAAGAATACGAGAACCTCGCATCTGTGGATCGTGCCGGTGAGTGGGGGGGAAGAGAAGCCGCTGACCGATTCGGCCGCGGGCGAGAGCCGTGGCCGCTTTTCGCCGGACGGGAAACAGATCCTTCTTGAGACTTCGCGCCGCGACGGCCAACAGATCTGGCTGGCGGACTTCGACAGCGATGCCGGCACCATGGGCGAGCCACACCAGCTCACGTACATCTCGACGGAAGCTGATAATGCGACCTGGTCGCCTGATGGGAAGCACATCCTGTTTACATCGGAGGTGTATCCCGAGTGCAGCGTCGGGCCGGACGAGGCGGAAGTTTCGGGCGTGGCCGAAGATGCGTGCGACCGGCAGAAGGACGAGGAGCAGACGCAAAGCAAGGTGAAGGCGAAGATCTTCACCCATCTGCTCTACCGTCACTGGAACCACTTCACGGATGACAAGCGCAGCCATCTGTTCCTGATTTCGGTCGACGACGGGGTGGTTCGCGATCTGAATCCTGGCGATGACCACGACGTGCCGCCGTTCTCGCTGGGCGAGCCGGATGGGTGGGAATTTTCGCCGGACGGCCACGAGATCGCCTTCGAGGAAAAGAAGGTGGACGACCCGGCGCTGAGCACCAACGTGGACCTCTTCACCCTGAAGCTCTTTAACGACGAAGGGAAAACGGAGTGGGGCGCAAAGCCACACAAGATCTCGACCAGCCTGGGCGGCGATTTCACCCCGCGCTACTCGCCGGACGGCAAGTGGATCGCGTGGCGGATGCAGAAGCGCGCGGGGTACGAAAGCGATCGGTTTCGGCTGGTGGTCTACAACCGGGAAGCGGTCGCCAGGAAGCCGGCGAGCGAATCGCGCATCAGGGAGTTGCTGCCGGACTTCGATCGGTGGGTGGACGAAGAAGCCTGGGCACCGGATTCAAAGGCCCTCTACTTTGTCGCTGGAGACAAAGGCGAAGAGCCGGTGTACCGAACCGCGCTGGACCATCCGAAAGCCGAGCTTCTGAATTCCGGCGGCGAGTTCAGCGATTTGCATCCAGCCAGTAATGGCAACCTCCTGATCGCCAGTCGGATGACCGTTGCGCAGCCCGCTGAAGTCGCGGTGCTCCACCTCGACCAGCGCCCGCTTCAGGAACCACTGACTCACCTGAATAGCGCGCTGCTCGCTCAACTCACTCTGCCGAAGATGGAGTCGTTCTGGTTTCCGTCGATTGGCGGTGTGCGCGTGCAGGGATTTCTGATCAAGCCGCCCGATTTCGATCCGCACAAAAAGTATCCGGTGAAGTTTCTGATTCACGGCGGCCCGCAGGGAGCGTGGGGCGATGCGTGGTCGTATCGCTGGAACGCGGAGCTGTTTGCGGCCAACGGATACGTCGTGGTCATGATCAATCCCGGCGGATCGACGGGCTACGGACAGGCGTTTGTGGATCGCGTGAATGGCGACTGGGGCGGAAGGCCCTTCATCGACCTGATGCGCGGGCTCGATTACGCCGAGCTGCATTACCCGTTCATCGACAAGAACCGCGAATGCGCGCTGGGCGCGAGCTACGGCGGCTACATGGCGGACTGGATTCTCGGCCATACGGACCGGTTCAAATGCATTGTGAGCCACGACGGCATGTTCAATCCGGAGTCGGCGTATGGGACGACGGATGAACTTTGGTTCAATGAGTGGGAGTTCAAAGGGACGCCGTGGACGAATCGCGAGCTGTATCGGCGCTGGTCGCCGATGCTGGCGGAGACGCATTTCAAAACGCCGACGCTGGTGATCCACAGCCAGCTCGATTACCGTCTGGATGTTTCCGAGGGCTTTCAGCTGTTCGACACGCTGCAGCGAATGAAGGTGCCGTCGAAGATGCTGTATTTCCCGGATGAAGGACACTTTGTTCTGAAACCGCAGAACTCGCAGCTCTGGTACAGGACGGTGAACGACTGGGTGGACGAGTGGACCCAAAAACAGGGAACAGGGAATAGGGAACAGGGCGAATGATTGCGCATTTGCGGGGAAAGCTGTTTGCGAAAAGTCCGGGGCAGGCGATTGTCGAGGCCGGCGGCGTAGGCTACGACGTGACCATCAGCGTGCCTACGTTTACGGCGCTGCCGGCGGAAGGGGGCGAGGTCTCGCTCTACATTTACACGCAGGTGCGGGAAGACGCGCTGGCGCTGTTCGGGTTCATGGAGCGGAACGAGAAGCGGCTCTTTGAGCGGCTGATCACGGTTTCCGGCGTGGGGCCGAAGCTGGCGGTGACGATTCTGAGCGGGCTGAATCCGGAGCGAACGGTGTCGGCAATTCGAGCGCAGGATCATGCGACGCTGACGCGAATTCCCGGAGTGGGAAAAAAGCTGGCCGAGCGGCTGGTGGTCGAGCTGAAGGAAAAGCTCGAAGACCTGGCGGTTGCGCCCGTGGCGCAGCAGGCTCTGGGGCCGGCGGCAGAAGACGTGCTGTCGGCGCTGGTGAATCTGGGATACCAGCGAGCGGCTGCACAGAAGGCGATTGAGACGACGGTCGAGAAAGACAAGGCGGCTGCGGACAACTTCGACGAGCTGTTCCGAGGCGCGCTGAAGGTGATTCGCTGAGACTGCCGGGGCCCCCCCGGGGGGGTGGTAAGTTTTCAGGCAAGTACTTTATTTGCCGTTAAGTAGCGATTTCTTTTGGGGGCCTCAAACGGCAGGTAATTGAGTCTGGGGTACTTGTTGAGGCCTCCAAAATCGGGCTTACCGGCGGACGCGATGAAAACTCAGTACTTGCCGGGGCCTTCAAAAGGCTGAGGCGCCGGCATGGACGGGGCTTAGTGGCTGACGCCGCAGGTCAGGAAGCGCGAGGTTGAGAAAGATCGATGCCGCGGTTTGGGCGACTGCCTCTGGAGGCGTGGCCTGCAAGAGAAAAGGACTCGCGGGAGGCGAGTCCTTCGGGATTCCTGATTCAGGCTTCGAGATCAGTATGAGGGGGCGTTAGAAGCGAGGGCAAGGAGAATCGGAGTTTGCGGGGCACGTTGGTCACGTGACCCATGGGTAGTCGGACAGAGTTAGCCGACGCGTTTCAGCCCTTCGCGAATGGCTTCCTTCACCACGGACTGATACCCGATCCCTTTCTTCTGCGCGATGGCGCGAGCACGCTCCAGGTCAGCGACAGGAATGCGGATAGAGACGGGCCGAGTCGCGCGTTCTTTTGCCTGCCGGACAAGAGCTTCCAATATCGCGGGGTCGGTTGGTCTCGCTTTGATGCCCGTCGAGCGCTGCAGCGTGCCATCGCGGAGAGCTCGTTCGAATTCCCGCTGGGTGTGGCGGCGGCCTGCGGGGGTGGCATACCAGGAGGCTTCTTTGGATTCGCACTTAAGCGGACCTATTGAATGTTTTCGAGCCATTACCGGGTCCTGATTGATGTTCTTCGAGCTATGCCAGCGAGAGCGAGCCTGGGGGAACTGTCTCCGTTAGGGTGACGTTTCCTTGAGCATCAAGAAGTCCCAAGTTGGCCATCGAGCCAAAGCTCGCAGAGATTACTTTGTAGACTCCGGGTCTCTCGGGTCTGTCAATCGTGACGCGATCCCCGGGAGAAGGGAAATAGAGGCGGACGAGTTTGGTTCGCTTACCGATTCTTATGGTCGCCTTAGTCCCGGCAGGCATGACAATGTGAGTGTCCTTGATGACTTCACCGTCGATTCTCACAGCGCCTTCTTTCAGCTTACGGTCAGCTTCGGCGGCAGAACCCGTCAGCCCGGCTAGTGTGACCAGCTTAGCGACTCTACCTCGCATATCGGAGTCCGACCAAAAATCGGCTGCCTTCACCGTCACCTCTTCCAGGCCTTCGACATCGTCGCTCTTTTGCTGGAATTGCTTTGCCCAGTTCTCGTCGGCCTGTTGCGCGGCTTCGGCACCGTGGAAGCCAGAGACGATGGTGCGGGCGAGCTTTTTCTTGGCTTCCATGGGGTGGAGCCGGCCAGCGCCAACATCGGTTTGCATCTGGTCGATTTCGGACTGGCGAAGGTCGGTGAGGAGGGTCCAGTACCTCCACATGATCTCGTCGGAGATCGACATGAGCTTGCCGTACATCTCCTGCGGCGGCTCATGGATGCCGATGGCATTGTTGAGCGACTTGGACATCTTCTGCACGCCGTCGAGGCCTTCGATGATGGGGGTCATGAGGACGATCTGAGGCGGCTGGCCGTAATGGCGCTGAAGCTCGCGGCCGGCGATGAGATTGAACTTCTGGTCGGTGCCGCCCAGCTCGACGTCGGCCTGGAGCGCGACCGAGTCGTAGGCCTGGGAGAGCGGATAGAGCAGTTCGTGCATGGAGATGGGCTTCTCTTCCTGGAAGCGCCGGTGGAACTCGTCGCGCTCGAGCATCTGCGAGACGGTGAAATGCGAGGCGAGGCGGATCATGCCCTCGAAGCCCAGCTTGTCGAGCCACTCGGAATTGAAGCGGACCTCGGTTTTGTCGCGGTCGAGGATACGGAAGACCTGCTCGGTGTAGGTCTTCGCGTTGACGTCGATCTGCTCGCGGGTGAGCGGCTTGCGGGTGACGTTGCGGCCGGAGGGATCGCCGATGAGGGACGTAAAGTCGCCGACGAGGAAGATGACCTGGTGGCCGAGGTCCTGGAAGTGCTTGAGCTTGCGCATGAGGACGGTGTGGCCGAGGTGGAGGTCGGGAGCGGTGGGGTCGAATCCAGCCTTGACGCGGAGGGGTGTGCCGGTCTGGCGGGAGTGCTCGAGGCGGGCGCGCAGATCCTCGAGGCGGATGATTTCGGCGGCGCCTTTTTGGAGCAGGTCGAGCTGCTCGGCAACGGGAAGGAAGGTGGACATGGTCCTGGTCAGTATAGAAGCCGGGGAGACGGGAGAGTCGGTAGCTGGTCTCAGAGGAGGCGCGTTGAAGGGGATCGAAGGTTACCAATGCTCGCTTTATTATGCATTGCATAGTACGTGCCGCGTAGTATGCTGTGTGGAGTGATCCGGAGCTATCGAGACGCGCAGACGCGGGCGTTGTTTGAGTCGGGTCAGAGTCGCCGTTTTCGAGCTATCGAGCGGGTTGCGCTGAGGAAACTCCAGCAACTCAATGCGGCGAGGCGACTGGAAGAAATGGCGGCGCCGCCGGCCAATCGGCTGGAGACTCTGAAGGGCGATCGAAAAGGGCAGTTCAGCATCCGCGTTAACGACCAATGGCGAATCTGCTTTTTCTGGGACGAGGGCGATGCCCACGAAGTGGAGATCACCGATTATCACTGAGGCGATGAAAATGGCTCCTGCTAAAGCTTTTCCTGCAACACGGACCTTCTCCCCGGTTCCCATCCATCCGGGCGAGCATCTCAGGGAAGATTTCATGCGTCCGCTGGGGCTTTCGGTGAATGCTCTGGCGCTCGCGCTGCGGGTTCCAGCGACCCGCATTCTTGCCATTGTGAAGGAGAAGCGGCGGATCTCTCCGGATACCGCCTTGCGGCTGGCGCGGTATTTCGGGACATCTCCGGAGTTCTGGATGAACCTGCAGACGCATTATGAGCTGGCCCTGGCGGAACGCGACACAAAGCACGCCATCGAACGGGACGTATCGCCGCGGGAGCGGAAGTCGGCCTGACGATGGACGGGAGCTGGAGGCGGGAGTTCGGAGCCGGCAGCGGTTAGCCGCTGGCCCGCAGCAGAGAAACACGCGCAGTCCCGACATCTCCCTGGGCCACCGGGCCCGGTTCCCATCTCCGGCCATCGAAGAGCATCCGGGACAGCGCACCCGGCCGAGGCATTCGTTCAGCGCTGGGCTTCGGCCCAGTCGAAGGCATGGGGATGGTGCTCGAAGTCGACGGGCTTGTCCTTCTCGAAGTAGATAGAGAGGATGTCGAAGCGGGTGGCCACGGGCTGGGCGTTTGCGGGGCGCGCGGGCAGCTGGTGGAGGTAGTGGCGGGCGAGGCGGCGGAGGACGCGGCGCTTGCGATCGTCGACGGCAAAGTGAGCGGGGGCGACGAGGCGGGTGGTGCGGGTCTTGACTTCAATGAAGCAGAGGGTCTCATGGGCTGGACGGCCGGCGGGACCGGGTTGCCAGGCGATCAGGTCGAGGTCGCCGGGGGCGCGGGCGGAGCGCCAGGAGCGGGCGACGATGGTGTATCCGCGAAGGCGGAGCCAGAAGAAGGCGGCGCGTTCGCCGCGCTGGCCGGTAGAGAGGTGCTCAGGGAGACTCGCCTGGCACTCGGCCGAGCAGACCAGAGCGTTGATGGCGGATTCCATGAGATTGAGGCGGAACTTGAGCAGCACGAGGACAGTGTGGCGGGAAGGCAGGGCAATCTCAAGGAACGATGGTCATGATCAGGTTACGGGTTACAGGTTGCAGGTTACAGAATGCGGTGCTACCGGTCTGAGGGGCGGCTTAGCGCAGGAGGAGGAGCCAGGCGCCGGTTCCGATGCCGATGAGGGCGAGCAGGAGGGCCAGGACTACGGCATTTGTGGCGATGCGGCCGGGGATCCAGGAACCGGTACGGAGTTCTTTCACGGTGCGGATATGGTGGGCGACGGCGGCTAGATTGACGAGAACGCCGAGGGCGACCATGGCGACTCCCGAGTCCACCGTCGCTCCGGAATGGCGGAGCGGAGCGTGCTGATTGGCCTGGAACTCGCGGAGAAAGAGGCCGAAGCGGGCGAGCGCGAAGCCGACGCCCATAAGGCCGAGGCCGGTGCGAATCCAGGCGAGGAAGGTACGTTCGGCGGCGAAGTAGGTGCGGGGATCGTCGAGATCGCTGGACATGGCGGTTGGATGCCGGGGCGCCGGGGAAGAGGCGGCAGGGGTTACGGTTGAAGTCCATCCCACGACCAGCGTGGGATGGTGAGGCCGCCGGGCACATCGTTGGCGGAGTGGTGGTAGCGAGCCATGGTCGTGGTGGTGGCCCAGGCGAAGTAGTCGTGGAGCGCCTGTCGCAGCCGATCGTCACTGGTGAGGCCGACATCGATCAGGGCCTGGTCGAAGCAGGCAATGGCACGGCGATCCATTTCGGCATGCTCGCCGTTACCGCTGTGCATTCTGACGACGGTGGTTTCGTCGCCATAGGAATCGGAATAAGTGGGTGGGCCGCCGAAGGCCTCGGCCCAGTAAGCGGCGAGCCGGTCGACATGAACGGGCTGAAAGCCATGGCTGAAGGCGTGGGCGACGACCTCGTCGGCCATGACCCGACGATGCCAGGCTTCGGCTAAATGGCGCAGGCCATCCCGGCCACCGGCTGCGTCGAAGAGGGTTTGCATGGACCTATGATGGGGGCGATTCCGCGCAGATGCAACGGCGCAACGATGGGGGGAGCACCGCCAATGACAAAGGGCGAGCCCGGAAGCTCGCCCTTTGTGTGAATTTTATAAACTGGTTTGCGTCTTTACAGAGGCTGCACGTCAGCTGCCTGCCAGCCCTTTGGCCCCTTCACGACGTTGAACTGCACGGCCTGGCCTTCCTGCAGACTCTTGAAGCCATTGGCGGTAATGGCAGAGTAGTGCACGAAGACATCCTCGCCGTTCTGGCGCGAGATGAAGCCATAGCCCTTCGCGTCGTTAAACCATTTCACGGTACCTTGTTCCATTTGGAGCGATTTCCTGAGATTGAATTGCGCTGGAGTGAATCGGAGCGAACGGGCAGGCCTGCTTGCTGCCTGGTTGGGCGAGGCGGAAGACTGCACTGGCCCGGTTCTTCTAACGCTAAGGCATTGTAACAGAATCCCGACAGGGTTCCTGGGGGATCAGGCGCTGCGCAGACGGTTGGTAAATGGGGGCGAAACCTCGGTCAGTCGTGATGAAAATAGAAGCGGTTGCCGTCCGGATCCTGGACAGTGAACTGTCGTAGTCCCCAGGGCTTTTTCTCTAAAGGCTCGACGATGTTCGCGCCGCGTGCCTGGAATTCCTGGTGGGCGGCGTCGATGTCTTCGGCGAAGATCCAGTGCACGGCAGGCTCGAAGGGCAGCGATCGCCGGCGAAAGAAAATCGTGGCCGGCCTGCGCACGACGGCGCCGATCCCTTTGTCCGGAGTAAGCCACGCGATTTCAAATCCGAGTGCGTCGCGGTAATACTGCTGGGCGCGTTCCACGTCGGCTACCGGCAGTTCCGGGACGGGAGGGCCGAGGGGGGTCAGTTTCACTTCTGGGGACACTCGCTCTCCAGTGTTCGCTCGTCTCCGAATCCGACCCGGTCTGGACGGGAGGGGTTCCTCATCCAGCCGCGGCGCCTCCATTAGCAGTGCTGCGCGAGGCGCTGTCGGCGTGTCCTGCGTGACCCATCACAGTCTCGTGACTGTCGTCCCTGCCAGGCGATCACCGAGCCGATTTCCCTGAGTTAGCAGCATTACTATCTCGGTGCAGATCAACAGCAGTGCAACTATAGGGGCAAGTACATATCCGAGGAGAGGGATGATCAGCAGACCGGGACCGATCGCGATCGGGAGATTCCTCAGGATTCGCGCACCAATCGAAGCAGGCGAACCATCCTTGTTCACCACCTTCAGTCCGAGCAGCATTTTCCCGATGCTCCTCCCGGTAATGTCTCTGAAGAGCCAGTATGGTAAAAGCAGGAATCCTGCGATGATCGGTCCGAGGATTGGGATCATGCCAAACAATCCCAAAAAGCACGCCGGAATTACGTCGATCAAATAACCCGCAGCTCGAATGCCTACGCTTGCAATGTGGGCATTCGTTACAGGGTCTGAGGAAGGCTGCACTGGTTGACTTACATTCGCACCCATCATTTCCTCCCAGGCGATGCACTGCCACAGTGCCGATGGGGGAACGGCGGTAGCGGCCAGCATACATGACCTGCGGGAATCGTCGCAGAATTATTTGGAGAATCACGGCCTGTCAGCCGACCCCCGAGAGGGAACCGCTAAATAAATACAGCCAAGGGACTTGCGGGTTATTCTGGCAGGCGATGACCGATGCTTCGCTCGACCTGCTGGCTGCTGCCCTGAGCCGTCTGGAAAAAGAATTCTCCGATTTGCCGGATCCGCGGCTGGCGCCGCCGGCGATGGAGCGTGCGTCCGCTGTTCTGGAAGAGGCCGCGGAACGGCTGGGGGATAACTATCCCTACTTTCACCCGCTGTATGCGGGGCAGATGCTGAAGCCGCCGCATCCGGCGGCACGGGCGGCGTACGCGCTGGCCATGGGGCTGAATCCTAACAACCATGCTCTGGATGGCGGACGGGCGAGCTCGCGGATGGAAGTGGAGGCGGTGCGGGAGCTGGCGGGGATGGTGGGGTGGACGGAGTATCTGGGGCATCTGACCAGCGGCGGAACGTTCGCGAATCTGGAAGCGCTGTGGGTGGCGGGGCGGATGGCTCCCGGCAAGACGGTGGTGGCGTCGGAGCAGGCGCATTACACGCATGGGCGGATCAGCGGAGTGCTGCAGCTGCCATTTGCGTCGGTGGGGACCGATGACCGGGGGCGGATGGACCTGGATGCGCTGGAGGAGGCGGTGCGGGACGGCGCGGTGGGGACGGTAGTGGCCACGCTGGGGACGACAGCGGTGGGGGCGGTGGATCCGCTGGGCGAGATTTTGGAGCTGCGGAAGAAGTATGGGTTCCGCGTGCATGTGGACGCGGCGTATGGGGGGTATTTTCGGCTGGCGTCGACGCTGGGGGCGGAGGCGCAGGCGGCGTTCGAGCGGATGGGGGAGGCGGATTCGGTGGTGATCGATCCGCACAAGCATGGGCTGCAGCCGTATGGGTGCGGGTGCGTGCTGTTTCGGGATCCGGGGATGGGGCAGTGGTACAAGCACGATTCGCCGTATACGTATTTCACCTCCAACGAATTGCACCTGGGGGAGATCAGCCTGGAGTGCTCGCGGGCGGGAGCTTCGGCGGTGGCGTTGTGGACGACGGAGCGGCTGCTGCCGCTGGTGCGGGGCGGAGAGTTTGCGCGGGGGCTGGAGCAGGGGCGGGCGGCAGCGGTGCGACTGCATCGGATGCTGAGGGAGGATGGGCGGTTTGCGGCGGGGCCGGAGCCGGAGCTGGACATTGTGGCGTGGGCGGTAAGGGGAGCGACGGTCGAGGAATCGTCGCGGCGGGCGCAGGAGGTTTTCGATCGGGCGGCGGCGGGCGGGCTCCACCTGGCGCTGGCGCATCTGCCGGCGCGGTTTTTCCCTGGGGCAGGATGGACGGATGCCGGGCCGGAGACCACGGTGACGGCGCTGCGGTCGGTGCTGATGAAGCCGGAGCATCTGGACTGGGTGGAGGAGATTGGGGAGCGGATCCGACAGGCAGCCGCGGAATGAATCAGGGGAATAATTGGTGCGCATCCGGAAACGGACAACGCGGAGGAATGCAAACGGATACACTGGGCCATTGCGGATGGAACTGGCGAGGGCAGCGGAAGCGGGAGACCTGCCGAGAAAGAGGTCCGATGCCGGATAGTCGGAGGCTGAGGCGAATCCACGAGGAGCGGTTTGGCGCGGCTCCGGCGGTGTTTCTTGCGCCGGGTCGGGTGAACCTGATCGGCGAGCACACCGATTATGCGGGCGGGTTCGTGATGCCGGCGGCGATCGATTTCGGCACGCTGGTGGGGATTTCGCCGCGGGACGACGGGCGGATCGTGGTTTGGTCGGAGAACTTCCAGGAAGAAGTGAGTTACGCGCTGGAGGCGCTGCCGGCGAGAGGCAATGGCGAGTGGCCGGCGTATCCGCTGGGCGTGGTGTTCACTTTGCGGCAGGCGGGTTTCGCAACGGGGCCGTGCAGCCTGAGCATCGAAGGGGATGTACCGCTGGGGGCGGGGCTGAGCTCATCGGCCTCGATTGAAGTGGCGACGGCTCTGGCGGCGTTGAGCGGGACGAACGGACAGGGCCCGGCGCGCGAGGAGATCGCGAAGCTGTGCCAGCGGGCGGAGAACGTCTACGTCGGCGCGTCGTGCGGAATTATGGACCAGTTCATCGCCTGCAACGGGGCAGAGGACCACGCGCTGCTGCTGGATTGCCGGTCGCTGGAGTACCGGCTGGCGCCGATACCGAAGCACGTGAGCCTGGTGATTGCGAACACCATGGTGAAGCACTCGATTGCCGGCGGAGAGTACACGACGCGGCGGGCGGAAGTGGAGGAGGGGACGGCGATCTTGCAGCGGCACCGCCCGGAGATTCAACTGCTGCGCGACGCGACCCTCGGGGACCTGGAACAGTGGGGCGGGGAGATGCCGGATAACGTTCTGCGGCGCTGCCGGCATGTGGTGACGGAAAATGTGCGGACGGTGGCGGCGGCGGATGCGCTGGAGGCGGGCAATCTGAAGAAGCTGGGCAATCTGATGGCGGCGGCGCATGCCAGCTACCGCGACGATTTCGAAGCGAGCTGCGAGGAGGCCGATATCATGGTCGCGGCGGCGAATGGTTTGCCGGGGCTGCTGGGGGCGCGGCTGACCGGAGGCGGCTTCGGCGGGTGTACGGTGAATCTGGTGGAGACGAATCAGGCGGCGGCATTTGCGGCGAGACTGGGAGAAGAGTATCGGGTGGCGACGGGAATCGATGCGGAGATTTACCGCTGCCATGCATCCGCGGCCGCGCACGCCGTTGGGGAGGAGCAAGCATGACACTGCGAGAGTTTTATCTGGAGCGCCGGCGGATCGAGCAGCCGGTTTTCCTGAAAGTGCTGCGGGCGTTGCCGGAGGACAAGATGGAGTACAAGCCGCACGAGCGGTCGCCTTCGGCCGAGCAGCTGGTGTGGACGCTGACAGCGGAGCTGCGATCCTGCCTGGAAGCGGTGAAGGAGGGACGCACAGAGTGGCGATCGGAGCCGGCTCCGCGGCTGGACAGGATGATCTCCCTGTTTGAAACCTGGTATCCCGAACTGACGGATCGCGTGGCGGCGATGGACGACGCGGCGTGGGATCGAAAGGCGCAATTTTATTACCAGGGCAAAATGGTTTCCGAACAGCCGGTGAGCGAATTTCTGTGGATGATTTTGTTCGATGCGATCCATCATCGCGGGCAGCTGACCACGTATCTGCGACCGATGGGCAGTAAGGTTCCGGCCATTTACGGGCCTTCGGGAGACGAGCGGGGCTAGCGGCGGAATGAACCTTGATCCGGTGAAACGATTCCCCGGAAGGGTCATACCGGTGTTTTTCGCGCCGATGTAACAATCACAGGGGCTGGCCTGGGCACCGGAGCGGCGGGAGTTGGCATATTCTGTTGAGACGGGGCCAGGATCGGGCCGGAGAATACGTTTACACGATGCCTTTTATCATTCGTTCGCAGTTTTCTTCCCCGGAGGAGCCAGGCGAGGGCGGCATGGTCGCCTATTTCTCGATGGAGATCGCCGTTGTGCCGGAGTTTCCGACCTACAGCGGCGGTCTTGGGGTTTTGGCCGGCGACACGCTGCGGGCGGCAGCCGACATGGGGCTGTCTCTGGCGGCAGTGACGCTGGCACATCGCAAGGGCTATTTTCAGCAGCATTTGGACGCCAACGGGATCCAGACGGAAGAGCCGCAGCCGTGGAAGCCGGAAGCGGTGCTGGCGGCGGAAGATCCGATCGTGACGGTGACGATCGAGGGGCGGCCGGTGGCGGTGCGGGCCTGGCGGTATGAGCTGGAAGGCGTGACCGGACATCGCATTCCCATCTATTTTCTGGATACGGATCTGGAGCAGAACGATCCTCGGGACCGCACGCTGACCGACACGCTGTACGGGGGCGATGCGGATTACCGGCTGCGGCAGGAGACCATTCTGGGCATTGGCGGGGCGCGGATGCTGCGCGCTCTCGAATACGAGCCTTCGGTCTACCACATGAACGAAGGTCATGCGGCGCTGCTCACGATTCCCATTCTGGAACAGGAGCTGCACGGGGCGGGTCTGCAGACGGCAACGGAGCGGAACGTGGAAGCGGTGCGCCGGCGCTGCGTCTTCACGACACACACGCCGGTACCGGCCGGGCACGATCGTTTCTCGGGCGAGCAGGCGTACCGCATTCTGGGCGCGGAGCGGGCGGGGATGCTGGAGCGCTTCGGCTGTTTCCACGACGGGCTGCTGAACCTGACCTACGTGGCGCTGCGCTTCTCGCGCTTCGTGAACGGGGTTGCGATGCAGCACGGCAAGGTATCGCGGCAGATGTTCCCGGAATACACGATTGACGCGATCACCAACGGGGTGCACGCGGGCACGTGGACGGCGCCGGCGGTGCAGGCGATTTTCGACAAGCATCTGCCGCGCTGGCGGCAGGACAACGTGACGCTGCGCTACGCGATCGATATACCCGAGAACGAGATTGTTGAGGGCCATGCGGCGGCGAAGCAGGCGCTGCTCGACGCGGTGCGCCAGCGCACCGGGGTGGAACTGCGGCCCGACATCTTTACCATCGGATTTGCGCGGCGGGCGGCGACCTACAAGCGCGCCGACTTTCTCTTCACGGAGCCGGAGCGGCTGCAGCGCATGGCCGAGCAGCAGGGCGGGATGCAGATTCTGTACGCGGGCAAGGCGCATCCGGCGGACGAGCCGGGCAAGGCGAAGATCCGGCGGGTGATCGAGCTGGCGCACGAGTTGCGCAAGAGCGCGCTGCAGATCGTCTATATCGAAAACTACGAATGGAAGCTGGGCGCGCTGCTGACGGGCGGCGTGGATTTGTGGCTGAACACGCCGCGGCGTCCTTATGAGGCTTCGGGAACGAGCGGGATGAAGGCAGCGCTGAACGGCGTGCCGAGCCTGAGCGTGCTGGACGGGTGGTGGATCGAAGGCTGGATCGAAGGCGTGACGGGGTGGGCGATTGACGACCACGACGAGGAAGCCGGTGAAGCGGATTCGCTCTACACGCACCTGGAGCAGGTGATTCTGCCGATGTTCTACAAGGATCAGGGGCAGTGGCGGCGGGTGATGCGCTCGACGATCGCGCTGAACGGGTCTTTCTTCAATACGCAGCGGATGCTGGAGCAGTACGTGATCAACGCGTATTTCCCGGAGCGCCGTGTGGAGAAAAAGGCGGAATCCGGCGAGGCTGTTCTGGAGAAGAGCCTGGCGCGGTAGCGGGCCCGCCTGGGTTCGGGAATCGCGCCGGGAAGAGCATGCGCGGGATGTAGCGGCCGAGATACCCGCGGGCGGAAGGGCGAAAGCCCGATGCTATACTTGCGCTGAATTTCCGCGAATGTTTCTGCCCGGAAGGGAGCGCAGCCGGGTGGTCCGAGGGCCTGGGGCAGGTTTTCCTCGATCCCGGAAGCACAGGAGAAACATCCTTGAGCCAGGTGATGCCGCAGCCGCCGACGTCGGGAGTGTCGCGCCGGCCGCTGTGCGTGGATCTGGACGGAACTCTGGTCAAGAGCGACACCCTGATGGATTCGCTGCTGGTGCTGGCGCGGAGCCGGCCGGCGGCGCTGCTGCAGCTTCCGCTGTGGCTGGTGCACGGCAAGGCAGCCGTGAAGGCAGAGGTGGGGCGGCGGGTCTGCCTGGACGTGCGGCACCTGCCGTACAACCGCGCGCTGGTGGAGTTTCTGGAAAGCGAGCGGGGTGAAGGGCGGCGGCTGTATCTGGCGACGGGAGCGGATCGTCAGGTGGCGGAACGCGTGGCCGAGCACCTGGGATTCTTCGACGGCGTGCTGGCCAGCGACGGGCAGACGAATTTGACAGCGGACAATAAACTGCAGGGGCTGCGGCAGACCTTCGGGGACGAGGGGTACGACTACATCGGGAACGGGGCGCCGGATGTTCCGCTGCTGCAGCATGCGGGCACGGCGATGCTGGCCAATCCTGTGGCGGGGCTGCGGGCGCGTTTGCGGCAGAGGGGCATCGCGGTGGAGCGGGAATTCCAGGAGCGGGTCGCGCCCACGCGGGCCATCCGGAAGGCGATTCGGCTGCACCAGTGGGCGAAGAACGTACTGATTTTTCTCCCGATGCTGCTGGCGCACATCCTGCGGGTGCATGTGGTGACGGACGCGCTGCTGGCCTTTGTCAGCTTCAGCCTTTGCGCGTCGGCGACGTACATTGCGAACGATCTGCTGGACATCGAGGCCGACCGCCGGCATCCGAAGAAGCGGCTGCGTCCGTTTGCGGCGGGGGATCTTTCGGTGAAGACGGGGATCCTTCTCAGTTCTGTATTGCTGGCCGGGTCGCTGGCCATTGCGATCCTGCTGCTGCCATGGGCCTATTTAGGATGGCTGCTGGTTTATCTTGCGACCACGTTGTCGTACTCTCTGTACTTCAAGCGAGTGGTGCTGGTGGACGTGATTCTGCTCTCGGGGCTGTACACGCTGCGCATGCTGGCGGGCTCGGCGGCGACGGGTGTGCCGATTTCTCCGTGGCTGGGCGCCTTTGCGCTGTTTCTGTTTCTGAGCCTGGCGATGGTGAAGCGCTTCAGCGAGCTGCAGAACACGCGGGCGCGGGGGCAGACGCTGGCCAATGGGCGCGGGTATCTGCTGGTGGACATCGAGCAGATGCGGAGCTTCGGCACGGCCAGCGCGTATGCCGCGGTGGTGGTGTTCTCGTTTTACATCGGCGCGCATGAGATCACCGCTCTGTATCGGCACGCGAACCGGCTGTGGCTGATCACGCCGCTGATGATTTTTTGGCTGAGCCGCGTATGGCTGCTGGCCTCACGGGGGGAGCTGAATGAAGACCCGGTGATTTTCGCGCTGACCGACGGCATGAGCCTGGTGACCGGCCTGGCGGTAGCCGCGATTGCAGCCTTTGCCGTTTTTTAGCAACAGGAAGTGAGACCCGATGGGCAGTTCCGCTACGACGTCCAAAGAGGCTCCGCAGTTCGAATCGTGGGGCCGTTATCCAAAAATGCAGGCCGAGGTGGTTCCGCTGCACTGGACCACGGATTTTCCGCTGCCGCAGCCTCCGGCGACGAAGGTGCTGCCGGTGGGGCTGGGGCGGAGCTACGGCGACGTGTGCCTGCTGGAGCAGGGCACGCTGCTGAAGACATCCGGGATGGACCGGCTGCTGCACTTCGACGCGGCGACGGGGGTGCTGCGCTGCGAGACGGGCGCGTCGCTGCAGCAGATTCTCGATTTTGCTGTGCCGCGGGGCTTTTTTCTGCCGGTGACACCGGGGACTAAGTACGTGACGGTGGGCGGGGCGATCGCCAACGACATCCACGGCAAGAACCATCACGTGGCGGGGGCGTTTGGCCGGCACGTGCTGCGCTTTGAGCTGGTGCGGTCGGACGGGACGCGGTCCGTGTGCAGCCCGGTGGAGAATCCGGAGTGGTTTGCGGCGACGATCGGAGGCATGGGGCTGACGGGGCTGATGACGTGGGCCGAGATTCGCCTGCGGCCGATCGTGTCGCGGAGAATTCAGTACAGGGGCGAGAAGTTTCACGGGATCGACGAGTTCTTTGCGCTGTCGCAGATGGCGAGCAGCGAGTATACGGTGGCGTGGATCGACTGCGTGTCGACGGGAAGCAATTTTGCGCGGGGCATTTTTATGCAGGGGGATCACGCGCGCGAGCCGGGGCCACTGACAAAAAGCCGGCCGCCGAAGCTGGTATTTCCCGTGGAACTGCCGCCCATCGCGCTGAACCGATGGTCGATGGCGGCGTTCAACAGCGTTTACTTTCACAAGCAGATCGGGAAGCAGAAGGCGGCGCTGGTGGATTACGAGCCTTTCTTCTATCCGCTGGATGCGGTGCTGCACTGGAACCGGATGTATGGGCGGCAGGGGCTGCTGCAGTTCCAGAACGTGATTCCGCTGGAGAGCGGGCGGGAGGGGATGATTGAGATTCTGAAGGCGATCACGAAGTCGGGGCTGGCATCGTTCCTGGCGGTGATCAAATTTTTCGGCGATGTGCCGTCGGTGGGGATGATGTCGTTTCCGACGCCGGGGGTGATGCTGGCGCTGGATTTTCCCATACGGCGGGAAGTGAGCTTCGATCTGGTGGAGCGGCTGGCGCGGATCACGATGGAGCACGGCGGGCGCATGTATTCGGCGAAAGACGCGCGGATGACGGCGGAGCAGTTCCAGAGGTTTTATCCGCAGTGGCAGGACTTTGCCCGGTTTGTGGATCCGGGATTCGACTCGGCGTTCTGGCAGAGGGTGACGGGACGGAGGCCGCTGGATGGCTAAGGGTCCGGGGGCGCCGCGGCGGGTTCTGGCTCTGGGCGCGACATCGGCGATTGCCGAGGCGACGCTGCGGCTGATGGCCGAGCAGGGGGCGAGCTTTTTTCTGGTGGCGCGGAATGCGGCGAAGCTGGCGGCGGTGTCCGCCGATCTGCAGACGCGTGGGGCGGACGGGGTGGCGGGGCAGGTCGCCGATCTGGACGAGACGGCCGGGCATCCGGCGCTGCTGACGGCGGCGGTTGCCGTTCTGGGCGGGATCGACGTTGCGCTGATCGCGCAGGGAGTGCTGGGCGATCAGGCGCAGGCGGAGCGGGATTACGGCGCGGCGGAGGCGGTGCTGCGGACGAATTTCCTGTCGGCGGTGTCGCTGGTGACGTGGCTGGCGAATTATTTTGAAGCGGAGCGGCGGGGGACGATTGCGGTGATCTCGTCGGTGGCGGGGGATCGAGGGCGGAAGAGCAATTATGTTTATGGCGCGTCCAAAGGGGGGCTCAACGTCTTTTTGGACGGGGTGCGGAATCGGATCGACCGGGCCGGGGTGCAGGTGCTGACCATCAAGCCGGGATTTGTGGCGACGCCGATGACGGCGCATCTGCGGCAGAATGCGCTGTTCGCGCAGCCCTCGGAGGTGGCGCGGTATGTTCTGAGCGCGATTGACCGGGGTAAGGACGTGGCGTATGCGCCGCCCTTCTGGGGGCTGATTATGCTGGTGGTGCGCAGCGTTCCCGGACGGATCTTTAAGAGGCTGAACCTGTGACCGGAACGCAGGGCGGGCTGGAAAGTGAATCGCGGGGGACGGCTGGTTCATCTGTTTGGGCAGAGTTCAGGGGCTGGTCCTGAAGACTTTTTCGCCCGCAAACTCGTCTTCCTAGTCGTAAGCCGCAAGCTGGCACGATTCCTCCCGACAGACCGGGGATGGATACTGTAGGAACTCGCATTGGTGTCTTTGAAACCGACCATTTCCTGGAATCCAACCATGCGCACGGAAGCGATCCGGCCGTCGGACAGGCGGCGAACCGCAGGAGAGACTGACGCTCTATGTGGATAGTCCGCCTCGCGCTGCGACGGCCGTATACCTTCGCCGTGCTGGCGTTGCTGCTGATGATTCTGGGTCCGCTGGCGATTATGACCATGCCGGTGGACATCTTCCCCAACATCGACATTCCCGTGGTGGCGATGATCTGGCAGTACACGGGATTTTCGCCGGAGCAGATGGCGAACCGGATCGTGACGCTGAGCGAGCGGTCGCTGACGACCACGGTCAACGACATCGAGCATATCGAGTCGATGTCGGTGAACGGCCGGTCGATCATCAAAATCTATTTCCAGCCGGGGGTGAACATCGGCAACGCGGTGGCGCAGGTGACGGCCATCGCGCAGACGCAGATCCACCAGCTGCCGCAGGGCACGACGCCGCCCCTGATTATCCAGTACAACGCGTCGAGCGTGCCGATCATTCAGCTGGGGCTTTCCGGACAGGGGCTGACGGAAGCGCAGCTCAATGACTACGGCCTGAACTTTATCCGCACCCAGCTGGTGACGGTGCCGGGGGCGGGCGTTCCCTATCCCTATGGGGGCAAGCAGCGGCAGGTGCAGGTGGATCTCAACGTGCCGGCGCTGCAGGCGAAGGGGCTTTCTCCGGCGGACGTGGTCAACACCATCGCCGCGCAGAACCTGATCCTGCCGTCAGGAACCATGAAGGTGGGTCCGTTCGAATATCAACTGGAGACGAACGCGGCGCCCGAGACGCTTACGGAGCTGAACAATCTGCCCATTCGCCAGGTGAACGGGGCGATGGTGTACATCCGCGATGTCGCCCACGTGGAGTTCGGGTCACCGCCGCAGACGAACATTGTGCGCGTGGACGGGCAGCGGGCGTCGCTGCTGTCGATTATCAAGACGGGAAACGCTTCGACGCTGGACATCATCAAGGGCGTGCTGGGCACAGTCGCATCGCTGAAATCGCAGCTACCGGCGCAGCTGAAGATCACCCCGCTGTCCGACCAGTCGATTTTCGTCAAGTCCTCGATCGACGACGTGGTGCAGGAAGCGATCATCGCCGCGGTGCTGACGGCTCTGATGATCCTGGTGTTCCTGGGAAGCTGGCGGAGCACGCTGATCATCGCGGTATCGATTCCGCTGTCGATTCTGACGTCGCTGCTGGTGCTGCGGGCGCTGGGGGAGACGATCAACATCATGACCCTGGGGGGCCTCGCTCTGGCGGTGGGCATTCTGGTGGACGACGGCACGGTGGAGATCGAGAACATCAACCGCAACCTGGAGCAGGGCAAGGCGATCGAGCAGGCGATCCTGGACGGGGCGGCGCAGATCGCGGTGCCGGCGCTGGTGGCCACGATTTCCATCTGCATCGTGTTCGTGCCCATGTTCTTTCTGGGCGGGGTGGCGCGGTACCTGTTTGTTCCGCTGGCCGAAGCCGTGGTATTTGCGATGCTGGCGTCGTATCTGCTGTCGCGGACGGTGGTGCCGACGATGGCGCGGTACCTGCTGCACGAACACGATCCCGAGGAGGGCGACCGGAAGCGGCAAAGCGGGAATCCGTTCACACGTTTTCAGCTGGGTTTCGAACATCACTTCGAAAAGATCCGCAGCGGCTACCGCAGCATTCTGGAGCTGTGCATTGAGCATGCCGCGCTGTTCATGGTCCTGTTTTTCGTTTTCACCATGGGATCGGCAGCGGTGCTGTATCCGTTCTTAGGAGAGGATTTCTTTCCGTCGGTGGACAGCGGGCAGTTCAAGCTGCACGTGCGGGCGCGAACGGGGACGCGCATCGAGGACATGGCTGCGCTGTGCGACCGGATCGACAACACCATCCGGCAGGCGATTCCGAAGAAGGAGCTGGTGACGATCATCGATAACATCGGGCTTCCCTATTCGGGGATCAACACGACGTACTCGAACTCGGCGCCGATTGGGCCGGCGGACGCGGACATCCAGGTCTCCCTGACGGAGCACCATCGGCCGACGGACGAATACGTCGCGAAATTGCGGGAGGAGCTGCCGAGAAAGTTCCCGGGGATTGAGTTTTTCACGCTGCCGGTGGATATGGTGACGCAGATCCTCAATTTTGGTCTGCCATCGCCGATCGACGTGCAGATTCTGGGGCCGGATCTGGAAGGGAACCGGCTGGTGGCGGATCGGCTGCTGAACGAAATCAAATATGTGCCGGGAACATCGGGCCTGCGCATCCAGCAGCCGTTCGACAATCCGAAACTGACCATCGACGTGAATCGCAGTCTGGCGGAGAGCACGAACCTGCAGGAGCGGGATGTGGCGCAGAGCCTGCTGGTGGCGAGCAGCGGCAGTTTCCAGACCTCGCCGACGTTTTACCTGGATCCCCGCAATGGAGTGGAGTACGACATCGTCGCGCAGTCGGAGCAATACAGCCTGGACACCATGCAGGACCTGAAAAATATCCCTGTGACCGCAGGCAGCGGGGCGGGGGGATTGCCCTCGAACAGCCCCTCGAATGGGGCGGGGCTGCCGCCGGGCAGCGCGGGACCGGTGGGGGGTGCGCCGATTCAGCTTCTGGGCAACGTCGCGACGGTGAATCCGGGTGAAGAGATGGGGATGGTGACGCACTACAACATCGCGCCGGTGCTGGATATTTACGGGAACGTGACGGGCACGGACCTGGCGAGCGTGAGCCAGAGGATTGAGAAAATCGTAGACAGGGAAAAGGCGCATCTGCCGCGGGGATCGCGGCTGGTCATCCGGGGGCAGGTGCAGACGATGACCACGGCTTTCCGAGGGCTGCTGCTGGGGCTGCTGGGCTCGATCGTGCTGGTATACCTGCTGATCGTGATCAATTTCCAGTCGTGGCTCGATCCGTTCATTATCGTGACGGCACTGCCGGCCGCGGTTTCCGGAATCGTGTGGTTCCTGTTCCTGACCCATACGCGGCTCAGCGTGCCGGCGCTGACGGGGGCGATCATGTGCATGGGCGTGGCGACGTCGAACTCGATTCTGGTGGTGAGCTTTGCCCGGGAGCAGCTGGAGGTGACGGTGGGAGACGCACCGCTGTCGGCGCTGAATGCGGGATACGTGCGATTCCGGCCGGTGCTGATGACGGCGCTGGCCATGATTATCGGCATGGTGCCGATGTCGCTGGGGCTGGGCTCGGGCGGCGAACAGAATGCGCCGCTGGGACGGGCGGTGATCGGCGGATTGCTGTTCGCCACCGTTTCAACGCTGTTTTTCGTGCCAACCGTCTTCAGCGTGATGCATGGACGGCTGGAGCAGAAGCGTCAGGAGCGTGAAGCGAAGCGCCACGGACGCCACGCCATGGCGGGGAGTGAAGCATGAGTGAAAGCGAGCGAGATGCGAAGGGGACACGGCCGGCGCTGACAGGGCGCGGGGCGCTGATCCTGCTGGCGGTGCTGCTGCTGATCGCGGTGGTGGCGGCGGTAGCCGGAATTGTGCCGCGCATGCGCGCGCAAAAGGCTCTGGCGGCGCGGACGGACGCGCTGGCTCTGGCCGATGTGGTCGTGGACAAGCCGCAGCTGGGCGAGCCGAACCAGGAAATCGTGCTGCCGGGCAACATGTTCGCGTATGTGGATTCGCCGATCTACGCGCGGACGGACGGGTATCTGGAGAAGTGGAATTTCGATATCGGCGCGCATGTGCGCAAGGGGCAGTTGCTGGCCACGATCGCCAGCCCGGAAGTGGACCAGCAGCTGGCGCAGGCCAGGGCCGAGCTGGCGACGGCAAAGGCGAACGCCGGGTATGCGAAGCAGCAGGCGCAGCGATACACGGATTTGCTGGCCCAGAACGCGGTGGCCAAACAGGACACGGAGAACTTCGTTACCCAGCAGGCTTCGACCAACACCCAGGTGCGATCCGCCCAGGCGAATGTGGATCGTCTGGAGCAGATGGTGGGCTTCGAGAAGATCTATGCGCCCTTCAGCGGGGTGATCACCGCCCGCGACGTGGACATCGGCACGCTGATCGACGCGGGGGCGGGAACTTCGGGCGCCCGTGAGATGTTCCACATGGACGACGAGCACATCATGCGTGTGTACGTGAACGTGCCCCAGGTGGATGCGCCGAACTGCACGCCGGGCACTCCGGCATATTTGACCCTCAACGAGTTTCCCGGCCGCGAGTTTCACGGCGAGGTGGTGCGGACAGCGCGGGCCATCGATCCGACATCGAGGACGCTGCTGGTGGAAGTGGACGTGCCGAACCCTGGCGGCGCGCTGGTGCCGGGCGCCTACACGGAGGTTCACTTCCGCGTGAAGGTAGTCAAGCAGACGCTGATTCTGCCGGTATCCACGCTGCTGTTCCGTCAGGAAGGCCTGCGCGTGGTGACGGTAGTGGATGGGAACAAGGCGAAGCTGGTGCCGATCACCATCGGGCAGAACGATGGCAAGGTGGTGCAGGTGATCGAAGGGCTGCAGCCGAACGACCTGGTGATGCAGAATCCTCCGGACTCGATCGTGGATGGGGAGACGGTGCGAGTCGTGCAGCCGAATCGCGACGGCGGCATTCCGGGCGCGCCGGAAGAAGACGAGGGCGGACGGCCCGAAGGGGGCGGCAGGTGAGGGGTTTTCACCCGAGAGGAGCCGCTGCCTCGGCGGTGTTGCTGCTGCTGGCCGGATGCACGGTGGGCCCGAACTATCATCGGCCGAACGCGCCGAGCGCGCCGGGGTGGAAGGAGAATGCGGTTCCGCCGCCGAATCCCCCGAACGGGAGCTGGAAGCAGACGGAGCCGAGCGACGGCGCGATGCGGGGGGCGTGGTGGGAGACGTACGGCGATCCGGAGCTGAACGAACTGGAAAGCAAGGTCGCGGTGTCGAACGAGACGCTGCGTGCGGCCATGGAGCAGTATCTGCAGGCGCGGGAGCAGGTGGCGGTGGCGCGCTCGCAGTATTACCCGACGCTGGCGGCCGGACCGTCGATCGGGCGTACGCGGGAGTCGAATAACCAGGCGAATACGGTGCAGGGGGTCACGAACTACCAGTACAACAGCTTCAGCATCGCCGGCCAGGCGCAGTGGGAGCCGGACCTGTGGGGTCAGGTGCGCCGAACGGTGGAAGCGACGCGCGCCAACGCGCAGGCGTCCGCGGCGCTGCTGGCCAATGTGGAACTGAGCCTGCGCGCCGAGCTGGCCTCGGATTATTTCGAGATGCGGGGTCTGGATTCGCAGGAGGACCTGCTCGATACCACCGTTTTGGCCTATGAATCGTATCTGAAGCTGACACAAATTCGGTTCAGGGGAGGCGTGGCCACCGAATCGGATGTGGCTCTGGCGCAGACGCAGCTGGAGACGACGCGGGCTCAGGACATCGACGTGGCGGTGGCGCGGGCGCAGTATGAGCATGCGATTGCGACCCTGATCGGCGTGCCGGCCTCGGTGTTCAGCCTGCCGGCGATGCCGCTGGGCAATCACATTCCGCAGGTTCCGGTGGGCGTGCCTTCGCAGCTGCTGGAACGGCGGCCGGACATTGCGGCCGCGGAACGACAGGTGGATGCCGCGAATGCGCAGATCGGGGTGGCGATTACGGCGTATTATCCCGCGGTATCGCTGACGGGAACGGGCGGATTTCTAAGCGGCAACGCGGGGACATGGATTCAGGGTCCGAGCGAGATGTGGTCGCTGGGCGCGTCGGCGGTGGAACTGCTGTTCGACGCCGGACGGCGGCACGCGATTACGCAGCAGGCGCGCGATGCATATGAACAGCAGGTTGCGAATTATCGGGAGACGGTGCTGGCGGCTTTCCAGGATGTGGAAGACAACCTTGCCGCTCTGCGCATTCTGAGCCAGGAAGCGGTGACGGAGCAGGCAGCGGTGGCGGCGGCCCAGCGGAGTCTGCGGATCAGCACCAACCGGTACAAAGGTGGAGTGACGACATACCTGGAAGTGCTGACGGCACAGACCGCGCAGCTCAGCAACGAGCGCACGCAGGAAGATATTGCCACGCGGCAGTTTGTGGCGAGCGTCCAGCTGATTCGCGCTCTGGGCGGTGGCTGGGATACGAGCCAGCTTCCGAAGCTTTAGCCGGAGACGGGGTTAGTCCGGGCTGGGCTGGGTGACGAAGTCCCGAGTGGCCTGGCCGCCGGCGATGGAATAGAGGGCGAACTGGCGGAAGGTGCGTCCGCGCAGCTCGAAGAGCAGGTCGGCGCGGCCGTCGCCACGGGGGTCCACCGCATCGACGAGCCGCATTCGCGGGGAGACGTCCAGGTCGCCGTCGGTAGTGACGTGTTTGAGGAGCACCGCGGCGTTCCCATAGAAATCGGGCTGGGCGATGATGGTGACGTATTTCACCGGAATCGACGTAGTGCGGGCAGAGAAGACCATGGCGGCGCCGCCTCCGAAGCTGAGGCCGTAGACCTTGAATTCCTCGTCGGCGAGCAGGGGAGCGGGAGGCGCCACCGGCTTTTTCGCGTGTGCGCTGTGGTGCGCGGCGACGGTGCGCGTCCTGGCCGGCTCCAGCGGCGGCGCGAGGGCCTGCTCGGCCACGGTCTCCAGATCGGACTTCATCTTTGCAGCGTCATTGGGGTTCGACCAGCTGAAGGCCCAGGACTCGGAATCGGTGGTCTTTGGATCGGAGACGCCGACGATCTGGTTCATCGTTGCCGGGAGGCCGGACAGGGCATCGGGCTTGTCGAGTTTTTCCTGCTCCGCAGGAGCGGTGTACTCCAGGCGGGGGCGGTTTGGATCGACTGGGGGGGCTGTGCTGGAATCCGCCGAACTCGCCTGCGCATCGGCCTCGCGATGGAAGGTCGGCCGGTCGGAATCGGTACCCTCAGGGGCATTCGCCGAAGAGGCGGTGTCGCCGCTGTTCGGGCGCTCGTGGAGGGTGGGGCGGTTCGGATCGACGGGCGGGGCGCTCGCGGACCTCTGGGCCTGCCGCGGCTCATCCGCGGGACGATGCGCGAAGTGCGGCTTGTCCGGATCGGTGTCGCCGACGACGTAGGGCATAATTTTCGCCGGTTGCAGCTTGGCCGTGAGCACTTTGGGCGCCTGGAAGCTGCCTACGCCGATCCACCGGCCCGCGAGGCTTTCGGCATTGGTGATGTTGAAGAAGCCTTTCGGCCGGCCGTCTGCTTCCAGCTCATATTGGGTACCGGCAAGCACGGCCAGGGGGGCGGGCTGCGCCAGGTAGAGGGCCCCCGGCTGAAGCTCCATGCCATCCCAGACGGCGATGGGGATCAGGCGGCTGGATTGCATGTGGGTGAGGTCGCCGGTATATTCCACCACCGCGGTGGCGCGGAGGTGGGTTCCGCCGGCGGCCGTGCTGGTATCCACGCGGCCAGGATACTGCGCCCAGGCGGGCAGGGAACAGGCCAGAGCCCCGGCGCCGATCCAACCCATAACCGTCCGATAACGAACCCGTGACATAATCCTCACTGCTACGAAACAATCATAATGATGCGCGCGACAGCCGGAAACGCATCGTCGTAAAGAGGGAAATATGCAGATCAACGACAAGGTCGCCGATTTTGCTCTCCAGGATGAAGGGGAGCATACCATTCATCTGAAGGACTTTGCGGGCAAGCCCGTGGTGTTGTTCTTCTATCCGAAGGCGGATACGCCGGGGTGCACGATCGAGGCCTGCGGGTTTCGCGATCAGTTTAAGAAGATCCAGAACACGGGCGCCGTGGTGCTGGGGATCTCCCGCGATACACCCAAAGCCCAGAAGAAGTTCCGTGAGAAGTACGACCTGCCGTACACCCTCCTTGCTGATGTAGACGAAACGGTTTGCAATCAGTTTGGTGTTCTGAAGGAAAAGAATATGTACGGGAAGAAGGTGATGGGGATCGAGCGGACGACATTTTTGATCGGGCCGGACCAGCACCTGCTGAAGATCTTTCCCAAAGTGAAGCCGGAAGGCCATGCCGAGGAAGTTCTGGCCGCGCTGAAGGAACACGCCGCTAAATAAATGGCCCGCTGCCCCGTGGTTGCGCGCCCGTTTTACATTCATCCCCCGGATCAGGTGGCGCAAGCTCTGCTGGGCAAGGTACTGGTGCGGCGCTGCGAGGGTGAATGGCTGAGCGGCCGCATTGTCGAAGTCGAGGCGTACTTCGGGCTGGGGGACGAGGCGGCGCATGCTTTTGCGGGCAAGACGCGGCGCAATGAGGTGCTGTTCGGGCCGCCCGGCTTTGCCTACGTGTACTTCATTTATGGCATGCATTATTGCCTGAACATCAGCTGCGAGCCGGAGAGCCAGGCGGGCAGCGTGCTGCTGCGGGCCCTTGAGCCGCTGGAAGGACTGGCCACGATGGAGCGGCTGCGCGGAGTGGAGCCGGGAGTGAATCCGCGGCTGCTGGCATCGGGTCCGGGGCGTCTGTGCCAGGCGCTGGGCATTACCCGCGACATGCATAATGGAGTGGACGTCACGGATCGCCACTCGGGACTGCATGTGGAGGACGATGGCTTTACGCCAGGAGAGATTGCGATCCTGCCGCGCGTGGGGATTCGCAAAGCGGCCGATCGCCCGCTGCGGTTTGCGCTGGCCGGAAACCGCTTTGTCTCAGGGTAGTGGGCCTGATCCAACGTTGGGTGAAATCTCTGTCATTCTGAAACTTGAATCGTATGGGCGTCGTCCGATGGACAGCATTTTTGTATCGGCCCCGGAACTACAGCAGCACCATCCTCAAATCTCCAGGAATCCAGACCTATGCAGAGCCGTTTGCTGTTTGCCGGAGTAATTGCCCTCGCCCTTGCCGCGCAGCCTGCCTTCGCGGCGCCGAACCTCCAGGCGGGGGGCGCCGGGCCGGCTGCCGAGAGCCATCCGCAGCGGCCTTTCCCGAAGCCGGTGAACCTGAAGGTATTGCCGAAGAATATTGCTCCTGAGGAACTGCGGGAGATTATGCGCGGCTACGCGGGCGCGCTGGGGGTGAGGTGCGGCTTCTGT
>DATASQ010000037.1:0-52012 GCA_036269135.1 Acidobacteriaceae bacterium
TGTTGACCGCACCACAAAACGCGGTCCGGGACGAATCCCGCCTTCCAGTGTCCCGGACCGCGCCCTCCTCCGCAGCGGCGCGCGCCTTCCGCCGCATCTTCCGCCTGCCCACCGTCTTTGCCACCCTGCTGGTCACGATGCTCGTGTACCTCACCGTCACCGGGGGCAAGGTCGTCACCGCCATCGCCGACCCCGACATCGGCTGGCATCTGCGCGATGCAGCGCTGCTCCTCCACTCCGGCCACTTCATCCGCGCGGATTCGCTCACGTACACCGTCGCCGGCAAGCCCTGGATCAACTTCGAGTGGCTCGCCGAGCTGCCCTACTACGCCGCTTACCGGATTTTTGGCGACGTCGGCCTCTACCTTGTTCTGATGGGTGTCGCCGCCGCCATTCTCGTCGGCATCTACTACCTGGCCTGCCTGCGCTCGGGCAACTGCAAGCCTGCGTTCTTTGCGGGCGTCCTCGCGCTCCTCTTCTCCTCCGTCTCGCTGGGCCCGCGCACCTTGCTCTTCGGGTGGCTCTTCCTCGTTCTCGAACTCGCCATTTTCTGGAATTACGAGCGCGGCCGCGACATCACCTGGGCGCTGCCCCCGCTGTTTCTTCTCTGGATCAATACCCACGGCTCCTGGTTCATCGGCTTCGTCCTCTTCGGCGTCTGGTTCGCCTGCGGTCTTTTCCAGTTCGACCTCGGCCAGATCACCGGCCGGCGCTTCGCCCCGCATCAGATACGCCGCCTCCTCACCGTCGCGGGAGCCTCCTTTGCGCTGCTCTTCCTCAATCCTTATGGATGGCGCCTGGTCACGTACCCCCTCGACGTGGCCTACGGCCAGAAGCTCAACATTGACTATGTCGCCGAGTGGGCCAGCCTCAACTTCCACACCCCCCGCGGCAAGATCTTCCTCGCCACCTTCCTGCTGATCGCCGTTCTGCAGCTCATCCGCCCGCGCCGCTGGACCCTGCAGGACCTCGTCTTCCTGGCCATCGCTCTCTACGGAGGCGTCACCTACGTCCGCTTCACCTTTCTGGCCGGCATTCTGGTCGCGCCGCTGCTTGCCGAATCGCTCGCGCCCTTCTTCAAGCCCTATAACGACGCCGGCGACCCGCGCCGCGCCAATGCTGTCTCGATGGCCATCCTTCTCGGCGTGCTCGTCTGGTTCTTTCCCAGCGGGCAGAAGCTCCATGCCGGCGTCGTCGAGAGTTATCCGGAAAAAGCGCTTCCTTATATCCGCTCGCTGGTCCCCGCCTCCCAAACGCCGGGCCAACGCGTCTTCGTGACCTACAACTGGGCAGGCTATTGCGAGTGGCGGGTTCCCAGGATGCCGCAGTTCATGGACAGCCGCGTGGACATCTTCACCCACCTCGGTGTTTTTGCCGACTACGTGAAAGCCATCCAGCTCCACGACCCCTTTGCCGTCTTCGACAAGTACGGCATCCGCACCGTCGTCCTCGACAAGAAAAAGGACAATGCCCTGGTCTGCCTCCTCAGCCACACCCCCGGCTGGCGCAAGACCTACGATGATGGCTTAGCCATCGCCTTCCAGCGGACAAGGTAAGAGGCGGTCGTCCCGGAGCCAGGCGCCGGACAAAGGCCCATCCCGGAGTGCACGAACGCCTCCCGGCGCGCAGCGGCAGAGTCGCGACAGCAGGCAAAATGCGCAATATACAACGCATTTAATAGATTTAAATGCAATATGCGTGGTATATTAAGCATTCATGCTGGATCTTCGCTCCATTGCAGAGCAGATTGCCACCCGACGGAGAGCTCTCCGGCTCAGCCAGACGGCCCTCGCGAAAAAGGCCGAGGTCAGCCGGTCCACGCTCGACGCGCTCGAAAACGGGCGGATGGGGGAGCTCGGCTATTCGAAAGTGACCCGGATTCTTGCGGCGCTGGGGCTCGAGCTCAGCCTGCGCGAAGCCAGCGCGCACCGCCCCACGCTCGACGACCTGATGGAAGAGGAAAAGGATGATCAGGATCTGGACCGACGCCGCTGAGGCAGGATTGCTCGACCGCCTGGGCCCGCGCGGCAGCACCTTCCTCTACCAGCCCGGAGCGCCGCCCGCCCGCGCCGTTTCGGTGACCATGCCGGTGCGTTTGCCCTCGTGGGACCAGCCCTACGGGCTGCCTCCCATCTTCGAGATGAACCTGCCCGAAGGCGTTCTGCGCGAACGGCTTCGGCTGGCCTTTGCCAAGGCGACCGGTACCTTTGACGAGTTCGATCTGCTGACCCTCGTCGGGCGCTCGCAGGTCGGCCGCATCCGGTATACCGGCGAGCAGGAGCCGCTCGGCGAAGACGTGCCTTTTCAGTCCGTTGACGAGATTCTGGAGAAGAGCCGCGGCGGCGACCTGTACCGGTACCTTCTTGAGAAGTTTGCTACCTTCTCCGGCATCAGCGGCGTGCAGCCCAAGATTCTGATCCGCGACGAGGGCGCCTCGGCTCCGCTCAGCCAGTCGAAGCAACGGCTCTCGGAAAGCTACCGGGGCGCGACGCACATCGTGAAGTTCTGGGATCAGAATGAATTCCCGCAGCTTGCCGCCAACGAGTATTTCTGCCTCAAAGCTGCGGAGAGGTGCGGGCTCGAAGTGCCCCGCTATCGCCTCGCCGAGGATGCACTGGCGCTGGTTATCGATCGCTTCGATCTCCGGCCCGACGGCACCTATCGCGGTTTCGAGGATTTCTGCGTGCTCAACGCCCGCCGCACCGAGGAGAAATATCGCGGCAGCTATGAAACCTCGATCCTGAAGCGTTTCGCGCAATTCGCGAACTCCCCCAACGTGGGCGAGGATCTGGAGCGGCTCTTCACTCTGATCGCGCTCAACTGCGCCTTGCGCAATGGAGACGCCCATCTGAAAAACTTCGGCATCGTGTACGACGACGTGGAAGGGGAGTCGCGTCTGGCGCCGGTCTTCGATCTGGTGACCACATCGGTCTATCTGCCCAGCGACAGCATGGCGCTCACTCTGAACGGCACGACGCAGTGGGCGAGCGCCAAAGAACTACAGCGTCTGGGCGAAACGCGCCTGGGAGCATCGCCGGCCCGGGTGCGCGCCATCCTCGAGCGCGTGGCCGCGTCCGTTGCCGCGACCGCCTCCGAGCTCCCCGCCTATGCAAAACAGCATCCGGAATTCGCCGACATCGCCCATCGCATGTTGCGGGAGTGGGAGAAGGGCGTGGCGCACTCGCTGGCGCGGGCTTGAGAAGCTGTTCTGCCGTTTCCGCTCCGCTCGGCGGTCTGCTTGAAGGCGTGGCCCCACTTGGGTCTTAACCAACGAAGGCGGGCGGCGATCCAAACGGCACACTGCCTCCTATCGCTCGGTCCGCGTCAATTACGCGTCCGGCGTCCTTTGGTGGAAATCCTGTCAAGTTCCCGTCGCCAACGGTCCGGCTTGCGAAGCGCCCGGGCCGCTCAGACCGCTCAGACTGCTGCCCTCAGGACAGAATGGACTCCAGGACATTACCGATGACTGTCACCCCAGTGTCCCTGCATAATCAACAACATCCCCAAGGACGCCATCCAAACGAGCTATCTTTCTCCCAGCTCCCAGCTCCCAGCTCCCAGCTCCCAGCTCCCAGCTCCCAGCTCCCAGCTCCCAGCTAAAGGCTCGGCGTCGCAATCTGCTCATACTCCTGCCCCGACGCGCCCGGCAGCAGGACCCACAGCGTGTAGATCGCCAGGACTGTGCCGGTGATCGGCCGGATCAGCGTCAGAAACGCGGTCACCAGGGCCAGCATCCGCGCCCTGGGATACCGCCGCAGCAGAGCATACCCGGTCACCAGACAGAGGATCGCCCGGCAGGCCAGGATAATCGTGATCATGGGAATAAACCACGGCAGGTGCTGAAAGGGAAAGACGAAACCGTCAAAACCATGGTGGAACGGGAACCATCCCCCGACCATCCCCGACAGGAAGGGCACGACCAGCATCCAGTGCAGCAGCGTCCACGCGGCATACGCCAGCCACAGAATCCCCAGGGTATGCACGTGCCGGTGCACCCGGCTCCACGTCCACGGCGGGGGCGGCGCCGTCGGGATCGCCGTCACCTGGCGTCCGCACCGGGGGCAATAGGGCTGGTAAGGATCCATCGGCTGACCGCAAGCGCTGCAATACATACCCACCTCCCACACCGGACAGACAAGAGTACGCAACGGGGCACCGTCCGGTTCCGGACATCGTACGCCAGCGCCCTGGCAACGCCCCGCCAGGATAATCTGGTTCTTCGGGAGAATGCATGGCCTGGTTTCGGCGGGAAGACAATAAGATCGAGTCGGGAGCGAACCGGGTGCGCACCGAAGGCCTCTGGACCAAGTGCGATGGCTGTGGTCAGACGCTGTGGAAGGCCGACCTCGACGCCAACCTCCAGGTCTGCCCCCGCTGCGGGAAACATGGCCGCATCAGCGCCCGGGAACGCATCGAGAGCCTTCTTGAGCCGGGCTTCGAGCTGGTGGACGGCGAGCTCAAGTCTACGGATCCGCTGGAGTTTACCGACCTCAAGACCTACAAGGGCCGCCTGCGCAAGGCTCGCGCCGACACCGGCCTGAACGACGCCATCATCAACGCGCAGGGCAGGCTCGGCCCCCACAGCGTGGTCCTCAGCGTCATGGAATACGGCTTCATCGGCGGCAGCATGGGCTCGGTGGTCGGCGAAACCATCGCTCGCGCCATCGATCGCGCGCATGACCAGCGCCAGCCGCTCATCACCGTGGCTGCCTCCGGCGGCGCCCGCATGATGGAAGGCATCGTGAGCCTGATGCAGCTCGCCAAAGTTTCGACCGCGCTGGCGCGCCTCGACGAGGCCCGCGTCCCGTTCATCTCGATCCTGACCGATCCCACCACCGGCGGCGTGACCGCCAGCTTCGCCATGCTGGGCGATCTGAATATCGCCGAGCCGGAAGCGCTGATTGGCTTTGCCGGCCCTCGCGTGATCGAACAGACCATCCGGCAGAAGCTGCCCGAGGGTTTCCAGCGGTCGGAGTTCCTGCTGGAGCACGGCTTCCTCGACGCGATCGTCTCCCGCCGCGAGATGAAGGCGTACCTGATCCGCGCGCTGGACTTCCTGCGGCTTCCCGGCGCGGCCTAGGTTGGATCGGGCCGTACAATAACGCCATGGATTTCCCTGTTACGCGGATGCGCCGCCTGCGGCGGACCGAGCCGCTGCGCGCCCTGGTGCGCGAGACGCATTTGGAGCCTGGCGCCCTGATTCTGCCGCTCTTCATCACCTCGGGCGAGGGGGTTCGGAAGGCAATCGGCTCTATGCCGGGCTGCTTCAATCTCTCGGTCGACGAAGCTGTGAAAGAAGCCGAAGCCGCCGCGGCGCTGGGCATTGGCGGGCTGCTGCTCTTCGGCCTGCCGGAGTCGAAAGACGAGCAGGCGACCGGCGCCTGGGACGACAACGGTATTGTGCAGCAGGGTTTGCAGGCCCTGAAGCGGTCCGGCGCCGCGAAGAAGCTGGTGCTGATCGCCGACGTCTGCCTGTGCGAGTACACCTCGCATGGACACTGCGGCATCGTGAAGCAGCAGGGCGACGACCACGAAGGCGAATACGAAATTCAGAACGACCCGACGCTGGAGCTGCTGGCCCGGACCGGTCTTTCGCTGGCCCGCGCCGGCGCCGACATCGTCGCTCCCAGCGACATGATGGACGGCCGGGTAGCCGCCATCCGCGATGCGCTGGACGAGGAGGGTTTCGACCAGACGCCGATCCTCTCCTACGCGGCGAAGTTTGCCTCTGCGTTTTACGGGCCCTTCCGCGAGGCCGCCGACTCGGCGCCGCAGTTCGGCGACCGCCGCAGCTACCAAATGGACGGCGCCAACGCGCGCGAGGCCATGCGCGAGATCGAGCTGGATCTGGGCGAAGGCGCGGACATGATCCTGATGAAGCCGGCGATGCCGTATCTGGACGTGATCCGCGACGCGCGCGAGCGCTTCGACGTGCCGATTGGCGCGTATCAGGTTTCCGGCGAGTACTCGATGCTGCAGGCGGCGTTTGCGAAGGGCTGGCTCGAACCCAAACGAACGATGCTGGAGTCGCTGCTGGCGATCCGCCGCGCGGGGGCGGGATTTATCGTGACCTACTTTGCGCAGGAAGCAGCGAAGGTGCTGGGTGCTGGCCGCACGGGCGGGGGCGCCTGACGGCGCGTAAGCGCACATCGTTCAGTCAGGGGCCAGGGCTAAGCGCGATCCAGTTCCGCAAACAGCTCGCTGAGGACGACGCGGATCGGCGTGCCGGGCACTTCGAGGACGCCGTTCTCCGGCTCCTGAAAACCGCGGCGTGAGCACACGTAGCCTTTCCGCAGCTCGGGGTCAACCACCCAAACGTTTTCGGTGCCGAGGGAGAAGTAATCCTCGACACGCTCGCGAACCCGATTCAGGCGATCTTCGGGAGAGAGAATCTCGATAAAGAGCAGAGCCGGAACACGCAAAATCCGCTGCCACTTCACGTCTGTCGAGACCACCGTTACATCCGGAATACGAAAGCGCGTGGCGCTGGTTTGAACGCGGAGTTCGGGAAAGACCTCAACTTTCCAGGCCTGACGATTCAACCGGAAAAGGAAAGTCAAGGCCTGCTGCAAAATTGAATGCTCTTTTTCGCCCAGGTTTCTCTCCTCGATCTCACCGTCCACATAGTCGCAGTCCGGGCGATAGCTGGTGGACAGATACTCTTCCACCGAAATGCGGACGGGTTGAGGAACAGCGCTCACGGAAGTAGTATCGCGCAGACGGGCGCGCCCGGCGACAGAAAAAGGGGAGATTCCGGCTAAGCGCGGCGCAGATTTCCCTTTCGACCCAATTGCGCGTCCAATAAGGTTCAGCGGCGGTGTTCCGTCCCTGCCGCTCGGGCCTGCTTTTCGGACCCAACCGTGCACTTTCCGCCCAAAAGGAGGATCGATCCCGTGAATCGTCGCTGCTGGGCTCTTCCTCTCTCGGGGCTACTGATCATGCTGGCCGCCGGATGCAGCCGGACGACGGCCACGGCTTCCGCGTCGACCGAATCCATGCAGCGCCACCCGATGCGCGGCACGATTGTGGGCGAGAGCGAGTCCACCCGCCAGATCACCGTTCGACAGGAAGTAGTCCCGGACTTTATGCCGGCCATGGATGCGGTCTATACCCTGGGAGATGACAAAGCGCTGCGGACCTTGCAGCCGGGGGACCAGATCAGCGCCACCATCCTGTCCTCTTCGGACGACGACGCGACCCACCTGACGAACATTCTGGTGACCGCGCAACCCCGGAATCCGCTGACGGAGAGCGAGCTGCCGCCGCACGAGCTGCTGATGGGCGAGCCGGTGCCGGATGTTCCGATGGTGAACCAGGCCGGCAAGCCAGTGAACATCCCGCAGCTTCATGGGAAGGCCGTGCTGCTGACTTTCATCGATACGCGCTGTACGGAGGACTGCCCGCTCATCACCGCCCGCTTCCAGAAGGTGGACCGGCTGCTCCGGAAAGACGCGCAGGCATGGGGCGCGAGCCAGCTATTGTCGATCAGCATTGACCCGGCCAGCGATAAGCCGCCGGTGCTGCGCCGTTACGGCCTGCAGTATCTGGATGGCGACGCGTCCGGGTTCACGCACTGGCAGTTTGTCGTCCTGACGCCCGCCAACCTGAAGAAGCTGGCGAAGGACTTTGGGGTGATCTACCGGCCTTCGGGCGATGGCGACATTGTCCACACCATGCTGACGGCGCTGATCGCTCCGGACGGCACGGTACGGCAGGTGTGGAGCGGCGACGACTGGAATCCGCAGGTAGTAGCGCAGGCCATCGAGATCTCGGCGAAGGAATCCCGAGGGCCGGCATAGCCGATTGCCTGGTCCGGCCGCCGCGAATCCCGGAGAGGCTCGCGCGCATCTTCCACTCCGGAGCCCTGCGTACAATAAAGAGTTTAGGGCTGGGCGCGCGATCCTCGATGCCCGCGCGCATTTCCACCAAAACCCACATTTCTGAAACGGAGCCTTTCCTTGGCAGAGACGATTTATGACGTGGCAATCCTGGGCGGCGGTCCGGCCGGCTACACGGCGGCGATTCGCGCCGGGCAGTACGGCCTCAAGGTCGCGCTGATCGACAACTCCGAGAAGCTGGGCGGCACCTGCCTGCACGTGGGCTGCATTCCCACCAAGTCGCTGCTCTTCAACGCCGAGGTCTACGACTACCTGAAGCAGGCGAAGGAATACGGCATCGAAGGTCTGGGCGAAGGCAAGGTGAACTGGCAGGCGGTGCTCGACCGCAAGAACCAGATCATCGCGAAGCACACCAAGGGCCTCGACTTCCTGATGCGGAAGAACAAAGTCACGGTGGTGCAGGGGTGGGGCAAGCTGACCGGCCCGGCGAAGAATGGCATCCTGACGCTGTCGATCGAGGGCGGCAAAGGTCCGGCGACGGTGCAGGCGAAGAACGTGATGCTGGCGACGGGCTCGGATGCGAAGCTGCTGCCGGGACTCACGGCCGATGACACGATCCTGACCAATGTTGAGATTCTGTCACTGAAGCAGATACCGAAGTCGCTGGCGATTATCGGCGCCGGAGCGGTCGGCGTGGAGTTCGGCTCCATCTTCCGCAGCTTCGGATCGGAGATCAGCATTATTGAATTCCTGCCGCGCGTGGTGCCGAACGAGGACGAAGACGTGAGCAAGGAGCTGGCGCGCACCTTCAAGAAGCGCGGCATCGACATCAACGTCGGCGCCAAAGTCGAGAAGGTGGAGAAGACGAAGACCGGCGCGAAGGTGACGTTCACCGCCTCCGATGGGAAGAAGGTCGAGAAGGAATCCGAAAAGGTTCTGGTAGCTGTTGGCCGCTCGCCGCGAACGGAGAATATCGGGCTGGAGAAGACGAAGATCAAGCCGGAGCGCGGCTTTATCAAGGTGAACGAGTGGATGCAGACGGACGAGCCGGGTATCTATGCCATCGGCGACATCGTGGCCGGGCTGCCACAGCTGGCGCACACAGGCGCGATGGCGGGCATGGTGGTGGCAGCGAAGATTGCGGGCAAGTATGCGCGGCCGATCCGGCGCGATCGGATTCCAGCCTGCACCTACACCGAGCCGCAGATTGGCAGCGTGGGCCTGACCGAAGCCGCGGCGAAGGAGAAAGGCGCCACGGTCAAGGTCGGCAAGTTTCCGTTCTCGGCGAACTCGAAGGCGTCGATTATTGGCTCGCACGAAGGCTTTATCAAGGTGATCGCCGATGCGAAGTACGGCGAGGTCCTCGGCGTGCACATCATCGGCCCGCAGGCCACGGAGCTGGTGGCGGAGGCGGTGACCGCGCTGGAGCTGGAAGCCACGGTCGAGGAGATGATGTTCACGATCCACGCGCATCCCACGCTGGCGGAAGCGATGCTGGATGCGTTTGGCAGCGTCGAGGGGATGGCGATTAACGTTTAGGGGCAGGAGGGCAGCATGCAATATCGAGTCGAGCTTATTCCGTCCGAAGAAGGTTTTGCGGTGAGCTGTCCCGATCTTCCTGGTTGCTGGTCACAGGGAAAGACTGAGGAGGAGGCGCTGCAGAACATCAAGTCGGCGATTACCGATTACCTTGCTGCAGTCGATGATCTGAATCAGCGCAAGCAGACTCGCTACGTCGAAGTCGTAGCGTCCTGATGGGCAAGCTGCCGGGCGTTAATCATCTTCAGGCGGTCAAAGCTCTGGAGCGGGCGGGTTTTGAGATCGTCCGGCAAAGCGGACATATCGTGATGTCGGACGGTCGTAGAACGGTTACGATTCCCCGCCACAATCCGGTGAACGCCTTCACGATGTTCGGGATCGTTCGCGATGCGGGATTGACCATCGAACAATTCCGCGAGCTTTTGTGACATGATCCTCAACCTCCTCAGCCTCGGGCGCGTCTCTTACGGCGACGGCCTCGTCCTGCAAGGTCGGCTGGTTGAGGCGCGGCACGAGGGCCGCATCGGCAACACGCTGGTGCTGCTCGAGCATCCGCCGGTGCTCACGCTGGGGCGAAATTCGAGCCGCGCGAACATTCTCGCCAGCGACGAATTCCTGGCGTATCGCGGCGTGGAGATTCACGAGATCAACCGCGGCGGCGACGTGACGTATCACGGTCCGGGACAGCTGGTCGGCTACCCCATCTTCGATCTGCGCAGCTTTACGCCGAGACTCGGCGCGGTCGAGTACGTGCGGCAGATGGAGGAGGCGCTGATTCGGGCCTGCGGCGACTTCAACGTGCCGACGACGCGCGTCGCCGGCCGCACCGGTGTCTGGACGCCCGCGGCGGGCAGCCTTTTGGAGAAGAAGATTGCCGCGATCGGGGTCCACATCGCGCGCGGCATCACGTCGCATGGATTTGCGCTGAACGTCAGCACCGATCTGCGGGATTTCGAACTGATTGTTCCGTGCGGCATCACGGATCGCGCCGTCACGAGCCTGGAACTGGAGGCCGATCCGGCTCCGTCGATGGAGGCCGTGCGCAATGCCGTCGCGCGGCAGTTCGGGCGCGTCTTCGGGCACCAGGTGCTGTGGGTCGAATCGCTGGAAGAGCTGCTGGCATCGAAGCCAGTGGCGGCGCCGGCGGCGCTCGGCTGAGGCCGCGACAACACTTTATAATCGATCTTTGCGCTGAATTTTCTGATTCGACTCACCTTCAGCCCCCGGAATTGTCGCAACGCGGAGAGAAATCCATGCCAACCGAAGTCCTGATGCCCCAGATGGGCGAGTCAATTTTTGAGGGCACGATCACGAAGTGGCTCAAGAAGCCCGGCGACACGGTGCAGCGCGACGAGCCTCTGTTTGAGATCTCCACCGATAAGGTGGACGCCGAGATCCCATCGCCCGCCGCCGGTGTGCTGAGCGAGATCAAGGCGGCGGAAGGCTCGACCGTGCAGGTGAACACCGTGGTGGCGCTGATCGGTGACGGCGCCGGTGCGGCGGCGAGCGCTCCTGCGGCCGCGAAGGCAGAACCTGCGCCAGCGAAGGCGGAAGCAGCCAGGCCGGCTCCCGTCGAGGCAAAGACTGCGCCCGCGGCGCCGGAGCAGCCGACGGCCGCTCCGGGTCCAGGCCAGGATGTGATCATGCCGCAGATGGGCGAGTCGATTTTCGAGGGCACGATCACGAAGTGGCTCAAGAACGTCGGCGACACAGTCCAGCGCGACGAGCCGCTGTTTGAGATTTCGACCGATAAGGTAGACGCGGAGATTCCGTCGCCGGCCGCCGGTGTGCTGACGGAGATCAAGGTTCCAGCCGGGCAGACGGTGCAGGTCAACGCCGTGGTTGCCGTGATCGGCGGAAGCACTGCGCGTACGGCGAGCGCTCCCGAGATGCCTGCGGCTGCTTCGGCGCCTGCTCCCGCCACGCCGGCTCCGGTCAGCGCTCCGAGCCCCGAACCGGTTTCCGCCGAGGCCGAGCATGTGCGGTCGTCGCCGCTGGTGCGGAAGATTGCACGCGAGAACAGCGTGAATCTCAGCGCCGTTGCGGGCACGGGCGCCGGCGGACGCGTGACGAAGGAAGATATTCAGGCCTACATCGAGAAAGGCCCGTCGGCTGCGGCTCCGGCGCGACCTGCGCCAGCGGCTGCCGCGGCTCCTGCGCCGAGTAAGCCCGCGCCTGCTGCGACTCCGCTGCCCGGCGAACTGGTGCCGATGAGCCGCATGCGGTCGATCATCGCGCAGCGCATGGTGGAGTCGAAGCGCACCAGCCCGCACGTGCACACGGTCTTCAAGGTCGACTTCACGCGCATCGTGAAGATCCGCGAGAAAGAGAAGAGCAAGTACGAGCAGCGCAACGGCGTGAAGCTGACCTACATGCCGTTCATCGCGACGGCGCTCATCGCCAACCTGCGCAAGATGCCGATCGTGAACGCCTCGATGGAAGGCGATGCGATCCGCTACCACAAGAGCATCAACCTCGGCATCGCGGTCGCCCTTGAATGGGGGCTGATCGTGCCGGTGATCAAGCAGGCCGAGGAGAAGAACTTCCTCGGTATCGCGCGCGCCATCGCCGATCTGGCGGAGCGGGCGCGCGGCAAGAAGCTGAAGCCGGATGAGGTTGGATCGGGCACCTTCACCATCACCAATCCCGGCATCTTCGGCGAGCAGTTCGGCACGCCGATTATCAACCAGCCGGAGTCGGCGATTCTCGGCGTAGGCGGTTTGTTCAAGGAGCCTGCCGTCGTGACGGCTCCGGATGGAACCGACTCAATTGCCATCCGCAGCTTCCTGCACCTGACGCTCGGCTTCGACCACCGCGTCATCGATGGCGCGGACGCGGGCAAGTTCATGGCTGAGGTGAAGAAGTATCTGGAGAGCTGGGACGGAGAAATCGGGTAGGAGCCCTCAAATCCATGAGGTTACGTTGGGATGGAACCAGCGTGAGAAATATCCGCGCTCCATCCGTCTAAAACGGCAGAGCGGCACTATGCTAAAGTTGCACATCGAACAGGTTGGAGCTTTATATGGCAGACCGGAAGCAGTTTGAAAACGTGCCCGCACCGGATGAAGAATTGAAAAAACTGCTGGACCTGTCACGCGAAAAGAGCGTAACGGAAGAGGAGCTGCAAGAGCAGCGGATCAGCTTTGCATTTGGCAATGCGCCATTCAGCTCTGATCGCATTACTCGGGAGAGCGTGCGCGTCGCCTCTCAGCACATCAAGCTGATTCGTACATAAGCCGGTGTGGGTGTAGCTGGTTATGCGGAGGCTCCGAGCGCGCCGTGTCAGTTCGCGAGAAGGACAATCCGGCGCTGTTCACGAGAGTTCAGGAGCAAAATCTTCTGCGCCAGTACGATCTCCTGGCTAACTGCGTTGAGATCGGGCTGAAGAAGGGGATTGAGGCTTTCGATAAATACACGCTCTGGTCACTGAACCATGTTGCGGTTTCGAACATAGCTCAGTTTGGGGGCCGTTACCGCGAAGACCCGATCTACGTCGGTAAGCATTTCCCGCCACATTTCAGGGAAGTCCCGAACTTAATGGATCGGTTCCTGTCGATGGTTCATGAGAACTGGACGATTGTCGACCATCCGACTTACATGGCGGCTTATGCGCTATGGCGCATGAACTGGATTCACCCGTTCGTTGAAGGTAATGGGCGGACTGCACGGGCAGCATGTTATTACCTAATCTGTCTAAAACAGGGCTCATTGTTGCCCGGAAAGAAGACAGTCCCTGAGCGAATCCGGGAAACACGACCGGAATATTATGCTGCCCTCGCTGCTGCGGACCGAGCCTGGGACAACGGGGAGCTGAACGTAAGTCAGTTGGCTGAGTATCTTGCCCGCCTTCTTAAACAGCAATTGATCGAAGCTCTTCAATAGCCAATTTCCCCCGCCAACTTACAGCCGCTTCTGCGCTTCGAGCACGCGCTCGACGGCTTCCTGCGGCGTGGCTCCCACTGCCGACAGGTGGCCCATCTTGCGGCCTTTTCTTGGCTGGTGCTTTTCGTACAAATGCACGCGGATGCCGGGGACGGCTAAGGCCTGGTCGAAGCGGGGAGCGTGATCGAGCCAGAGGTCGCCGAGGAGATTCGCGATCGCGGCGGGCTGGACGACGCTGGTATCGCCAAGGGGCAGGTCGCAGACGGCGCGCACACACTGCTCGAACTGGCTGGTGACGCAGGCGCGCTCGCTGGCATGGTAGCTGTTGTGCGGGCGCGGGGCGAGCTCGTTCACGAGCAGGTCGCCGGATTTCGTGAGGAACATTTCGACCGCGAGCAGGCCTTCCAGGGTGAACTGGTCGGCGATCCCGCAGGCCAGTTTTTGCGCGCGGGCTTCGATTTCAGGCGATACAAGCGAGGGGATCACGCTCCAGGCGAGGATCTGGTTTTCGTGGTGGTTCGTCGCCGAGGGGAAGCTCTTCGTTTCGCCGCGGGGCGAGCGCGCGACCATCACGGAGATTTCAAGCTGCAGGTCGAGAGCCTGCTCGATAACGCAGGGCTTCTGCCCGAGAAGACGCCAGGCGTCCTGCGGGGTGGTCGCGTCGCCGAAGCCGAGCTTCATCTGGCTGCGGCCGTCGTATCCGCCCTGCGCGGCCTTCACAAAGCACCGCCCGCCGAGCGCGGGAGCCGCGTCGATCAAATCCTGCTCGGAGCGGACGGCGCGCCAGGGGCCGAGGGGGAACCCATGTTGGGCGAGCCATTCTTTTTGCAGGATGCGGTCCTGGATCACGCGGAGCAGCGCGGCGGAGGGGCGGACCGGCGCGTGCAGCGCAGCGGCTTCAAGGGCGGCGATGGAGACCTGCTCGATCTCGAGGGTGACGACGTCGGAGCCGCGGGCGAGATCGGCGGCGGCGCGGGCATCGTCCCAGTTGCCCTCAAAGCAGGCGTCGACGACGAAGCGCGCGGGGCAGGAGGGGTCGGGATCCATGACCTGTACGCGATAGCCGAAGGAGCGGGCAGCCATGGCCACCATGCGGCCGAGTTGTCCGCCGCCGAGGATGCCGAGCGTCGAGCCGGGGAGAATGGGAGTCATTCGGGCAATCCCTGGACGAGGATTTCTTTGGTGCGGGCTTCGCGCCAGGTGCGAAGCTTTTCGCGAAGATCAGAATCCGTGGTGGCGAGGATTTCGACGGCGAGCAGGCCGGCGTTGGCGGCGCCGGGCTTGCCGATCGCCAATGTTCCGACGGGGACGCCCTTTGGCATCTGCACGATGGAGAGCAGCGAGTCCATGCCCTGGAGCGCGGTGGCGGGGATGGGCACGCCGAGGACCGGCACCAGCGTTTTGGAGGCGACCATGCCGGGCAGATGGGCCGCGCCGCCGGCTCCCGCAATGATGACGCGGAGGCCGCGGCTTTCGGCGGTGGAGGCGAACTCGAAAAGCAAGTCAGGCGTGCGGTGGGCGGAGACGACCTTCGCTTCGTACGGGACCTGGAACTCGCGGAGGATTTCGGCGGCCGGCGCGAGGGTTTCGTAGTCGCTTTTGGAGCCCATGATGACGGCGACGAGGGGTTTCTCTTTCATCAGAAGACGATTCTATTCGTTCTGCGGTCGATTGCGTTGCGGAGTCATTTCCTTCTTAGATAGTCAATTAAAAACTGGACGAGGGTGAGCAGCGCGCCGAAGGAGATGGCAACGCCGCGCACGTTCTGGAACCGCTCTTCGTGTTGCGAGACGCGGTCTTCGAGGTCGCCGATGCGGCCGGCGTTGCCGTCGCCGACGAGCACGGTCATCTGGTTCTTGAGGACGGAGAGGTCGGCAAGGACCTGGGCTTCAAAGTCAGTCATGGGTGAGATTCCTGTTGATGAAAGATCGGGATGAGCCGGTAGGCGGTAGCCGGTGGCCGGTAGCACCGGGGTTTTCTGCTACCGGCTACGGGCTACCGCCTACCGGCTTCAGCGTTAGCTGCTCAGCGGCAGGTTCACGAAGACGGCGCTCGAGAAGCGTGAGTAATGGGGCGGCGTGGAGGCGTCGTACATGCGGATGTAGTAGCGCTCCATGGCGGCCGCTCGTGGAATGGTGAAGCTGGGCACGGGCGAGCGCAGCACGAGGTCGGGGCCGGGGCCGGGCGTGAAGCTGTAGTCCGCGCGGCGCACTTCGAATCCGCCGCCGGTGGGGGGCGTGACGCCGGCGCTGATCTGAATCTGGCTGCCGGTGACCGAGGTGACGGTCAGGCCGTCGAGGTTCGCCAGGGGCAACGCCGTCTCCGGCTGCAGAGGGAGCCACGCGTCGGCGGGCACGGTGGCCGAGGTCGCGATGGACAAGGCGTCGGCCCAGTCGTTGGCGAAGCCGATGGTGTACTTCGCCAGCGCCGGAACGCTGGCGGAGAGATCGATGGCGACGCTGCGCACGACGAGGTTGGCGGTGATGCCGGTGGAAGTGGAGGCGAGGGCGAGCACGTCGCCGGGCCAGATATCCGATCCCAGTGAGCCCGGCGCACCGCTCTGCTGCTCGGAATTCCACGCGGTGTACGTGCCGGCCCAGGCCGCGGCGCGGCTGGTGGAGAGCGCGAGGAGGGCCTGCGCTGCGTTTTCGCAGTCCGCGGAGCTGCGCGGCGGAGGATTTGTCACCGTGCCGGTCCAGGCGGCGGTGCCGGGGAGCTTGCCGTTCTGGCTTTCCGCGGCGATGCTGGCGGCGCTGGCGAAACGCGCGACAGAGCGCCGGCTGGTGCGATAGGAAACGGCAATGACCTCGCCGGCCTGCGGCGTGCTGGCCGGATAAAAGCGCAGCTTGCCGGTGCTCTCGACCGTGCAGTCCGCGCCCTGCGCGGTTGTGCCGATGCGGCGGATGACGGCGGTGCCATTCGGCGGCGTGCTGGTGACCCAGTTGGGCGGGAGGCGCTCCACGGTCACGCTGCCGATGCTGCAGTCCAGGGTGGCCGCGTTGAGCGGCGCGTAGACGCACCACGGAGACGGCGAGCCGCCGAAGGGCCCGGCATAGAGAACGACGGGGGTGCCGGCGACGCCGTTGGTGGTGTCCTGCACTTCGAAGACGAAGGAGCCGGTGGCGGGCAGCAGATCGCCGCCGAAACGATCGAAGCCGCTGACCGGGTCGGTGGTGTAGTACGACTGCAGGATGCGCTGGACCTCATTGGAATAAAAACGTAACCGCAGCGTATACATATGTCCCGCCACCGCGGTAAAGGTGCTGCCGGCGACGGCGCCGTTGAGGATGGGGGCAAGGGTAGCGGCTCCGCCGGACTGGCCGATCTGGAAACCAGCCAGGCAGCCGGTAAGACTCGTCTCACCGCCGAAGTAGAGGCCGTTGAGGATGCCGCTGGTTTGCGCGCCGAACTGCACGGAGTTGGCTTCGAGGATGAGGCCGCCGCCCATCTCCACCGTGGAGAAGGTGGAGATGACGGTGTTGCCGAGGACGCCGTTGCCGCCGATGCAGGTGAGGCCGTTGGCGGTGAGAGTGACGGCGGAGCCGGGATCGTCGACGATCCAGAGCTGGGGGTTCAGGATGGATCCCTGGAAGTTGTCGGTGAAGGTTTTGGCTTTGGAGGACGGCAGCTTCCACGGATCTTCGGTGAGCTCGAAGAGAACCGTGGTGCCGTCGCCCTGAAAGAATTCGGTGACGAAGGCCGCGGGCTCTTCTTCGCCGCAGACGGTGATGTCGTTGGCCAGAGCTTTGATGGTGGCAATCTGCAGATTGGCGGGGGTGAGCGTGCCGGCGGACTCGCTGAGGGCGTGGGTGACGGTGCCCACCGGGTTCAGCGAGAGCGTGCTGTTCTGCAGCAGATAGGCATTGCGGCAGGCGGCGGCGAGAGCAGCGACATTCTCAGACCACGTGCGGCTGCTGAGCGCCTGGAACTCCGCGATCCCCATGGTGGCCAGGGAAAGGGCCGTGGTGATGCCGAGGATTTCTGAGCGAGCGAGCATGACCTGGGCGGCGCTCCCCGCGGTGGCGCCGACGATGGGGCCGGTGGGCGCAATGGGCTGCCGGTCGAGCAGCATCTCGTCGCCAATGGCGGAGACGAAGAGCGAGCAGACGGGGCCGGTGGTGCCTTCGCCGGCCAGCTCAGGCGCGGGCTCGGCGGCGACGTAGCCGGTGAAGAGCAGAAGACCCTGGTCGTCGGCGACGGTGATGCGCGCGTTGCGTACGGGCGCGGTGAGGCCGGACGGCGGCAGGAGCGTGCACTCGCAGGTGACAGGCTGGTTGAGCCGGCGCAGGATGCGGAAGGGACGGCCGGACACGAGCGAGCTGGTGTAGTCGACCGCGCCCTTGCCGTCATAATTGTCGATGGTGATTTTCAAGGCGGCCTCCGATCAGATGAGCGTCATGGGACTGGGCAAAAAGCTGCGGAAACAAACGACCGTCTCGCCGTCGTTGGCGTCGGTGACGGGCAGCGCGCGGAATGAGGCGCCGAGCGCGAGTCGCTCGAGCGGTGGGGCCAGTGCGGAGGATTCTTCCGCGGGACCGGCCATCGATTGCAGGCGCGGGTAGTGGTAGAGGATGCGCTCGCCCTGCTGGCCATCGACGACGAAGAGCGCGGACCACTCCTGGAAGAAGCTGCCGCCTTCGCGATCGACAAAGCCGGAAAGGGGCTGGACGCGCATCCCCGCGGCCGGCACACCGGCCAGCAGAGGCTGCGCGAGCTGCAGGCCGGGCGTGGACCCCGTGGAGACCGAGGCCACGCGCGCCACGTTAAAGCTGACGCGGCGAATGTAATCGGGGTCGCTGTTGACGGCTGCCGCGCTGCTGACATACGCGGCGTAGACGCCGCTGCCGACGAAGCCGGTCGTGCTGGCGTAGTCGACGTCGACAGTGACGAGCGAGCCGGCGGAGAATGTCGCAGCATCGGTAGCAGAAAGAGCGAGGAAGGCCGCCGTGGAGCCGGTGGCGAGGTTCACCGGCGGCACACCTTTCGATCCGGAGCCGTTGGCGGCGCCGCCCGCGGCGGGCACGAGCAGGTTCATGTGCTGCGAGCCCGCGGCCAGGGCCATGGACAGCTTGGTCCAGGTCTTGAAGCGGAACGCGACGGTGGCGTCGACGGTGGCGCGCACCTGCATCTGCGTGGCGCCGGGCGTGCCGGTGACGAGGTCGCCGAATTTGCTCGCGGATTTGCGGGCGAAGTTCTCGATCCAGCCCAGCGAGATCCACGGGGCGGGCGGCGTATTGACGGAGAAGCGGCCGTTCACCGATGGATCGAAGAGGGTCGGCGTCTTGTGGACGCGATCGACCGGGGCGAAATACGCGCGTACGGAGCGCCCGATGGGCGGCAGCGGCGGCAGGGTCGTGGTTGTGCTCATGCCTCGTTCGCCTCCTGGAACGCAAAGACGGTGACTGTAGCGATGCGGCTGAGACGGTCATGATCCATGGCGGCCGGGCTGAACGCCGGTTCCGACCAGAAGACCAAAGTGCCCATCGCGGCAGCCGGCGTCTGGGTGTAGTTCATCTTTTGTTCCGAGTATGGATACAGAAGCCGGAGCAGCTCGTCATCCATCTTTTCCAGGGCGCGGCCGCGATCGAGGCCGGCATTGGGCTGGGTTCCGGCGGTGGTGTAGCGGATCTCACAGCTCATCTGCGCGAGGATGCCGGGCAGATGCAGATCGGCCACGAGACCGCTCCAGCACAGCGTAAAAGCATCCAGCTGGGGCAGCGGCATAAAGGGCTCGGCGTCCTCGACGAGGATGCCGGGGCGCGTGACGGAACGCAGGGTCATGGTGCGCGCCGGATTGACGGTCGCCAGACGGTTGCGCAGCGCCAGGTAGAACGTGTCTTTTGCATTCTGCATAGAATCCTTTCGGTAGCCGGTAGAGAAGAGTCAGCCGGGAGCCGGGAGCTTGGGGCTTGGACCCCTGATCCCTGAGCCCTGTGCCCTGTTCTGTTACATGGGCCACTCGCCGGATGCCTCCTGTAACAGCAGGCGATACAGATAGGCCGTTCCCTGGCTCTCCGAAGAGGAAACCGCCTCAATCAGGAAAAGTTTGCCCGCGACGACTACGCCCGCGGCCTGGGTGAAGAGCGCCTGGGCGGAGCTGAGCTTTAGCTGCGAGACCTGGGCGGCGACCGCGTCGGCGCTGATGAGCAGCTCGTACTTCGGGAGCTGGCCGTCCGCCATGGTGGCGCGGGCTTTGCGAAAGACCGCCGGCGCCAGGGGCAGGGAGAGAAAGCCGGGCGCGTCGAGACCGATCTGGCCGGCATCGGCGGAGTCGCCCGGCAGGGGCGGCATCTGCAGGCAGGCCGTGGTGCCGCCGCTGGCGCGCAGCAGGGCGGTGGCCACGCGCTGGGCCAGGCCGCAGGGATTTTGCGTGCTGAGATCGGCCATGGCGTCAGCCCATCCTTACCGAGACCCAGGGCTGGAGCAGCGCCTGAACCATCGCGTCCACGAGGGAGTTCGAGAAGTACTGCAGCCACATCGTGTCGATCTTCGCGGTCTTCACGTTGAGGCCGGGCGTCGCCTGGGCGTTCTTCACGATCTGCGCGCACGCGACCATCACCGCGTTGGGCAACGGGTTGAGTCCGGCCGTATAGGTGACGGCCGCCTCGTTGTAAGGAAGGCCGAGAATGCTGCGCGGGAAGATCAGCTCGCCGGTGTCCGGGACAAAGTCGACGGTGGAAGGATCGAGCGTCGTCCACGCCCCCGGCAGCGAGAAGGCCCACAGAACTTCCTCCTGGACCGGGTACGCGATCTCGCCGCGCCGCGGCCGCGCATAGCGCGCCTGGATGGAGGCGAACGGCGTTGTGGCGGGCGCGACGGCCATCAGCGGCAGATGGCTGAGGCGCACGGCCTGCGAGCCTTCCACCACGCGCAGGCGCTCGGTGTACTGCGTGGGATTAAGGCTGGTGCGCCGGCAATAGCTGTCGATGAGCGACGAGGCGGCGGTGATCCAGTCGCCGGTGACATCGGGCGGCAAGCCGTAGGTCTGGTATTCGGTGGGCTGCAGATAGCAGGACATAAGTCTCCTTGAAAGACAGGGCACAGGGCACAGGGCACAGAGCGCAGCGAGCGAGAGGCCGGCCCTGGTTGGAGCCGGCCTCTCTGCTTGACCCCGCAGACGACGCGGAGTGCACCTCGATGCGTCTACCGGTCGACGAGCACCTGATAGTGCGCGTAGCTGGCGCCCTTGACCACCGGCGCGCCGAACTTCACGACCACGTGCTGCGAAGCCAGCGATCCGGGAACGCCGAGCTGGAACACGCGCGGGTTGGGATCGCTCAGCCAGTGGTACTCGATCAGGTCCTCAGTGACGATGTAGGCGGGCAGCACCGCTGTGCCGGAGCCGGGCGTGCCGGTATAGGCCAGCGACCAGTCGGGAATCAGGGGCAGCTCGCCGGCCTGGGTGACCAACATCTTCACCGTGAAGCCGGCCGCGATCTCCTTCGTGTTCAGGACCACGTTGAACTCCGTCTTCATCTCGCGATCGAGCAGGTCGAGCAGCACCGGGTTCGCATAGATAGCCGTGGGCCGCACCGCGTAGCTGGTGTTGGCCACCATCTGCGCGATGGTCGATTTCAGGCCATCGGTAATGGAGGCGGTGGTGGCGATGGTCGCGGTGTTGCCGCCGGCCACGATCTGGCCGATGGTGCCCATGTACTGCATGGTGGTGGGCGTCGCCAGCGAGGTGTCGTTGCCGTTCCACAACGCGATGTCATGAGTGAGCATCACGCCGTTGATGGTGTCCACCAGGTCCTTGGCCTGCAGATAAGCGAACTGCTTCTGCTGCGCGCCCAGCTCCATGTCGAACAGGTTGTAGTTCAGCTGCGCAACAATGGCCTTCAGCGGCACGCTGCGCTCCACGCGCGTGGGCGAGACCACCGGCGGAACGATGTTGCGCGGATCGACAAAGCCCGCGGTGGAGGGATTCGGGATCGCCGTCTGTTCGAAGTAGCGCGACGGATGCCCGGTGGCCGGGACCTGTTTGATGCGCTGGCCGAAGAGATTGCGGCGGCGCACGATGTCGAGGATCTCGGTTTGGTACATCGGCACTTCGATGGCGCCGGGCCCGATGTAGTCCGCAGCGGAATGGATGTCGAGGAAATTGGCGGTCATAGCTTCCTTTCGTGAAAACAACCGGTGGCAGCAAAAAAGCCGGCGCTCGGCCGGCTTCGGTGGAATCGCAGGGAGTCGCGGCTAGCCAACGACTCCCGCGCGCAGCAGCTGGGCCTTGACGGCGAGGCGCTGCTCGAGGCTCAGGCCGTTCAGCGCGGCGTCGAGGGCTCCGGCTTCGATCGACTCCAGCGTGGTGATGCCCTGTTTGGCCAGGAACTGCGCCGTGGAGGCCGGCACCGTCCTGCGCGGAGAGGGCAGCCCGGTACGCGGTTCGGACCCCTTCTCGATTTGTGCGCGCAACTCGGCAATCTGCTGCTCGGCGGACTGGAGTTTCTGCTCCAGCTCCGCTTCGCGTCCGGAGGCCTGGCGGGTTTCGACCGCCGCGACCAGGCGGCCGACGTCGCCGGTCCGCTCCTCCATCAGTCCAACCGTGCGCTCCAGCAGCGCGGCGGCGGCTTCCAGACGGGTCTCCATCCGTTGCAGGCTTTCGGTCATCGTGTCCATTCCTTCGCCCGTTGGTTGTTCCATGTTGATTCCTTTCCTTGATCGGTCATCCGCGAGGCGAGGCCTGCGCGGGGGTGTGCGGTTGCGTGCGCCGCGAAGCTGCGGCAGCGCGAGGCGGCCAGCTCAAACGAGGTATCGCGGTAGGCGGCCTTCTCGCGCAGCAGAATGGCGGCGCCGGTGAAGGTGGCGCGCGTCAGGGTCCAGACTTCCTGGCGCATATCCTCCACGTGCGCGTCGGCCAGCTCCCAGGACATGCCCATGGAGCCGGCGGTGCTCTGGCGCATCTGCCGCTCCACGTCGGGAAAGTCCTTCGCGAACAGGTAGCCGGCGACGAGCAGGCGCGAGCCTTCCACGTCGGCCTCGGTGATGATGCCGCACTTGCGGCGGGCATCGTGGCCGTCCCACGAGGGGACGTAATCGATGGCCATCCCCAGCAGGGAGGGCAGGCCGGCGAGCGCCGCGGCCCGCGTAAGAATCACGCGGTGGCCGCGGGCCCCCGACGGCGGTTTGGTGCTCGGCTCGTCCACCCGGGTGAGCACGCCCTGAAACGGCGCGCGGTTCGGGTGGCCGGCCACATCCGGCAGATGGACTGCCATGGCTTCCAGTCTCATGCATTCTCCAGTGATGGCTGATTTGTCGTCGTGTCGGTGACGTTTTCTTCCTTCTGCGAGCCGGCCGGCAGCGGGCTCAGGCCGCGCATGGCGCGCACCTCGTCCACTGTGAGCACCCCGGCGGCCAGCAGCGCCGTCTGCATCTGCACCTCCTGCATCTCGTCGGTTGCGTCGAGATCGTTGAAGACGAATTCGAATTCCGGCCAGCCCAGGCGCTTGGCAAACAGATCCCGCGTCAGGTGCTCGGCGATCAGCTTCGCCAGCGGCACGATGGCGGAATGAAAGGCCTCGTCCAGCAGCGACTCCGCGGTGGAACGGTTCACATCCTGCTCGAGGCCCAGCAACACCGGGGGCAGCGAGAAGGCGTTGGCCACCATGCGGATGAGGAATTCCTGCCACGTCAGCCGCAGGTCGGCGTCGGTGCCGGCGGCAAAGCGCAGCACCTCGGGCTTCTGCGTGGTGCTGAGCAGCGGCACGCGGCCCGTGCCCTCGATCTCGTCCTGCCACCAGCGGATCAGCCGCTCGTGCTGCGCGGGCGTGGCTTCGTTGAGCCACAGCGCGTACTGCACCACCGCGTTGCTGGCCAGTTTGCCGGCAAAGCGATGGGCGCTGAGGAAGGCGTTGACCGTGTCGAAGGCGACTTCCAGCGGGCCCAGCCCAAAGGGCGTGTAGCTGCGCGGATTCATGCGCACGTAGATCAGCTGATTGTCCTGGAGCTGGATGACCGAATCGGAGCCCACGAGATTCGTGGCCTGGGCGAAGCGCACCGACTCCGGCTGGCCGTCCCACTTCGGGTTGATGCGGATGCTCGCGCCGTCCACGGGCCACAGCTCGAAGGGGCGCGCCGGATCGCCGGTCAGCTCCATCTCGATGGCCCCGAAGCCGCCCACCAGCGCGTCCTCGATGGCCTGCTCGATCAGCGTGCGGAACGAATCGGAGGCGTTGGGAAATTCCAGCGAGCGGCGCAGGACTTTCAGGCGCCTGGCCGCAAAGGCCACCTGGTCCGGATCGTGGTCGCGCTTGAGCCGCACCTGCCAGTCCATGCTGGCCACGCGGTCCTTGATCAGGTTGATGGCGCGGCGCACCACGGGCGTCTCCGCGAATTTACGCAGATTGGCGGGTGTGGGCTTGGGCAGCGCCTTCGCCGGGAACGAATACGGTGCGAGGACCGCCGGCAGGGCGAGGGTCTTCCGCTCCGCGGAGGCCCCGCTGTCTTTGCGCCCCACGGCTCCCAGCCGCGCCAGCGCGTGTTTCCATTGTTCTTTGATCGTCACGTTTCCTCCGCTTCCTGGTTGCAAACAAAAAGGCATGGCGCCTGGGCCATGCCTCGGAACTTCTGCCTGAATCCGGCTTCTACACGCGCAGCTCCCGGCGGGCGGTCTCCGCCACGCGGGCGAGATCGTTCACGGTGAGCACGCGAATCTGCTGCGCCTCCATGGTTTCCACGCCAAAGCGATACTGCGCGACGAGGTCGCCGTCCGGGGGTACGTCGCCGTGGCTGTTACGCAACGGTTCCACGATGGCGGTCAGCTCCAGCTCGGCGCTCTCCACGCGGGCCACCCCGGCGCGCAGCAGCGGCGCGCTGAAGGCCAGCACCTTGGCCAGCTCGCTGTCGGTGGAGAGCGAGACGGCGTGGAACATGCGGACCAGGCCGTTGGGCCGGTAGCCGCAGTCGATCTTCAGCGAGTCGCCGGGCCGGGTATAGTCGGAGGCCGGAATGCGGCGGCGCAGCAGATCCCAGACCCGGGCCTGCTCAAAGTGCGTGCGCAGGCTGCGGGCGATGGCGGCGCGCCCGCTCAGCGCCGGGCGCGTCTTCTCGCGGCGCGGATCCACGTACAGGCCCAGCAGCTGATCCATGCCGGCGGCTAGATTTTCCGCCAGGTATGCTTTGGGCGCCGTGAGTTGTAACAAATGTGAGAACGAATCGTCGATGGTTTTCATCAGCGACGGCGCATCGCTCGCGGGTTCGAGCAGCCGGCGGCGCATCTCCGTCTCCATCGCCTCCAGCATGTCGATGTCGGCGTCGGGATCGACGCAGCGCACACGGGCCCAGTCCTTCGTGAAACGGACCTGCGCGGTCGGCGCTCCCTCTGCCGATGCGGCCGGGTGAAGAAGAACGCCGATGTTGACGAACTCGTTCTTCACCGGATCGGGAACATAGCGCACCAGGGAGAACTCGCAGGGAAGAGGCTGGGTCATTGGATTCCCCCCTGTACGTTATCGGTCCAGTCCGGCGCGGGGAAGTGGCGGCCGGTCACCGATCCAGACACCCCATCCCAGTTCGGAAAGGGCTGGCGCGAGGAGTCCCGAAAGGAGGCGATCAGCGGACGCACCTGCGACCGGCGCTCGATCAGCTTTTCGACGAGCCTCTCCATCACCTCCGCGTCGCCCTCGTACCATTCCGGCGGCACGGTTTCCACCAGAGCCCAGATGCGCTCCGGCGCCAGCTCCTCCACGCGCGTCAGCCACGGCTCGAAGCTCTCCCAGCCGGTGACCCGGCTGTAGACGAGGTTCCGGGCATACACCCCGCGCAAGGGCGCATCGATAAAGCGCCACTCCCCGGCGTTGAAGCAGAAGCCCTGGTCGATGAAGGCGGCGTTGTAGCGTTTCTCCCGGCCTTTGCGATAAAAGAGCGCCTGGCGGCCGTTAGCGTTGCAGGTCCACTTGTCGAGGGCCAGCGCGCCGGCAAACTCGGAGAGATTCTTCACCTCGGCCAGCTGCGGTTCGGGCAGATAGTCGGCCACATGGCCGGGCATGAGGCCGCCGACCAGCTGCGAGCCGAACTGCAGTCCGGCCCGGCAGGGCTCGCGGCGGGTGCCGAAGTCCATCTCCAGCTCCGCGGTGCGCTCGATGAGCCAGGGCGAGACTTCGACCACCTCGCAGGCGGGCACGGTCAGTCCGATGAGCGCAGCGAGACGCGTGGCCAGCAGCTCATTGGGCAGGACGCGCAGGTGCTGGGGGTTGTTCTGGAACTTCACCACCCAGGCATTGCCGTCCTCGCCGAGCATGAGATGGCTCTGCGCGCCGCCGCGCATCTTCCGAATTTGCTGAATCGCCCGTACCGCCACAGTTCCCCCCATCCTACTGCAGAGACTTGCCCGTCAGCTGTTCCTGCCGCGCCGCCAGCGCGATCGCCATGGCCATCACGCAGTCATCGTGCTCGCCCGCCCGCGCCTCGCCCCGCCCGTTCGCGGCGCGGACAAAGTTCCGGCACTCGCGGAGCAGGCGTTCGCTGGAGAACAGGTCCGGCGTCTCCGAAAGCGCGGAGTGCAGCGTGCCCAGCATATCGGGCCGCGAGACGCTGGTGGTCAGCCAGCCCGGCTTGCCGCGCTGCTCATACAGGGGCTGGTATTTCCTCGATCCCAGCAGAGCCAGCACCGCGGCGCCGTGGTTGTTGCGCTCCACCACCAGCAGCGCATCGTTATAGTCGTGCGCCAGGTCCACCACGCGCGGGACCAGATCGGTCGGACCCAGCCGCGTGCGCAGCTCCGCGCATTGCAGGCCGGTCTTCATCTCGATGACCTGCGCGACAGCGAAGTCGCCGTCCAGGCCCCCGCCGGCGGGATCCACCGCGACCAGATAATCCGCGCCCGGCTGCGGCACCAGCCAGGTCTGCAGCTCGCCATCCTTTTCCGGCCGGGTGCGAACGGAGAGCTCGCGCAGACGCGCGTCGATCCCCGGCGCGTGGAAGAAGCAGGAGCCGCTGGCGAGGAAGCAGCTCTCCGGATCTTCGGCGTACTCCTGCCGGGCCAGGCCGCGGAAGTTCGCCTGGATCTGCCGCCGGTAGCCGATCTGGGCAGGCGAGAGACGATGCTGCTCCATGAACCCGCGCTCTTCGCCCGTCAGCGATTCCTCCGGGACGGGAGCCGCGCTGTAAGCCTCCTCGAGCCACCAGGGAAAGAAGTGGCGCACGGTGCCGGTGGCCTCCGCGTCCTGCCATTGCTGCCAAAAGCAGCCTGCCGAGCCCATGGGCGTGGATTCCATGACCAGCTCGCCCTGGGGCGAGAGCGTAGCCAGCAGCCCATACAGCGTCTCCGCCGGATCCCCCGGCCAGCGCGCCAGCTCAGTACAGTGCAGGTTGCTGATGGTGAGCCCGCGGCCGGCGTTGCGGTCGCCCGCGGTCTCAATCACGTATTCGCTGTCGATGGCGGGAAAAAAGATTCGCCGCGACGAGCGCTTCACCTTCTTCAGCACCGGGCTCTCGGACCACTCCGGCGGCAACTGATCCAGAAAGCGGTGCACGATGCGGAACAGGGCCTCCGCCGCCTCCTGGGTGTGCGCCACCTGAACCGTGACGGTGCCCGGATGGGTGAGGGTCCTGAGAAAAAACTGACCCGCGATCCAGGTGGTCACGCCCATTTGTCTGGCTTTGAGCACGATGTTCTTCCGTCTCTGCTGGATTTGATACCGCTGTTGTGCCTTGTTGGCGGCCAGGGGGATGCAGGTCCCCAGCCGGTTGCGAATGCGGAGGACCTTTTCCGCGAGCGCGCGCGCCGCCTCCGGACCGGAGTCGAGCAGCGCGCCCAAACGGACGAGATCCTCCTGGGTTGCGTGACCCAGGTCGATTTTCATGGCGGTCAGTAGGCGTACCAGTTGTAGTCGGGCGCGCACACCAGGGTGCGCTTGCCCGGCGCACTCATGGCCAGGGTCTGGGCGGAAACGCCGTTGTAGTTGATGTTCTGCGAGCTGACGGTCTGCAGCGTGACCGCGTTCGCGGAGGTGTCCGACTTGATGATGGTGAACTCCAGCCCGGTGGGCGCGGCCTTGTCCGGCAACGCGGTGTAGCAGCTGGGCAGGGTGATGGTCTGCGCGCCACTGGCAGCGTTGGCGATCACGTTCTTGTTAGCCGCGGTCAGCGTGAGCGTCGATGCCGTGTTGATGATCGTGCTCAGCGCGAGGCCGCCGCTGGACCGGATGGTTCCCTGATAAGTGATGTTGAAGAAGGGATTCACGCCGGAGAAATGCGCCTGAAAAGCATCGCCCTGATAGCCCGTGTACATCTGCGCCGCGTAAGCCGGATAGCTGGACGCGGATGCGACCGGCGTGGACCACACGCGCGGCACCGCGCCGGTGGGATCGTTGACGTTGGAGCCGCCGCTGGAGAAGCCGGTCACGTTGGCGTCTTCGAGCGCCTGATAGTAGTTGCCGCAGCCGGTCAGGTGGTGCACGCTGGCATACGTCGGCGGATTACCGGAGCTGCCCGCATACGTAATCCAGTTCACCCCCGAAGCCATCTCCAGGCAGTCGACATCCGCGATGAGCAGATTATTCGTCACCGCCGCTGCGACATAGGCATAATTGGCCGCGGGAAAGCTGGTCAGATCCGGCCACTGGACGTGCCCCCCGTGAATGGCCACGCCGTTGGCGCCGACGTAGAAGCCGGCCACGGCAGGGCTGTCCACATACGTGTCGGTCCAGACGCTGCCCGATCCCCCCGTGTCATAGATGACGTAGCTGGTGGCGTAGGAAGCGTCCGCCGCCGTCCCCGAGGACGCGTTATTGGCGCAGGGCGCCGAAGTGCAGGTATACGGAAAGCCGAAGCCGTGCACCAGGTAGCCGGTGTTCCCCGTGCCTTCGTTGTAGACGGCCGCCGTCAGCGCGTTGCGCACCGTAATGTTGTCGAGCTGGCTGTCCATCGCGGTCTTCTCGAGATGGATCCCAAAGGCCGAACGGTTAGCCGGGGTAAAGGCGGAGCTGCTGTAGCTGACCGTCACGTTGCGCAGCAGGAAGTTGGACTGATGACCCGACGCGGTGTTCTCTTCGCCGAGCAGAATGCCTTCGGCCGTCGTGTCGTTCACGGCGACGTTGTCGAGCAGCGTGCCACGGAACCATTGCAGCTCAAAGCCATGCGTGGCATTGCCGCCGGCGAGAAGGTTCAGGTCTTTGAAGGTGCAGCCCTGCGCCTGGGCGGCATTGCCGAGGAAGAAGACATCGCCGTTGAGGGAAGCCGGGACCGTCACAGTGGTGGCCACCTGCGGGCTGTCGGCGTTGACGGTCGTGCCTCCCGATCCCAGCACGCTCACGCACGCGCCATTGCTCGGTTCATTGAGAGTGGCCGTGACCGGAAACGTTCCCGGGCCGAGGCGCACGGTTTGGTCGTGGCCGGTACTGTTCGCCTGGGCAACGGCGGCATTCCATGCGGCATTCAGCGTGGTATAAGTGGCGCCGTCAACGGTGACTTCCCCGTTGATGCTGGCTCCGGTGACCCCGCCCTGCGCGTGGAGGGTCCCCGCCACGGAGAGATTGCCGGAAGTGTCGAAGCGCGAGGTGGCGCCGTTGCAGGTGACCGAGAGGCCCCCATTCGAGGAGCCGGCGAGGTTCACGGTGCAGGGCGCGTTTGTGCCCGCGGAGGCGGTGGCGCCGGCCGTCCACGTCCAGGTCTGCGTCGACGGATTGTAGCCAAGGATATCTTCGGCCTTGTTGGAGTTATTCGCGTTTTGCGCGGTCAGCATGCTGTAGGTCTGGTTCCAGAGGGAGCAACTCGACCCACACTGCACGACCACAGCGCCGGTCAGTGCCTGGCTGCTGAACGGAGGCAAGCCCAGCGTCAGTCCGCTGCGCCATGCACCGTTCAGGAAGAACCCATACGGTGTACCCATCTGCCCCCGGCCAATGGCATAGGGGGCGGACAAGGGCGATCCCCAGTACAGACTGGGGTCCTGGGCGTTACTGATCTGCATCAGGTAGGAATTGGTGCCCCAGTAGCCGCTCAGGTTCATCACAAACTGGTTGTGATATCCCTGGTTCCACGCATTCGAGTTATAACTGATGCCGTTCATCTTGTAGTTGAAGTAATGCTCCCACTGGATAACATCTCCCGAAGCGGCAGGCCGGCTCCACGGAGTCGTCAGCAGAGCCGAGGCATCCATCGCGCCGGTCGTGGCGTTGTAGTTCTGCAGACTCTCCGCCATTGGGTAAATGTGATAGGGATTGCTGGTCACCACCGAAACGGTTGGCGTGCCTGTGATGCCGGAGCCGCCGCTGACCACCGTGCAGCCATTCAAGGCCCCGCCGGTGATACCCGTCACGCGGATCACCGGAGCCGTGGTGTCGGTGATTCCTGCGAGGACAAGCTGCGGAGGGTACTGAAGGAGTCCGGCCTCGTAGGTTGCCAGATACCCTGAACCTCCCGTGGCCGTGCACGCACTCACCACGCCGCCGCTCACGGTAACGCTCGCGCTGCCTCCCGAACCGGCCATGAACATATATCCCCGCGTGGTTACACCCACCTGGCCACCGCCCACGTACAGCACGAGAGTATTGCCGGCGGCATTGCTGACAATCGGATACACGTCGTGAACGCAGGCTCCGGGAGTTACACCGGAATCGGCGCCACCTCCCATGCCGTTATAGTTGCTGGCACAGACATCGTCGGCGTCCATCTTGAAGCCATAGCCGGTCAAACCGCCCTGGGCGAGGGTGCTGCCGCTGGCGATGGGATAATTGACGCGGTCGAGAACCAGATGCGTGCCGTCGGGCACGGAGGTGATGTGGAAACAGTCCCACTTATAGTCCTGCGCTCCGAAGGCGCACGCCGTTCCCGCGGTAAATCCGGTTGACGACGTAACCGGGACCGTGACATTACTCTGCGGGAAGGTATTGGTGCTGGTGGGATTGCCGACAACCGCGGTGGTTGTGGTCGACGCCGTCGTTGTGCCAAAGGTCGAATCCCAGTTCGTCCCGCTTCCGCTGACGGTATTGGTGCCGGGTCCGATATAGGTGATGTAGCCGGTGGAGTAACTCTGGTTCAGGTCCGTCAGTTCCAGCTCTTCGCCGAACCCTCCGGGCGATCCCAGCGTCTGCGTTCCACTCATCAGACAGGTCACACCACAGACCGGGACTACGTGCAGAGTCACCTGCGTTACATTGCCCGTCTCTCCGGCGCGGATGCGCAGGGGTTCTGTGCCCTCGTTCTGGCCAAGAGTCGTTCCTGAGCCATAGTCGCCGATCAGGATGCCGGTGGTGTCGTCAGGCGACCCGCCGCTGACATTGACGACCATGCCCTGGGTCCCGGCAGGCGTGCTGCCGACCACGCCGAGACTTAAGCCGGTAATCGTCGACTCGCTTCCGTTCCCGTAGCCGGTGGAAAAATCGTAAGCGCCCGTCCACTGCGTGTTGCGGATCATGGCCGCGATGTTATGCGGGGAAGAGCCTGCGCCCATGGTGATCGCCTGCTGGACAATCCCCCACGGCGCCATGTTGAGCCGCTGGCTCGTACCGTACGGGACGCCCTGGTTGCAGGTCAGCTGCGGAACCCCGGAGCGGTCGTCGGTCACGCAGCCGAGAGGATCGGAGGACTTCGGGCCGGTGATGCTGTAGGCCAGCAATGGCGCCGAGAATCCGCCCCAGGGCAGCGCCTCGGTTTGCGCATAAAGAGCCGGCGCCAGTATCTCGCAGGCATAGCTATAACTCAGGCAGTCCTGCACGGACAGCGCGATGCCGTTGTTGCTGCCGGAGCTCGACTGCATCTGATCCGCGTACAGCCGCCCCTCGAACTGCTTCGCGTAGAGATTCGGCACCGTTAGCGGGCCGCTGAGGGTTCCGCCGGCCAGCGGCAACTGCGCCGCCCCCAACTGGTCTGCATAGTGTTTGGTAGCGGCCTGATTGCTCGCCGTGGGATCGCTGTTGAGCGTGAGCGGCCCGCTGAGCGTGCCGCCGGCGAGGGGCAGCCACGATGTGCCGAGCGAGGCGATGGCGCTGCTGACGTACGCCTGCGAGACCGGCTGCACGGCCACGGTCGAGGGCTGCAGCTGAGCGCGTACCGACGCCAGCGCCGCTGTGCCCGAGGACGGCACCACCCAATATTCCGAGCTCACCGTGCCGTCGTTCAAATGATAGACAGCGGTGTAGTAATTGCCCGAGGGCAGCGATCCGGCGTTCGGCGTCAGATTCACGCTCAGGAATCCGTCGGCGCCGATGGTGGCGCTGGTGCTGCCCGCGGCAATCGCCTGACTCTGCGGCGTGGTGAAGGCGGGCCAGCTGATCAGCAGCGTGCCGCTGGCCGGCGTGCCGTCGGCGCGATACACCGTGCCCTGGACCGTGGTCGTTTGAATTTGCGCGGCCAGGCGCGGGGGAAGCATCGCTGCCCAGGCCAGCATGGCTATAACGACGGCAGCCAGGGTCCACACGCCGCGACCTGTCTGAGTTGCGCAGTCTCTGTTCCGCATAATCCTCATTTCTGTACCGGCGGTTCCCGCCAGGTTCGACGGGATTCCGCAAGGATGCTAATCCGGCCGGAGAAAGCAAAAGGGGCACCCGGGGGCGCCCCTCTTTTTTTCTTTTTTTACTCTATAAGTTCAGAATAGCAAGTTCGAATGAATTTACTGCCAGATTTTCCCGGCTATTTTGGCATGGAAGTCCTTTGTTATGTTGGGCCATGACTTTGGTTATGCCCGACCCCCCCTTGACAAGTTTTCCACATCGCGACCGAAAACCTCATACTCGCGGAAAAGCTCGGCCAGCCGCTCCAGCGCCGCGCCATAAACGCGATGGATGGTCCGCTCGCTTTCTCCGGTCAAACGCGCCGCTTCCGGAGGCGTGTAATCTTCCAGGGCAATGCGGGTGATGACGGTCTGGGCGAGGGGCTCCAGCTGCTTGAGGCACTTCTCCACGTCGAAGAGGAAGATGACCGCGTCTTCGAAGCTGGGAATGCGGTGGCTGCTGACGCGCCCGCGGAAGACCTGGTTGCCGAGGAAGCATGGAGCGCGGCCCACCTGCATCGAGGTCTGCAGATAGCGGTACAGAACCTTCAGCGCCAGTTTACGGCTTTGCGACCGGCCGCCGACGACAGTCAGTTGCCGGGTGGGCTCGACCGCTTCCGCAACCGCCAGCGCCATGGGCAGGACAAGAGGAACCGCCAGGGCCGCGCTCATGCCCCACCTCGCCTGACCGTGCAGCGTCGTCTGAGCCCGAGGCGCACGCTGCGCCGGGACCGTGCCGAAGGCGGCAGCGCCGCCAGCCTTGGTGCACAACCAGGACAGTAGATCTCCTGGGAATCCTGGGCGCGGAACCAAAGCGAGCCGCAGCCCTCACACACTTTGAGAAAGATACGCAGGTACATCATGGGTTTCTCCAGAGTTGGCACTCCGCGGCGCTTCAGGAAACCACGCCGTGGAGTTGGGGGAGGAAAGGCTCTGCCGTGTTGGGTCTGTCCGGCATTGGCCCTGGTGGGTAAGTCGTGGTGGGAAGCGACGCAGATCTGCATTTGAGCCTCGTTCAGCGACATATTCCCGTGGACCGGCGACCGGCCTGTGCGAGCGAAAGTACTATGTCTGACTGGCGAAAGTAGTCCGACACTAAATCGATCGGGAAACCCCATCAATCACCGCGGGTGCGTTTCCCATGTTGTCGCTGACCTGAGTACTGCAGTGCTTTCTGCTTTCGGGAAAATCTCTCGTTTCGTGTTTCTTTCTGCAAAACCTGAGGTAATGCCTCTTTCGCTCACTGAAAAAATCGGCAAGATGAAATTCCTCGAGTTACACGAGCGGTTGCGGCTCGAGATGTGGCGCCGCATTGATCAGGGAATCCTCAGCCGTGCTCTGCTCGCCAGCCGGACGGGCCTGGCCCAGGCCCACATCTCGAACTTCCTGCACCGCCGCCGGCGGCTGAGCCTCACGGCCCTCGATCGCATCCTCGAGACCCACGCCCTCACCGTGGAAGAGCTGGTCCTGAGCGGCTCGCCGCAGGTCCGTGCCCAGCCGCGCAGCCCGGAGCAGCGAGACGCCGTGCCCATCGTCACCCCGGCCATCGCCATGACCGCGCCCCACATTCCTCCCCAGGCGATGCTGGGCGGCCTGCAACTGCCGGAGCACTGGCTGGCGAGCTTCCCCGCCCGCCGCGCCGTGGGCCGCGCCAGCTGGGATCGCTTTGTCGCTGTGCGCGTTACCGCGGCGCAGGCCCTCCCCATGGATCCGGTGCTGCGGACCGGTGCCGTGGTGGTGCTGGATCGCCACTACAACTCCCTGGCGGACTACAAGCCGCCTCACCCCAACCTCTATGGCATCCGCCTCGGCGCCCACATGATCTTCCGCCACGCCGCTTTCGAGGGTGGCCGGCTGGTCCTGCGCCCACGTGCCCTGGAATCGCCGCTGGACGTGATCGAGCTGGCGCCGCACGAGTCCCCTGCCGACCTGCTCATCGGCCGGGTCTGCCTCTGTCTTTCGGAGGTGTGACGCAGGACCTGTCGGGGTAGCTGAGGGCTTTGATAGCATCGGGCCAGAGAGGTGCTTTTCAATGGATCAGGTTCCCCCAGCCGGTAACGGCGCCCGTCGGAATGAAGACATCGCGCTTGATTTGCTGAAGTTTGTCGCCGCCACCGCGGGCGTTAGCCGAGCCAGCACGCCCTCCACCGGATTTGTGGCCGCAGGCTCAGCCAAACCCGAGGACCAGGTGAATCACCTGCTGGAACTCTACAGCCGCTGTCTGCGGACGGTCGAAGGAAAGCCCGCATAAGTCCTTTGGACGTCGAAGCTCATCTCGGGATCCTTGTCTGCGGCGCCGGCGTCTTCGGCCGCAATCATCTGCGCGTCTATCGCGCGCTGGAGGGGGAAGCCATCCCGGTGCGCGTCGCGGCCATCGTCGAGCCGGATTGGGCTCGGGCCGCGTCGGCCGCTGCCGAATGGGGCGTGCCCGTCTTCTCCTCCGTGGGAGAGTGCCTGGAAGCGCGGGCTCGCGGCGAGTTTGCCTGCGGAGCCGCTTCGGTCTGCACCCCCACTTCGGCGCATGCGGAGGTGGCGGAGGCTCTGCTGGCCGCTGGCCTCGACGTGCTCGTGGAAAAGCCGATCGCCGCCACCACTAAGGAAGCCGACCGCCTGGTCGGTCTTGCGGCGCGGCAAGCCCGCATTCTGCAAACCGGGCACCTGGAGCGGTTCAATCCGGCGATCACGGCGACGGAGCCGATCCTGAATCACCCCATGTTTTTCGAAGCGCACCGGCTCAGCGTCTTCAGCCCCCGTTCGCTCGATGTGGACGTGGTCCTGGACCTGATGATCCACGACCTCGACATCGTGCTCAGTCTGGTTCGGTCGCCGATCCGCTCCCTGCAGGCCGTGGGATTGCCCATTCTTTCCCCAAAGGTCGACATCGCCAACGTTCGGATCGAATTTGAATCCGGCTGCGTCGCCAACTTCACCGCCAGCCGCGTCAGCACCGAGCGCGTGCGCAAGCTGCGCTTTTTTCAGCCGCACCAATATGTCTCGATCGACTATGCCCGCCAGGATTTGCTGATGATCGACGTCACCGGCGCGGCGCAGGCGGACCCCGCACAAATGGCGGCGGCGGCTTTGGCCGGAGGCGCCGGCCTGCCCGGACTCAATATTCAGAAGCCGTCGGTCAGCCCCGGCGAGCCCCTGCGTCTGGAGATCGAGTCGTTTCTGGAATGCGTCCGCACCCGCTCCGCACCCCGCGTTTCCGGGGAAGACGGCCGTGCAGCCCTGGCCGTGGCGCTTGAAATCAATGCCGCGATCGCCGCCCACGCGAAGCGCGCCGGGCTCGACCGCTATATCCGAACGGCCTCTGTACCGGTCGCCTGACCGGTCGCAATTTCTTCCCGCACCTTGCGCATCGTTTCCATATAGAACGCCAGATTGTGGACCGTGTTCAGCACGGCCGACAGCGGCTCCTGCGCGGTCATCAGATGCCGCAGATACGCGCGCGAATAGCGACGGCAGACCCTGCAGCCGCAATTCGGGTCCGGCGGCCCCTGGTCTTCGGCAAACTGCCGGTTCTTGATGTTCAGCCGCCCTTCTGACGTGAAGAGCAGCCCGTGCCGCGCCGCCCGCGTCGGCAGCACGCAGTCCATCATGTCCACGCCCATGCGCGCATACTCGGCAATCTCGTCCGGGTAGCCCACGCCCATCACATAGCGAGGCTTGTCCGCCGGCAGCAGCGGCAGCGTGGTTGCGATCATCTCCCGGGTGAGCTCCCGTGGTTCGCCGACGCTCAGCCCGCCGATGGCGTAGCCGGGGAAATCCATTGCCACCAGCCGCTCCGCCGATTCGCGCCGCAGCTCCGGAAACATGCCGCCCTGCACGATGCCGAATAAGTTGCCGGTTCCCGGTCCCCGGTCTCCCGTCCGCTGTTCTCCCCAGGGCACTTCGTGCTTGTGCGTTTCGAAATGATCGCGGCTGCGTTTCGCCCAGCGCAGCGTCATGTCGAGCGAAGCGCGGGCGCGCGCGTAGTCCGCGGGATACTCCGTGCACTCGTCGAAAGCCATGGCGATGTCGGAGCCGAGCGCGATCTGCACATCCATCGAGTGCTCCGGCGAGAAGAAGTGCGAGGAGCCGTCGATGTGCGATCGAAACGCAACACCCTCCTCGGTCACCTTGCGCAGATCGCTGAGGCTGAAGACCTGAAACCCGCCGGAGTCGGTGAGGACGGCGCGGTCCCAGCTCATGAAACGGTGCAGCCCGCCCATCCGCCGGATCAGCTCGTGGCCTGGGCGCAGATACAAATGATAAGTATTGCCGAGGAGCAGCGAGACGCCCAGCTCTTCCAGCAGATGCTGCGGGACCGCCTTGACCGTAGCCTGCGTACCGACCGGCATAAACACCGGCGTCTCGACGGAGGCGTGCGGCAGCGTGAGCGTCGCGCGCCGGGCCAGGCCCTGCCTGCCCTGGATTTGAAAGCTCAGGGACACCTGATGATTGTAAAGAGGGCTCTACTCCTCCGGTTCACATTTGCTTCTGCCAACGCGCCGGATCGCGGCTGCCGTGGAAACAGGCAAGGACCGTCAGCGTTTCGTCTGCCTCGATAACGAACATAAGCGCGTATGGGAAACGGCGCAGCAGGGCACGGCGCACGTGCTTGTGGATCACGGGGAACTGACGCGGATTGGCGGCCATACGTTCGATCACGACATCAACGGCCGCGCGGAAACGTCGGCCCAGGCCGGGGACTTCTCTCTCGTACCAATCCTGCGCGTCGGTCAGTTCCGCGCGAGCGGCCAGGGTAAAGGTAACCGGATACGCTACGGGCAACGCTGCTCAAGCTCGGCTTTCAAAGTAGCCCACGTGATACCTTCGCCCCGGTCCTGGTCAAGCGTGGAAATGCGGCGGTCAATTTCTGCCTGCTGCGCAGCCGTTAAGGGGAGCTGCCCGTCTTCCAGACTGTCCCAAAGCTGAGAGATGAGCGCAAGGCGCTCGGGTGGGGTGAGCCGCGCGAGCTCGTCCTGGGTAAGCAATTCCACAGCTCTGAGCGTACGAGAAAACCGGGTCCGGCTCAAGCGGGGACGCCGGCGTTTCTCGCCGAAGGGCTGACCCGGGCACATCACGGTTCACCGATTCGCCGGAAGCTGCCGGTTGGACATCGCCGCCGCTTTGACGCTCCGCCCCAGTCACGCTACTCTGTCCTCGTGAGCTGCTGCCTGCCCATCCCCGGGCTCTGCTGTTGTTGTCGCTGAACCTGCGCTCGCATCTCGTCTTATTTCCTTTTCCTTCTGCAGTCTGACCGGCCCCGCCGTTGCGGAATCCTTTTTGGAGAGTCGTCTGCCATGCATCGTTCGTTGTCGCGTCGTCGTCTCGCCGTGGTTACCGTTTTCTCCGCCGTACTGCTTCTCGGGACCCTGGTTCTTGCGGCCCCCCGCGTCTTCGCCGGCAGCACGGACTGGCGATCGGGCCTGCTCTCGTGGCGAGCCGCCCAGGCCCAGCAGCTCTCCGCGCCCGACGGATGGCTCACCCTCGTCGGCCTCGACTGGATCGAGCCCGGCGACAACTCCTTCGGTGCGGCCGCGGACAACCGGATTCAGCTCAGCGGCGCCACGGCGCCTCACCTCGGTGTCCTGCAGTTGTCGCGAAATGCCGTGCGCCTGCTGCCCCCGCAGGGCGGATTTCCCGCTGCCCTCCGGATCGACGGCCATTCCGCCCGGCCCACCCTCCTCTCCGGCAACGACATGAAGCCTCACGCGTTGACCGACGGCAGCCTGACCTTCTACGTCATCCACCGCGGCGACCGCTACGCCCTGCGCGTGAAGGATGCCGACGCGCCCACCCGTATCCACTTTCGCGGCCTGCACTGGTATGCGCCGAACCCTCGCTACCGTATCGAGGCGCGCTGGATTCCGTGGCTGCCCGCGCACGTCCAAAAGATTCCCACCGTGATCGGGACGACGATCGAGATGCCCGCGCCTGGCCTGGCCGAGTTCACCCTCGACGGAAAAACAGTCCGCCTCGAGCCGGTTCTCGAGGAGCCCGGCGCCAGGCAACTCTTCTTTATCGTGCGAGATGCAACCAGCCACTCCACGACATACGGGGCGGGGCGCTTCCTCTATACCAATCTCCCCGACCATGGACTGCAAAAGCCGGGCCACCTCGTGCTCGACTTCAATCGCCTGGAGAATCCTCCCTGCGCGTACACGCCCTACGCCACCTGCCCGCTGCCGCCGCAGCAGAATCGGCTGGCCATCGCCCTGCCCGCGGGCGAGCAGCGGTACTCGCACTAGACCCGCAGCGGGCCGGTCCTGGGTTGTCCTGGTGTGCATTCCGGGATCAGTCACCCCTGCCTGCGGGGTTACGTTAATACCTCGACACCATCGAAAAACTTGTTCGCCCCGCTTCCAGCGGGCGTACAGTAGTGCCGGGATTTCCCCCAAAGCAGTATCAGGAGGCTGCCATGTTGAAGCCTTTTCTGATGATTCCGGTGCTCCTGTTCTTCGCTCCGGCAGTCTTTCAGCAAGCCCCGTCCACGCCACCCGCGCAGCCCGCGGGACAGCAGGCGGCTCCGTCGCAGGCCGTTCCTTCACAGGCCGTTCCGGGCGAGTGGGTCAATAAAGTCAACCCGGTGAAGCCAACGCCGGAGTCCCAGGCGCGCGCGAAGCAGATTTATGGCTGGGATTGCGCCATGTGCCATGGCGACAATGGCAACGGTAAAGGCGACGTCGCGGTCGAGCAGAAGCTCGCCCTGCGCGATTTTCGCGACGCCGGCTCGCTGAGCAAGATGACCGACGGGGAGATGTTCTACACCATCCACGACGGCAAAGGCCAGATGCCCGCGGAAGGTCCGCGCGCGAAGACCGATGAGGTCTGGAACCTGGTGATTTACCTGCGGAAGATGTCGAACACGCAGGCCCCGGCAGCCGCCACGACGACGGCTGCGACGCAGTAGAGAGGCGGGTGCCCGGCTTCAGCGCCGGGTGCCTGCGCTCACCGGCAGCTCCAGCTGTTCCGCGGCGTGTTCATCCGCCCAGGGACGGAAACACGCCCGGCACCGCGCCTCATACACGCCCGCCGCTCCCACCAGCACCAGCGACTGACTGCTGCCCAGCCTCTGGGTATGGATGGCCGGCGCGCCACACCGCATACAGACCGCCGAGAGCTTCGTGACTTCATCGGCGATCGCCAGCAGCTCCGGGATCGGCGCGAACGGCTCACCGGTGAAAGTCGTGTCCAGGCCGGCAAGAATCACTCTGTGCCCGGAGTGGACCAGGGAGTCGGCAAGCCCCACTAGAGACGCGTCGAAGAACTGCGCCTCGTCGATGCCGACCACCTCCACGGAATCGAGCATGGACAACAAAACCGCCTTCAGCTCCTCCACATTCGTGACCGCCAGGGCTTCGAGGGTCTGGGCGCTGTGCGAGGCAATCGCATTCCGGTGGTACCGGACGTCCAGGTCCGGCTTAAAGCAAACCACGCGGCGTTTGGCGATCTGGGCGCGCTTCAGGCGGCGAATCAGCTCCTCGGATTTGCCGGAAAACATGGGCCCGGTGATGACTTCAATGCGTCCCGGATGCACCGCCGCGCTGCCCATGAAGCTCGTTCCTCCCCCTCGTTTTGACGAGATTCCAGTGTAGGTCGGGCGGCCGTCGCCCGGGATGTGGAAAGCCGGTCCAAAACCGGGAATCGGCGCAGCCGCATCTTCCTGCCGCGTCTTCTCCTTGACACTCCCCCGGGTGTACGCGATTCTATGAAGCAGGCTTCCCTGTGGAGAATGGCAGTGTGCATGCTTCGGCGGGAGGCCGTTTCCAGGTATTCAGGTTCCGGGCGCGAGTGCCTGCGTGAAGAGACGCGCTCCTCGGGACCCTTCCGTGGAAATTGATTTTGCCGTGCGCCGCTGACGGCTCCATCCGTCCGGCCAGAAGGACTGCGCGTTGACCTCCATCGCTTTGCTGGCTCCTCTCGCTTTGCCGACGGGACTTGCGTCGTTTCTGCCCTTCCTGCTCATCATTGTGGTTTTCTATTTCCTGCTGATTCGCCCTCAGCAGACCAAGCAGAAGAAGTGGCAGGGGATGCTCAACAGCCTGAAGTCGGGCGACCGCGTGACGACCAGCGGCGGGATCAAAGGCGTGATCCTTTCCATCCGGGAAGACGCCATCCAGCTGCGGATTCCTCCCGATAACCTGCGCATCGAGGTCGTCAAGAGCGCCATTGCGTCTGTGACCCAGCAGGATGAAGTGAAGTAGAGATTCCATGCAAAAGAACCTCAAGTCCAAGACCCTCCTGATCATCGGCATTCTGATCGTCTTCGTGTTCGGCATTTTCGGCATGCCCCACGGCTTTTCCGGGACCGCGCTCAAGCAGTCCCTGCTCGACCGCATCCACCTCGGGCTCGATCTCAAAGGCGGCATGCACCTCATCCTGCAGGTCCAGGTGGATGAGGCCGTCGGCGCGGATACCGACACCGACGTCGCCGCGATCCAGCAGGACATGCAAAAGAACGGAGTCAGCGGGGCCACGGTCAGCAAGCCCGATGCGAAGCGCGTGGACTTTATCCAGATCACCGGCGTCCCCGCGGCCCATAACGACGATGTGCGCTCCATCCTGGAGACGAACTACAGCAGCCGCTACGACATCTCGCCGGGCGTGAACAACACCTGGACGCTGACCATGAAGCCGACCGTCGAGAGCGATCTTAAGCAGCGCGCCCTCGATCAGGCGATCGAGGTCATCACCCAGCGCACCAATTCGCTGGGCGTCTCGGAGCCCATCATCGAGCCGTATCAGCTCGGCAGCTATCAGATCCTGGTCGAGCTGCCCGGGGTCGACGACCTCAGCCGCGTGAAAGAGGTCATCCAGTCCACGGCGCGCCTGGAAGCGCACGCCGTTCTCGGCGGACCCTGGCCGGACAAGCAGACGGCCCTGCAGACCATCGGCGGTTATATTCCGCCCGACGCGGAGCTGCTGCCCAGCGTTTCCGGCGCCGCCGCCGAAGGCAGCGGCACCGACTGGTATGAGCTGCAAAAGCTGCCCATCTGGGGCGGCACCGATATTCGCGATGCCGAGCCCGGCCGCAATCCCAATACCAACGAGCCGGAAGTCGACTTCTACCTGACCAGCGCCGCCGGCGACAAGTTCGCCACCTGGACCCAGGCCAACATCGGCAAGAATATGGCCATCGTCCTCGATAACCGCGTGCAGGAAGTCGCGGTCATCAAGGGCCAGATCCGCGACCAGGGCAATATCTCCGGCGGCGGCATCACCGAGCAGCGCGTGAAGGACCTTTCCATGCTGCTGCGCACCGGCGCTCTGCCGGCCTCTCTGACCTTCCTGCAGGAGCAGACCATCGGTCCCTCGCTGGGCGCCGACTCGATCCACCAGGGCGTGATGGCCTCCATCGTCGGCATGCTCGCGGTGTGGGTGTTCATGCTGGTTTACTACAAAGGCGCGGGCATCAACGCCGACCTGGCGCTCTTCCTGAACCTGGTCATCCTGCTTGGCTTTATGGGCTTCACCGGCGCCACGCTCACGCTGCCCGGCATCGCCGGCGTCATCCTCACCATTGGTATGGGCGTCGATTCCAACGTGCTGATCTTTGAGCGCATTCGAGAGGAGCTGCGCGCCGGCAAATCGCCGGCGGCTGCCGTCGACCAGGGCTTCGGCCATGCCTGGACGACCATTGTGGATACGCACGTCACGACCATCGTTTCGGCGGCCATCCTCTTCATCTTCGGCACCGGCCCCGTCAAGGGCTTTGCCGTGACTCTGACTTTCGGCCTGCTCGCCAATTTGTTTACGGCGGTCTTCGTTTCCCGCGTCATTTTCGACGCCAACCTCAGCCGCAAACTGCACGGCGAACCGATCTCAATTTAAGCCGTGAGGCTTCGACAGATTTTTCTATAGGCGGATTTTGTGGAACTGTTTCATAACCCAAGAATCGACTGGCTCGGCAAGAAGTGGTATTTCCTCGGCTTTTCGCTCGTCTTCAGTATTGCCGGCCTGATGTCCATCTTCTTCTGGCATGGCCTGCCTCTGGATGTGGACTTCCGCGGCGGCACCGTCGTGCGCGTGAAGTTCGCCGAAAAGCCCAATGTGGACCGGATTCGCTCGGCCGCCAACGCAGCCGGCCTGAAGGACCCCCGCATCACCACCTACGGGCCCTCCGATAACGATGAGGTGCTGGTCACCCTGTCCCGCGGAGCCACCAACGAGTCCTCCATCGACCAGGGCCGGGCTGCCATTATGGCCGCCCTGGCACAGCACTACGCTCCCGCGGCCGCGGCGGAGAGCCAGGGCAAGATCGACCTCGATAACACCACCCGCGAGGCCCTGGCCAGCTGGCTCACGCAGAAGGACCCCGAGCACCTGGGCAATACCCCCGAAGCCCAGACCCGGTATCAGGACCAGGCCAATGCCATCCTGCACTATCGCGACAGCGACCACAGCGGCATCATCGACTCCATCGATAATCTTCGCGGAAACGTGGATCCCGCCGTTCTGAGCGCCCTGCAGCAGGGAGCCTATCTCTCCGGCTTCTCCATCCGCAGCGTCGAGATCGTCGGCGCCCAGGTGGGCAAGCAGTTGCAGCACCAGGCGGAGCTGGCCACCCTCTATTCGCTGGGCGGCATGCTGGTCTACCTGTGGTTCCGCTTTGAGCTCATCTACGGCGTGGCCGCCGTGGTGGCCTGCTTCCACGACACGCTGATCACCGTCGGCGCCTTCAGCCTCAAGGATATGGAAATCTCCCTGACGGTGATCGCCGCCATCCTCACGCTGATCGGCTATTCGATGAACGACACCATCGTCGTCTTCGACCGTATCCGCGAGAATCTGCGCCTCAGCCGCCGGGAGAAGCTGTCGGATCTGGTGAACCGCAGCATCAACCAAACCCTGAGCCGGACCGTTCTCACCTCCGGGCTGACTTTTCTGACCGTCCTCTCGCTCTTCCTCTTTGGCGGCCAGGTGCTCCACCCCTTCTCCTTCGCCCTGGTGGTCGGCATTCTTATCGGTACCTACTCCTCGATCGCCGTCGCTGCCCCCATGCTGGTGGCCTATCAGGACTGGCGCGCGCGCCGGGGAAAAACCGCCGCCCTACCCGCGGCAAAGAAAGCCAGGGTATGATGCTCCCATTCGCCTGCGGCCCCGGATCCCGCCATCCTGCAGCACTCGGCCATCCGGAGCCTCGGCGTCTGCATCCCTCCCTCGAATTGTGTTATAGAACGGAAGCCGGCTTGTCAGGCGGCAGGACTCCGCGCAAATTCGTAATGGGCTCTCGGCGCGCGCGCAGGCGCGGGCACGAACCTCAGGAACAATTTTGGGACCCTGCGGTGTCTATAGGAAGTGTCAACTACTGAAAGGTCCGAGGTAGGCCATGGCCATGTTTGACGACATCCTCCTGGAGTCTGCGCACAAGATCAAGACGAAGAGCAAGTACTACACGATTGTCGGCGTACTGCTCAATGGTTCTGTCCTTGCCGCTCTGATCCTGTATCCGCTGATCTATCCGGAAGCGCTTCCCAAGGCAATGATGACCACGCTGCTGGTCGCGCCGCCCCCGCCGCCGCCGCCGCCCCCGCCCCCGCCGCCGCAGCCGGTGCACGTCCAGCGGGTCGTTTCCGAGATCCTGAACAACCAGCTCACCGCTCCGACCAAGATCCCGCATGACATCAAGATCGTGAAGGAAGAGGCAGCGCCGCCCTCCGCCGGCGTCGCCGGTATGGAGGGAATGGGGTCCGGCAGCGGCGTGATGGGTGGCGTCCTGGGCAGCCTGGGAACGGGCCCCGCGCCGACGGTCAAGGCCGCTCCGCCCAAGAAAATCGCGGTTTCCTCCGGCGTCATGGCCGGCAACCGGATCGGCGGCGAGATGCCTCAGTATCCCGCGATCGCCAAAGCCGCCAGAATTCAGGGAACTGTGGTTCTGCAGGCAACGATTTCCAAGAATGGAACGATCGAAAACATGCGCGTCATCAGCGGCCCCCCCATGTTGCAGTCGGCGGCTGAGGAAGCTGTCCGCTCCTGGAGATACAAGCCGTACCTCCTGAACGGTGAGCCCGTGGAGGTTGAAACTCAGGTCAACGTGGTCTTTAGTCTCGGCGGCTGATCGGCCGCCCGGCCGGCCGCTCCGGTTTCAGGGCGGCCGTCCTGCTTCTCCGGCTTCTCCGTCCTTTTGCGGAGAGGTATTCCGTCAGCGCTCTTTGGCACCTACCGCAGTAACGCCTCAGGAGGAAAGATTCAAGTGATTCTCGCTCAGATCCACAATCTCGTCGCCAATCCGGCTTCTCTCGGGTTCTTTCAGGAGGGCCAGACCGTCGGATTCAGCCCTATCGACCTCTGGAACAACATGGGCTGGCTTGCCCGCGGAGTCGTGTTCGTGTTGTTCATCATGTCCATCTGGTCGCTCGCCGTCATGATCGATCGCTGGCTGTATTTCAACGCCGCCCGCAAGCAGTCGCGTGAGTTCGCTCCCCGCGTCGCCGGTGCTCTGAAAGAGGGCAAGCTGGACGAAGCCGTGAAGGTAGCGGACCGCAACAAGAAATCGCACCTGGCCGAAGTCGTAACCGCCGGCCTGCAGGAGTTCCGCAACTACGGTGGCGGCGGCGCTGTCAGCGTCGAGCAGATCGAGTCCTCCAAACGCGCCCTGGAGCGGGCCGAGGCCATCGTGCATGCCAAACTGAAGAGGGGACTCGGCAGCCTGGCCACCATCGGCTCCACCGCTCCCTTCGTCGGACTGTTCGGCACGGTCGCCGGCATTCTGAAGGCCTTCCAGGAAATCGCCACCCAGAAGACTCCCGGTATCGGCGCGGTCGCAGGCGGCATTTCTGAAGCGCTGGTCACTACCGCCATGGGCCTGTTCGTCGCCATCCCGGCTGTGTGGCTCTTCAACTACTTCACCAACCGCGTGGAGGCGTTCGACGTCGAGATGGACAACTCCTCCAGCGAATTGATCGACTACTTCATCAAGCAGAGTAGTCGCCGGTAATCGCAGGTCGCCCGGCGCGGCATTCCGCGGGCCGGGCTCAACGGTGGCGAGAATCTTTCTGGCCGGGAGGGGGCGGCGAGTCCCCCTTCCGGCGCCTGATCGCCGCTGGCACCTGAGTGAATTCCGAGAGACCGGAGCAAAACAGAAATGTCACTGTCAAAACGTAACGAAGGCGCCAAAGTAAACGCCAACATCAATGTGACCCCGATGGTGGACGTCATGCTGGTGCTGCTGATCATCTTTATGGTCATCACGCCCATGCTCCAGAACAAGGTGAACGTCGATCTGGCTCACAGCACGACGGCTACCCCCATGGAAGACGCCAGCAAAGAAGACGCGGTGGTGGTGGCGATCACGCGCGACAGCCGGGTTTACCTCGGGCAGAACCAGACCAGCGTCTCGACTCTGGGTTCGGAAGTCCGCGATGACCTGGAAAACAAGACCAACAAAGTCGTCTACTTCCGCGCCGATGCGCGCGCGCATTATGGCACCGTGATGGATGCCATCGATGCCGTCCGTACCGCGGGTGTCGAAGAAGTAGGCATGCTGACCGAGCAGCAGGCGGAACCGATCACCACCACCAAGGCTCCGGCAACCGCCGGCGGCGAATAGGACGACACGCGCAAGCCGAAGCGTGGGAGAAGCGAGGACCTGAACTATGGCAATGAACCTAGGCGGTGGCGGCGCCCTGAACGCCGACCCGAACGTAACGCCCCTGATCGATGTGCTTCTGGTGCTGCTGATCATCTTTATGGTCATTGTGCCGGTCACACCCCGCGGCCTGGACGCGCTGGTGCCCCAGCCGCCCAAGCACCCTGAGCAGCAGCAGCAAAATGACCGCACGATCGTGGTCCAGGTTCAGGCCGGCCCCGGCGGCAATCCGAACTATATGATCAACGACAAGCCATTCGCGAAGAGCGACCTCGAGAACGAGCTGAATACCATCTTTTCCACTCGTGCCGAGAAAGTCATGTTTGTGAAGGGCGATCCGAACCTGGATTTCCAGGCCGTCGCCTCCGTCATTGATATCGGACATGCCGTGGGCGTGGATCACATCGGTTTGATTACGCCGAAGATGGAAGCCGGCCAATAAGCCCGGCTTCTGCCTCGCGGCGTGGGTCACCGGCGCGGAAAACCGTCGGTGATCTTGCCGGAAACCACGAACGGATTACAATCGCTTTCACCAACGCTTTTTGCGCCTGGTTTTGAGGCTCCTGGCGAGCTGAAGGAGAAGACAGACAGCATGAACCGAATCGCACGTTTACCGGTGCTGGCCGTGGCCACGATCCTGGTGGTCGCCTCCGCAACCGGCTGCAAGCGCCTGGAGGCCCGCGATCAGCTCAACAAGGGAGTGCAGGCCTATAAACAAGCGAAGTATGAAGAGGCCATCGAGCACTTTCAGCGCGCCGTGAACCTCGATCCCACCTATCCCATGACCCGTCTTTATCTGGCCACTGCCTACGCTCAGCAGGTGGTGCCTAACCTGCACACGCCCGAGAACCAGCAGACGGCGGACATGGCCATCAAAGGCTTCCTGCAGGTTTTGCAGGAGCATCCCGACGACATCACCAGCATGAAGCAGATTGCCGCCCTCAACTTCGACCTGAATAACTGGGACGAAGCCAAAAAGTGGCAGATGAAGGTGATGCAGGCCGATCCCAAAGACGCCGAAGCCGCGTATACCATCGGTGTGATCGACTGGACCATGGCCTACAAGAACGCTGTCAAAGCCCTCCAGTCTGCCGGCCTGCAGGACGATGGCCAGGGCAATCCGAAGATGTCGAAAGAAGTCTGCAAGACCATCAAGGATGAGAACACCGATCTGGTCCAGGATGGCCTGACCTATCTGCAGAAGGCGGTCAGTCTGCGTCCCAACTACGACGACGCCATGCAGTATCTGAACCTGATGTATCGCCGCAAAGCCGACACCGACTGCCCTGACGACGCTGCCCGCAAAGCCGATCTGGCGCAGGCCCAGGATTGGGTGCAGAAGGCGATGGGCGCTCGCAAGGCCAATGAAGAAAAGGCCAACGAGAAAGCCGCCGGCGGCGTGGTCATGAAGTAAGCCGCGCTTCCCTCCACTCCGAAAAGCCCTCGCCTCGCGCGAGGGCTTTTCTTTCTCCTCTATCGCGGCTCCCCGACTTTCGATACCCTGTATCGTTGTGTTTCGTAAAATCCTCATTGCCAACCGGGGCGAGATCGCTCTGCGCGTCCTGCGGGCCTGCCGCGAACTGGGCATCCGCACCGTAGCCGTTTTCTCCGACGCCGACCGCGGCGCGCCTCATGTGCTGGAGGCCGACGAGGCCTGGCGCCTGGGACCGGCTCCTGCCGTCGAATCGTACCTGCGGGGTGACAGGATTCTCGAGCTGGCGCAGCAAACCGGCGCCGACGCCATCCATCCCGGTTACGGTTTCCTTTCGGAGAACGCCGACTTCGCCCAGGCCTGCGAACGCGCCGGCGTGAAGTTCATCGGGCCGCCATCGTCGGCCATGCGCATCCTCGGGTCGAAAACCAATGCGCGCCAGGCCGCCGACCAGGCAGGCATGCCGCGCACCCCCGGCTGCGTCCACGGCCTGGCTTCGCCGGATGAAGCCCTCGACGTAGCCGCGGCGGTGGGCTATCCCGTGATGCTGAAGGCGGCGGCAGGCGGCGGCGGTAAGGGCATGCGCGCGGTCTTCAGCCCGGACGATTTGCCCTCAGCGTTTGTCGCGGCCAGCAGTGAAGCCGAGCGCTCCTTCGGTTCCGGCGAGGTCTATCTCGAGAAGCTGATCGAGCGGCCCCGCCACATCGAGATCCAGGTGCTGGCTGACGAGCACGGCCACTGCGTCTCGCTGGGCGAGCGCGAATGCTCGGTGCAGCGCCGCCACCAGAAGGTCATCGAAGAAGCCCCTTCGGCCGTCGTTGGCGCGGACCTGCGCCGCCGGATGGGCGAGGCTGCGGTGCGTCTGGCGCAGTCGGCGGGCTACACGAATGCCGGGACCATCGAGTTCCTGGTGGACGACGCCCAGAGCTTCTACTTCCTCGAAATGAACACCCGGCTGCAGGTCGAGCATCCGGTGACGGAGCTGGTGACCGGCCACGACCTGGTCCACCTGCAGATCCGCATCGCCGCAGGCGAGCCGCTGCCCTTCGCCCAGGAGGACATTCGCCTGCGCGGGCACGCGATCGAATGCCGCGTGTACGCTGAGGATCCGGCCAACGGCTTCATGCCGTCGCCGGGCCGGATCACGCGGCTGTTGCAGCCCGGCGGCCCGGGCATTCGCGAAGATTGCGGCATCTACGAAGGCTGGATCGTGCCCATGGACTACGACCCCATGCTGTCGAAGCTGATCGCCTTCGCGCCCACGCGGGAGATGGCGATCGCGCGGATGCTGCGGGCGCTCGATGAGTATGTGATCGGCGGCATCCGCACCAATCTGGGCCTCTTCCGGCGCATTCTGCGCGACCCGGATTTCCGCGCGGCCCGCATCGACACCGGCTATCTCGACCGTCTGCTGGCCGAGCACCCAATTCCCCAGGTGGAGAAAGAGGACGGAGCGGTTCCCATTCCTGCGCTTGCGGCGGCGGCTCTGTTCGAAGCGTCGAAGCCAACCAACGGCCACGCGCTGAACGGCGCCAATTCGCACCCCAGGGCGTGGAAGACGGCTGCGCGCGGCGAGGCCGTCGGCGGAGCCTGGAAGAGCCATCACCCATGAAGCTCCAGGTCGAGATCCAGGGGCAGACCCGCGCAGTTGAAATCGAGCTCGGCGAAGCTCCAGGACAGTGGACCATCCGCGTCGACGGCGAAGTCATCGAAGCGGACGCCCACCTCGTGCGCCCGGGCATTCTTTCGCTGCTCATCGGCGGGCAGTCCCACCGGGTGGTGCTCGACCCCCATCCGGAGGAGCCCGCGCTGCTGCTGGGCCCGGAGCGAATTCCATACGGCGTGGAAGATCCGCGCTCCCTGAAGGCGCGGCGGCGGCACGGCGGCGGCGAAGGCCCGGTGACGCTGAAGGCCTCGATGCCAGGACGCGTGGTGCGGGTGCTGGTCGAGTGGGGCGCCCAGATCGAGGCGCACCAGGGCGTGGTGGTGATCGAGGCCATGAAGATGCAGAACGAGCTGAAGTCGCCGAAAGCCGGGAAAGTGGTCGAGCTGAGGGTTTCTCCCGGCGACACGGTCAGTACCGGCGATGTCCTGGCCATCATTGCCTGAGCTTCCCGGCGGCGCTTCCGTAGAGGCTATACTTCGATCAAACGTTTTACTGGCGTGAAGCCGTGGTGCTATAGTGTCGTGCCTCGAAGGAGAACGGCATGAATCGTCGCCAGTTTATGAGTCGGTCGGCTGCGGCGGCGGGGGCCGCTCTGCTGGCCGAGCGGGGATGGTCCCCGCCCGGCGCGCAGGCGTCCGCGCGTGGCGGCGCGGCGTTTCCCGATGGCTTTCTCTGGGGAATTGCCACCTCGGCGTTTCAGGTGGAAGGCGCGTGGAACGAGGACGGCAAGGGCGAGTCGATCTGGGATCGCTGGACGCATACGCAGGGGAAGGTGAAAGGCGCGGCGACCGCCGACACCGCGTGCGACCAATACCACCGCTATCGCGAAGACATCGCCATCCTGCGGCAAATGAATTTGAAGAGCTATCGTTTCTCGATTGCATGGCCGCGGATTCAGCCGGCGGGTACGGGTGCGCCGAATATGAAGGGTCTGGACCACTACAGCCGCCTCGCCGACGCGCTGCTGCAGGCCGGGATCCGGCCCTTCTGCACCATCTATCACTGGGATCTGCCCCAGGGCCTGGAGGATCGCGGAGGCTGGCCCAATCGCGATCTGGCCGGCTATTTCGCGGAGTATTGCGGGATTTTGGCGAAGCACCTGGGGGATCGGATCACCGTGTGGGCTCCGTTCAACATGCCGTGGTCGTTTACCTGGATGGGCTACGGCGTGGGCGTGTTTCCGCCGGGCCGCGCGAAGTATGCCGACTTTCTGAAGGCCGCGCACACGGTCAACCTGGCGCAGGGCGAGGGCTTTCGCGCCATCAAGGCTGCGTCGGCAAAGGCGACGGTGGGCAGCGCGTACGGGATGGCGCCCGCGTATCCAAAGACAGACAGCGAGGCCGACAAAGCCGCTGCGGACCGTTACCACGCCATGAACAACGTCTATTTTCTGGAGACGGCCATACACGGGCGCTATCCCAACGCGTTTGTAGTGCCGGTACCGTATGAGCAGATGGGCTTTCGCCCGGGCGACGACAAGATCATGCAGGTGCCCCTGGACTGGATCGGCTTCCACTACTACACGCGGCGGATTGTCTCGGACGCGGGCGGCAGCGCGAAACACGCGGCCGGCAGCGGCAGCTTTGGCACGGAGACGGAAGAAGACACGGCGGGCGGCCGCGATCCGTACACGCGCTTTCACGCGGTCATGCCAACCGAGGGCCCGCTGACAGACGCGGGCCTGGAGATCTGGCCGCGCGGCATCTACGACCTCGTGACGCGCATCTCGCGCGAATACAACCACCCCATCATCGAGATCACCGAGAGCGGCTGCAGCTACCTCGACAATCCCTATGCGAAAGAAGGCGGGCGCGTGCCGGATGCGCGCCGGATCGCCTGGTTTCGCCAAGAATTGGCGGAATTGGCCCGCGCCATTCGCGACGGCGCGCGGGTGCGCGCATTCCATGCGTGGAGCCTTCTGGACAACTTCGAGTGGGCGGACGGCTACACGGAGCGTTACGGGCTGACGTACGTCGACTTCCGCGACCAGGTGCGGACCCTGAAGGATTCCGGCGCGTGGTACGGGCGTGTGGCGGCGGAGAATCGCGTGCCGGTGTAGGCTGTGCCTGTTCATCGACCCCGATTTTCGTGCGACGCACAAGCAGCGCTCATTGCCATGGGGCTGGACCGGACAACCCGGCAGAGGCGCGCGAAGTCCTATGTGGCAGGAGTTGGCGCGAGTCAACACCGAGCAGGCTCCGCATAATTTCCCAGGCCCCGCTTTTTTCCATCCGTTCTTTATCCACGTACGGCCATTCACTCACCCCCATTTCAGGAAACGGAAGGAGCACGAGTATGAGGATGTCACTGGCAGTGATCGCGACAGGACTGCTGGCGGCCGGGATGACCCTGGCTGCGAGCGCGCAGAGTAAGGTGGACAACGAGCTGGATGAGGCGACGCAGATCATGCACGAGCTGACCGGGCCCCAGTCGAGCGAGGGGATTCCGGACGCGGTGCTCAAGGACGCGAAGTGCGTCGCGGTGATTCCGAAGATGTTGAAAGCCGGCTTCGTCATCGGGGGGCAACACGGCGATGGCGTGGCAACCTGCAGGATGTCCGATGGCCGGTGGAGCCCGCCGGCGCCGTTCCAGCTGTCCGGCGCGAGCTTCGGCGCGCAGATCGGCGGCGAAGAGCAGGGCTACGTGATGATGATCATGAACCACCAGGGCATGGATGCGCTGATGTCCGGACACTTTAAAGTCGGCGCGGGCGTGGATGCCGCGGCGGGTCCGGTGGGACGGGAAGCGTCGGGATCGGGTGGCTGGAAGGCTTCGATTCTGAGCTATTCACGGGCGAAGGGCGCTTACGTGGGCGCGACGCTGCAGGGCGCCGAACTGAATCAGGACCACGGAGCGACGAAGGCTCTGTTTGGGAATGAAGTGCCGTTCGCGGACATTCTGCATGGGCAGGCGCACACGACGGAAAGTGCGGCGGAGCAGTTCGTGCATACCATCAATCACGCGGTGCGGCAGGCCAAAGCGACGGACTGAAGAAGGCCACAGGCTACAGGCCACAGGCCACAGGCCACAGGACACAGGACACAGGACACAGGACACAGGACACAGGACACAGGACACAGGACACAGGACACAGGACACAGGACGGACCTCACTGGGCGCGTTGCCTGGTGGGGTCTTTTTTTGCTCAGGCTTCGGGGGTGAGCTCGAGGTCTTCGAAGCGGCGCAGCTTGTAAATGGCGATGGAGACGATCCACGCCAGCGCGAAGATGCCGACGATGCAGTAGCCCAGCATGCCGAAGTTGTCGTTAAGGCGGCTGACCAGCGCCCAGAAGGCGCCCTGCAGGTGGAAATGGCCGCCAAGCAGGCCGAGGGCCTCGACGCCTCCCACTACAAACGCCACCACCACGGATACAGATGTAATGGTCAGGTTGTAGTACAGCTTGCGGATGGGTTTGATGTACGCCCATCCATACGCGCCGAGCATCAGGATATTGTCGGTCGTATCGATGAGCGACATGCCGGCGGCGAAGAGCACCGGGAAGACAAGGATCGACCAGAGGGAGAGGCCGCGGGAAGCTTCCGCTGCGGAGAGGCCGAGGAGACCGATTTCGGTGGCGGTGTCGAAGCCGAGTCCAAAGAGGAAGCCGAGCGGGTACATGTGCCAGCTGCGGCGGATCATGGCAAAGACGGG
>DATASQ010000038.1:0-15250 GCA_036269135.1 Acidobacteriaceae bacterium
TCCTGGACCAGCGAGCGAGGGCCGCCGTCCGGCGTGACAACGGCAGGCACGCCCGAAGCCATCGCCTCCAGCACGACGTTGCCAAATGTGTCGGTGTGCGACGGGAAGACAAACACGTCCATGCCCGCATACGCCCGCGCCAGAGCTTCCCCACGCAGGACTCCGGTGAACTCGGCGGTGGGCAGATGTTCCCGCAGCCACGTCTGCTCGGCTCCCTGTCCGACGATGCGGAAGCGGAAGTTTCTCATCCCCCGCGTCTCGAGGTCCCGTTGCACGCGCGCCAGAAGGGCCACATTCTTCTCCACGCTCAGGCGGCCGACAAAGCCCAAAATAAGCTCCGAATCGAACTCTCTGCGGTCGCGGTGTTCCGGAGAAAACAACTCCGTGTCGACGCCCCGCTGCATCAGGTGGCAGGGACGGCCCGTCTCCCGCTCCAGCAGATCGCAGAGGTCCGGATTGGGCGCGAAGATAACCCGGGCCCGCTTGTACAGAATGGTGGCAATATTCAGCGACACCCCTTCAATGCAGCGGGCGCCCAATGCCGCCTGACGGGGCGGCAGGTACTCGACGAGCCAGCGCGACCGGGTGGCTGCATACTCGTGCAAATTCGTGTGCCACGAGGCCGCCAGCGGAATCCGAAACCATGCGGCAAGCAGCGCAGCCACGGCTCCTATCTCGCTGGGACCGGTGATGTGGACGACATCCGGGCGAAAGACGCGCAGCGCGCGAGCAACCCTGGGAATGTGGCGGACCCATGCCGGATCAAGACTCAGGTCCCTGTCGAGGGGAATGGAAAGCAGTCCACGCGGCAGCTCGAGGGTGGTCAGAGCGCCTTCGCGGGCGAGAGGCTGCGCCCGATGGCCGGCACGCACACAAAGGAAGGGCAGGTTGTGGCGCCGGGCAAAGTCAACGAAGTGACGCGAGGTGTGCGCCACCCCATTCACTTCGTGAAACGAGTCGGGAAAAAAGGCAACACGGATCGAGGAGGAGCCGGTCGCGAGAGAAGGTGGAGCGTTCAAGGCTGAGGGCCCGATTCAGCTCACCGCATCTTCCCCGAGAGCCAGCTGCAGCTCACGGGATTCGCTCCAGGCCAGGCGCAGGCCGTCGGAAACCGGCCGGCTGCCCATCAGGCGTACGCCGCGAATGATCATCGTCATCCATGTGGGTGCGGCGCCCGAGGGCCAGAGCTCGCTGATGGGCCGGACCACGCCGGCGGCATCGGGATGCCAGACCCGCTCGTCCCAGGTTCGGGAGCCGAGCGGGAACTCGGGATAGTCGCGGATCGCATCGAGCGTCGATTCCAGGATGCGGTGCTTCCACGGCTGCGCGTACTGCGGCTGGAAGAGGACGTGGCTGCGATCCTCATAGCGAATCTCGTGGACGAACTCCGTGAAGGTGGCGGCACGCGACAGGTTGACGTTGGCATTCGGCTCAAGGCCATGGCGGTCGCCGCCGGAGATCAGCAGCTTGTTCCACTGCCGGGCCAGGCGCTTCACCGCGCGATTCTCGCCCCAGTGACGCAGTCCGTTGAGCTCCAGCGCATGGATGAAGGCGTGATTTTTTGCGAGGAACTCCTGCACGCGCTGAGCGGCCTTCTCGGCGCCGATCAGATACAGGTCCCACATGGGGTGATTGAAGACGATCAGGACATTGGGCAGGTCGTTCAGGGCTGCCAGAATCTCGGTGAGCCGTTCTTCGCTGGGATGGGCGGTGTATTCCGCGAAGGTATTCATCCAGGAGGCGCCGGTGTCGCTGGGCAGGTTGTGAATGCCGAGGTGGAAGGACTGGTCGCCGCCGAAGGGCGCGCTCCACTCCACGGAAACGGGAATGTGCCGCGCGGAAGCGACCGTGCGCAGCAGCATGGGCGCGGCGATGGTGTCGTGATCGGTGATGGAAACCAGAGGCATCAGCCCCAGCTTTGCGATCTGATCGCTCTCCAGATCGAAGGCGAGACGTGGCGTGAGGGGCGGGGTCCAGTAAGCGGCGGCGTAATCGATCGGGGTGTGGTGGCGCTCGCGAGAGAGCCGCTCGTACCGCCTGAGCATCGGGCGGAGCAGCGGATATTGATTGCCCAGGTTAGCGAGGAAGTCGAGGGTTTCTTTGGATTGATTCGTGTGGCTATGCAGCGAGACGCCGGTTGAAGAATCGCGGATGGCGTCCGGCTCTTTCCACAGGCAGGAGATGCGGCGCAGACCAGTCATGGTGTTCCTCCCGAGTCGTTCTCCTGGTTCCAGTATTCGGGGTGCACCATGAATGAGGCATTACGGGCTCAAGAAAGGTGGGTCAAATGCGCGGCAGTCCCGGGAGAGGTAACGTTACTGTCGCCGAATGGCTGGACTGTAAGCCATTTATTATCTGTTATTTGCGGACAAGCGATCTACAGCGGCGTCTCCGGGTCTAAGCCTGGATCGGCGACCGTTGACTCCTGGGAGTTTCTGTCAGCGGCGGGTTTGCGCGATGTCCGGCAGCTCGCCTTCCGGTTCCCGCTCGAGATGGTTCTTCGTCAGCCCGTCGCGGAGGATCTCGAAGGCATGCTCGGGGGTGTCGGCGAAGTCGAACAGCTCGCGGTCGCGCGGGGAGATCGCGCCCTTGTCCACCAGCACATCGAGATTGAGGACCTGCTGCCAGTAACTCGAACCGTACAGCAGCACGGTGATCTTCTTGGCGAGCTTCTGGGTTTGCGAGAGGGTGAGGATCTCAAACATCTCGTCGAGCGTGCCGAAGCCGCCGGGGAAAACCACCAGGGCCTTGGACAGGTAGGCGAACCAGTACTTGCGCATGAAGAAGTAGTGGAATTCGAAGTTCAGCGCGGGCGTGATGTAGCGGTTGGGGACCTGCTCGAAGGGCAGCTTGATGTTCAGGCCGATGGTCTTGCCGCCGGCTTCCCAGGCGCCGCGGTTGGCGGCTTCCATAATGCCGGGGCCGCCGCCGGAGGTGACGACGAAGCGGTTGCGGCGCGACTTGAGGTCCTTGGACCACTGGGTGAGGAGAAAGGCGAGGTGGCGGGCGTCTTCGTAGTAGTGCGCCATTTCGACGGCAGCTTCGGCGCGGCGGAGGCGCAGCTCGCTTGAGGTGCCCTGCTCGATGTCGTCGGCGCGCGCGGGCTGTTCCTCTTCCGGAGCGGGCTCGCGGGAGCCGGTGTTCTCCAGCAGCTCCAGATCGTGATGGGCTTCGTCGAGGGCGCGGAAGCGAGCGGAGCCGAAGAAGACAACCGTGTCCTGAATGCGCTCGCGGCGGAAGCGCGCCAGCGGCTCGGAGTACTCGGCCAGAATGCGGATGATGCGGCCGTCGGGGCTGTTGAGGAAGGCGTCGTTTTCGTAGGCGAGAGAGGCGCTTTCGAGGGGCTTGGGAGGCTTGCGGGACATGCTCAGTTCTCTTTGGGGTGGATGGCTTCGGAGATGGCGATCCAGAGGTTGAGGAAACCCAGCCCCGAGACCATGCCGCGGAAGGCTCCGCTCTGGGTGAGGTGGGCGATCGGCCCGTAGTAAAGGAAGAAGCGGTTCAGCGCCCAGATGTGGGTCCAGGGCAGAAAGACCAGGATGAATCCGATGTAAAGGCGGATGATGACGCGGAGCAGAAGGTCGGCGCGATGGAGCCAGTGGGTGGAGCGGGAGTGAGGCGATGGGGGTGCGGCAGGGGGGACGGCCGGAGGCGTGGGTACGGGAGAGAGAGCGTTGGGCGAGTGCGGCGGCATAAGGCGCGAGAAGCAGAGCGCCGGGACGCGCGCGACGCCCCGAAACGGCTTCCCTCACAGTAACACAGGGCCTGGGGGGCAGCCGGTAGGCGGTAGCTGGGAACTGGGTGGGCGTTGCGATTGCCTAGTCATCCTGCGTGTCCAGGAGCGTCCTGCGGCGACGAGGCCGGAGAATTTTCACGGAATCATTTGGAGCGTGTCGTCGGCAAATGGGAGGTTTCGCCGCGAGAAGGATCCGCAGTTCTCTCACTCCCCCGAACGGAAGAACGCTTTTGCTTTCCGTCCGCATCCGAGTCCCGCTCCCGCTCCGTTACCCGACCATCTTTTGCAGCAAATCGAACTGTTCCTGGGTTCCCAGGACGACGAGTACGTCGTTCGCGTTGATTTTCGAGGTTTTCTTCGGTTGCAGATCGAACGAGCCATCGGGTTTTCGAATGGCTAACACCAGAGCGCCTGAGGTGTTGCGGATGTCCGCCTCGGCGATGCTTTTTCCACTCAGCGGCGAGCCGGTGGGAATGGTGATCTGGAAGAGGCTGAAATCGACGAGGCCGTTGTGTGTGACTAAGTCGAGAAAATCGACGGCGACGGGCCGCGTGGCCATGGCAGCCATGCGCACGCCGGAGATGAAATAGGGCGAAATGACGCGGCTGGCGCCGGCCATGGTCAGCTTTCTCTCCGTATCTTTGAGGCCGGCTCTGGCCACGATATTGAGACCGGCATTGAGCTGGCGCGCGGAGAGGGTGATGTAGACGTTGGCGACGTCAGAATCGGAGCAGGCGATGAGGCCTTTGGCGTCGCGGATGCCGGCGGCCATCAAAACCGCATCGTCGGTGGCATCGCCAATGAGAACCGGAACGCCCTTCGCTTCGAGTTCATCCAGGGATTCCTTCCTGGGATCGATGACCACGAAGGGAACCTGCCCGCTCTCGAAGTCCTGCGCCACCTGGTGGCCGACTCGGCCAAAACCGCAGATGATGTAGTGATCTTTTATGTCCCGGATTTTCTTATCCATTCTTCTCCTCTTGCGATAACCGGTCATCTCGCCTTCAACAATGATCTCCACCACCTGTCCAGCGGCATAGATCGCGCTGCCGACACCGCCCACAATAATGAAGATGGTGAAGATCCTTCCTGCCGGCGAGAGAGGATGGACTTCTTCGAATCCAACGGTAAAGACAGTGATCACGACCATGTAGACCGAATCGAGGACAGTCCATTTCTCGATGAACATGTATCCGAGGATTCCGATAACGACAATGACCGCGAGAAACATCATCGCGGGGAAGATTCTTCGAAAGGGGTGGCGCATATTCACGTGGATCGGAGCCAACTCTCAGGGATCGTCCGGGTTCTGCGGGTGGCGAACCGTGTGTTCCCTGGGCCGGATCGAGTCTAACAGCGCGGGACGCGGGCAGAGCCAGCGATGTGGGCATGCCGGGACGTTTCGAGTCCTGGACCCGGGGATCGGGGTGCGCCGCGGACGCCTCCGCGCGCGGTGCTGTCAGGCCGGGGTCACTCGGTGCGCAGGGCCTGAGCGGGGTCGATGGAAGCGGCGCGGCGGGCGGGAATGAGACCGGCGACCAGAGCGGCGATCGCCAGGGTGGAAGTGGCGAGGAGGAGAACCGCGGGCCCGGCGCTGGTGATCTCGTAGAGCTGAGCTTTGATGTAGCGCACGCAGAGCAGGGCGGTGGGAATACCAATGGCGAGACCGAGGGCCGTCTGGATGAGCGCTCCGCGCAGGACGCCGGCAATGACTCCGGCGCGGTCGGCGCCGAGAGCCATGCGCAGGCCGATTTCGCTTGTGCGGCGGGCGACGGTGTAGGCGGTGACGCCATAGAGGCCGATGGTGGCGAGCAGGAGGGCGAGGCCGCCGAAGAGGATGGTGAGGCGGGAGATGAGGCGCTCTTCGACAAAGAGGTCGGCGATTTGCTGCTGGAAGGTCTGGAACTTCACGATGGCGAGATTGGGATTGATGGACGCGAGCGTGCTGCGGGCAATGGATTCCATGTCGGTCATGGGATGCGAAGTTTCGACGACGATGGCGCCGGCAAAGAGCGAGCTGTCGGTGTCGATGGGGCCCTTGTTGCTGGCTGGGCGCTGGAGGATGGGGAAGAAGATCATGGAATGGTCTTTCCATTGGACGGCGGTATAGGTGGTGTCGTCGACGACGCCCACGATCTGAAACTCGAAAGGAGCGCCAGGCCGGGAGTAGCCGACGCGCCTGCCAATGGGGTTGGTGCCGGGGGGGAACGCGTCCTTGACAAAGGTTTTGTTCACGACGACGACTGTGGGTGAGGTGGGCGAGTCCTGCTGTGTGAAGGCGCGGCCGAGCAGGAGGCGCGTGCCGACCGAGGCGAAATATTCCGGCGAAACGTAGACGGTTGAAGCGCCGAGGCCGTTGCCGTGGCGCGCGTCAGTCTTGAAGCCGGAGAGCCAGTTGTTGTCTTCCATCGGTGTGTAGGTGGTCCAGGCGACGTGGACGACGCCGGGGATGGCGTGGAAGCGATCGTGGAAGGCCTGGTAGAGCGGGGCGAGTTTGGACCCCGGATAACCGGCGGCCTGGGGATTGATGTGGATGATGTAGCGATTGGTGGCGTCGAGCCTGAGGTCGGAGCTCTGGAGTTTGTTGAGGGACTGCGCGAAGAGGCCGGCTCCGATGAGAAGGACGAGGGAGAGCGCAGCCTGGAGAACGACGAGGGAGCGCTGCAGCAGCGAGGCTCGGCCGGTGGTGCTGCGTGAGGTGGAGCGAAGGGCGTCGGCGGGCTGGGTGCGCGCGGCGACCCATGCCGGCGCGATCCCAAAGAGGATCCCGGTGGCAAGGCAAAGTCCGCACGCAAACAACAGCACAGGCAGCGAGGGAGTCGCGTCAATGGGAACGTTCTGGTCGCCGGGGAAGGCCATGAGGAGCAACGCGCGGGATCCGAGCCAGGCGATGCCCAGTCCGGCGATGCCGCCAATCCCCGCGAGCACGATGCTTTCAGTGAGCATCTGGCGGATGAGGCGGCGACGCAGCGCCCCGAGCGCGGTACGAAGGGACATTTCCGCTTTGCGGTTCATGCCGCGGACCAGCAGCAGATTGGCGATATTGGCGCAGGCGATGAGGAGGACGACGGCGGAGATCCACATGAGCATGTGCAGATTGGACCGATACTGCTCCTGGAGGTTCTGGATGCCGGCGCCGGCGGGGGTGAGGACGATACGGGCTTGCGCCAGAGCGGCTTTGCCCTTCGCGTCGGAGTAGGTTGGACTGGAGGCGACGATCTGACGGAAGAGGCCGTTGACTTTCGACTGGAGCGGTGCGAGCTGCGTGCCGGGGCGGAGTCGGCCGATGATGTAGAGCCACTCCGTTTTAGGATCGGGGACATAATCGACGCCGGCAATGGCGTCCATCGACTGGATGGGCATGTAATAGTCGGGCGGCGTAGAGCTGAGGCGGTCGCCGTAGAAGCCCTGGGGAGCGATGCCCACGATAAGGACAGGTTTGGTGTTGACCCAGAACGTGGAGCCGACGACGGACGGGTCGCTGGCGTAGTTGTCGTGCCAGTTCCGATAGCTGAGGACTGCGACCATGGGCGCGCCCTGGGTGTCGTCGGCGTCGGTGAAGAGGCGGCCGGCTGCGGGGCGAAGGCCAAAGGTGCGGAAGTAATTGCCGGAGACGAATTCGCCTTCGACAGAACGGGCGGCCTCCTGGGTTCCGCTGCGGCGAGCGGTGACGGGACGGTAGGTAAAGCCGGACTCCATCGCGGCCAGGTCCTGGAACTCGGGGAGGTTTTTGCGGAGACGCTGCCACGTGTCCGTCGAGAAGAGGGAGTAGGAATTGTCGTCAGGAATATAACCGCCGCTGACGCAGCACTGATCCGTGTTGCCGAGGCGAACGAGGGTGGCGGGGTCGGCGACAGGGAGGTTCCTCATGAGGACGGCGTTGACCAGCGTGAAGATGGCGGCGTTGGCGCCGATGCCGAGAGCCAGGGTGAGTACGGCGGTGGCGGTGAAGCCGGGGGTCTTCTTTAACTGGCGCAGCGCATAACGGATGTCCTGCATGAGGGTGACCACCGTGTTTCCTCCCGAGACAGCGTGACATTAGGAAGCGGCACGCAGGAGACGAGAGCGGTTGCGCCGCGAAAGTAAGGATAGTGAGAGCACGTTGCGGTCCAAAGCGGGTGTGGGCCAACATGCTGATTTGACAGCGGCGTTTCCGCGAGGAGACCTCGACGCGTGTTCGCCGGCAGAAATGGAGTGTCCGTTCAGGGACAGTGAGGCAGGAGTGGAACGGCGAGTGCCGACGGGCCGGCGGCCGATTCACGGACGTGCCGGGCCTCAGAACGCTTGACAACGGATGATTTCCTCAACATAGTAGAACAAATGAAGCAGCGTGGCTTTCTCGGGGAGATGGAGATGATGGTGCTGCTGGCGCTGATCCGGCTGGGCGATGAGGCCTACGGCGTGCCGGTGGCGCGGGAGCTGCGGGCGATTCGCGGGCGCGAGGTGGCGCTGGGCAGCATCTACGCAGCGCTGGAGCGGCTGGAGGCAAAGGGGCTGGTGACGTCGAGCCTGGGCGAGCCCACACCGGAACGCGGCGGCCGGGCGCGGCGATTTTTTCGTGCGACGAAGGAAGGCATGCGGCAGGTGCAGGCGACGCGGCGGGCCTTGACGTCGCTGTGGCAGAGTCTGCCGGAACACGAGAGAGGCAGGGCATGAGCGAGTTGAGTTCGGGGGCAGCGGTGTGGGTGCTCGAACATCTGACGCCGGGTGGTTCGGACCCGGGGCTGACCGGCGATCTGCTGGAGGAGCTGGCGGAGGGCCGTTCGACGGGGTGGCTGTGGGGGCAGGTGGGGTTGGCGGTCCTGGCAGGCTATGGGCGCGTCCTGCGGCGGCAGTGGCCGGCGCTGCTGTTTGCTCTGGCGTGGAGTATTGCGGCGCCGGGACTGGAGCTGCTCCAGAGGCAGAACGAGGCATTTGAAGCGCGGTTCTGGCAAATGAGCTGGCCGTGGTCCACGGTGTGCGACCTGGGTTATTCGCTGGGGCTGGCGCTGGTGTTTCTGTGGACCGGGCTGATACTTTGCGTCGCGCTGTACTCGATGGCAACGTGGCGTTTCGACGGTCGGCGGCTGCTGAGGGGAATCTGGCTGAGCGTGCCTTTGTATGCTGTGGCCCTGGCCATTGCGGTGGCGGGGATGAGCCAGGCGCCAGGAGTTTCCTGGATCAACATCGAGCAGATGAGCTGGTTGCGGCTGATGCGGGAGCCGGTATTCATTCCTTATGACGCGGCGTGCTGGCTCACGCTGAGCGTGGCCATTCCGGCGGCGCTGCCGCGTGGACGGCGGAAGCGGGCCAGGACAGTGGATTTGTAACAGTTCAGAGGGCAAATCGCGAGGAAGTGGCCATGGCAGAGCGCGACGATCCGGAGGCGACGCGGGCAGCGCACTGGGGCGAGATTGCCGCGGGTTTGATGGCCGCGGCGATCGTCGCGTACTGGTCCCATCCGGGAATCGATTCGCGCGCGGCGCTGGTGGCCGCGACGGCGAGAGGCGCGCTGTGGCTGGTGGCGACAGTGACTGCCGGCACGCTGGGCATGGCGCTGGCGGGCGGCTTCGCCGGGGCGCGCGGTCGGCATCGGTTGTTGCTGACGGGAATGAATGCCGCCGCGGTGTGGGTGCTGATTCCGCCGCTGCTGCTGCTGTGTTTTGAAGCTTCGCCGAAGCTGCTGGCCCTGGTGGCGGCGACGGCCGCGGGACTGGCGGTTTGTTTAAGGGCCGCAGCGCCCGGACACCCCGAGGACCACGAGGCAGAGCCGATCGGCGAGGGGCCGAGGTTTGCTGAATTGCCGCCCTCGCGGTCGGGAGCGAAGCTGTCGGCGCTGATTGCGGTGCTTCTGGAAGCGGCCTGCATCCTTTGGCTGCGGAACGATCCGTTTTGGGCGGCAGTGTGGCTCGCCCTGGGCTCTCTGCTGCTGGTGTGGAAGACCCTGGCGTCGCTGACCAGGCCGGAGAGACGGCTGGCCGACCCGAGAAGACGGCTGGGAAGCGCGGCGATGGCGGCGATCGCCGTGGTCGTGGCGCTGCTGCTCGTGCGGCCCCATCCGGGAATGGCGGGGCTGGCGGGCGGCGCCGCCCGTGCGAGCGCCCGGACGCAGGGCAAGGAAACGGGCGCCGCCGTGGACGACGCGTATCGGGGTATTGTTCTTTTCACGGTTACAGATAAGACAAAAGAGCTGCCGCCGCTGCCGCTGGAAAGAAATCCGCTGCGCGCGGGAACGAATCGGCCGGTGGTGATTCCGTTTGACGGGTCGTACTGGTATTTCCAGGCGCCGCAGCATGGGCCGGGGCTGCATCCGCACCTGGCGCACGGCGATCCGGTGGCCATGAACATTTCCTCAACGGGGTGGGTGCCGCTGGCGATGCAGGCGCACCAGACGCTGGCGCAGCCGATTCCGGTGCATGGGGGCGAGGGGTTCGCGCTGACGCTGCGCAACGGCGACAATCGCGATGGGCGGATCGAGGTGGGCGTGCTGCTGACGGACTCGCGCGCCCGGACACTGGACAAGCCCACGCTCATTCTGGGGGTGAAGCCTATGCTGACGTCGGAGCCGCCGGAGTTTGCGTACAAGACGCGTCCGGTGGAAGAGGATCTGACGTTTGCGATTCCACAGAATCCGGCGTTGCGACAGTTCGACACGATTACCGTACTGTTCTTTCCGTCGGCGGTACGGGATACGCTGGGTGCGCGGGTGGGCATTCGGCAGTTCGCGCTGTTGCCGCGATAAGAATGCCGGTAGCCCGTAGCCGGTAGTCTCCACCACACACAGGGAGCACAGAGAAGAGGGGCGGGAAGATCCGCGGGTAAATTCATTGAACGTTTTGCGCCGCCGGCTCGTCTAAGAAAACACGCAGTCTCAGTTTTCCTGTTTTTCTGGCTGGCCCTCCCCCTGTTTGCCGGCTGGAATGCCGTACTTTCCGTTGCTGTCGCTCGTTCCGAAGTGGAGGAGGGTTGTGCTGGTGTGCAGAGGTCGCAGGCGCTGGGTGGGGTTCTGTCTGTGCGTGGGAATGATGCTGAGCGGGGCGGCGGCGCAGAGTATGGTGCAGGCTTCATCGGCGGAAACAAAGGCAGGGAGCGGCGCGGCGAAGGGGACGATTGCAGGCGTGGTTGCGGATCCCACGGGCGCGGTAATTCCGGGGGCGACGGTGACGGTGCGGCGCGCGGGGACAGCGCCGGTGACGGTGACGTCGGATGCGCAGGGCGGTTTCTCTGTGGCCGGGCTGGCGCCGGGGGTCTATGCGGTCCAGGCGCAGGCGACGGGATTCCAGACGGTGCGGGTGGCGCAGGTAACGTTAAGCGCCGGCGGGGTGCACCGGGTGACGCTGACGCTCGCCATCGAAATGCAGCAGCAGCAGGTAACGGTGTCGGGCGATACGCTCGATGCGAGCCCGGACAAAAACGGCAGCGCGGTGGTGCTGAAGGGGTCGGATCTGGACGCGCTGTCGGACGATCCGAACGAGATGCAGGAGGAGATCCAGGCCATCGCGGGATCGGATCCGGACACGGGGACGCAGTTCTTTGTGGATGGATTCTCGGGGGGCAAGCTGCCGCCGAAAGACGCGATCCGGGAGATTCGGATCAATTCGAATCCGTATTCGGCGCAATACGACGAGATCGGGTGGGGACGGATTGAGATTTTCACCAAGCCGGGTGCGGACAAATGGCACGGCAACTGGTGGATGCGGGGAAACGATTCGAGCTTTAACTCGCGCAATCCGTTCGTGACAACGCAGCCGCCATACCAGTCGCTGCAGATGGAAGGCGATGTGAACGGTCCGGTGACGAAGAAATCGTCACAGTTCACCGATCTTTATCGGGAGAGCTCGTCGGACGATTCAATTGTGAACGCGGTGGTGCTGGATTCGTCGCTGGCGCAGACACCTTTTACGCAGACGGTGGCGAAAACCAACAGCTATACGGACTACTCCACGAGATATGACTGGTCGGTGGGCAAGGTGCAGACCTTTACGCTGCGCTACCACCTGGAACAGGACACACAGGGGAATGGCGGCGTGGGGCAGTTTGCGCTGGCGTCGCAGGCGTACAACAGCAACAACACGGAGCAGGTGCTGCAGTTCAGCGACAGCCAGCTCTATGGGGTGGACCTGTTGAATGAGACGCGCTTCCAGTACATTCGCGACCGCGACCGGCAGACGCCGGAGACTCCGGGGCCGACGATTGTGGTGCAGGGCGGATTCACGGGCGGGGGCAGCAATCTGGGCCGGAACAACGACGCTCAGGACCACTACGAGCTGCAGAATTACGTGCAGAGCACGCGCGGCAAGCACACGGTGGATTTTGGGGTACGGCTGCGGGAGACGCGTGACTCCAATTACTCAACAGCCAATTTTAATGGGCAATACACGTTTCCATCGCTGACCGCGTACCAGATCACCGAACAGGGAATGGCGCGGGGATGGACACCGGCGCAGATTCGCGCGGCGGGCGGCGGCGCGAGCCTTTTCAGCCAGACCAGCGGCACGCCGGCCATTGTGGTGAATGTCTTCGACGCCGGCCTGTATGCAGAGGACAACTGGAAGGTGCGGAAGGATGTGACGCTGAGTTACGGGCTGCGCTTCGAGACGCAGACGCAGATGCCGGATCACGCGGACTGGGCGCCGCGGCTGGGCGTATCGTGGGCGATCCCGCAGGGGAAGAACAAGCCGCCGCTGGCGGTGATCCGTTCGGGCTTCGGCTTGTTCTACACGCGGTTTCCCTCGCTCAACGTCCTCCAGGCGGAGCGGGAGAATGGGGTGACGGAGAAGACGCTGGTGGTGAACGCGCCGGATTTCTATCCGGCGGTGTGCTCAGGCAATACCGCGGCCTGCAGCGGCGCGAGCACGCTATCGCCGACAATCTTCAGCGTGAGCCCCACGCTGCGGGCTCCATACCAGATTGTGAGCGGCGTGAGCGTGGACAAGCCGCTGGGAAAGATCGCGACCCTTTCGCTGAACTATCTGCACTGGCGCGGCGATCATCTGTTTCTGACGCGGAACATCAATGCGCCGCTGCCGGGGACGTACGATCCGGCGGATCCGACAAGCGGGGTCCGGCCGCTGGGGACCGACGAGAACATCTACCAGTACGAGTCGGAAGGCACGTCGGTGCGGGACCGGCTGGCCGTCAACGGGCATTTGCAGACGAAGCGAGTGGGCTTGTTCGGCTATTACATGCTGAACCATGCGCTGGCCGATACCTCGGGGGCGGGGAGTTTTCCGTCGAATCAATACGATCTGCGGCAGGACTGGGGGCGCGCGTCGAACGACATTCGCAGCCGGTTGTTTTTTGGCGGCTGGGTGCATCTCTGGAAGGGGTTCGGGGCGAACCCGTTCCTGATTTATCAGTCGAGCACGCCGTTCAATATCGTGGTGGGGCAGGATCTGAACGGTGACACTCAGTTCAACGACCGTCCGGCGTTCGCGACGGATCTGACGCGGGCCAGCGTGGTGCGCACGCCGCTGGGCGTCTTCGATACGCAGCCGATGGCGGGGCAGACGATCATTCCCATCAATTATGGCAATGGCCCCGGTGTGTTGATGCTGAACATGCGAGTGACGAAGGACTTCAACTTTGGGCCGCCGGCGCCGCAGGAGACACCTGGGCCAGCGGCGAAGGGAGCGACAGGGAAGCCGGCGAAGAAGGCGCCCATGGAGAAGAAGTACACCATGGGTTTTGCGCTCGCGTCGGACAACGTGCTGAACCATGTGAATCTGGCGCCGCCGGTGGGGGTGCTGGGATCGCCGCTGTTCGGCCAGTCGACGGCGCTATCGGGAGCGTTTGGATCGGGATCGGCCAACCGGACGGTGAATCTGGACTTTTACTTCCGGTTTTAGGGAAGGCGCCGCCGCCAGGTACAGGTCGCAGGGTGCGACGGGTCCGAAAACTGCAGCCCTATGAAGATTGCGCGTAGAGAAGCGGCCGGTGTTCGCTGCTTTTCCAGAAGTAAAACAGGACGATCAGACTGGCGGCGGCCGCATACGCGCACCACACCGAGGTAAAGGCGTACTGCTTAACCGCGTCCACCACGAGGAGGATTGCCAGGTTTGTCGCGCCGAAGATCACCATGGTCCGAACCCTGGAGAAAAACAGCGAGCCGCAGGTGGCGATCACATACAGGATCGCAATGATCATATGGCTTGTTCCCTGATTCGTATAAACGATGCTGCTTTGCCGGACATAGATCTGTGTTGGATAGGCGGCCAGCGCCCACAGGATATAGAGCCCGGTTGCCCCGCCGATGACGAGGAACGGCACCATGCGCGTGCGGCTCTCGCCGTTGGGTTCGAAGAGCAGCACGCCCAGGGGTAACAGAAAAGGAAGTAGCCCCTGCGCATAGAGCATGTAGGCGGCCCCCATATTGTGGGTGACGGCGGGCGAGAGTTTCCCATCCAGTCCGAGCCAGACGAATCCCTCGATGAACTGATGAATGGCGAAAAGCGCAGGAAGCGCTGCGAAGAGCAATTCGCGCCTGTGCTTGACCTTGGCCAGGGTGGCGATGCCGAGTGCTCCGAGAACTCCGCTGCCAACGAAGTTGGCTGTCGCTGAAAAGCACATGGCTTGTCTTCTCCAGTGCGTGGATTATACGTATCCTCGCCGATGCCCACCGTGCAGGGAGCAGGGAGCCCGGGAGTAGGGAATAGGGAATAGGGCGTGGAGACTGGCTGGATGCGGCCGCCAGCCTTGCAGAGAAGGCGGGTCGCGCTCTTCGCTTGCCCACCACGTCAACGGTGGGCGTGGCGGTCCCTGGGTGGGCTCCGCTCGAGAGGACAACTTCGAGGTTTACCTGTTATTCACGTGTGGCCCAACGGATATTGCGCCGCGTGGGCTAGCTGGTGGGATGGTAGGCCTCGCGACCGGCATGGAGGGCGGCGCTCACCCCTGAAGCCGAGTCGCCGGCAAGGTATTGGCAGCTCTGTTCTACAAACTCTTCCCATCGGGCACGCGCCGGAACGGTGGCCTCGCGTCTGCGCTCCACGGGGTCGTTCACCGGCTCCTCGTTCCTGTCAGCGAGAGCGACGACCTCTTCCGCGGCCTGGCGGGGGCGACCCACATACTCCTCCGCGGGCTCCTTGCTCCTGTCGGTGAGGGGAGAGGCCTGCTGCCTGCTCCGGCCGACCATGGCACCGATCTCCTCCGCGGCCTGGCGGGTGCGATCCACGTACTCGCTCATCTGTTCCCTGCTCCGGTCGATGAGGGCGCTGACCGCTTCCGCGGCCTGGCGGATGTGATCCACGTATTCGTTCACCTGCTGTCTGCTCTGGTCGACGACGGCGCTGGCCTCTTCGGCAGCCTGGCGAGAGCGATCCACGTATTCACTCATCTGCTCGCTGCTCTGGCCGATCAGGGTCGCCACCTGCTGCCTGCTCCGGTCGACGAGGGCGCCGACTTCTTCGGCAGCCTGGCGAGAGCGATCCACGTACTCGCCTACCAGCTCCCGGCTCTGGCCGATCAGGGTGGCTACCTGCTGCCGGCTCTGATCGACGATGGCGCCGACTTCTTCGGCAGCCTGGCGGGAGCGAT
>DATASQ010000039.1:0-104275 GCA_036269135.1 Acidobacteriaceae bacterium
CGACATCGTCCCGCTCACGGCAGAGGCGCGGCTGTTCACGCTGTCGGTGATCGTTCTGGGGGTCGCGGTCTTTGCCACTTCGCTGACCGCGGTGATTGCGCCGCTGGTGGGACAGAGTCTGCAACGTATCATCAACCGGAAAGGTGCGACGATGAAACGCGAAAACCACTTTGTCGTGATCGGGAATACGCCACTGGCGGTGAATACGTGGCGGGAACTGGCGCGGCGCGGGCGACCGGTGACCCGGCTTCTGCGCGAAGCGCCGGAGGAGGGCCAGCTGAAGGACGTGGATGTGGTGGTGGGCGATCCCAGCATGACCGAGGTGCTGCGTGAGGCAGGAGCGGATAAGGCCGAGGCTGTGCTGGCCATGCTGGCCGACGATTCGGAGAACGCGTTTTGCGTGCTGGCGGTGCGGGAGCTGGGTTCCGGCGTGCGGACGGTGGCCGCGGTGAACGATGCGCGCCACCTGAGCCGGGTGAAGCTGGTGCAGCCGGACGTAGTGATTGCGCCGCTGGTGAGCCAGAGCCTGCAGCGGATCATCAGCCGAAAGGGAACGAGCATGAAACGCGAGAATCATTTTGTGGTGATCGGGAATACGCCGCTGGCGGTGAATACCTGGCGGGAACTGGCGCGGCGGGGCCGTCCGGTAACGAGGGTGCTGCGCGAAAAACCGGAGGAGGGCCAGCTCAAGGACGACGTGGACCTGGTAGTGGGCGATCCGAGCATGACCGAGACCCTGAAGGAAGCCGGCGCGGACAAAGCCGAGGCGGTGCTGGCCATGATGGCCGACGATTCGGAGAATGCCTTTTGCGTGCTGGCGGTGCGAGAACTGGGATCGGGCACACGCACCGTGGCTGCGGTGAACGACGCCCGGCACCTGAGCCGGGTGAAGCTGGTGCAGCCGGACGTGGTCATCGCCCCGCAGGTGCTGGGCGGCGAGCTGACGGCGATGCTGCTTTCCGGCGAACAGGTGACGCCGGAATTCGTGATGCAGCGGGTGTTCCAGCAAAACACGTCCGAGCCATGATGCGCACGAGGCGGGTCGCCAGTGCCTATACTGGGCGCATGCGGATGCGCGGGTCTTTCTTTCTATTGATGGTGGGACTGATGAGCCTTTCTCTTTCCGGCCAGGCGCAAACGACCGCGGCGGCGCCGCTGCCGCCGGGTATGCCGCAGCCGGTTTATTTGTGGCCCAACGGCGTGCCCGGCGCGCTGGGGCATACGGAGGCGGACCTTCCGCGGATGTATCCCTTCCTGCCCAAAGTGCGCTCGACCAGCACCGCGGTGCTGGTGATCCCCGGCGGCGGATATCAGGTTGTGGCGACGGGCTACGAGGGCGCGCAGGTTGCGAGCTGGCTGAACGCGCAGGGGATTCCGGCGTTCGTGCTGGATTATCGCGTCGCGCCGTATCACTATCCCGCGGAGATTGAAGACGGGCAGCGGGCCATGCGTCTGATTCGGGCGCACGCGGCCGAGTACGGAGTCGATCCCAACCGGATTGGGGTGTGGGGAGGTTCGGCAGGCGGCCACCTCGCGTCGACGCTGGGAACGCACTGCGATGCGGACGTGGTTCCGGTGCAGAATCCGGACGCAGTCGACAAGGAAAGCTGCAAGCCGGACTTCATGATCCTGGCCTATCCGGTGATCAGTATGACGCTGCCGGAGGCGCATGCGGGCTCGCGAATGAACCTGCTGGGTCCGGTGGTGAATCCGGTGCTGGAGCGGCGCTACTCCAACCAGTTTGCGGTGACAGCGGAGACGCCGATGACCTTCCTGTTTGCGACGGAGAGAGATCCAACCGTGCCGGTGGCGAACAGCCTGGATTTTTATCGGGCGCTGGTGGATCACCACGTGCCGGCGGAGATGCACATCTACGACTACTCCAACCACGGCTGCGGGCTCTGCGGTTCGATTCTTCCGCTCTCCACGTGGCCGATGCTGCTGCGGAACTGGCTGGTGCAGCGGGGATGGGTGCCGTCGACAGCGCCGCCGCCCCCACCGCCGGAGCCGAACATCCCGCTGTGGTTTCCAGGACTGACGGGGCCCGGCGAGCCGGCGCCGGGCCAGCCGTAACCCGCCACCATGATCGTTACGTATACAGTGCCCGCGGAAGCGGCGAAGCAACGGCTGGACGCCTGGCTGGCGGCTCAGATGGACGGCGTGAGCCGCGAACGCGTCCAGACGCTGCTGGAACAGGAAAAGATTCGCCTGGACGGCAAGTCCCCGCGCGCGTCGTACCGGCTGCGGGGCGGCGAAGCGGTGGAGGTGCTGGGCGATCCAACGCCCCGCCCGCTGCGCGCTTATGCCGAAGAGATCCCGCTGACGGTTGTTTATGAGGATGAGGATTTGTCCGTGGTGGATAAGCCGGCGGGGATGACCGTGCATGCCGGGGCAGGCGCGGAAAGCGAGGCGGGCACGCTGGTGAACGCGCTGCTGCACCGCTATCAGACGCTGTCACAAATAGGCGGAGAGACGCGGCCGGGGATTGTGCATCGCCTGGACAAGCAGACCAGCGGGTTGATGGTGGTGGCGCGCAACGATGCGGCCCACGCAAAGCTGGCAGAGATGTTTGCGCAGCGGGCGGTGCGCAAGACCTATATCGCGCTGGTGCACGGGCATCTGAAGCAGGATCGAGGAACGATTGACGCGCCGATTGCGCGGGATTTGCTGCGGCGGACGCGGATGACGACGAAGCGCCACACGGGCACGCGGACAGCGGTTTCGCATTACACTGTGCTGCGGCGGATCAACTCGCGGTTCGGGTCGTACACGCTGGTATCGGTGCGGATCGAGACGGGCCGGACGCACCAGATCCGTGTGCATCTGGCCTCGATTGGGCATCCGGTGGTCGGCGATACGCTGTATGGAGCGCCGGCGCGGCTGACGATCGCTCCGTCACGGCAGCGAACGGACCCGGAGCCGGAGAGTCTGCAACTGCGACGGAACTTCCTGCATGCGGCGGAGCTGGAATTTGCGCATCCGAGGACGGGAAAGGCGCTGCATCTGGAGTCGCCTCTTCCGGCGGAGCTGGAAGGATTTTTGAAAGAGGTAGAGGCGGGCCGGTAGAGAATGCTACAGGTTACAGACAACGTCAAAGGAGCAGCGATGAAGGTATTGTATACAGCGGATGTAACGGCAGAGGGGGCTCGGCACGGGCACGTGCGCAGCTCGGATGGACTGATCGATCTGGATCTGGCGCTGCCGCCGGGGCTGGGCGGACGGGGCGACAAGACAAATCCCGAGCAGCTCTTCGGCGCGGCCTATGCGGCGTGCTTCGGGGGCGCCGTGGAGTTTCAGGCGCAGCAGGCGAAGAAGAAAACGGGTGTGGTGATTGTGCGGGCGCAGGTAGGCGTGGGTCCGTACGACGAAGGCAAGGGCGAAGGGTTCACGCTGCGGGTGGAGCTGGACGTGACGATTCCGGAGCAGGACCAGAAGAGCGCTGAGGAGATTGTGGCGTCGGCGCACCGGACCTGTCCTTACTCGAATGCCACGCGAGGGAATATTGAGGTGGTCGTGAGGGCGAAGGGCGGGAAAGGCAGCGTATAGCGGAGAGGAACGTCTCAGAGCTTTTGCGAGCGTTGCACATCGCGGACGCCGGGGAGTCGCCGAAGCGCCTGGACCAGGCGGGTGAGGTGTTTCACATCCTCGGCGTCGACGACGAATTCGATGAGGGCGTCGCCGGCTTCGCGGGGATGGGTTTCCATCGAGCGGATGTTCGTGTTCTCGTCGCTGATAATGGCGGTGATTTCTTTCAGCATGCCGGCGCGGTCGTCGCAGGAAACAGTGAATTTGACGGGGTAGGTCTGCAGGCGGCCGGACTTTTCTTCAGGAGAGCGCGCCCACTCGACAGAGATCCGGCGGTCAGCCTCGTAGAGCAGGTTCTGCACGTTGGGACAACTGCGGGCGTGGACGGCCACGCCTTTGCCGCGGGTGACGTAGCCGATGATCTCTTCGCCGCGGATCGGATTGCAACAGCGCGCCCGGTAGACGAGCAGCTCGTTCTGGCCTTCGACAATCAGCGAGTCCGTGCCGCTGACCGCGGTCGCGCGGCGGATGGCTTCGCTGCCGGGCGTTGCCGCCGGCGTGGACGCAGCTTCCGGCTCCTGCTGGTGGAGCAGGCCGGGGGCAAGACGATTGAGGACCTGGCGCGAGGAATACTTGCCGAAGCCAATGGCCGCCATCAGGTCGTTGGGCGTGGCGACGCTGTAGTCGGCGGCGACGCGGGCGTAATCCGCTTCCGCAAACTGCGAGAGGCCGATCTTGTACTTGCGGGCTTCGCGTTCGAGGAGCTTGCGGCCGATTTCGATGGCGCGCTCGCGCTGATGCTCGTTGAGCCAGTGACGAATTTTGTTGCGGGCACGCGGGCTTTTGACGAAGGTGAGCCAGTCGCGGCTGGGGGTGTGGCCGTTCTGGGTGATGACTTCGACGATGTCGCCATTCCGCAGTTTTGTCCGCAGCGGGACCATCCGGCCGTTGACCCGGGCGCCGACGCAGGTGTTGCCCACCTCGGTGTGGATGGTAAAAGCGAAGTCGATCGGCGTGCCATCGCGGGGAACGACGACGACTTTGCCTTTCGGCGTGAAGGTGTAAACCTCCTCCGGGTAGAGGTCGATTTTGAGCGTCGACAGGAACTCGTTGGGGTCGGTCATGTCGCGCTGCCACTCGACAAGCTGACGGACCCAGGCGAGGCGCTGCTCGTCGCGGGCGCTGATGGGCGAGCCGCCCGCCTTGTATTTCCAGTGCGCGGCGATGCCTTCTTCGGCGATGCGGTGCATCTCGTCGGTGCGGATCTGCACTTCGAACTGGTGGCCGCCCTCGCCCATCACCGTTGTGTGCAGTGACTGATACAAATTTGGCCGGGGCATGGCGATGAAATCTTTGATGCGGCCGGGGACCGGGCGCCAGATGCTGTGAATGATGCCGAAGACGGCGTAGCAGTCCTGCACGCTGGAGGTGATGACGCGCAGGGCGAGCAGATCGTAGACCTGGTCGATGGAGGTACGGGACTTCACCAGCTTCTGGTGGATCGAGTAGAGGCGCTTGATGCGCCACTCAACGCGCGCCTCGATGTTGTTCTCGCGCAGGCGCTCCGAGAGCAAACCTTCGACGCCGGCCAGAAACTGCTCGCCTTCGGAGCGGCGGGCTTCGACAGCGGCGTGGAGCTGTTCCCAGGTGATGGGGTCGACCCAGCGGAAGGCCAGGTCCTCCAGCTCGCCGCGCAGTTTGCCCATGCCAAGCCGATGCGCGAGCGGCGCGTAGATGTCGAGCGTCTCGCGGGCGATGGCGCGCTGGCGCTCGGGCTCCAGGTGCTCGAGGGTGCGCATGTTATGCAGGCGATCGGCAAGCTTGATGAGGACCACCCGCACGTCGCTGACCATGGCGAGCAGCATCTTGCGGACGTTCTCGGCCTGGCGGTCTTCGCGGTTGGCGAACTGGATTTTTTCGATCTTGGTAACGCCCTCGACGATGTGGGCCACCTGTTCGCCGAAGCGCTGGGTGATGTCCTCGGTGGTGACGGGGGTGTCTTCGACGGCATCGTGCAGCAGGCCCGCGGCGATGGCGGTGGAGTCGAGCTTCATCTCCGCGAGAACAATGGCGACCTCAAGGGGATGGAGGACGTAGGGCTCGCCGGAGGCGCGCAACTGGCCTTTGTGGTGCTCAAGGCAAAACTGCCAGGCCTGGCGGATGATGTTGATGTCGTCGGTGGGGCGATTGTTGCGCACGGTGTCCACCAACTGGCCAAACTTATCCCGAAACAGGTCAGAGACCCGTTCAGCGGGGAGCTCGGTGGACTGGACACTCGCCATGACCCATTATAGGCGGGAGTTGTTAAGGTGCAGGGCACAGGAGGGAAGAGCCGGGAGCTGGAGCCCAGTGGACTGGGAATGAACTTCCCCTTGTCAGCGACGATCTGGTAAAGCTCCATTTTCCGAATCGTCCTCAGGATTCAACCGAGCTCAGTCAACCGCATCGACGATGTCCTGGTTTGTGATGCCCATAGCAGCCAGGTCAAGGCGTGCTGTTTCCGCAGAACGGCCTTCCAGATTGGCTCCTGGTTCAGGGTTCGACGGTGCTGATCGGTGGCTGGGTCGTCCACGGCGAATCCAGTCTCGTTGGATCACGGCCTTTACTCCGGCTTTCCCGGATTCTTCGGCTTGGGTGGCGTCTTGACCGGCGGCATGGGGCTGCCAGGGAGCAGGCCTGGGGTGGGACGCTTGCCGTTGTGGACCCAGTTCAGCAGCTCATCGAAAGCGAGGCCGGTTTGGGCGGCGGTGATGTTGCAGTGGCCGTCGCGGTCCACGTATTGCTCCACAAACTGGTTGCCGTTGCCGGCGCGGCGGGTCAGCTCGTCGTACCAGGCCGTGGTGAAGGCCGGTACGAGCGGATCGTAGATGGTGTGGACCTCGAGCAGCGGGCGTCGCAGGTTGCCGGTGGGCGAGTACCAGGTCGCAAGGAAGCGGTAGGCGTCGGGGTCGGCGGCGTAGCGCTGGACGCGCTGGTTGAGCAGCGGATCGTTGGCCGTGCCGTTGTAGATGAGATTGCGGTTGTCGAAGGGATTGCCGCCGGATTTGAGGCGAAGGTCCTCGATGACAAAGGTGTTGAAGACCAGCACATCTGCCAGGCCGTGGTTCGTGTGGATATTCGCCAGCTGGCGGACGAGAGCGGCCGGCTGCGGACTGGCATCGAGGGCCTTCTGCACCTTCGCGATGGTGGGGATGTCGTTCATGGCGAAGGTGGTCGGGATGTGATCGATGTCGGGCAGGATGCCGGGGAAAAAGGCGTCGAAGGCGACGCGGTCGGCGAAGGCGCGCTGCATGACCAGGTCGGCGGGGGCGAGGACGCCGCAGAAAGCGAGGCCGCCGGCGTAATCCTTTGGGCTGGTCTCCAGATCCATGAGGGTGAGCAGGCCCCCCATGGAATGGCCCATGACAAACGTCTCGCGCGGAGCGCCGTATTTTTTGCGGAAGTAGCGGCGGAGCGCTTCGGTTGCGGAGGCTGCCTGGGGAACGGCCCATCCCCCGACCGAATAGCCGGAGCGAGCGATGGCATAGCCGCGGTTCAGGATCTCCTGCAGAACGCGGGAGGGGGGGTATTTTGGGTCGAAGACCTGCGGGTTTTGCTGGTAGCCGTGGAAGTAGAGCACCAGGCCCCGGTTCCAGTTTTTGGGGATGTCGATGCGGAAGGAGGCGCCGTCGAGGCGGCCGGTTTCGGTCTGGACGGGGATGGCCGGCGGGGTGACGGCGACGGCCGCTGGAGAACCGGGTGCCGGCGACGAGGCGGAAGAAGCAGCCGGAATGGGGCCGGCTTTCGCACCGGACGGCCCGCGTTCTGCCTGCGCGGCGGGCGGAGCGGGTGTTGTCGGCTCGCTTGCAGTGTGGACCGGCGCTGCCAGCCGGGAGGCCTGGGGCGCGGCGACGACCTGAGCTGGCGCGATCGCGAAAAGCAGCAGGCAGGACAGAGCAACCAGACGCAGGAACGGTCCCCGCTCGGCGAGCGGCGCACGCTGTGCGAGGATACAGGTAGCCCGAATTGATGTTCGGCGCCCAGGCCGATGGCGATGTCCCCTCATTCTCGACGCGAACCTTCCCAAAAGAAGCAGACCCGGAAGAAGCAGGCTACTAGAAAGTCGCCGGCCGACGCACGTTCGACGGCGGCGGCGATCGCGAAAGAGCACAAGCCGGAGCAAGATTCGCAGGATAGGGCGGGTCGACCGGGCCTGGGAACGCAGCCGCCGGCGCGTGCCGAGGTGGATGGCGCGGTCCAGGTCTCCCGGCGGGCGGCGGATCGCCTGCGGGCAGGGCATGTCTGGGTTTATCGCTCGGATGTGGAGAAGTGGCCGGGCGGCGAGCTGCCGGCGGGACTGATTCCGGTAACGGACCGGCGGGGCGCCCTGCTGGGGACGGCCCTGTATAGTCCGGCCTCGGAGATTGCGCTGCGCCTGATCTCGACCGAGCGGATTGCTGACGAAGCCGCCTGGCTGGAATTGCTGCGGGACCGGTTGCGCGCGGCAATTGCGCGGCGAGCGGGGCTGCTCGATGAGCAGAACGATACGGCCCGCCTGGTCTTCAGCGAGGCGGACGCGCTGCCGGGGATCACGGTGGATCGCTATGCCGGTCTGGTGATTGTGCAGTTGCGGCATAAGGCGCTCGACACGGACGCGGTGCGGGCGGCGCTCGCGGAAACACTGCGGGCGGAGATGAATCCGGAAGCGATTCTCGAGCGTGAGGACCCGCGGATCCGCGAGCTGGAACAGCTGAGCGCGCCCGCGTCGGCGCTGCTGTATGCGCGGGATGCGGAGCATCCGGTGACCAGCACGGCGTTCCGCCTCAACGGGCTGCGATTTCATTTCGACGCCACCAGCGGGCAGAAGACCGGGGCGTTTCTCGACCAGCGGGACAACTATGCGGCCGCGGCGCGGTGGGCGCGGGGCGAGGCTCTGGATGTCTGCACCTACCAGGGCGGATTTGCGCTGCATCTGGCGCGGGTATGCGGCCGCGTGACCGGCGTGGACGTGTCGCGGGTAGCGCTGGAGGTGGCGGAGCGGAATCTCCAGGAGAATCGCGAAGCCCTGAGCACGGCTGCGGTGGACTGGGTCGAAGCCGACGCCTTTGCACTGCTGCGCGACTGGAGCGATGCCGGGACGCAGTACGGGACGATCGTGCTCGATCCTCCGGCGTTTGCGAAGACGAAGCGCGCGGTGGAAGGGGCGCTGCGCGGGTATCGCGAGCTGAACCTGCGGGCGATGAAGATGCTGCGGCCGGGCGGGCGTCTGGTGACGTGCTCCTGCTCGCACCACGTGAGCCTGGGGGACTTCATGGAGACGTTGCGCGGCGCTGCCGGCGATGCGGGACGGCGCGTGCGGATCCTGGAGGTGCGCGGGGCGGCGGCCGATCATCCGGTCATCCTGAATATCCCGGAGACCGAATACCTGAAGTGCGTGGTGGTCGAGACGGAGTAGCCGCATTCCAGGGGCGACAGTTGAGCGATCAGAGTTTGGAGTTTGGCAAGCTCCTCCCTGGACCTGATCGTCGAGTGCCAATTCGGATGCAGCTTTAGGGAAAGAGAAAAGGGGAGAGATCTTTCGATCTCTCCCCTTAAAAATGCAGTGCTGCTCTGCGATCAGAAGTTCAGTTTCATGCTGAACTCGAGTTCGCGCGGAGATCCCTGCTGGAAGGTACCGGAGCCGTTGGCGACGCGCAGCGAATCGCGCTGATAAAAGCCGCCGGTGGTGTTGGGGCCCTGCACGACGGTGCCCACGGCCGACTGGCCGAGGCTGCTGACGCTCTCCAGAGCGGTGCCCAGAGTGCTGAAATACGCGAAGTTGAACAGGTTGTAAGCGCTGAAGGTCGGCTCGATCGAACCGGTATCGCCGAGGAACTTCAGCTTGATGGGATAAGCAAGCGTGGCATCGAAGGTCCGGAGCCAGGCATTGTTCACCTGGTTGCTGGGCGCCGACTCAAGAGTCGGCGTCACCGCGCCCAATTCTTCCAGCTGTCCTTCGGTGAACAAACCGTTGCTGACCAGCGTATTCCCGGCAGGCGTGAGGCGGCCGGCGGATTGGGAGTTGTACTGGGTAATCAGGCGATTGATGCTGTTGCCCTTCACCTGACGCATAAAGGCTCCAGGCTCGGTGCCCGGAAGCAGATCGCCCGTCGTGCCGTCGCCGGTGACATCGGTGCGGAAGATTTCACCGGGAGCGCCGTTGAAATCCTTTTGCAGAGTCAGGTCGCTCGGCAGTGAGGAGTAGACGTGGCTGATGAAGCTGAACATGGGTCCGTGTTTAACCGGCATGACGACGCCGATGGAGAACTGGTGGGTACGGTCCAGACCGGAGGGCCCAATGTAGCAGGTAACGCAATCCTGGTCGTGAACGCCGGGGCTGAAGAACTGGTCAGCGCCCGCCGTGCTCACAAACCGTGAGAATGCGTAGGAGGTCTCGATACTCGCGTTCTGAACGCCGGGGATCGAGTTGCGGACCTGCTGGCGGTAGTTCAGCTGCAGCCCGTTGTACACCGACCGGCCGACAGGGTAGAAGGTCTGCATGTTGCCCCACAGGGGATTCATGCCGGGGAAGGCGGCTCCGGTCGCGGGGGTAAGCCCGAACGCCGAGGCCGGATAGCCGTTGGACAGGTAGTTGTTGCCCGAATCGAGACCGTTGCCGGCGAAGTCCGCGATGGTGGCGCCATCGGCGATGGCCTCATCGACGTCGGTCGCACCGAACTCGGCCAGGGTCGTGTTGATGGCATTCTGGGCCGCCGCCAGATTAAAGTAGCGGGCGGCGCCCACATGGTTCACATCGATATTCTGCGCGATGTGAGTGGTCACGCTGCGCAGATAATCGGCGCTCAGGACAGCACCTGGGAGCAGCTGCCGCTGCACGCCGATATTCATCTGAACGGCGCGGGGCGACTGGTAATTCGGCGCATAGATAATGTCGCCGTAGTTGTCGGTGAGGTTCGAGGGGATATAGCCAGGATTCGAGGATGCCCCGGCCGCAACCGTCTGGGCCTGATAGTACTGCTGGAGTTTGGCGAATTCGGGTCCCGACACGCCAACCGGTTCCGAGCAGAGCGTGGCGATGGAAACGCCGTCGAAGGTGCTGATGGCACCCACGCCCGGGATTTGAACGCTGTTTCCATAGGGTCCGCACATGACGTCTTCGGCGTTGAACAACCCGGTCTTCAGCTTGCCAGGACGGTCCCACAGGGTGTTGTTGAAGATGCTGTTTTCGTAATAGATGCCGGCGCCGCCGCGGATGACGGTTTTGCCGCTGCCGGTCACATCATACGCAAAGCCGGCCTGGGGTCCGAAGTTGAGGTCCGGCTGGCGAACCCTGGCTCCCAGTCCTGGAACGAGGGAGTCGAAGAGGTTGCCGGAGGTGCAGGGAGCGGCGCTTCCGAAAGCAGCGACCGCGTCCGAGCAGGGGAGCGGAGCCAGATCGGAGTCCGTGCGGCCGGTATCGCGATCCCAGCGCATACCATAGTTAACCGTGAGTTTGCGGGTCGCCTTCCACGTGTCGCCGCCATAGATGCCGGAGCGCCAGTCGTGTTGACCGCCGGAAGGCAGGCCGAAGTTGGGCACTTCCGTGAAGAAGCCGAGCCCATTGCCCATCTCGACCACGAAGGGCGCGTATTTCGTCGGATCGGGATCGTTCGGATTGCCGTTCACATCGGCGCCCGCCAGGTCAATGTACGGGGAGATGCCGAAGAACGAAGCGTAGCCGCCGCCGTTGATGTCGTTCACACTCGCGCCGAAGCGGATCGTGTGGTGGCCGAAGACCCAGCTGCCGTCATAGCGCTCCTGCAGGTCACTCTGGAACGTGGCCTGAGGCGCAAGGTAGTTGGCGCCGGCGTACAGCCCGCCGTTGCCGGCAATGAGGGCTCCTGGGACCGGGTCATAGGTGCCCGCGCTGTCATCGGCGATGCGGTTGTGAAACTTGAGGAAAGAAACCCGGAAGCTGTGCGTCATGTGGCCGGTGGCAAAGTCTGCGCCGCCGACATAAGCCGGGGTGTTGTCGCGGTTAGCGTAACGCGCGAAACCGAGGCCGTCGCTGCTGGCCGCCAGGTTCGTCTCGTAGGCGATGCGGCCGAAGACGTGGACGCCGTGAGGAGCGTTCCAGTCTACGCGTCCCGCTGAATAGACGTCGCGGAAGGCTGCGTCATAACCACCGCTGAGGGGAGCGAAGGCGCCGCCCAGGTCGACCGGTGCTAACGCATCCTGCTTAATGCGCTCTGAACTGCCGAAGAAGAACAGCTTGTCTCTGATAATGGGGCCGCCGAAGTTGCCGCCCATCTGGTTGCGCTGGAAGGGATCCGCAGCGCCGCCTTCATTGTCGGCAAAGCCGGCCCGCTGGTCGCGGAAATCATAGAAAGCCATGCCGTGGAAGCCGTTGGTTCCCGACTTGGTGCTGACGATGACCGACCCGGAGGAGGTGATCTCGTTGGAGAGGTCGAGATCGGAGCGGCCGACCTGGAACTCCTCAATCGAACCCTGGGTGACGTTGAGGGTGGTGGTGCCGACGGTTTCGTCGGAGATGTCCTGGCCGTCAAGAGACAGACGCGCGTTGCGGCCGTAGACTCCGTTAAAGGATACGGAGGAATAACCCGCCTTGGTGGGGTCGAAGTCCTGGCCGTCCTGCAACTGGACGCCCGGTTCGAGCTGGGCGAGATCGAGGAAGTTGCGGCCGTTGATGGGCAGGTTCTCGATCTGCTGCTGCGTCAGAACGCCCTGCACTTCGGATTGCTGCGTATCGACCTGGACGCCGCTGGCCTGCACTTCGACGACCTGCGTGCCGCCGCCTGCGGAAAGCGTCAGGTTGCCGTTCGTGACGTTGCCGATCTGCACCGTCAGGATGGCCTTGGTGATGGCAAAGCCGGCATGCGTCACCGTAATCGTGTAGGTGCCGGGAATCACCGGGCCGGATGTGTAATAGCCCGACGCGTTCGTCGAGGTCTTCGCGGAGGCAGCGGTTTGGTTATTGGTGATGGCGACGGTCGCCGAAGGGATCACGGCGCCGGTGGAATCCGCAATGGTTCCCTGAATCGTACCGGCCGCGGTAGTGGCCTGACCGAATGCCGGACCCGTGGGGATTGCCAGAAGGAGTCCGAAGATGGCAACCAGGGGAACCAGGGACCGGACAATTCTGCTAGTGGAACTACAGAACATGCGCTTACCTCCAAAGAGTGAACAGCAAAAAGACGTCGATCAGAAATGACGCTGGGAATGATGACGTTTGGGGAATTGAAATTCACACAATTGCAATTTGAGAGCCAACTCCGGAAATGAAATATTTTGTTTGTTTTCATGGGTATACGCCTGGATGGCGCGCCGGCCCGGAATCGGGATACCGGATATTGAAGAAAAGTGGCCCGCGTATCCCAGATTCGGTAGGTTTACCGGGGCTAGGTCAGCTCGGCGAATTCCGGCGAGAGTTCGCGCAGCTTGCGGACCACGTCGACGAGGCGGTCGGCCACGAAATCGACTTCCTCGTCCGTATTGAAGCGCCCCAGGCCGAAGCGCAGGGAGCTGTGGGCAGCTTCCCCGGTGAGCCCGAGCGCGAGCAGCACGTGCGAGGGCTGGATAGCGGCGGAGGTGCAGGCAGAACCGCTGGATAATGCGACGTCCCGCACGCCCATCATGATCGATTCGCTGTCCGCGTGGGCGAAGGTCATATTCAGATTGCCGGGCAGACGGTGCTGCTGACACCCGTTGACGCGAACCTGGTCAAGACCCGCCAGCAGTTTCGCCTGCAGGCGGTCACGAAGCGCGGCGAGGCGCAGGGACTCGGATTCCATCTCCTCGGCGGCGAGGGCGCATGCCTGGCCGAGGCCGACGATGCCGGGGACGTTCAGAGTGCCGGAACGAAGACCGCGCTCATGTCCGCCGCCATGCATCTGCTCGGCGAGTGCGATGCGGGGCGCGCGGCGGCGAACGTACAACGCGCCCACGCCCTTGGGTCCGTAGATCTTGTGGCCGGAGAGGGAAAGCAGATCGATGGCGCTGCGGTTTACATCAACAGGGATCTTGCCCACGGCCTGGGCGGCATCGGTGTGAAAGAGAATGCCGTGCTCGCGGCAGAGTGCGCCCATCTCGGCGAGAGGCTGAACCGTGCCGATTTCATTGTTCGCGGCCATGATGGAGACGAGGAGAGGCTTCTCGCCGGCGATCGCACGGCGCAGGTCGTCGAGACGAATGCGGCCTTCGGGATCGACGGGCAGCACCGTGACGTGGCAACCTTGTTTCGCAAGCCACGCGCAGGGGTCGAGGACAGCATTGTGCTCGGTGGCCTGAGTCACGATGGCGATCGGACACTGCGGGTCAGCAGCGCGCGCGGCCTCAACGGCGCCTTTGAGGACGAGGTTATTGCCCTCCGTAGCGCCGGAGGTGAAGACAATTTCCTTCGGCGAAGCTCCGAGAAGCCGCGCGACCTGCCCGCGCGCGGTCTCCACCGCCTGTTCGGCGGCCCATCCAAAGGAGTGGCTGCGGCTCGCCGCATTGCCATAACTGCCGGCGAGGTACGGGAGCATGGCCTCGAGCACGCGCGGATCGACGCGCGTGGTGGCCTGGTTATCCATGTAGATCGGGAGGTTCATCGGGATTCCCGTTGCCATCGTCCTCAGAGCTGAATCGTCACCAGCTCCGAACCGGGCCTCGCCTGCGCGGCATCCGCGGTCTCGGCAAGATCGGAGATGCTGATCCGGCGAAGCAGATCGGAGATGCTTTCGTTCACCCGGGCCAGCGGCTCTTTGATGGTGCAGCTCTCGGTCAGGTCGCACCCGCTGTCGCTGGTGCCGCAGGAGGTGATGAAGAGTGGGCCGTCGATGGCGTGGATGACCTCAAATGCGGAGATGTCGCGTGGGTTCTTCAACAGCGAATAGCCGCCGCTCATGCCGGCGTGCGAGCGCAGGATGCCGACCTTCGCCAGGCGCTGCAGGATCTTGGCCAGCAGCTGCGGCGGAATGTGATAGGCCTGCGCGATGTCCCTGGCGCTGAGCGAAGGTTCATTGGGATGCTCAGCGAGATACTTAAGGGCCATCAGGCCATAATCGGCTTTTTTGGTGAGCCTGAGCATAATTCGCCCGTATAGCAAGTCTACGGCCAGAGGGAAGCGAATTCAACGAAAAGCCATTTGAGACGAGGCGAGAGGCAAAAGATCACGGGTATCCCGCGGCGACACCCCCCTGGATCGTCTCTACCGCCTGCAACCCCATAAAATGACAACCGGCGCATCATGAAAAAGATCCGAGTCGGCATTCTCTTTGGCGGACGCAGCGGCGAGCACGAAGTCTCGCTGCTCTCCGCCGCCTCCGTCCTCCAGGCCATCGACCGCAAAAAATACGACGTCATCCCCATCGGCATTACCAAAGAAGGCCGCTGGGTTACGGCCGGCCACGCCGAGCGCCTGCTCGCGGGAGCCCATTCTGAGTCAGGTCCGGAGAAGCACCTCCGCGCCGGCGACCCTGCGTCCACCTCCGCGGCCGCGATTCTGCGCAGAGGCGAATCGGTGCTCGTGCCGCCGGTTCCCTCGGAGGCTCTGGTCCCCTTCGAGCGCGACGCCAGTTCTCTCGCGCCGTCCTCGGCCGACCCAGCCGGCTCCAATCAGGTCCTCAGTGTGGACGTTATCTTCCCCGTCCTTCACGGAACCTTCGGCGAAGACGGGACCATCCAGGGCCTCTTTGAGCTGGCCGGCATCGCTTACGTCGGCTCGGGTGTGCTGGGTTCGGCCACCGGCATGGATAAGGACACCATGCACCGGCTCTTCGCCTCCGCGAAGCTGCCCATCGTGAAATGGGTCACCTTCCTGCGCGGCGAGTGGGAGAAGTCTCCGCGCAAAGTGCGCGCGCGCATCGAAGCCACGCTGAAGTACCCGGTCTTCGTGAAGCCCGCGAATCTGGGCTCCTCGGTCGGCATCACCAAAGCCCACAACGCGCAGGAGCTTGGCCCCGCCATCGAGGTCGCCGCCCGATACGATCGCAAAATTGTCGTCGAGCAGGGCGTCGGCGGAAAGAAGAAGCCTCGCGAGCTGGAGGTCGCCGTCCTCGGCAACGATGACCCGGAAGCTTCCGTCGTCGGCGAAGTGGTCCCCGGCAAGGAGTTCTACGATTACGAAGCGAAATACCTGAGCGAGGGCTCTGACCTGATCGTCCCCGCAAAGCTCACCAAAGCCCAGACGAAGCAGGTTCGCGCGATGGCCCTCCGCGCCTTCCAGGCCTGCGACTGTGCCGGTCTCGCCCGTGTGGACTTCCTCATGGAACCGGGAAAGTCTGGCCGCCTCTACGTGAACGAGATCAATACCCTTCCCGGATTCACGTCCATCAGCATGTACCCGCGCCTCTGGGCGGCCTCCGGCGTGTCTTACCCGCAGCTCATCGACCGGCTCATCCAGCTCGCGATCGAGCGCCGCACCGACAAAGACCGCAATCACTACTCGCTGTGAAGGTTGTCGCCTTTTGCCTGCTGCCTGCCCTGATGGAAACCAAACCTGCATCTGAGGTGTCAGAATAGTAGCGGGATGGTTGGTTTCTATTTGAAGGGTCCCTGTCCGAAAAGGAGTGGCTCTGCATGACCCTGTTGGATGCACCTGCCTTTAACGCGCGCCGCGCGCGCCGGAATCACGTCATCGCGGTCACGGCTACGGTTGTTGTGATTCTCGGAGCCATCGCCACATGGCTCTGGTTTCTTCAGATTCCCTGGCAGCTCTGGCACTGGCCCGCCGACCACAAGGTCAACAGCTTCTTCTCCACCGTCGAATCCGGCGACCTGCAGAAAGCGTATGGCCTCTGGAATAACGATCCCAACTGGCAGCAGCACCCGCAGCAATACCAGCCCTATACCTTCGCCGACTTTCAGAAGGACTGGGGACCGGCCAGCGACTATGGCGTCATCAAGAGCCACAGGATTACCGTCGCCCGCCACGTCGGCAACGGCGTCGTGATCGGCGTCGACATCAACGGCGGCAAGACTCCCATCTTCCTCCGCGTCGACCACACCGGCACCATCGGCTTCTCGCCCGTCGAGCTCTACTCGGGACCGTGACAGAGCTCAGAGCCCAGGGCTCAGAGCTACTGGGTTCGTTCCATCGTGGCGGGAATCTGAGGTCCCTGGTGGTGGTTCCTGGCGCTGATACCGCCGATCTTCACTGCTACGGTCTGTCGGCGGGGCTATGAGCTCACTCAGTCTCCTGAGCCCTGAGCCCTGTGCTCAGCAAAGCTCTTTCCAGGCTCTTCCCGTCCTCAACGTTCACGCACGTCGGTCCTCGGTCGATCTGGCGCATCAGCCCGCTGAGCACCTTGCCCGGCCCGACCTCGACAAACGCCGACGGCGCCTGCGCGATCAGCAACCGCACCACCTCGACCCAGCGCACTGTGCCTGTCACCTGCCGGATCAGCGCCTCCCGCAATACGTCCGGATCCGTCACCAGCGCCGCATCCACGTTCACTGCCACGGGAATCTTCGGCGCGTGGAATTCCGTCGCTCGCAGCAGCTCCGCCAGCCGATCCTGCGCCGGCTGCATCAGCGCGCAGTGGAAGGGAGCGCTCACCTGCAGCATCACCACGCGCTTCGCGCCGCGCTCTTTGCATAACTCTGTTGCCCGCTCCACGGCCGGCGCCTCGCCCGAGATCACCGTCTGTTCCGGCGAGTTGAAATTCGCCGCCGAAACGATGTTCTGTGTCTCCGCCGCTGCATCGTCGCAGGCTCGCGCCGTCTCCTCGGAGCTCAGCCCGAGCACCGCGGCCATCGCGCCCTGTCCCTGTGGTACAGCCTCCTGCATGAACTTGCCGCGCTGCCGCACGATCCGCACCGCATCTTCGAAGCGAAGCGATCCGGCCGCCACATTCGCCGCGTACTCGCCCAGCGAATGTCCCGCGACAAACGCAGGCTCGACGCCCTTCTCCACCAGGACTCGCAGCGCCGCCACTGAAACCGTGCAGATCGCCGGCTGCTGGAATTCGGTCAGCTTCAGCTGTTCTTCCGGTCCTTCAAAGCACAGCTTCGAGATCGAGAACCCCAGCGCCGCATCGGCCTCGTCAAACGTATCGCGCGCGATCGGGAAGGTTTCCGCCAGGTCGCGCCCCATGCCCGCGTACTGCGAGTTCTGTCCAGGAAAAAGAAAAGCCGGCTTGGTCATGTCTCAAAAATGATAGCGCTCGCCAACGCACAAGGCGCGCTGCGGGGGAATCTGAAGACGCACGCTGGCTCGGCAACAATCCACAACCGGCGAATAACTTTCTGTGGGGATGGTTCGTCTAAAAGCCAAGAGGCGCGCGGGACGTCGCACTCGTGCTCAACGTCCCTGCTGCCCTCCATGAAAGCCCCGGTGGTTCGTGGGTCCGCCGGGGCCTTTCTTTTGGGATGACGCGTTAGGCGGAAGCAGCCAGATGCGGGGTTGGCCGCGCTACATGCGCCGCGATGGTCGCCGCCGTCGAGTGATGCGTCAGGCGATGCACAAAGTGGTACGGCGGCCAGGGACCCGAGAGCTGCATCTGACAATCCTTCATCAGAACGGTGGCGCTCGAGTACTTGTTCTGATACCGCTCTATGCCGCCCGAATCGATCAGGTGGGCGATATCCAGCAGCATTTTGCCCGAGTCCATGCGCCGGCAGGTCACTTCTTCCGCCAGCGGCAGGAACATGCGATGCATCTGCACCGTCACCGCGCGCGCCTTGGTCTGCCGCTCGCGCTGCAGGGTTGCATTCTCGCGCAGGTTGGACAAATACGCCTTGCCGACGGTGGGTAGCGCTTCGGCCACATACCGCCGCGGCTGCTCCCGGCAGCAATCGTCGAGCACCACCTTCAGGTGCATCTCCGCTTTGCCCCGCAGACGTTCGATGTTGGTTAAGAACTGCCGCTGATTGGAGCGAATCGACCGGCGCAGCGCCTCATCGTCCGAAAATATAGTTCCGAACCGGAAGGGCAGAACCGTGGAAGTCTTGAAGCAGTCAGCAATGACGCGTGCGTGTTCCACACCGGCCTGCTGGGTCAATTTCTCTGTGGGGGAATACTCGCTGACAATTACTGCTAGATCACTGGCTGGATAAAGGAAGATTTGGTTTCCCTGGACTCCCGTAACTGCTTCCATTGGTACCGGCTTACGATGCCGAAGCAGTTCGGGAAAGGCTTGTCTTTCGGTTATGCAGTAGGCATACCACGCCATAGAAGATCGCTCCGCTCGCTGGTTTTGGTATGGGGTTTGAACTTCAGCTTCTCGGGGATGGACATGGCTCAGATTTCTGGCGCGTCCCTGGAAGGCGGGAACTGCACCGACTGACCCGTATGCTAGCCCTCTGTATGAACAACTCGCAACCAAGTTCACTGGGTGGCCGGGAAAAGTTAGCGGCTGCGCATGAATCCGCTTTCATATCAACACCGCCACTTTCATGATATGAAAGTCAACTCCGGGCAAGTTCAGACTTGCGCCGGTCCCGCTCGGTGAATCGCCAGCAGGATCTCCAGCAACGGCTTCAGTTGCCGCAAATCCAGAGCGTTAGCTCCATCGGATTTCGCCGCGGCCGGGTTGTCATGGACTTCGAGGAAGATTCCGTCCACTCCCGCTGCCACTGCGGCCCGCGCCAGCACCGGAATAAACTCTGGCTGGCCGCCCGAAACGCCATCGGCCCCGGACGGAATCTGCACGGAGTGGGTCCCGTCGAAAACCACCGGAGCAAAGCCCCGCATTACGGCAAGCGACCGCATATCGACAACTAAGTTATTGTAGCCAAAGGAACTTCCACGCTCCGTCAGGAAGACGCGACTGTTTCCGGTCGAGGCGACTTTCTCCACGGCATGTCGCATGTCCCAGGGCGCAACGAACTGCCCTTTTTTGACGTTGATCGCGCGCCCCGTCTTTCCCGCCGCCACCAGCAGGTCGGTCTGCCGGCATAGAAACGCCGGTATCTGCAGCACATCGACACCGTCCGCCACCACCTCGCATTGCGCCGGCTCATGCACATCGGTGAGGACCGGGAGGCCGGTCGCCTCTGCCAGGCGGCGCAGGATCGCCGTGCCCTCCGTCAGGCCGGGGCCCCGAAAGCTTGTCACCGAGGTGCGGTTCGCCTTGTCGAAAGACGCCTTGAAAATGGTGGGGACGCCGAGATCCGAGGTCACCCGCTGGATCGCGTCGGCCATTGTCCGCACATGCGTCTCGCTCTCGATCACGCACGGGCCGGCGATTAGAAAAAGCTGTCCCCCGCCGACCCGCACCGGCCCAATCTCAAATTCCTGATTGTGCTTTCCGTCCACAGCAACAGGGTACAGGGTCGGGCTGCTCGCAGTTAAGCCCGACTCCCTGTTCCCGACTCCCTACTCCCTGTTCTCACTCGCACTGCGCCTGCTCGAAGCCGAGCCCCAGCAGCAGCTTGGTCACCGTCGCGCACGCGTTCGCATGAGCCTTGTTCAGGATCCCCGCCGCCAGCGCCGACTGGCGCAGGTTTTCCACCGCCTGCTCTCGCACTTCGCCCTCGAGGCTCGGATCCACAGGCACCAGGATTCCCGTGTCCCGCTGATAAACGTGCGTCTTCTGGTCGTCCAGCGCGACGGTAAATAGCTGCGCCGGCGGCAGATGCACCTCGACAGATCGGCTGCGGACCCGGACCTCTCCGGGCGTGAGCTGGCCCAGGTCCACCCCGGCGATCGCCTCGCCATGGACATCGAGGAGGATCTTGTCGCCAGTCAGAAACGCCGGCAGCACTCGGTTCTCCCGGTCGCCGGCCACCCTCTTGTCCATGGTGTATGCAACGGACTCCAGGCGCGCGAGCCGCCGGATCTGCAGCACCACCGTTGGCTGTGAGGTGTCGACGCGGAGGGTGCGGGCGCTCAGCACAGTCGCCACGCGATCCCAGATGCCGGCCCTCGCCTCATGCAGGAACCACGTCAGGATCGCGCCGCCGAGAAGAAAGCCGCCCAGGACTCCGGCCAGCAAAACCGGCCAGAGGCGGCGGCGCCTGACGGGAGAAGAAACGGTCGCCATGCCGGATTAGATGTCCGTACAGAACTGCCGGAGCCGCAGTTTGTGCTCGTCTCCCGGCAGCTGCCTCCAGCCGCTGGCGGCTGCGCCCAGTATCCGCTCAGGCCAGATGGGCCGCCTCGCCCGAAAAAAGAGGCCCAACTGCAGGAATACGGGCGAGGCAGCGGCGGAGTGCGCGAGGGCCCGGATACAGATGCGCGCGGCGCTGTTCTCCCTGATACGGCATACGCGCTCCCAGGGTCAGTGACCCCGATCACCGTGATTCCTGTGCTGCCTGTCCATCATGAGAAACGGAGGTTTCGAATATGGAAATCACCGTCCAGCATCTCGGCGCCGTCCAGTTTGAGATTAAGGCTCGCAAGCACACCGTCATCAGCGACCAGCCCGCGGAGAACCATGGCTTCGATGAGGGCATGACGCCCCCGGAGCTCTTCCTGGCCTCCCTGGGCTCCTGCGCCGCCTACTATGCCGCCGAGTACCTGCGCCAGAAGAACCTGGCCACCGAAGGCACGCGCGTCATCGTCCATGCCGACAAGATCCTGAAGCCGGATGCGCGTCTCGACAACTTCCGTATTGAGGTGGAATTGCCGCTGGCCTGCGACGAGCGCGATCGCGCCGGCGTCGAACGCGCCGTCCACCGTTGCCTCATTCACAACACACTGCTGCAGCCGCCGGCCATCGAGATCGCGGTTCACGCCCCGGCAGCGGTGTAGATCAGCTCTGCGCCACCGCCAGCTTCGCCGCTTCGGCCTGCACCGGCTTCGCCCGGGTCCGATTCTCGTAGCTCGCCCGGATAAACCGCGCAAACAGCGGATGCGGCTCCAGCGGCTTTGACTTGAACTCCGGATGGAACTGGCACCCGAGGAAGAACGGGTGGCCCGGAATCTCCACAATCTCCACATAGGTCCCGTCCGGCGTCGTGCCGGTCAGGTTCAGGCCTGCGCCGGTCAGCAGTGCCTCATATTCGCGATTGAATTCGTAACGGTGGCGGTGGCGTTCACTGATCTCCGTCTTCCCATACGCCTGCGCGGCCAAAGAATCCGGCGTCAGCACGCAGTCCCATGCCCCCAGGCGCATCGTCCCGCCCATTTCCTCCACGCCGGTCAGCTCGCGCAGCTTGTAGATCACCCGGTGCGGGGTGGCCGGATCGAACTCGCTCGAATTCGCGCCGGCCAGTCCGCACACATTGCGCGCGTATTCAATGCACGCGGTCTGCATCCCCAGGCAAATCCCGAAATACGGCACCTGCTGCTCGCGTGCGTAGCGGATTCCGTTCAGCATGCCCTCAATGCCGCGCTTGCCAAAGCCGCCCGGCACCAGGATGCCGTCAAACCCGCGCAGCTGCTCCTCGTACCCCGGCGCTTCGAGCCCTTCGGCTTCGATCCAGGTCACGGTGAGCTTCAGGTTCATGGCCAGCGCGCCGTGCACCAGCGCCTCTTTGAGCGATTTATAACTGTCCTCGTACTCCACATATTTCCCGCAGATCGCAATCGAGACCTCATCGCGCGGGTTGTAGCAGCGCCGCACCAGATCGGACCACTTACTCAGGTCCGGCTCCGGCGTGTCGAGGTGCAGATACTTCAGCGCCAGCCGATCCACGCCTTCCTGCGCGAAGGTCAGCGGCACTTCATAGATCGAATCCACGTCCTTCGCCGTGATCACCGCCTGGTCTTCGAGATTGCAGAACAGCGCGATCTTGCTCTTCACCTCGCGCGACAGGAAGCGGTCCGTGCGGCACAGCAGAATGTCCGGCTGAATCCCGATCGACAACAGCTCCTTTACCGAGTGCTGCGTCGGCTTCGTTTTCAGTTCCTGCGCCGCGCTGATCCAGGGCACCAGCGTTACGTGAACAAACACGGTGTTCTCCCGCCCCAGCTCCTGCCGCATCTGGCGAATCGCCTCCAGAAACGGCAGCGATTCGATATCGCCCACCGTTCCGCCGATCTCCACGATGGTGACGTTCCCCTCCGCCGCAACCTTCCGCATCGCGTTCTTGATTTCGTTCGTCACATGCGGAATCACCTGGACGGTCTTGCCCAGATAATCCCCGCGCCGCTCCTTGGTGATGATCTGCTCGTAGATTCGGCCAGTGGTGAGGTTGTTATCGCGGGTGAGTTTGGCGTGGGTGAAGCGCTCGTAGTGGCCCAGGTCCAGATCCGTCTCCGCGCCGTCATCCGTAACGAAGACTTCGCCATGCTGAAACGGCGACATCGTCCCCGGATCCACGTTCAGGTACGGGTCGAACTTCATCAGGTTGACTTTGAGACCACGACTCTCGAGAAGGCATCCGATCGAGGCGGCGGCAAGACCCTTGCCGAGACTGGACACAACTCCGCCGGTCACAAAAATGTACTTGGCAGACATTTTCGCGTCACCTTTTTTGGATTTGTGTGCTGGACGAACCAGGCGGGCACGACCAAGTATCGCAGGAACGCGGGGGGAAAGGAAGAGTGTTTTAACAGCAATTTTGCCGCCGCCAGGAGAGCCGGTCATGGGGCCCTCCCGGCGCGCAAACCTCCTGGGCCTACTGGAGTTTGTAGCTGTCTTTGCCCCAGTGGAAGGTGACCGACGGATCGCAGATGGGGGCTGCCGCTGCCGGAGCCTCAGGCGTCTTCAGGCTCGGAGCCGGATCGACCCCGCCGATGTGGACGGTCGTATCCCCCTCTTCATGCCCCTCCAGCCCCGGTAACGACGCCATCATGAAGCGGCCCTCGGGGGTGGTCCTGACCGTAAACGCGCGGCTTTGTCCGTCGCTGACGTTGTCAACCTTCAGCGGCGAACTCACAGGAAAGCCGGTTCCTTCCACCAGCACCATGGCCGCATTCTTCATCCCGCGGATCACCTGCAGCGTGCAACCCTTGTCCTTGCTCTCTATCGGGAAAGGCACCAGGCTGGCCGCGGCGCCCATCCGGACTGGTTTGCCGTCCTTCTGGCTGTCCCCCACCAGCGCTACCCGCACAGCCTCACCCGGCGCGACCGCCGCCCGAATCTCGATCGGCTGACCCGGCTTCGTCGCCGCCGCACAGCTCGGCGGCAGCGGAGGAACATCCTTCGAGGGCGCAGGTGCCGGGGGCGCCGCCGCCGCACCCGGCTGAGTCAGCTTCGCTGCCGCTGCCGCCAGCGCCTGCCCGCTCTCGTGCTCCGCTCCGCTGGCCGAAGCCGGCGCCGCCGCACACACCGCTGTTCCCTGGCTGTCGAACTGAATGCCGCCCATCAGGTTCTCCGGCCTGGCGTCCAGAGGCCACCGTATCAACACCAGCTTCTGGTCCGCCGGGAAGCCCTTTCCCGAAATCTGCCAGGCGATCTGCGTGGTGCCGTCCGCCGCTTTCGTCCGTCCCACTTCTTTCAGCTCAATCGAGAGGCCGGGGGTGGACGACTGCGGTCCCCACTGCGCCTGCATGGTCGCCAGTCGCGATATCTCCATCAGAATCCGCTGCCGCTGCTCCTGCTCCGCTTCCTGGGCGGTCGGCGTGTGGGGCTCGGCAGGAAGATCGTGCAGCTGGAGCGGCGGAACATTCTGCTGCGCCGGCGCACTGGACGCAGAGCTGGACGGCGACTGCTGTGCGGCCGAACCGGCCGGTGTGGACGACGACGTCTGGGCATGGCCTGCGTAACCAAAGACGGCAAGACAGATAGCTGCCGCGAAACCGCTCGCGGCCCGTACCGATTGGGAAACCATGCTTCCGAGCATATCGAAAAGAGAGCCCGCCTGTGCAGAGGGACCACCCTCGAACGCCGACCGACGACACCGGGTGACGGAAACGCACCCGCTCCTATCTAATGGAGAGCGATGGCTGCACGTTTGCCTCTTCGGCCTCTGATTCCGCTGGCTCTGCTGGCCCTGATAGCCGGCCCCGGCGCTTCTTTGTCCACGCTGGCCGGCTTCACCCCCGCCGCCCACGCCGAGGTCACCACAAAACGCCTGATCCTCATGGACGGCTCTTTCCAGGTCGTCACCCAATGGCAAATTAAAGGCGACCGCGTCCACTACTTCAGCGCCGAGCGCGAAGACTGGGAGGATCTGCCCAAAAACCTCATCGACTGGGACGCCACCGATAAATGGAACAAGGAGCACGCGCGGGACGCCGCTGCGCCCGACACCGATGTGACCCAAAACCGCCCCGCCACCGGGATGAATCCCCTCGGCACGCAGCCGGCGAACCCGCAACTGGCCCAGCCCACTCCCGATCAGGACCAGCGCGGCGCCGCCGAGATCGATAAGGAAGCCGCCGCCGAGCGCGCCGACCAGCGCGCCCGCATGCCCCAGGTCGCCCCCGGCCTGCACCTGCCCGATGAAGACGGCATCTTCGCGCTCGACTATTTTCAGGGCATCCCCGAACTGGTCTACCTCACGCAGCATGCCGGCAACGTGAATGAGTATTCCGGCCACAACGTCCTGGCTGCCGCCATCGCCACCTTCCGTGGCGCGCAGGAGCCGATCCGCATCGACGGCCAGGCCGCTCGGATCCGCCTGCACGTGGACGATCCCGCGCTCTACGTCTCGCTGAGCACCGGCAACAGCGAAGCGGTCGCGCCGGAGTCGGCGCTGGTAGTCGACACGCACGGCGCCAACGACAAACCGGACAAGAGCGATGTCAGCTCGCCCGCCAGCCACTACGCCATCGTGCGCGTCGACGTGCGTCCCGGCGAGCGCGTCGTCGGTGCACTGCGCATCAGCCGCGCCGGCGCCGCCACCCAGTCCAGCGATATCGTGCCCACCACCGTGGAAATCCTCCCCGGCCGCCACTGGATGAAGCTCACCCCAAAGGAGCCGCTGACGGTCGGCGAGTACGCCCTGATGGAGATCCTCGCCCCCGGCGAAGTCAACCTCGACGTCTGGGATTTTGGCGTCTCCCCCAACTCCCCGGAAAACGCGCATCCGATTACGCCGATCAAGGAAAACTAGAGCTTAGAGTTTGGATTCCGCAGCCGCTCGCAGACGCGTCACCATGGCGGACAGCATTCTGCCCACTTCTGACGCGAGACTCTCCACCTTCTTAAAGTCAGACGAATCGACCAATCCGAGCCTGCTGGCGATCACCAACTGCGTCCGCAATTCCATATAAGAGCCCAGAGCGATGGAAAGGAACTGCTTATATTGTTCCCGGGTTCCGCGACCATATCCCTCAGCAATATTGCTGGGAATGGAGACGCTCGCCCGCCTGATCTGACTCGTCAGGCCGTAAATCTCTTCGCGTGGGAACTTCCGGGTCAGGGCATAGACGGCTGCGCACAACTCGATCACGCGGTCCCACACGATCAGCTTGCAGCGGAATGGCGTCTGCGTCTGCCCCATCCATTCCTTGTACACACCTGACGGGGCAAACGCATCCTGCCTTTGGCAACGAGGCCTGGACCTTTAAACTCCAATCCCTAAACTCTAAACTCTTCTGCCCTACCCCTGCTGCTTCTGCAAATTGGAGATCGCCGCCAGCACCTCGGGACTGTGCACCTGCGGATCCACCTTCGTCCACACCTTCACGATCTTGCCCTCGGGACTAATCAGGAAGGTGTTCCGCATGGCAATCTGCATCGGACCGAAATTGCCCAGCGAGCCGTACTTCTCCACCACCTTCTTGTTCGGATCGGCGAGCAGCGTAAAGTGCAGGCTGTCCTTGGTGCAGAACTGCCGGTGGCTGTCCACGGTATCCACACTCACGCCCAGAATCACTGCGTGCAGCGCCTTGTACTGATCCAGATCGCGCTGGAAATTATGAGCCTCGATCGTGCAGCCCGTGGTCATATCTTTCGGATAGAAGTACAGCACCACCCACTTCCCACGATAGTGATCCAGGGTGACCGCTTTGCCTTCCTGATTCGGCAGCGTGAAGTTGGGCGCCGTCTGCCCGACTTCCGGCAGGGGAGCGTTGTCGGCGGCGAAAACGCGCTGCAGCGTAAAGCCGCCCAGCACAACGAAAGCGGCAATGGCGACGAGAATCGCGGAAATCCTGGACATGCTGTTTCTCCTTGCGTTACGAGCCACGCGTGCCTGCGAGGCCGGTGCGAAGCTTGGTTGGCGAGTCTCCCGGGCTGTGGGATCCCGGGCTGCGACGAGGCCCACTGGATGGGAACCATTATCCGCGTTCGACCGCAATCACCGCAATGCCGGCCCCATCCGCCTCCGCCCGCACCGCCTCGCGATCGAAGAGCAGCGTCCGCTGCGCCTCGATGGCCAAACACGTCGCGCCTCCCGCTCGCATCGCCCGAATCGTCGCCACCCCGATCACCGGCACATCGAAGCGCAGGTCCTGCTTCGGCTTGGCTACCTTCACCACCGTCAGGCTGCGCTCCAAAGTGGATGCCGGCGGCTCGCCCAGGCTCCGCATCAGCGCTCCGGCGCGCTCGATGGTCGCGTCCGTCCCTTCCATGGCTTCCACTGCGACGCACGCCTGCGCCGCAATCACCACCGTCTGCCCCAGATCGAAGCCGGCCAGCCCCCGCGCCACCTCGCGCCCGTACTCGATATCTTTCTGCTCCTGCTCGTTCGGCGCGCGCGCCGTCAGCACCCCCGCCTGCGCCAGCAGCGGCTCCAGGTACGCGGTCGACGGAATCAGCTCGATCCCCTCATCGCCCAGCACCTTCGCCACTGCGCCCAGCAGCATATCGGTATTGCGCGTCCGCAGGTTCAGCAACAACTTCGCCAGCCGCCAGTCCGGACGAATGCTCGAAAAGATCTGTTTGTGCTTCACCTGCCCGGCCATCACGGCCTTTCGCACGCCCTCGACCTGAAACATCTCAATCAGCCGCGACAACTCCCCCAGCGACAGCCAGTGCACCCGCACGCCAGGATCGGCCGCCGCCCGCGCATCCATCTCCGGATCGGTCTCCTCTTTAATCGCCGCAACCACGACCTCCGTCCCATGCGCCCGCGCCGCATCGAGCAGCAGAAAAGGAAAGCGTCCATTGCCGGCGATGAGACCGAGCTTGTCCGTGGTATGCGTCAAGCGCAACTCCCGAATGGGCGAAAGCCCTTTCCATTGTAGGGAAGACGGCGCAGCGATGCAGCCTGGCGCCAAGCGCGCTCGCCTGGACGGCCAGTCCCCTCTGGGTTCTCTGCGCTCTCTGGGATGAATTGTTCTACTTTGCCTTCGATAACCGATCGAAGTTCAGAATCGCGTTGAACACCAGCGGATAACTCCCGATCGTCTCGCCCCGGTAGATCGGATTCGTCGCAAACAGCAGCACGTTCCCATCCCCATAATGCGCGTCCACCACAATCGGCTTCTCCTCGATCGACCCGCCATTCTCCAGCAGCCCCGACAACAGCAGGTCCTTGGTGTCAACAAACCGTAAAATCACATCCGGCCGATCCTGTGCCGGAATGACATATGGATTGTCACGCGCCTCTTCCTCATTCAGCGGCGTCGCCTCCCACGGCTTCGGCGAGGGCAGCGGCTCCGGCTGCACGGCCAAACGCCCCTGCGGAATATCCTGCTCCTGCGGTCCGCCCCGTCCCGTCGGCCGATGGAAGTCCTTCTCCGTCTCCACATGCCGCGGCACCGTCATATTGCCGATCGTGAACGCCATCCCCTCCGCGCTGTACACCCCCAGATTGTCGCCATAGCCCCACGCCACCGGGCTTTTGTGATCGACAAACGTCGCCCCCAGCACGCTGCCGACGACCTTCACGTTGCCGCTCTTATTCAGAAACACCCCCGGCGCCAGGCCTTCGTCAATCGCGAACTGCGCCGTGTCTTCCGCCGTAATCAGCAGACCGCCCTGCGCCACGAAGTCCTTGAGGTGTTGCAATCCGTCCTCACCCAGACCCGGCCGCTGGTCCGGCGTTGAGTCAATCCGCCCCAGGTTCGGCGTCAGCTCCGTCTTCTCCCACGGCAGCGGATTTCCCCACATCGGCATGCCGTCCACAATCTGCTGCGTGCTCGTCCGACCCAACGGCGCAAACAGGATCACGTCGTACTTCGACCGCAGATCGCCCTCATGCGCCACCGTCTGCGTCGAAATGTAGTCATACGGCACGTGCAGCTTGTCCAGAGCCTCGCGCCACCACCCCTCGGTCTGCGTCGCCAGCCACGTGTGCATCATCGCAATCCGCGGCGCGGGCGCCTCATGCATCGCCACCGACGGCGCAGCGGCCAGGCTCACTGCCGGCACATCCGCGTCCTTGACCGCTTTCTGCAGCCCATCGGCATTCGCGCCCTGAATAATCAGCGACCCGGCCGCAAAGTGCTTTCCGGCGGCATCGAACGCCGCTTCCGCGACGGAAACCTTCGCGTCCTTCAGCTCATACCGCAGCCCCAGCATCGTGAGGGTGCCCTCGTTGTTCACCGCCACCACGTCGCCTGAGCCGCTCAGCGATCCCGAAGGCGCGCCCGCATCCGCCACCGGCTCCATCTTCGCCTTCAGAATCGACGCATCCGTCACCCGCACCGTCGGCACATCGAACAGATCCGGGAATGACCACCCCGTATCGTCATAAGGATGCTTCTGCGGGTCGTCGGGCGCCCAGTACTGCCGGTCCAGCAGCGCATCGGCAATGCGCGAGTACGGCTGATCCATGCGGATCACATAGCTGCCCGCCGCAAACGTCTGCGATTTCGCCTCGTCTCCCTTTTTCGCCGCCTTCTCCGTCACCGTCGCCGGCTCGTCCAGCTTGCTGATCTCCACATGCTGCAGCGCCATCACCCGCAGCAGCTCCGCCCGCCGGCTGGGCGACGCATCCGCCGCGATCACGTACGCCGCCGGTCCCGCCGACTCCGGCTTCTCAATCGACCGCTTCGCCTTCAGATAGTAGTTCTGCAGCCAGTGCTGGCTGTTCTGCGCAAAGTACGACAGCGTCGTCAGCAGCGCCGTCTCCTCATAATTATTGTTATCGCGCTGCGACCACTCCACCACCGGCAGCGGCGGATTTGGCTTGTACCAGGTGCGCTCGTACTCATCCGGATCGAGAATCCGCTTCTCCGTATCCGCGCCCCCGTTGCCGAACGTCTCATAGAGCCGGCTGATCCCGTTGTGCATTGCCGCCAAAAACATCAGGTACCCCGGGCTCCAGGTGTCGAAGTCCCCGTGCGTAAAAACACCCGGCATTCCCAGATCGGTCATCTGCGAGACATTGTTCCAGCCAATCTCCGCCCACTCGCCTTCCAGAATCGGATCGATCCACGCGTTGTACGGCCCGTCGCCCACTGTGTTGTCGTAAAGGAACGGGACGGATTCGTGCAGGTCATGCAGCACCTGCGCATGCCACGCCAGATAGTTGTTCAGCACGTTCCGCGTCAGGTCCAGCGTCATCCCCATCGCGTCGCGATTGTTATCGTGCGCAACGTAATGCCCCCAGTACACCAGCCGCGGATAGTTCTCGCCCAGGTGCGCGCGATGCCACTTATAGATGTCCACCATGCGGTCGCGCCCATCCACTTCCACCACCGGCGTGATCAGCACGATCATGTGCGTGCGGATGTACTGGATGTACGGCGAATTATCCACGGCCAGCCGGTACGCCAGCTCCATCAGCGCCGTCGGCGCGCCCGTCTCCGGCGAATGGATCGTTCCCGTGATGTAGTACACCGGGTACGACTGTTTCACCAGCCCCGCTGCCTCCTTGTCGTCCATGTGGATCGTGCGCGGATCGGCCAGCTTCGCCAGACGCGCATCGTTCTCCTTCTGCTTGTCCAGCAGCGACGCATCGGCAATCGCGACCGCGATCATTTCGCGGCCCTCTTCCGTGTGCCCAATGGTGAACACCTTCACCCGCGGCGTGCTCGCCGCCAGCAGCCGGAAGTATTTATAGACGTCCTCGGCGTACGGCAGCATATTCGGCGCGCCCGACACATCGCCCAGCACCTTCTCCGGCGTGGGAACGGTCTTTGACGCCGGCAGATAATCCGTCAGCGGCGAATTGAAATACGGCTCCGTCGTGTACTGCTTGATGTGCGCGGTATACGCCTGATCGATGGGCTGCTGCGGATCGCGAGCATACGCGCTGCTGATCGCCGATAGTCCCGTCGCGGGCGTTCCAGGCGCCGGAACGCTCGCCGTTTGCGCCAGCAGGGGCAGAGAAACAGCACAAACAGCCGACGCCAGCAGCGCCAACGACAGACAGCAACGACTCTTCATGGAAAACACAGCCTCAATCAGGGATTTGCAGCGAAGGAGGAAGAATACCAAACCGAAGAGTTTAGAGTTTAGGGATTGGAGGTTACAAAGCTATCTCGGTACCCGAGTTCGATGCCGCTGCGAACAGCAGCCACGGCAGCGGACTCGCCAAACTCCAAACTCTGATCCCTAAACTCAGGGAATAGCTCGCCTGCGGCGAGCTATTCCCACTCAATCGTGCCCGGCGGTTTCGAGGTAATGTCGTAGACCACGCGGTTGATCCCGCGCACCTCGTTCACAATCCGGCTCGAGATGGTCTTCAGCACCTCGTAGGGCAGCGGCACCCAGTCCGCCGTCATCCCGTCTTCCGAATGCACCGCGCGAATCGCACACGTGTACGCATACGTCCGCTGATCCCCCATCACGCCCACGCTCTTTACCGGCAGCAACACCGCGAACGATTGCCAGATCTTTGTGTAGAGCCCGGCATTCTTGATCTCCGACACAACAATGTCGTCCGCTTCCTGCAGCAGCGCCACGCGCTCAGGGGTCACCTCACCAAGAATGCGCACGGCCAGCCCCGGCCCCGGGAACGGCTGCCTCTGCAAAATGTCCTCCGGCATCCCCATGTCCCGCCCGATCCGCCGCACTTCATCCTTAAATAAATCCCGCAGCGGCTCAATCAGCTTCAGCTCCATGTCTTCCGGGAGCCCGCCCACGTTGTGGTGGCTCTTGATGGTCTGCGAAGGCCCCTTCACCGACGACGACTCGATCACATCGGGATAGAGCGTGCCCTGCACCAGCCACTCCACGCCGCCCGTCTCCTGCGCGATGCGATGCGCCTCATCGTCGAACACGGCAATGAACTCCGTGCCGATAATCTTCCGCTTCCCCTCAGGATCGGTCACCCCGCGCAGCTTGCCGAGAAACCGCTGGCTCGCGTCCACGCCGACGAGTTTCAGCCCCAGCTTGTCCCGCAGGTTCTGCTGCACCTTGGTGAACTCGTCTTTGCGCAGCACGCCGTTATTCACAAACACGCAGGTCAGCTGGTCCCCGATCGCGCGATGCACCAGCACCGCCGCTACCGACGAATCCACCCCTCCCGACAGCGCGCAGATGGCATGTCCCGTGCCGACCTTCTCGCGAATCGCCGCCACCGTGCTCTGGATAAAATGCTCCGGCGTCCAGTCCGGCCGCGCCTCGCAAATTTTGAACAGAAAATTCCGCAGCACCTGCGTGCCCAGCGGCGTATGGTGCACCTCCGGGTGAAACTGCACCGCCCAAATTTTCCGCTCGGGATTGGCAATCCCCGCCACCGCGTTCGCCGTCTTCGCCGTCAGATGAAACCCCGGCGGCAGGTCCAGCGCCTCGTCCCCATGTGACATCCAAACGTGCAGCGACGCCGGCAGTTCGGCAAACAGTGGATTCGTCGCGTCCACCAGCTCCACTTCCGCATGCCCGTACTCGCGCTTCAGCGCCGACCGCACCCGCCCGCCCAGATGGTGCGTGATGAACTGCAGCCCATAGCAGATGCCAAGCACCGGCAGCCCCAGGTTCAGAATTTCAGGATCGGCCGGCGGCGCATCGCTGTCGTACACGGAGCAGGGCCCGCCGGACAGCACAATCCCCACTGGATTCAGCGCGCGAATCTCGTCAATTTTCGCCGTGCACGGCAGCACCGCCGAGTAGACGTTCTGCTCGCGAATCCGCCGCGCAATCAGCTGCGTGTACTGCGAACCAAAATCAAGAATGACAATCGAAGCGGGAGTCACAGCTCAGTTTGTCAGGCTTTCCAGAGGCTGTAAAGAAAGCCCTCCCATCGCACGATCGTTACTCCTCCCGCACCTCGCTCCGTCCTGCAGGCACTTCCACCGCGATCCGCTTCCCGCCTTCTACAAACCGTCCCCGCTCCGCTTTCCCGTTCACCAGCACCTGCTGCGCTCCCGGCGCCACCGGAAACAGCACCGTCGCCGTCACGCCCTCCGGCACAGCGAGCGTCGCCGTCATTCCATGCTCTTTTGTCAGATCCACCGACAGCAGCCCGTGCGGCGTCGGCTCCCCGCCCTTCGCCCACTCCAGATCCAGCAGGTCCGGACGAATCGTCACCGTCGCAAACCCCGGCCCCGTCGGCTCGATCCCCAACACCTGCTCCATCAGCCAGTACGTCGGTCCGCTCGACCACCCGTGCGCCAGGCTGATCCGATACCCCGCCGTGTCATCCGCCTGCAGATCCACATGCGGATCGTCCTTCGGCCACGACGGATCGTACGCCTCCCAAAAGCTCGTCGCTCCTTCGTGGATCATGCCGCCCCAGTACTCGCGAATCCAGTCCAGCGCCCCCTGTCGATGGTCCATCTCCGCCATCGCGTCCAGCACATACGCGCCGTAATACGGCGAGATCACAGACGGCCGATACGTCGCCTCGCCCACATGCGACAGCACGTTCTGCCAGATCCCCGCATATTGCTCCGGCCGCGCCACGCCGGAAAGTACCGCCATCGCATTCGTCTGCCACCGCGGCCCAAACGATCCCCCTTCTGCCTCGCCGTTCTTCGACTCCGTCCAGTCCTGCTCCTGGCTGGTCTTCGTCAGCGCCTCCGCCCGCTGCTCCCAGTGCTCGGCGTTGGCCGTGTCGCCCAGCTCGCGCAACAGCCACGCGGCCGCCCGATAGGCCCGCACATACTCCAGCGTCGTCGCCTTCTTCGTCTCGGGATTGGTGCCGTTCAGCCCCGGCGACCAGTCCACATAGAGCCACGTGTGCGTGTGGCTGATGAAGTGACCTTCCGCGTCAAAATCCAGGTCCATGAACTTCAGCAGCGCCTGGATCCGGTCGTGCATCGACGCAATGTAGCCCTTGTCCCCTTCGTGTTTGTAGAAATCAGCCAGCTCCGTGAACCAGTACGACGAGTACCCAGGAATCCCGTTCACCGCACCGCGAATGGGCAGCGACCCAATCAGCCGCGTCAGCGTGTCCTCCAGCAGAAAGTGATCGGCAAACACCGCATCGGTCACCCGCCCGCTGATGTCGGTATCGCCCATCCACCGCCCGCGATCCCGCTTCGGCGCGTCCCAGATGTCGTTCTGCATGCACAAATGCGTCGTGTATGCGCCCGTCTCCCAGATCTCGTTCAGCAGCTTGTCCGACGATTCGAACGAGCCTTGATACTTCACCGGGTAATAAATGTCCTCGACGCGAATCGCCCGGAATTTCACCTCCGGCGCGCCCGACAGAAAACGAATCTGCGCGTACCGGAACGCCGACTTCGGTCCCACTCCCGTTCCATGCGGCGTCACGTGCAGCACATCCACGCCCAGATACGGCTCGTCGTGCGCCTCGTCAATCGACTCGCCATACGCAATCGACACCGTCAGCGGCTGATCCGAATCCGACTCCACCTGCACCCGCCCCGCGATCTCGCGCCCAAAGTCCAGCGTCAGCGTTGGAACATACTCGTTCGGCGCGTGCCCCGGCCCCTGATGCACGATGAAGTCCTGTCCCGCATCCCCCGCAGTCAGCGCGTCCACATTCTCGAAGCTGCCCAGCCCCGCATAAACGTCCGTCACCTTCGCCGCCGGCAAAAACGTATGCGCCAGGAAGGGCGACTCGCCCTGATACCGCGGCCACATATACATCCCCGCGTCCTGGTTCCACTGGAAGAAGTCGATGTTGCTCTCGATCCCGCCCATCGCGTCCACCGCGGTCCAGCCGCTGTCGTCAAAGCTCGCGCCCTGCCAGCCGTCTGTGTTCGACCGCGTCCCCTTCCACGCCGCGTTGGTGATCAGGAGTGGCTCTGCCATCCCGCTCGGCTGCCCAAACATCCCCGGTGGCGCCGGCAGAATCTTCGCCACCAGCCGGTCCCCATGATCCGCTTCGATGGCCAGCACGTTATCGCCCGTCCTGAGCAGCCGCGTCACATCCACCCAGAAAACCTTCGGCCCAATCCGTGACAGCGGATCCGACGCCATCCGCTCCGCCTCGCTCCCGTTCACAAACACGTCCGCTGCCTGCGGCCCCGCCAGATACAAAATCGCCACCGGCGGAGCGCTGTCGAGATGAAAGTGCGCCCGGAAATACCGCGGAGCATCCTGCTCGGCGTCGCTCTGATGCGCGGGATCGTGCGTCCACACATACTGCTCCGGCAGCGGCTGATGAAAGCTCGAGAACAGCACCGGGTGCTGGACATTTTTCGTCGGATCCAGCTGCCCATCCGGCGGCCGCGTGGGTGCGGGGGCATCCTGGCCCGTGGCGCTCACAGCACTCAGCAGCAGCACAGCCGACAGACAGGACAGGGACAGCCAGGCAAAACGGCGCATCATTTCAGCACTCCCGGGCAAAGAACGTTTTGGCAATTGCCGAAACTATGCGCCTCCGCGCCCCATGTCAAACGCCAAAATAGAGCTGTCGTCTCGAACGAATCGGTCGCGCAACCGGGGCTGCCACGCGCCTGCATTGGACGCAGTGGGTCGCACACCGGCCAAAAAGATCGGAAGCGGTGAGCTCTTTCTTCGGCATCGATCTCAATCGACAAGCAACGGTCATCCTGAGGCTGCGCGCCTGGCGCAGCGGAAGGATCTGCGGTTGCTTCTTCCAACCCTCGCCCTCGATTGCAGACCTTCATCGATGCGGGAAGGCGCTTGCGCGTGCAGCGCACCGGTGCAATACTTCCCCTTACTAATCAAACCTTATCAAGTAGCATCGACAACGCGCCCGAACACGGCGAGGGGGAGTATCGCTTTGAGAATCTTCATAAAAAGCCCATCTGAAAACTGGTTTCTCCTGCGTCTCGCGGCTGCGGCCCTGGTCGTCGCTATCTCCGGTTATCCCTCCCAGGCTCAGGGTCAGGCCCAGGCAATGCCTCCGGCGCCCCCGCCACCCGTGGCCCAATCAGCTCCGCCGCCCCCGCCCCACCTGATCGCCTATCTCTTTGCCGGCAAGCAGTCGAACTACACGACGCTCCTGGCCACCCTGCAATTCGGCAAAATTACAGATCTCGACCTGGCCTTTGCCAATCCTCCCCAATGCCAGGGAGTCTGCACCGCGGCCAGCGACAGGCAGTTCTCGATCGAGGGCGAGACCGACGCCGATATCGACAGCCTCGTCCGCGCGGCTCACGCTGCCGGGGTCCGGGTTCTCGCCTCCATCGGCGGCGGCGGCGGCGATCAGCGCATCATTCAGTTTTATAACGCGGGCCTGTCCGTGCCGCTCGTGGCGTCGCTGCAGACCTTTGTTGCCGCGCACGCCCTGGACGGCGTCGACCTCGATATCGAGGACCCCAGCAACATGGGCGCTCCCTACCTCACCTTTACCACCGCTTTAACCGCGGCCTTTCATCCCGAGGGCAAGCTCGTCACCGCCGCTGTGGCTCCCTACCTTCAGGCTTCAATGCCCGAGGCGGCGTTGCGCCAGTTCGACCTGCTGAACATCATGAACTACTCGTCCTCCAGCGCCGCCGTCGCCGCTTTGAACTTTTATGCGGTCCAGGAGAAGATTCCCCCGGCAAAACTCGTCCTCGGTGTTCCGTTTTTCGGATCCAGCGACAATGACACCCGCGAAGAAAGCTATAAGAACATCATGGCCGCCTATCCCAACGCATGGAAAGTCGATCTGGCCGGCGGCGGTCCCCTCGACGACGGACTAGCCTTCCATTATGTCGGCGAATCCACCATGGTCGTGGAGACGCAACTGGGAAAGAAATACGGCGGCATCATGTTCTGGGATCTGACCGACGATGCGCCCGCGCCGCATTCCCTCCTGACCCTGATCGAAGCCAACTTCTAGAGCGTCCGCGCGCCAGAAGCTCCTCGCCGCGTTTGGAATGGCACCAGGGTGCCCCATCCTGGTCTCCTCACGGTTTTCGAGGAGACAGGGTGGGAGCCTCGGATATCAATTAGCGGCCCTGCGTGCTGCCTACCCGCTTTTGGCTGGGTGACCCATGCAAGCCCGCTTTCGGCTTGAGTGGGGCGGCGATGCCCAGCCTCACTCGATCGTCTCGTCGGGACGCGGCGGCTCGCCGCCTTTGCGATTCAGGCTGCGCCGAAACGCCTCGCGATCCCCACGCTTCCTGCGCTCCTCAAAAAATCTCTCCGTCTCCAATGATCCCCCCCGCCTTGCGCCCCCCTCGACAACGCGCTACTCTCAGGTCTCTCCCCACCTCAGGCCCCGATCTCCCAGAAAAGGAACCCCATGATCCTCGGCATGAGTCTCTCCGCTTTCACGCAATTTCATGTCGCGATCAGCCTCATCGGCATCGCCGCCGGCTTCATCGTGATCCTCGGCATGATCGCCTCGCGAAGCCTCCCCCTGGTGACGGCCCTTTTCCTCATCACCACCGTCCTCACCAGCCTCACCGGCTTCCTCTTCCCCTTCCACGGCGTCACGCCCGGCATCGTTGTCGGCATCCTCTCCTGCGTCGTGCTGGCCTTTGCCATCGTCGCGCGCTACGCCGGTCACATGTCTGGAGGCTGGCGCTCCACCTGGATCGTCACCGCCATCCTCGCCCAATACCTCAACTTCTTTGTCCTCATCGTGCAGTCCTTCGAGAAGGTCCCGGCCCTGCACGCTCTCGCCCCCACGCAAAAGGAAGCGCCTTTCAAAATCGTCCAGCTCGCCGCCCTGATCCTCTTCATCGTCCTGGCGATCCTGGCCCTTCGCAAATTTCGCCCTGCCGCGGCCGGGCAAACCCGCGTTCTCCAGACTCCCTGACGCCCTACTCGCCACCGGATGCCTCGACCGGCGCCCGGAGTATGGGCTTTTCGTCCGCTTTGTGGAAATCGTGTCAAGCCCCTTCGCCCCTTACGAACGTCACGATCACTGATTCCAGAAGCCTTCCAGGCCGAAATATCCGCCCCAATCTGGCAGTAAATCCCGCCGGGCTTGGTATTCTGAAAATAGAGGGGGAAAACGAAATTTCTGCCCCCGAAGGCTGCTCATAGGGCGGCCTTTTCTGTTGGCTCAGCGAGGCTCCTTCGTGTCCGCGACACGTCCCACAAACCCAGCAGCCGAAAGCTCGCACCACGCCCGGCCCTCACCCCCGGTCGCTGCCATCGGGACATCGCGGACATCGACGTTACCAAAGTGGCCCCGCAGAATCAGCAACATGGATTTGCAACCCCATCGAAAATGACTTCGAATTTTCCCTGGCACAAGACTCCCTCCCGACTCCTGGCACCCTCCTGCCTCCCGGCTCCGGCTCCCCGCCCCTCCCATGACCCCCGGAGATTACGAACGGATGGCCGCTGGCCTTTTGAAATCACCACCGTCAGTCTGTCGCGCTACGATAGAGATTGATGTCTGCATCCCGAACCCGCGCCGTGGTTTGCCTCTCCGGTGGAATGGACTCCTGCGTTTGCGCCGCCCTCGCCGCCCGCGACCATGACGCGTATGCCCTCCACTGCAGCTATGGCCAGCGCACCGAAGAGCGTGAGCTGCGCGCTGCCCGCGCCGTCGCCGAAGCCCTGGGGTTCAAAGACTTCCTGCACCTCCGCCTGGACCTGTTCCGCCGCATCGGCGGCTCGGCTCTCACGGACGCCAGCATCGACATTCCCGAAGCTCCGGCGGACGGTGCAACGATCGGCACGGAGATTCCTGTGACCTATGTGCCCTTCCGCAATGCGCACTTTCTCTCCGCCGCGGTGAGCTGGGCTGAGGTGCTGGACGCGCAAACCGTCTTCATCGGCGCCGTCGAGCAGGACAGCTCCGGCTATCCCGACTGCCGGCCCGCCTATTACGCGGCTTTTCAGGAGCTGATCCGCCAGGGAACGCGCGACGGGGCCATCGCCGTGCGGACCCCGCTCATCCATATGCGGAAGAAGGAGATCGTGGCGCTCGGCCTTGAATTGGCTGCGCCCCTGGATTTAACGTGGTCGTGCTATTCGGGATCGGACGCCGCCTGCGGTCTCTGCGAAAGCTGCGTGCTGCGGTTGCGCGCCTTCGCGGAAGCCGGCGTCCGGGACCCGATCCGGTATGCGCTCTTGCCCACCGGACAGGAATTTCAGGAGGGCGCGACGGCCCGTGGGCTCGTCGCGCAAAACAGCAGAGAGGAATGATTATGAAAACGTTACGTCTTTGGCCGCGGCTGGTACTGGCCGCTCTTATCGCCGTCGCGCTGCCGCTGGCGGCGCAAACCACGCAAACCGCTACGGGAAAAATTCACGGGCAAGTCACCGATCCCACCGGCGCGCCGCTGGGGGGAGGAACCATCGCGCTCTATCCCGGTGGCATGGCCTCGCCGACCGCCGAGGCGAAGTACACCTTCAATGTGGACCCGAGCGGCGCCTTCAAGGGAGACAACATTGCTCCCGGCAGCTACACCATCGTCTACCGCAAGGCCGACACGCCCAAGGATAAGGTCGTGGACCAGATCGACGGCGTGAAAGTCGTGGCTGGGCAGGATACGGAAGTCAACGACGATATGTCGCGGCCGGAATATGTCGCCAAGCTGTCGCCGGAGCAGAAGAAACAAATCGAAGAGATCAAAACCAAGAACGCCAGCATTCTGAAGGAGAATGCCCAGATCAAAAACCTGAATGGCGACCTGGAAAAGGCTCGCTCCGACGAGCAGGCAAAGAACTATACCGATGCTGTCACCCTGATGCAGCACGATGTCGCGATCAAACCCGACGAGCCGCTGCTTTGGGTGGAGCTGGGCCAGGCCCAGCTGGGTCTCAAGCAGTATGACGACGCGATCACTTCTCTGAACAAGTGCATCACGCTGGAGCAGGCGGCGAAGAAGCCGAACCCCCAGGTGATTGGCAGCGCGGGGAATGCCCTGGGCGAAGCTTATGCCGACGCCAATAAAATTCCCGAGTCGCAGGCCGCTTACGATGCTGCGGCGAAAGCCTATCCGCAGGATGCCGGCATGTACTACCAGAACGAAACCATCGTGATGTCGCGTACAGGCCAGGCGGACGCCGTTGTGGCTGCCGCCGACAAGGCGATTGCCGCGGATCCGACCCGGCCCATTCCCTACTACCTGAAGGGGCAGGCCCTGATCGGCAAAGCCACCATGGATCCCAAGACGCAGAAAATCGTCGCGCCTCCGGGATGCGAAGAGGCCTACGAAAAGTACCTGCAGCTGGCGCCGAACGGGCAGTTCGCCAACGACGCGAAGCAGGTTCTGGCTGAGATGAACACCGCCCCGTCCTCCGGCTCAAAACGGAAGCATTAAAGCCGGCAAAACGTCCTGCAGGAGCGCCGCATTCCGAAGATCCGGAGACGGCGCTCTTTCATTTTGCGACAATCCGCCACCCTCATGAATTCCGCTCCTGCGCCTCCGATCCTGAGTTATGAAGAAGCCGCGCTTGTGGTGCGTCGCGAGTGCGAACGGATTCGGGCGCGGCCGGGCGCGCAGGAGCCCATGCCGCTGCTGGCGGCGGCAGGAAGGGTCCTCGCGGAGCCGGTCGCCGCGGATCGCGATCAGCCTCCGTTCGCGCGTTCCACCCGTGATGGCTTTGCCTGCCGATCCGCAGAACTGGTTCGCGGCGCTCTGCGGATCGCGGGCCTGCTCCGAGCCGGTCAGCCCTGGGCCGGCGGCGCTCTGGGCGCCGGAGAAGCGGTTGAGATCATGACCGGAGCGGCGGTCCCGCCTGGCGCCGACTGCGTCGCTATGGTCGAGCATGTGACCGTTGCAGAGGGGCGAGTGCAGCTCAACGGGCAGCGTCTTCCTGCGTTTGGGGAGAATATCGTTCCCGCCGGAGCCGAGGCCCACCGCGGCGACGTTATCCTTCCGGCTGGACGAAGGCTGGGACCGGCCGAGATTGCCGCCGCGGCGGCCTGTGGTGCGGCGAACGTCGTGGTGTCCGCCCGGCCGAGGGTCGCGGTTCTGGCAACCGGTGACGAACTGGTCGAAGTCGCTCAGTCTCCCCTGGCGCATCAGATTCGTAACTCGAACAGCTACTCACTCGCGGCGCAGGTCGCAGCGGCGGGCGGGACGCCCGAACTCTTCCCCATCGTTCGCGATGAGGTGTCGGAGACGGAGGCGGCGATTCGCCAGGCGATGCCGTTCGATCTGATTCTGCTGACGGGCGGCGTCTCCATGGGCCGGTTCGACTACGTTGAACCGGCCCTCCTGGGCGCCGGCGCAGAGTTCCTCTTCACAGGCGTGCGCATGCAGCCGGGCAAGCCCGTGGTCTTCGGCAGGCTGGGGGAAAAGCCTTTCTTCGGCCTGCCGGGCAATCCCATTTCGACCATGGTGACGTTCGCCCTGTTTGTCTCGCCGCTGCTGCGAGCGCTGGGCGGCGAGAAAGAAACCGCGCCGCGATTTCGCATGGCCCGGCTGGAGGAGGACGTCGCCGTGAAGGCCGGACTCACACGGTTTCTGCCGGCGCGTCTGCAAAGCGATGTGCAGGAAACGAGCGTGCGGCGGATCGCCTGGCAGGGCTCAGGCGATCTGACCGCTGCTGCCCGAGCCAATGTTTTTCTTGTAGTTCCCGAGGACCGGGAGAGACTGGACGAGGGCGCAATCGTCTCCGTCCTCGAACTCTGAGATTTGCAGGCGGAATCGCCGATCAGGGCAGCGCGCGATGCAACCGCGGAAGAAGATCGCGGAAGGCGCGCCCACGATGGCTGAGCATGTGCTTTTCATCGAGGGAGATCTGGGCCATGGTGCGCTGCAGCTCCTCCAGCCAGAAAAGCGGATCGTAGCCGAAGCCGCCCGTACCGAGAGGAGCTTTCAGAATCTCTCCTTCCACCATGCCTTCGCCGGTAGCCAGCACAATGCCTGCGCGCGCGGCAGCCAGCACGCAGCGATAGCGCGCGGTTCGCCGAGTTTTGCCGCGCATACGATCCAGAAGGTAGAGGTTGTTCCGCTCGTCCGTAGTGCGTGCGTCGGGCGGATCGTAGCCTGCATCCCCGGCAAAGCGGGCAGAGCGCACTCCGGGTTCGCCGCCCAGAGCTTCGACCTCGAGGCCGGAATCGTCGGCGAGGACGATTTCCGCAGAGAAGCGGCTGTAGTATTCGGCCTTCAGGCGCGCGTTGCCGGCGAAGGTCGGCTCCATTTCCTCGGGCGCCGGAATCGAGCGCAGCTTCGGCAGCGGCTCCAGCGAGAATCCGCCTTCAACGGCGGCAACGGAGAAGTCCCGTAATTTGCCGGGATTGGTCGAGGCTGCGTAAAGAGCAACCGGCACGGTTCCAGTTTATGGCGAAACCCCGCGGGAGAGCGAATGGGGAAGGTCATGGCGCAGCGGGCAGCTTGCGCAGCGGGCAACCGGACCACAATAATCCTTCCCCACCTGCACGACGAGAGCATGGAATTCGTTGTAGTGGCGGGCGAGCGCCTGCGGATTGTCCCGCTGGCGGTCGGGTGCGAAGGCCGCTTCGGCGAGCGACTGAATCGCGGTGTATTGGGCGTTCTCCGCAGCCAGGCCGTGGCGCGTCACCACCCGGCGCAGGTATGTGTCCACCACCATGGCGGGAGCGTCCAGCGCATACAGCAGAATGGCGTCGGCCGTTTCCGGTCCGATGCCAGGCAGACCCAGGAGCTGCTCCCGCACCATGCCAGGCGCGTGCTGCGCCGCATCGCGCAGCGCGCCGATCTCTCCGTGGTAATGCGTGTCGAGACAGGCCACGAAGGCCTTGAGCACCGCGGCCTTGCGCACCATGAATCCGGAAGGGCGGATGAGTTGGCGGAGTTCGTCCTCCGGAATACGTCGCAAGCCGTCGATCGACAGTATGCCCCGAGCCTCGAGGTTCGCGATGGAGCGCTCGACGGATTTCCACGCGGTGTTCTGGGTGAGACAGGCGCCCACGACCACCTCGAAGGCAGTCTTTGCCGGCCACCATGCCTGAGGGCCGTAGACGGTCACCAGACGATCGTAGAGGGCGCGGAGACGCTGGGCGGCTCGTGCGCCGGAGGTTTCGTCCCGCGACGATCGGGTCCTGGAACGGCGATGCGCTTCCCTCATCCTGATCCGATCTTAAAATCTCCGCGGAGGAGAATCGTTTGCGCCGGGCCGGCCCTCTTATAGACAAGGATCGGTACAGCCGTCCGGGAGTCATTCTTTCCTTACTGAGGAGCAGCGATGGATTACGTCAATCTTGGCAGGACAGGCCTGAAAGTTTCGCGCATTTGCCTGGGCTGCATGACCTATGGTGCGCCGGCGAAGCCGGAAGCGGCCAAAGGCGGCCGGCACGAGTGGGCGCTCAACGAGGAACAGAGCCAGCCGTTTCTTCGCCAGGCACTCGATCTCGGCATCAACTTTTTCGACACGGCCAACGTGTATTCCAGCGGCGCCAGCGAGGAGGTCCTCGGGCGATTCCTGAAGAGGAATACGCGGCGAGAGGCGGTGGTGGTGGCCACCAAGGTACACGGCATCATGCGCGAGGAGCCCAACGGGGGCGGCCTCTCGCGCAAGGCAATTCTGCATGAGGTGGACGAAAGCCTGCGGCGCCTGCAGACGGATTATGTCGATCTCTATCAGATCCACCGATGGGATTACGAAACGCCGATTGAGGAGACGCTGGAGGCGCTGCACGATGTGGTGAAAGCCGGCAAGGCGCGCTACATCGGCGCTTCGTCGATGTATGCATGGCAGTTCGCCCAGGCGCTGGCGCTGGCGGATCGGCACGGCTGGACGCGCTTTGTCTCCATGCAGAACCACTACAACCTGCTGTATCGAGAAGAAGAGCGGGAGATGATCCCGCTGTGCCGCGAGGCAGGGATTGGGATTATTCCCTGGAGCCCGCTGGCGCGCGGACGCCTGGCGCGGCCGTGGCAAAGCGAGAGCACGAAGCGCGCGGAGACGGATCGCTTCGGCAACACGATGTACGCGTCGACGGAGGAGCAGGATCGCGCGGTGGTCGACCGCGTGGAGACGATGGCGAAGGAGCGCGGCGTTGCGCAGGCCACCCTCGCGCTGGCGTGGATGCTGCAGAAGCCCGGGATCGCGGCGCCCATCGTGGGAGCAACGAAGCCGCATCACCTGGAGGACGCCGTGGCGGCGATTGCCCTACGTCTGAGCCCGGAAGAAACTCGGTCGCTGGAGGAACCGTATCGTCCGCATCCGGTGCTGGGTTTCAGCTGAGGTGACTTTTTTTAAGGGGAGTCGCTTCAGCGGGCCTGACTCCCCGCCGGGACGATGGTGATCCGCGGCAGGACGATAATATCGACGCGGCGATTCTGGCTGCGTCCCTCGGCGGTATCGTTGGCAGCGACCGGATGATACTCGGCATAGCCGGCGGCCGAGAGGCGCCTGGGAGAGAATTTGTAGCGGACGATCAGGATTTTCACCAGTTCACTGGCGCGTGCCGTGGAGAGCTCCCAGTTCGAGGCGAACTGGGCGGTGTGGATAGGCACATTGTCGGTGTGTCCTTCGACGCGAAGATCGTAAGGCACGGCGATAAGCTTCGCGGCGACCTTATCGAGGGCGTCCTTGGACTGGGCGTCCGGCAGCGCCGAACCGCTCTGATAGAAGCCGGCCTCGCGCAGGGAAATCACCAGTCCATCGCGCCCGAGCCGGAGGGCAACGACGTGCTCTGCGATCTGGGGGGCCAGGACACTGGCCAGCTGATCCTGCAGCCGGCGAAGGTCCTGCTGCACGGCGGGCGAAGCGGAAAGGTCGTCGCCGAGCAGCACATTGATCGGAGCGGCCGCAGGCTGCGTGGCGGGGGGGCTGCCGCCCGTATCCCGGGGGGGAGATGCAGCGGGAAATAGTCCCATCGCCTGAAAGGCCGCCTCGATCGAATGCGCAACCTGCATCTGCTTCTGCTGGTCGGCGCGGGAGCTGGCGTACAGCACGACAAAAAACGCGAAGAGCAGAGTGATGAAGTCCGCATAGGAGACCAGCCAGCGATCCTGCGGGATGCGGTCGGAGGATCGGCGCTTCCTGTCGCGCACGCTCATACGCCCCTCTTCGCCTGGCGGGAGCCGCCGCTCTGGAAACCGGCGAGCTTGATCTCGATCATGCGCGGGTTCATGCCCTCCAGAATGGAAATGATGCCTTCGAGCGCCATCTCCTTCCGCCGCTGGTCTTCGCGGGCGCGCTGCCGCAGCTTGCCGGCGGCGGGCAGGAAGAACAGGTTGGCCGCGCCCACGCCATAGATCGTGGCCACGAACGCGACCGCGATGCCGCGGCCCACCTCGTCCATGTGATCGAGGTGCTGCATCACCTGGATCAGTCCGATCACCGCCCCAATGATGCCGATGGTGGGCGAGAATCCGCCCGCGGATTCAAAGACGGAAGGGATGCGCGCCTCCACCTCCCCCATGGTGTCGATTTGCACTTCCATGATGCGGCGCAGCTCGGCGGGTTCGGTGCCGTCCACAGCCAGCATGAGAGCCTGCCGCAGGAAGGGGTCGGACACTTTGTCCAGATCGCGATCCAGGGAGACGATGCCATGACGGCGGGCCTGGTTGGCGAACCCGACGATCTGCTGCAGGAGGGCGTGGCCGCCGTCGTCGCGGTGCAGAAAGACCCGCATGAGCCGCTGGGCGGCGGCCGTGACCGTGGCCAGCGGAAACTGGAGCATGACCGCGCCCAGGGTACCGCCGAAGACAATCATGGCGGCGGTCGGCTGCAGGATCTGGCCCACATGTCCGCCTTCCAGAATCAGGCCGGTGAGAATGCCGGTCAGCGCGAGAAGGATCCCGCCCAGGCTGCCTGCGTCCATCGCTTTACTCTTTCCGCTCGCCGGGCATCGCGACGGCTGGCCCTGTGAATGGCTGAGTCGCGTCCCGCGACGCTTTCCATGCCAGGGACGGCATAAAGTGGGTTGCTTCGCCGAAGACCCGGGCGCGATAGGCGATGGTGCGGCTGACCACCTCCTCGCAGGATTCAAGGACAACGATCTTCTCACCGTTGACCAGCGTCAACATAGTGTCGGGCGAGGCTTCCGCGTATTTGATGAGGTCGCTGTTGACAACCAGCGGGTTTCCGTTAAGACGAGTGAGATGGATCATGGTCGTGCGCCTCGCGGCTTCTAAAACGTTGATCGGCGGAGGCGCAGACAAGATGAGGACTGGCGCAAAGGCCTCCAAAGTCCGGGACTGCGAGCCGGTATGCCGCGCACGTCGGCTGCCAAACGGACGGCAGTACATAAAGGTGGTCAACCCGGGGCCGATGAAGAGGCTGAGTCAAGCGGTTCCCGGGAGTGGGGCGCCAGCCAGCGCGCACTTTGTTCAGGAACCCAGATTATTAAGGGAGAAACAGTATGCCATTAGGAGTCCTGAACAACATCTCGGCAATCTATGCGGAGAACAACCTGAACCAGACGCAGGCCAGCCTGCAAAATACCCTCACCCAGCTCTCTTCCGGATCGCGCATCAATTCCGGCGCGGACGATCCGGCCGGTCTTTCCATCGCCAACGGCCTTGCGGCCAACTCGGCCGCCCTCACGCAGTCGTCCAGCAACGCCAGCGAAGGCGCGGGCTTTCTGCAGGTGGCCGATGGCGCGCTCTCGCAGGTGACCAGCCTGCTGACCAGCGCCGTCACTCTGGCCACGGAAGCGGGCGGCGGAACGCTGTCGAACTCGCAGCTGGGCGCAGCCAACCAGGAGTATCAGGACATTCTGACGCAGATCGGGACCATCGGAAGCACGACGGAATACAACGGCATCTCTGTGTTCAGCTCGGCTACCACCGCGGCGACCAGCGCGCTGAACTTTAGCGGCGGCACCAATCCGGCGGCGAGCATCGGCGGCGGCGGCGCGCCGGCGTCCGTCAGTCCCACCGGAACAGGCACCGCACTCGATCCGATTGTCTTGAGCTTTACGCCGGGCCAAACGCTGAGCGGCTCGTTCACCGTCACTTCGGCCAGCGGCGATGCCGGGGACACCACCGCCGTCGACCTGACCAACGCGACCTACGCCGGGCTGTCCAGCACCAGCCAGACCACCGAAGACACAGCTGCCACCGCCCTGCAAACCGCTCTGAACCTGATGACGAGCACCACCGGATCGACCTATACGGTGACGGACACCGGCGGCCAGGTGAGCATTTCGACCGACGGGGCCGGCGGAAGCGGCGCCGAGACGATCTCGATCACCGGGAACACGGCGAAGCAGGTGGCGCCCTTGTCGACGACGCTCACTCTGGGAAGCGCCCTGACCGGATCGCTGGTGCTCAGTTCCACCGGCGGAACGCACAATGGTACGCAGACAATCAGCTTCACAAACAACGCCAACCTTGCCGGCTTGACCAGCTCCACCCAAAGCACAGAAGATACTGCGGCGACCTATCTGCAGAACATGCTCAACAGTGGAACCGGGAACCTGTCGACGCAGACCGGTTCGACGTATACGGTAAGCGACACCGCCGGCGTTCTCACCATCGCCAGCAGCAATGGATCGGAAAACGTCAATACCACCGGATCGAGCGTTCATGAAGGGTCGGCATCCACGGCCACTCTGACTCTGGGCGACACGCTGAGCGGTTCGATTGCGATCGCCTCCACGGGCGGCGCGGTGGGGAGCAGCTCGCAAACCGTCGATCTCGCCTCTTTCAGCGGCCTGGCGAGCAGCAATACGGCAACGCGCACGGCAGCCGCCACCGCTCTGCAGACGGCCCTGAACACCGGCAGCGGTCTGGCCGCCTCCGGATCCACCTACACGGTTGCCGTTTCGAACGCGGGCGTGCTGACGATCGCGACTAACGGCTCCGACGCACTGGGTATCACTCCGACCAACGCCGCCGAGTCGACCGCCGTTACCGGCGGGGTCAGCATCTACACCAGCGACGGCACCAGCAATGGAAGCCAGAATTACAACGTGACAGTCGGCGCGCTGTCCGACACCAGCGTGGGCACTTCTTCCGCCACTTCGTCCGCGGGTTCCGCGGTCAGCGTGACGGTGGACGGAGCGACCGGTACCGGCGGCACCACGGCGGGGCACGGAGTGGGGACCAGCCTGAGCGGGACATCCCTGGACACCCAGGCGGACGCCGAAGCGGCGCTGCAGACGATCACCGACGCCATCAACGCCGTCGCCTACCAGCGCGGCCAGGTGGGCGCCAACATCAACACGCTGACCGCAGCCTCGAACATCGCCAGCGCGCAGCAAACCAACATCACCTCGGCGGAAAACACGATCACGGCCACCGACTATGCTTCGACCACCTCGAACATGTCGAAGTACGAAATCCTGACCCAGACCGGCATCTCGGCGCTGGCGCAGGCCAACAGCACACAGCAGATGGTCACCAAGCTGCTCCAGTAAGGGCAAGCCGGGCCAACACAGGCGGGGAGCTTCGGCTCCCCGCTTTTTTAGGGCCTTCTAACCATTCGGCCCGGAGAAAGGCTCGCCGACTGCACGGTTCCTGTCCGGGGTAAAGCTGCCCCGGAAAGCGACGATAACAGCACTATGGGAAGCGTCGGGTTGTCGTTTGGTTCGCCGACCAGCGGACAGGGTTTCGACGTATCGACCACCGTCAGCCAGATTGTGACCAATCTGCAGGCGGTGGAGACGCCCTGGAAGAGCCAGCTGACCACGCTGCAGTCGCAGGATACGGCACTGACCAGCATCGGGACGGATCTCAGCTCGCTTTCGACGGCGTTGAGTTCGCTCACCGAATCCCAGGGCATCTTTGCGGAAAAAGAAGGCTCGAGTTCCGACACATCGGTCGTGGCGCTGACCAACGCAACCTCGGCCGCGGTGGCGGGCAGCCACACGATTCTGGTGGGCCAGCTGGCGCAGACCTATTCCTATGCCAACACGAGCGGTACGATCGGCACCGACGATACGCTGACCGGAACTCTGACAATCGGGGGGCAGCAGATCACCATCTCCGATGGAACCGTGGTGGACCCCGGCAGCGGCGACACGATTCCTCAGAACAATACGCTGGCCACGCTGGCCTCTTATATCAATGAGGGCGATTACGGCGTGCAGGCGAACGTGGTCACCGATTCCGCGGGGGACAGCCAGCTCGCGCTGGTCAGCGACACGACCGGAGCCGGCGGCAGCGTCACCATCGATGGCAGCCAGCTTACCGATTCGACGACCAGCGTGACCGGTTTCACCTTCGCCCAGGCGCAGCAGGGGCAGGACGCGGAATTCTCCGTGGACGGTCTTTCGACGACCAGCTCGTCCAATACGGTCACGGATGCCATTCCCGGTGTGACCATGCAGCTGCTCGATGCCTCACCCAATGAATCGGTGCAGATTGAGATCACCAACGACAACACCGACGTGGAATCGGCGGTCAGCACCTTTGTGAGCGCATACAACACGGTAGTCGGCGATCTGAATACCCAGGAAGGCAGCACATCGTCCGGCACGGCTGAACCGTTGTACGGGAGCTCCACCATGGCGCTGCTGCAGGAGCAGCTGCAGCAGGCGATCACGTTTACGCAGTCCTCCGGTGCGATCACGTCGCTGTCGCAGCTGGGCATCACGCCCAGCACCAATAACGACGGCACGCTTACGCTCGATACGAGCAGCCTCGACAGCGTTTTGAACAGCAATTACCAGGATGTAACGGATTTCTTTCAGGCAGACGGCGGCTATACCTCGTTCGGCGGCAATCTGACCGCGACGCTGAATAACCTCGGCAACAGTGGGCCGAACGGGGCGATTTATCTGGCCCTGCAGCAGGACTCCACGCAGGAGTCGGACCTGAATACGAACATTACCAACGAAGACAACAAAATCAGCGCGGAGCAGACGCAGCTGACGACCGAGCTGAACGAGGCCAACTATACGCTCCAGGAAATTCCCAGCCAGATCGACGAGGTGAACGAGCTGTACAGCGCGATCACCGGCTACAACCAGAATTCGAACGGATAAGGAAGAAAGACGCGGAGGAACATGAACTACCAGCAGCTGGCGGTGGCCGGAATGAATCCGGTCGAGCTGATTGTGGCGCTCTACGACGGCATGATTCGATTTCTGTACCGCGCCATTGCGGCGATCGAAAGCCGGGATGCGCCGGAACGGCGGAGGGCGATTGCCCGCGTTCTGGAGATCCTGATGCACCTCCAGTCCAGACTGCGCGCCGATATCGGCGGAAGATCGGCGCGGGCGCTATCGGAGTTTTACACTTCGATCTTCGCTCTGTGCCTGGAAGGGTCCCGTCTGGATTCCGCCGAGCGGCTGAAGGAGGCGATCGCCTGCATACGGGACGTGCGCGAGGCGTGGAGCGTGGCGGCGCGCGATCCGGAAGTGCTGCGGCTGCTGGCAGAGCAGGATGGGCCGGTTCCGCAGCCGGCGGTGATCGCGGCGCACCGGCCAGGAGCCGCCGAACCGGTGCAGTCCAGCTGGACCGCGTGATAATTCTCAGCCGGTGACGGCCAGCTCTTCCTCAAGAAGCTGCTTCTGAAAGAGGCCGGCATAGTAACCATTCCGGGCCAGCAGTTCTTCGTGCGTGCCCAGCTCGACGATGCGTCCCTGCACGAGCACCGCAATCCGGTCCGCGTGGCGCACCGTTGAAATACGATGCGCAATGAGAATCGTGGTGCGGCCGGCCATCATCGAGCGGAGTTCTTCGAGGATCTGCTCTTCTGTGTAGGTATCCACGCTGGCCAGCGCATCATCGAGGATCAGAATGCGGGGATTGCGCAGGATGGCCCGGGCGAGAGCCGTGCGCTGCTTCTGGCCGCCGGAAAGCGTGAGGCCCCGCTCTCCCACCGCGGTTTCGAAGCCATTCGGGAAGAGTCGGAATTCCTCCGCGATGTGAGCCACCCGCGCGGCTTGTTCCACCTCGGACGCGGAAGCCTGAGGAACGCCGAAGGCAATGTTCTCCCGAATCGTCGTGCTGAAGAGAAATGTCTCCTGAGGAACGACGCCGATGGCCCCGCGGAGCTCTTCCAGCGGATAATCGCGCACCGGGCGGCCATCGATCAGAACCATGCCCGGCGGTGCGTCGTACAGCCGCGGAATGAGACTGACCAGCGTGGATTTTCCGGAACCCGTGGGACCGATGATGGCAAGACTGGTTCCGGCCGGTATGGTGAGAGAGATGTTGTGAAGGACCGGCACCGATCGGCCGTCCGCGGAGGGATAGGCAAACTCCAGGTTGCGCAGTTCGACTTCCCCGCGGATGGGCTGCTCTGCGGCGCCCGCCGCGGTCTCGTCGTAAATGGCGGGCTCGGCGGTGAGGATCTCGTGGATGCGAATGACCGAGGCGGTGCCCCGCTCAAAAAGATTCACGACGTAGCCCAGCGCAATGATCGGCCAGGTCAGCATCAGCAGATAGGTTGTGAAGGTGACGAAGGCGGCGAGACCGATGCGATGGGTGAGAACTTCGTGGCCGCCGACCAGCAGGGCCACCACCAGCGCGATGCCCAGCATGAATTCGAGGGTGGGCCAGAGCATGCCCATGAGCCTCACCAGGCGCAAGGCGCGGCGGATGTACTCCCGGTTCGAGCGCTCGAAGGCGGCCACCTGGGCTTCTTCCTGGGCAAAGGCGCGCACCAGACGGGCGCCGGAGAAATTCTCCTGGGCCTGCGCCGAGATATCGGAGAACATGGCCTGAATGCGCTCGAACCGCTGATGGATTTTGCGGCCCATGAACTGGATGAAGATGCTGGCCAGCGGCATAGGCGCCAGCGCGGTCAGCGTGAGGAAAGGGCTGATGCGCAGGAGGAAGAACAGCGCGCCCGCCGAGAACAGAACCGTGTTAGCCGTGTACATAATGGCCGGACCGAGCAGCATGCGAACCGCGGACAGGTCGTTCGTCATGCGGGCCATAATGTCGCCGGTGCGATTCTCGTGATAGTACGAGGCCGCCTGCTTCTCCAGCTGGCGGAAGAGGTCGTTGCGCAGATCGAATTCGATGTCGCGGGAGATGCCGATGATGATCCAGCGCATCAGGAACAGAAGGATCCCATGCGCGACGGTGACCCCGAGCAGCAGGCCGGCATAGCTGAAGATCTTGCCCCAGGTGACACCCAGATTCAGGTCGTGCACCGCCAGGCCGATGACCCGCGGAAACTGGACCCAGATGGCGTTTGCCAGAACCGTGCACAGGCAGCCCCACACGTAGCCCTTCCAGTAGCGGCGCATGTAGGGAAACAACGGTCGGAGATTGGCAAACATAGGCACCCAGTTTACGTAGGAGAGCGCAGAAGAAGCCAGGCGCCGGCCAGGCCGAAGAGAAGATCGGGGGACCAGGCGGCGAGGACAGCGGGCAGCCAGCTCACGTTGCCCATCGCCTCAAAGAAGCCGGAGACAACGAAGTAGGCAATGGCAACGCCAATGGCCACTGCGATGCCGGACAACGATCCGCGCTTGCCCATGGACAGCGCGAACGGGACCGCCAGAATCGCCATCACCAGCGTGATGAGCGGGTAGGCCAGCTTGTGATTCAACTGCACGCGCAGCGGTACTGTATTGAATCCGCTTTGCCGCAAATTGCGAATGTAGCGTGCCAGTTCGCCAAAGCTCATTTCAGAGGACTGGCGCACTTCTTTGGTGAAATAGGTGGGTGGTTCGCGGATTTCCGGAAACGTCGTCACGGAGAAGTCCTGATAGCTGACGGCCCCGGGAGTAAAGGTGCGCTCCCACCCGTCTTCGAAGACCCACTCATTAAGGTTCGGCTCCCAGTGCGCGGTGGCGGCGAAGATTCTTTTCGAGAGTGAAAACGATTTCGGCTTGAACTCGAACACGGAGATATTGCTGAAGGTGTCGATGTCCGGGTCGAAGTACTGGTAATAGAAGATGCGGCTGGGCTGTCCGGCATGCTGCTGACCGAAGATCCATTTTCTTCCCGGATGCTCGAAGGTTTCCGGCGGCTTTCCCTTAATCACGTTGCGCAGCGCTTCCTGCCGCCGATTCGCCTGAGGCAGGTACGTATCGTCAAAGATAAACAACGAGGCGGAGAGCACGGCGGCAATCACCAGAACGGGAACCACAATGCGGTAGAGGCTGATTCCTGTGGCTTTCATCGCCGTCAGCTCGCTGTTGCGATTCATCAGGCCAAACACCACCAGCACACCAATCAGAACGCTGAGAGGGGTAATGAGGTAGATCATGCTGGGGGTCAGGTTGATGAGGTATTCGCCGACGGTAACCAGAGGCGTTCGATTGCGGATGATGTCGCCGAGCAGCTCGAAGAAGGTGAAGACCAGCATCAGCATCACGAAGGTGATGAGCACCATGCCGAAGGTCAGAAGAAATTCGCGCAGGACGTATTCATCCAGCAGAAGGGGAAAACGTCCCCGCATCAGGCGCCGCCGTGGGGTGTTCTGGACGGCGTCCCCCGGCGCGGCGGACTGGGTGGGGCGCTGGCGGAACCAGCTCCCTACGGACGAGAGCATGGACAGGGCCGCTCCGCCGGTAGCCATTTGCCGCAGCAGGACAATTCCACACAGAGAGAAGATGAAATTGGCTTCCCACACCCCGACAAAGGCCGGAATCTTGTTCTGGCGCGCAAGCGCCGTTCCGGTGGAGGAGAGGAAGTAATAGATGAAGACCAGCGCGATGGTCAGCACAAAGCCGGCGCTCTTGCCTCCGCGGCGGGATGAGATTCCCAGGGGCACACCGACCAGCATCAGCACCAGACAAGCCGCCGGGTAGGCGAGCCGCTTCTGGAACTCAATCTCATACAGCCGGCCGTTGGGCCCATGCGTATGCGCCAGCAGTTCGTGCAGGCTCATGGCCAGAATCGGCGTATCGCTGTGGCCCAGACGGACGCTGGTCTGCGCGCCGGCCTGCAGGGGAAGATCGGTTTGTTCAAAGGTCGAAACGGTATAGTTGCCGGGTTGGTTGTCGACCGTCTGGTGCTCGGTCCCGTCGCGCAGGCGCATCAGGATGGATTGGCTGGGGCCGCTCACAACGGTAGCGCGATTGGCTGTCGTGATCTTCGGTGCGTCCGGGTCGCTCACATCGGCGAGAAAGATACCGCGCCAGTTCGCCGCCCCCACGCCGGCCCGCACATCCTGAACATACAACACGTAATTTTTAAAATCTTCGTAGAAGACGCGCGGCTGCACCTCCGCGGAGACCTGCGCGTTCGCCAGAGACTTCTCGAGGTTCAGCATGGCGGCGGTGGCTCGCGGCGCGAAGTACATGGAATTTGCGAAGCTCAGGATCCAGGCGGCGACCGCCACGATGCCCACGATGCGCACGAAGCTCCACACGCCCACTCCGGATGCGCGAATAGCGGTGACTTCGCTGTCGGCCGCCAGGCGGCTGAGCCCCAGAAGAATGCCGACCAGGACCGCCATTGGAATCGTGACCGTGAAGATATCCGGCAGCAGAGCAAGGACGATCTCCACGACCGATCTCAACGCGGAGCTGTTCCGGACCACCAGTTCCAGCAGACTGGGCAAATAGCGAATGAAGAGGACAAACGTGAAGATCACGCCCCCGATCAGCGCGTGGGAAAGAACTTCGTTCAGGATGTATCGGGTAAGGATGCGCACGAGTGCAGGTTCCGCTTTCAGTTTATCGCGGCATGAACCGCCTCAGGCGCAGGCTGTTCGAGAGTACGCTGACCGAGCTGAGGGCCATGGCGGCACTGGCAATCGCGGGACTCAGCAAAATGCCGAACGCCGGATACAGCGCGCCGGCGGCGATGGGAATGCCGAGCAGGTTGTAGCCGAAGGCCCAGCCGAGGTTCTGGCGCATCACGCGCAGGGCCTGCCGGGCAAGCAGCACGGCCTCGAGAATCTGGCGTGGCTCGCCGTGCAGCAGGATGGCATCACCAGCCTCCCGCGCCAAATCGGCGCCGGTGCCCATGGCCAGGCCGGCATCCGCCTGCGAAAGCGCGGCCGCATCGTTGATTCCATCTCCGGCCATGGCCACGCGGTGGCCCTGCTGCTGGAGTTCCCGAATCTTCGCCAGTTTCTGATCGGGGAGCAATCCTGCCCAAACCTGTTCAATTCCGGCAGTGCGGGCAATTGCCTCGGCAGTCGCACCCGTGTCCCCGGTCAGGATGGCCGTGCGGATGCCCAGGCGACGCAGTCCGGCCACGGCCTCCTTTGCCGTGGCGCGGAGGGTGTCGCGCGCTTCAATCACTCCCGCCAGCCGACCCTCGCGCGCGACGTACATCCGCGTGGTTCCCGCGGCGGAGACGTCTTCCGGGACCGCAACGCCCAGGTCCTGCATCAGCGCTGCATTGCCGGCCGCCACGTGCTGCCCATCCATGGTTCCCACGATGCCCTTACCGGGAACAGCGCGCACATCCGTCGCCGAGGGGACTCGCAGGCCCCGTTTCTCGGCCGCGCTCAGGACGGCGCGCGCCAGCGGATGCTCCGACCGCTGCTCCAGCCCGGCAGCCAGCTCCAGCACCTGGTCTTCGGTCCATCCTTCGGCGCCGCGCACCGCAGCCACCTCGGGTTTGCCCTCGGTGAGGGTGCCGGTTTTGTCGAGGACCACCATGTCGATGCGCGCCAGCCGCTCCAGGCTTTCGCCGCCCTTCAGCAGAACGCCCAGCTGCGCCCCGCGCCCAATGGCAACGGTCAGGGCCGCGGGAACGGCAAGACCCATCGCGCAGGGGCAGGCGATCACGAGCACAGCCACCGAGACCGCAAAAGCGCGTCCCGCACCTCCGCCGGCGAAGATCCAGATAAGAAACGTAAGCAGCGCCAGGCCCAGCACTACCGGCACAAAGACCGCGCTCACGCGGTCGGCGAGCTGCTGCATGGGCGCCCGCGACGACTGCGCTTCCTCCACCAGCCGCATCATCTGGCCGAGCATGCTGTCCGCCCCGACTGAGGTCGCGCGGTACTCGATGGCGCCGTCGAAGTTCAGCGAGCCGCCGATGACCCGTTCGCCGGACTGCCGCGTCACCGGCAGCGATTCTCCCGTGATCAGCGACTCGTCGATCGAGGTGATGCCGGAGAGAATCACGCCATCCACCGGCACGCGCTCTCCAGGACGCAGCCGCACAATGTCGCCGCCGACCACCTGTGCCAGCGGCACCTCAACCTCGCGGCCGTCGCGCAGCAATCGCGCAGACTGCGGCTGCAGCCGCATGAACTCGTGCAGGGCATCGAGGGTGCGCCGCTTCGCGCGGGCGTCGAGCCATCGCCCCAGCAACAGAAAGCCAATAATCAGCAGAACCGCGTCGTAATAGACGTCGGGGCGCAATCCGTAGTGCAGGAAAACGCCAGGCGCCACAGTGGCTACGAGTGAATACGCGAACGCCGCACCCGTGCCCAGCGCGACCAGCGTGTTCATGTTCGTGCCACCGTGGAGGGCCGCCGTCCAGGCCTGCCGATAGATGATGCCGCCGCCCCAGACCATCCCGATCAGCGTAATCACCAGCATCGCGGTTTCCAGCGCGGCGGGTGAAACAGCATGGACCGGTGCGGCCCAGTGCGACGCGCTCATCAGCAGCCAGACCGCCACGCCGCCCACCAGGGTATAGATCGCTTTGGCACGCAGCGGAGCCTCGTCGGCCGCGGTCTCGTCGGCCCGTGCTCCGGCTTCCGCTGGCGGTGCCGCATCGTATCCGGCATCCCGCACCGAGGCGATCAGGTCATCCACCTTCGCAAGAGATGGACTGTAAATAACACGCGCAGAATTCGTCAGCAGGTTGACGGAGGCTTCCTGCACGCCGGCCGTCCCGCGCAGGGCGCGCTCCACATGGCCCTGGCAGGCTGCACAGCTCATGCCGATCACCGGCAGGGTGATGGTGCAGCTCTCCGCTGTCCCGGCCTCTGGCGCCTTTGGCGTGCGGTCCACTTCCGTTGCCGGCATCAAGGCTCCACTGTGGCCGGATACCCGGCCTTCTCCACCGCGCTCAGCAGGCTGCTCTCCGGCACAGTCTCCGGAGCCTTCACGCGAGCGGCGCCCACGCGCACGTCGTCCACCTGCACGCCCTCCACCTTCTCCAGCGCCTGACGCACCCGCCGGACACAGGCGTCGCAATGCATGTTCTCGATCCGCAGTTTCGTTTCCCGCATAAGCTCCTCGCGTACTAAAAGGATGCGGTGCAGGCCCCCGGGGACTCACACCGACGTTACATGCCCAGGACAAAGACGGCGACGGCGGTCAGAATGCTGAGCACCAGAGCGACCCGCGCCAATCCCCTGCGCGCATCGAAGAAGAACCGCCGACAGCCAGAATTCCAGCCACCGGCCCAAAGAGGATGCTGCAGAATACACCCGGCCGGACCCACCATGCCGCGGGGTAGAGTGGGTGCATCCCTGACGCGAGAAACAGGCCGAGAAACACCCAGCCCCCGGCCAAAAGCGCAAGGCTGCCCGCGGCTATCGGATTTTGGCGAACCAGAGGGCGCATCGCTCTTCCCTGCTGTTGGACGCTGGCGGCGCGCAAAGCGCCTGATCAGGGGTTGGCGACAAAGCGGTAGCCCACCCCGCGAACCGTCTGCAGGTGCCGGGGCATAGCCGGGTCGTCTTCGATATAGCGGCGCAGCCGGACGATGAAGTTGTCGATCGCCCGCGTATCGGTGTCTTCGCGCACGTGCCAAACCTGCTCCAGCAGGTCTTTGCGCGAGACGATTTTCTCCCGATTACGCACCAGATAGCGCAGCAGATCGGCTTCCATCAAAGTCAGACGGACGAGGCGCTCCGGCGTGTGCAGCTCCAGGGAATCGAAGTCGATGCGCCGGCCGGCAAAAGCGAAGTCCGCGATCTCATCCTCGGGATGCTTCGTGGCCTGGGCGCCATGGGTCCAGCTCATGCGCCGCAGCAGAGCGCTCAGGCGCGCCAGCAGCACATTCAGATCGAACGGCTTGGGTAGGTAATCGTCGGCTCCGGCGGCAAATCCCTGCACAATGTCTTCCGGACGGCTTCTCGCGGTCAGCATCAGAACCGGAACATAATTGCCGTTCGCCCGAAGCGTCGCGGCGATCTCGAAACCGTTCCGCCCGGGCAGCATCACGTCCAGCACCACGGCGTCGAAACGCTCGTCCTGCAAGGCCTCCAAAGCCGCTTCACCATCTGCGGCCACGCTGACTGTATGACCTTCCGCCTGCAGATTGAACAGGAGCCCCTGGGCGAGATTGCTTTCGTCTTCGACCACCAGAATGCGCGCCATGCCTTACTCGTGCTCCAGCACAGGTTTCAGAATGCGGGGCAGCAGCAGGGTCACGGTCGCGCCGCGTCCCTCGCCGGCGCTCTCCGCAGTGGCATCGCCCCCGTGCTGCCGGGCAATGGTGCGCACCAGATATAAACCCAGGCCGGTGCCCTTGGTGCGCAGCACGCTGCGGCTGGGCACGCGATAGAAACGGCGGAAGATACGCTTGAGATGAGCGGCGGGAATCCCAATGCCCTGATCGGTGATGCTGACCCGCACCCAGGCATCCTGCTCGACGCTGAGCGCCACCCGCACATCCGCGCCATTCGGAGAGTACTTGACGGCATTGCCCAGGACATTCAGCACGGCGGTCTGCAACTCGTCCGGGTCGCCGCGCACGGTCATGGGCTGCGGATTTTCTCCGACACTCAGGGTGATCGCCCGCTCTTCGAGATGGTGCCGCGCCAGGGTGGTGTGAACGCACTCCTCGACGAGCGCCCGCATATCGACCGCGACGCGGACGTGAGACCGAGCCCGCTGACCGACTTCGCCGGCCTTGAGCACCTGCTCGATCGTCGCCAGCAGCCGATCGCTGTCCGTCAGCATGCGGGTATAGAACTCTTTGCGCTGGCCTTCATCGAGTTGACGGCGCTGCAGCGTCTCCAGATAGAGGTGGATCGAGGCCACCGGCGTCTTCAGCTCATGGGTCACGGCGCTCAGGAAGGCATCGTGGCGCTCATTCCGCCTCACTTCGCGAACCAGGAAGATGGTGTTCAGAGCCACGCCGGCAATCAGCAGCAGAAAGAAGGGAATGCCCACTGCCATGGGCCACACCCGCCGCCAGTTCAGCACGATCCAGCCCACGTTCAGAACGACGGCGACCCCGATCAGGCACACCCCGAGCAGGGTGAACAGCACCATGTTCCGTCTTCGTCCACTGAGGCGCATGAGAAAGCGCCCGGCAGGCAAGGACCTGGCGGGCGCTTCTATTGTCGCAATTCCGGGCAAGGGCTGTTAAGACGCTCAGGCCGCGCCGGCTGGCCGGGGATTGTGCGGGTCATACTGCGCGATTTTGACCTCGCGCGCCAGGCCCACTTTCTTCAGCAGCCAGATGCCGTAGTAGTTCACGTCCATCTCGTACCATTTCAGCCCATGGCGGGCCGAAACCGGATGCGCGTGATGGTTGTTGTGCCAGCCTTCGCCGCCGGTGAGCACCGCGACCCACCAGCTGTTGCGCGACTCGTCGCGGGTCTCGAACCGCCGAGAACCCCACATGTGCGTCGCGGAGTTGACCAGCCAGGTAGAGTGCAGTCCCAGGGTGGTGCGCAGGAAGATGCCCCACAGCAGGCCGGGGATCCCGGCGACCGCCAGGCAGATCAGGCCGGCAACCACCATCGGAACCCAGTGGTACTTGCTGAGCCATTTGTAGAATCGGTCGCGCCGCAGATCCGGAACATAGCGGGCCAGGGCGTCGGTTTCAGCGTGGAGGGACTCACCGCTGATGATCCAGCCCACGTGCGCCCACCAGCCGCCGTCGTTCGGCGTATGGGGATCGCCCTCCTGGTCGGAGAGCTGATGATGGACCCGGTGCAGCGAAACCCAGAAGATCGGCCCGCCTTCCAGCGCCAGGGTTGCGCAGACGGCCATGAAATACTCCAGCCACTGCGGAACGCGATAGCCGCGGTGGGTCAGGAGCCTGTGGTAACACATGCCGATGCCGAGGTTGTAGGCCATGAACCACAGCACCGCGAAGCACGCCAGCGCCTTCCAGCTAAAGAAGAACAGGGCCGCCACAGCTCCGACGTGAAACAGGATCATGAAAGACATCGTGATCTTGCTGAGCCTGCCACCCTGGGCTTTGCGTCCCAGCTTCGGCATCACCGGATGGTGAGGGGCCGCGGCTGCTTTCGGGAGCACAGGCACGTCAGGGTTGGCGGCAACGGCGGCATTCTCGACGACTTCAGCCAGCATCTCGGGAGACATAGGAACTCAGACTTTCGGCGTGAATTGGGGTTGCGGCATCGAAATAAACCGCCGCTGTCTTTAACCGTAGCAGTCACAAACTGCGGATGGATGTAACACTTTTGTAAGCCGGGCTTGCGGAAGCAAGACCGAGCCGTTCGTGCACGATTGCCGGAGCCAGGCCCCTTTACCTTTGTTTAACCCTCCCCGGAGACGATACAGTCGCGATGAAATCCCTCACCCTGCCCGCCTTGTGCGCCGCGCTCGCCTGCTCGACAGCGATGCTCGGCTCCGCTCAGACCCTTCATCTGCCGACCAGCAAGGACCTTTCCGAACCGGTGCCGGGGCATCCGCAGCGCCTGAACAGCCTTCCGCTGTCGGCGGCCTGGTCGCCGGATCATCGCTATCTGGCGCTGGTCAACGCCGGCTTCGGTACGGTGGAGTCCGATTACGAGCAGTCCATCGCCATTCTGGACACGAAGACAGGGAAGCTGAGCGACTACCCGGATGCGCGCACCGGAATGACCGATCCTCAGACGCTCTACTCCGGCATTGCGTTCTCGGCCGATGGTTCGGAGCTTTATGCCAGTTTCGATTCGCTCTCCGCGCCGGAGGGCGGTAAGCCCGGTGAGACCGGGAACGCAATCGCCGTCTATCGGTTTACCGGCAGTCAGCTGACGCCGGAGCGGCTGATTCCGGTGCCGCTGCGGGCGCTTTCGGGCGACCAGAAGCAGCAGCACGGGACCATGGATCTGCCCCAGGATCAGGCGATTCCGGCGCCGACGGGTCTGGCCGTGGTCAAAGGCTCCGACGGCGCGGAGAAGCTTCTGGTCGCCGATGAATATTCCGACGACGCGCTGCTCTTCGACGCAAAGACCGGGAAGCTCGAAACGCGCTTCGACCTGTCCGCCGGACCGACGATTCCGACGACGTATCCCATCGCGGTGGTGGCCGGCCCGCACGGGCGGCGGGCGTGGGTGGCGCTGTGGAACGGATCGGCGGTGGCGGAGCTGGACCTGCGCAGCGGCAAGGTCAGGCAGCGGCTGCCCCTGCTGCCACCGGTTCGGCCAACCGATCCCAGCTCCCATCCGATCGCGATGACGCTGAGCGCCGATGGGCAGACGCTCTACATCGCGCTGGCGAATCGGGATACGGTGGCCGTGGTCGGAGTCGGCGGCGCCAAAATGGCAATCACCGGCCTTCTCGACGCCCGCCTGCCGGGGCAAGCCTTCTTTGGCGCCGAGCCGGACGCCGTGGTGCTGTCGAACGACGGCAAGACCCTCTACACAGCCGATTCCGTTTCGGATGCAGTGGCTGCTTTTGACCTGCAAAGGCTCAATGGGCCGGAAGCGCTGCATGTTCCGGTTGGCTTCATTCCGACGGAGTGGTACCCGACGGCGCTGGCGGTGAAGGGCGAGCATCTGTACGTGGCGACCGGCAAGGGCCAAGGCACCGGCCCCAACGCGGCGCCGCAGCCCGAGGCTCCCAATCCCCTGCCGGCCGAGATAAAGCGGCTGGAAAAGCGGCCTCACACCTACATCGCCACCATGCTGCATGGCTCGCTGGCGACGATCGATCTGCAGGAGGCGAGCGCGCACTATCGGGAGCTGACGACCGAGGTGCTGAAGAGCAACCTGATGTATGCGGCGCGCAAACCGATCGAGTTCCGGAACGGGGGGGACCCGATTCAACACGTGATCTACATCATCCGGGAGAACCGGACCTACGATCAGCTGCTGGGCGATCTGGGCGTGGGCGATGGCGACCCGTCGCTCACGATGTATGGCGAGTCGATCACGCCGAACCTGCATGCGCTGGCAAAGCAGTTCGGGGTGCTGGACAACTTCTACGACTCGGGCGAAGTGTCGGGCGACGGGCACGTGTGGTCGACGGCGGGGATCAGCAGCGACTACAACGAGCGAACCTGGCAGGTGGCGTATCGCGGCCACGAGCGAGTGTACGACTTCGAGGGGGTGGTGGAAGGCGGATATCCGCTGCTGGAGGGGATTCCCGATATCGACGAGCCATTCAGTGGCTATCTTTGGACGGATTTCGCTCGAAGCCACAAGACCTATTACCACTTCGGCGAGTTCATCTCGAGCCAGTTCTGCACCGATGAAGCCACATCCGATCACGGAAAGCCGGAGGATCAGAAACTGCCGGAGGTGGCAGGGACGCCGGAAGGGAAGCACTATTGCGACCACCCATTCATCCATAAGGGCGATCCGATTCCGGCAAACTACGGCGGCGGGGCCAGCCCGTATCCGTGGCCGATCCCGCTGATCTATAAGAACGTGGCGACCAAGCGGGAGCTGGAGGGGCATTTCGACCCGCTGTATCCGGATTTCGAACTGAGCTTTCCGGATCAGCTGCGGGTGAATGAGTTCCTGGTCCACTTCAACCAGTGGGTGGCGGACCGGAAGCAGGGGCACGACACGATGCCGCAATTTGTGATGCTGCGGCTGCCGAACGATCACACGGCGGGAACGACGCCGGGCATGCCGACGCCGCAGGCTTCGGTCGCGGACAACGACCTGGCCGTGGGGCGGGCGGTCGATGCGGTGTCGCACAGTCCGTACTGGAACGACACGGCGTTCTTCATCCTGGAGGACGATGCGCAGGATGGGGCCGATCACGTGGACGCGCACCGTTCGATTGCGCTGGTGGTGAGCAAATATGCGCCGCACAATGCTGAGCCCTTTGTGGATCACAACTTTTACACCACGGTGAGCACGCTGCACACCATGCTGCGGCTGCTGAAGGCGCCGCCGATGAGCATGAACGATGCGCTGGCGCCGATGATGACGCCGGAGTTTACGGGAGCAGGCGATCAGCCGGCGTTCAGCGCCGATTACCGGAACCGGGACAACGGGCTGATCTACACGGCGAACTCGCCGGAGGCGGTCGGGGCGAAGGAGTCGGCGAAGATGGACTTCAGCCACGAGGACCGGGCGCCGGTGGTGAAGCTGAACGTGATTTTGTGGAAGGAAGCGATGGGGAAGAAGCCGGTTCCGTGGATGCTGACGCATCCCCTGGCACCGCGGGACGGGGATGACGACGACCAATAAGGAGGGGTACCCCCCGGTGGGGGTGGATGTCTCCTAACCCTTTTCACTTCAGATATTTGTGGATGTTGGCGAGATTGACATCTCCCGTAAGTCGATGAAAATAAAGATTCGCTTGGTGGAGAAATGAGCCAGATCGGGTCCACGGCCATCCCACCCTGTCGCGCAAGCGACGCGCGACAAGGATGGGACACCCGCGGTTGGGTGGTACCCGAATCTTCAGGTGGTGAGGCGGTTAGGGGAGATGGGCTTCATCTGACCCACCGTTAAGGCCGTGAGGCTCGACAGGTCTTCGGTGATCTGGACGGTGATGGGCGGCGCTGAGGAGCCTTCGCAGTAGAAGCGCTGGGTGAAGGCGCCGTGGCGGTTGGCGAAGCACTCGATGACGGAGCCGTCGATATAGAAGCGGAGCCGGATTTCGGGCCGGGAGTCGGCGCCGAGCGGGACGAGCTGGTCTTCGATCAGAATCTCGTTCGGACGTGCGGGGTCCCAGCGACAGGTGAGCCAGGGTTTCGCGGCTCCCGGCGAGACGAGAGACAGAGACAGAGGGTCGGAACCGCGGCGGAAGGTGAGGACGATCGCGCCGCAGGCGTCGTGGATCGGCAGGCGGGCGAGCTGGGCCCGATCGCTGGTTGCATTGCCCGTGGGGCGGAAGCGCTGTTCGTCTTCACGGAGGGTTTCGACTTCGGGGGCGACCTCCATCTGAAGATCGTTGTGGGCGTCGAGGGTGAGGACGCGGGGGAGAGACATCATCCCCGCCCATCCGGCGGCGCTGTAGTCGGCTTCGGGGCGGCGTTCCTGGATCCAGCCCCAGAGGATGCGGTTGCCCTGTGCGTCGAGCTGGGTTTTCGGGGCGTAATAGGCGCCGGGATCGAGGAGGCCGCCGCGCTCGGCGTGAAAGAGCATCGTCTTCGGATCGAGGACGCCGGACTGCCAGTACGCGTGGCCGCGGGTGGAGTGGAGGAGGACGTGGCGGTCGCCGAGGGGGAAGAAGTCGGGGCACTCCCACATGTCTCCGGCGTCGACCGGGTTGGCGGCTGAATTTCCATTGCCGGAACCCTGGGCGAGGGGGTGGAGGTAGTCCCAGTGGCGGAGGTCGGAGGAGCGGTAGAGGAGGACGGCGCCGCCCTGGCCGCGAATGCCGGAGCCGAGGGCCGTGTACCAGACATCGCCCTGGCGCCAGGGGGCGGGATCGCGAAAGCCGGTGACGTCGAGGCCAGGGGGCGGGGCGGCGATGACGGGCTGGGGGAGTTTGGTCCAGTGGGTGAGGTCGCCGGTGGAGAAGGCGAGGCACTGGGATTCGCGGAAGGGCTGGGGGCCGCCGCGGATGGTGGCTTCATTGAGCGGCGCGGCGACGACGCCGGTGTAGAGGATAGCGACGCGGTCGTTGTCATGGAGGGCCGAGCCGGTGAAGCAGCCTGCCGCGTCGGGTCCGCCGGGGGTGGGAGAGAGGGCGATGGGGAGGTGACGCCAGCGGACCCTGTCGGGGCTGATGGCATGGCCCCAGTGCATGTCGCCCCAGACGGCGGCTTCGGGATTGTATTGGTAGAACATGTGGTACTGACCGCGCCAGAAGATGGGGCCGTTGGGATCGTTCATCCAGTTGCGGGCGGGGAGCAGGTGGTATTGGGGGCGGCGTGGGTCTTGCGCGAGGGTGGCTTCGGCGACCTCGGCGAAGAGGGGGAGGCGGGCGGCGAGCGCGAGGGCAGCGGAGCGGGTGAGGAAGCGGCGGCGGTTCACAGGGGACAGGGTACAGGTTGCGGGGTGCGGCGCGTCCGCAGCGGCCCGCTTCAGATTCTTTTCGGCCGCTGCGCGACCGATTCCCTCCGCGCGGAGGTCTTTGTTGACGCATGCTGCTCGTTTCGCTACGGAGGTCCCTCGGTTCAGCGCCGGTTGATGTCGTGCAGCGCCGGCGAGAGGGTACCCGGCGCTTCTCTCGGGATGACGAGTTTTTAGTTTGAGGCGACCGGCGTCGGTTTGGGGCGCTCCCAGGGTTGGAGGATGCGGACCGAGGCCATGCCGGCGGCGGTTGCGGACTGGATGCCCATCTGGGTGTCTTCGAAGACGAGGCAGGATTCGGGCGGGACGTTGAGCTTCTTTGCGGCTAAGAGGAAGGGCTCGGGGTCGGGCTTGGAGTGGGTGTAGTCGCCGGCGCAGACGAGGACGTCGAACTTGTCTTCGAGATGCAGGGCGCGGAGCGAGGCGGTGACCGATTCGCGGGTTGATCCGCTCACGACGGCGAAGGGGATGCGGCGGTGCGCTTCTTCGATCTGCTCGAGGACTTCAGGGACCGCGGTGAGCTGCGGGAGGAGCTGGTAGTAGAGGTTCTCCTTGCGGTGGGCGACTTCTTCGACGGGCATGGAGAGGGCGTGGCGCTGGTTGAGCGTGGCGATGATGCGGGTGACGGGCCATCCACCCCAGGCGTAGAAGAGGTCTTCGGGGAAGTCGGTGCAGCCGTATTCGGCGAGGGCTTGTTTCCAGGCGAGGTAGTGGAGAGGCATGGAGTCGGCGATGGTGCCGTCCATGTCGAAGAGGTAGGCGCGGAAGGGGCCGGGGGGCAGGGCGAGGGGCATGATTTCAGGGTACAGGGTGCAGGGCACGGGGCACAGGGTGCAGGGTGGGTGCGGGGTGCGGGTTACAGGTTACAGGTGACAGGTTGCGGGTTGCAGGTTCCCAGTCCACAGTCCACAGTCCTCAGTCACCAGTCTCAGGGACGGATTGACGGGGAAAACGGGGCGTAATAGGATCGGCAGGCATCGAGACAATCAAAAAAATTGAGGGGGCGGGATGAGATCGTTCCGGAAGATGGGCAGTGTGGGCCAGCTGGTGCTGGCTCTTTTCGTTTTGGCGAGTGCTTTGATTCCTGGGACGGCGCGGGCGGCGCAGAACGATGCGACCGCGGCTCCGAGCCATCCGCCAGTGGCGCCGGTGAAGCCGGTGACCGATGACTACTACGGGACGAAGGTGGTGGATCCGTATCGCTACATGGAGAACCTGAAGGATCCGCAGGTGGAGGCGTGGTTCAAGGAGCAGAACGCGTACACGCGCGCGCAGCTGGCGAAGATTCCGGGACGGAATGCGCTGCTGGCGCGGATCAAAGAGCTGGATGCGTCAACGCCGGCGAAGGTGAGCGCGGTGAATCGGCTGCCGGGCGGACGGTATTTCTACATCAAGGAGCTGGCCAACGAGATTGTGGGGCGGCTGTACGTGCGCGACGGGCTGGACGGGCAGGAGCGGGTGCTGATCGATCCGAATAAGTATCCGGCGCCGAAGGGATCGCACAACGTGATCAGCTACTACGTGCCGTCGAATGACGGGAAGCTGGTGGTGGCGGGGATTGCGGCGGGCGGATCGGAAAACGCGACGATTCATATTATCGACGTGGACACGGGCAAGGAATCTCCGGAGACGATCGACCGGGCGCAGTTCGGGAACCCCAGCTGGCGGGCGGACAATCACTCGTTTTTCTACAACCGGATGCAGGAGCTGAAGCCGGGACAGCCGGAGACGGATAAGGAAGAGAAGAGCGTCGATTATCTGCATGTGGTGGGGACGAGTCCTGACAAGGACGTGGCGGTGCTGGGGTATGGGTTGTCGTCGCGGGTGAAGCTGGAGGCGCTGGATATTCCCTTTGTGACGACGCCTGTGGATTCGAAGTGGGCGCTGGCGGCGGTTGCGCATGGGGTGCTGAACGAGATGACGCTGTACGAGGCGCCGGTGAGCGAGGTGACGAACGCCGATGCGCCGTGGGTGAAGGTCTGCGACGTGCCCGACGATGTGACGGGGCTCGACGTGCATGGGGACGATCTGTATCTGCTGAGCCACAAGGACGCGCCGCGGTTCAAGGTTCTGAAGACGAGCCTGGATCATCCTGACGTGGAGCATGCCGAGGTGGTGGTGCCGGAGAGCGAGACGACCCGGGTGGTGAAGGGAGTATCGGCGGCGGCGGATGGGCTGTATGTGCAGTCGACGGACGGAACGGTGGGGCTGCTGGAGCGGGTTCCTTATGGCGGCGGACAGGCGGAGAGTGTAAAGCTGCCGTTTGAGGGAACAGTGGGGGTAGCCAGCTCCGATCCGCGGGTGCCGGGGGTGCTGCTGGTGCTGACGTCGTGGGCGCGGGGGCCGCGGATCGACGCGTACGATCCGCAGACGCAGGCGGTGACGGATACGCAGCTGCAGCCGCTGGGTCCGAACGACGATCCCCAGGACGTGGTGAGCGAAGAAGTGAAGGTGAAGAGCTGGGATGGCGTAGAGGTGCCGCTGTCCATCGTCTACAAGCGCGGGCTGAAGATGGACGGGGAGAATCCTGCACTGCTGCGCAGTTATGGAGCGTATGGGATCACGATTCCGCCGAACTTCGATCCGACGCTGCTGGCGTGGCTGGAGAAGGGCGCGGTGTATGCGTGGTGCCATCCCCGGGGCAGCGGCGTGTATGGGGAAGACTGGCACAAGTGGGGCGAGAAGCTGACCAAGCCGAATACCTGGCGGGACACGATTGCGTGCGCGGAGTATCTGATCGACCACAAGTACACGTCGTCGGCTAAGCTGGCGGGTTCGGGAACGAGCGCGGGCGGGATTACGATCGGCCGGACGATCACGGAGCGGCCGGATTTGTATGCAGCGGCGCTGATTCGGGTAGGGGTGTCGAATGCGATCCGGTCGGAGAATACGCCGAACGGGCCGCCGAATATTCCTGAGTTCGGGACGGTGAAGACGCAGTACGGCTTTGAGGACTTGTATGCGATGGACGCGTACCACCATGTGCGGGATGGGGTGAAGTATCCGGCGATTCTGCTGACGACGGGCTGGAACGATCCGCGGGTGGCGAGTTGGGAGCCGGGGAAGATGACGGCGCGGCTGCAGGCGGCGACGGGGAGCGAGAAGCCGGTGATCCTGCGGGTGGATTATGAGGCGGGGCACGGGATCGGGTCGACGAAGGTGTCGAACGAAGAGGACATGGCGGATGAGTGGAGTTTTCTGCTGTGGCAGTTTGGGGTGGCGGGGTTTCAGCCCTGAGGGACGGGGAGTAGGGAGCTGGGAGTAGGGCGGGGGTTCGGGCTGCCCATTCAAGCCAACTACGGGCTTGAATGGGGGCACCCGGGCTTTGTTAGCGGGCGAGGGTGGCGGTGCGGAGGAAGTCAAAGGTGCCGCTGGGGTTGGGGTGGATGTTGCCCAGCCTCTTGTTGTGGACGATGACTGAGTCGAGGTACCAGAGGTCGAGGCTGGGCAGGTCGCGGGCGGCGATGGCCTGGATTTGCTTGTAATCGGCGATCTGGCGCTGGCGGTCGGTTGTGTCGGCGGCATCGGCGATGAGGCGATCCATCTCGGGGTTGGCGTAGAAGCCGCGGTTGGCGCCGTGGGGCGGAAAGCTGGCGCTCGCATACGCGTAGCGGAAGATGTCAGGATTCTCGTTGCCGCCGATCCAGCGGCCGGGAGCGAGCTGGAAGACGCCACGGGTGAGGTCGGCGTAATAGGTGGCGAACTCGTAGCTGCGCAGGTCGAGGGCGATGCCGACCTGGGCGAGCTGTTCCTGGATGGCGACGGCCATCAGGCGCACGGTCTCGTCGTTGGAGGTCTTCATGCCAATGTGGAAGCGGATGCCATCGGAACCACGGCGATAGCCGGCCTGGTCGAGGAGGGCGTTGGCGCGGGCGGGATCGTACGGCTGCTGCTCGGTATTGGAGTTGTACGCCCAGTGCTCGGGTGGGAGCAGGCTTTCGGCGATGCGGGCTTCTCCACGATAGAGCGCCTGGATGAGCAGCGGACGGTTAATCGCGAGAGCGATGGCGGTGCGCACGCGGACGTCGCGCAGGATGGGGTCGCGCATGTTGAAGACGATGTAGTTGAGGACGGTGCCGGGGCCGTCGTCGACCGCTAGATGCGGATCGCGGGCGAGGGCCACGATGACGTCGGCAGGAAGGGCGTTGCTCTCGACGTCGGCAGATCCTTTTTCGAGCTCGAGGGCACGGGTGGTGGCGTCGGGGACGACGGCGAAGCGGAGATCGGGGATATTGGGCTCGGGTCCCCAGTACGCAGGATTGCGGCGGAGGACGACGTCGCGATCGAGCTGCTGGCTGACGAAGGTGAAAGGACCGCTGCCGATGGGGTGCTGGGCGAAGTCGCGTCCGCTGCCGTAGGGAACGATGCCGATGGCGCCGTCGCAGAGGTTGAAGGGCAGGGACGGGTCGGGGCGCTTGAGGTGGAAGACGACGGTGGCGGGGTCGGGGGCTTCGACGGAGGCGAGGGCCGTGTAGGAGCCGGCCTTCACGGAGATGACCGTTCCATTCAAAATCGAGTCGATGGTCCACTTGACGTCGCGGGCGGTGAGCGGGCGGCCGTCGTGGAAATGCACGCCGGTGCGAAGGTGGAAGACCCAGGTGAGGGGGTTGGGGCTCTCCCATTTTGTGGCGAGGAGGGGCTGGAGGCCGAAGTGCTCGTCGCGGTGGAGGAGCGCGTCGAAGAGGAGGGAGTCAATGTGTTCGGCCTGAGCGTCGGTGCCGATGCGGGGGTCGAGGTTGGCGGGGCTCGACTCGATGAGCATGGTGACGGTGTTGGAATTGGGCTTTCCGGCGCAGCCGGTGAGGCAGAGCGCAGAGCACAGGGCACAGAGGAGCAAAAGGAAGCGGAGAGCGGAGAGCGGAGAGCGGATCGGAAAGCGACGATGCGCTCGGAGGGTGGGGGTGGCGGACCTTCCCTCAGGGGCTGAAGCCCGGTTCATTCAGCGCGTCCTTGCGGCACGGCTGAAGCCGTGCCCTTTCAAAACGGCGGAGTGAAATCTATACATAGGTGACTGATCCCAGAATAGCGGGGCGGGTGGCGCCTGTGGCGGAGGGGACGTTGCCGGGGCGGTGGTGCCACGTTTGCCAGGCTAAGAGGGCGAAGGCGGCGGCTTCTTTGGCTTCGGAAGGCAGGGCGAGGGCGTCGGTGGTGGTGAAGGTGCAGCCGAGAGTCGCGAGCCTGTCGCGGAGCGCGGAGCAGAGGAAGGCGTTGCGGGTGCCTCCGCCGGCGGCAATGAAGTCGATGGGGATGGATTTTCCCTGGGCGTCGATGTGAGGGCGGGCCCAGCGCCGGACGGCTTCGACAATCGACTCTACCGTTAACGCGGTGGCTGTGGCGATGGCGTCTTCGGGGCGCTTGCTGTGGCGGCGGCAGGCGGTGAGGAATTTTTCGGCGTACGCGGCGCCGAATTGCTCGCGGCCGGCGGATTTGGGCGGGTTCTGATGGAAGAATTTTTCTTTTAGCGCCGTCCGCAGGACGGGATCGAGGATGGAGCCGCGGGCGGCGATGCGGCCGTTGCGGTCGTAGGGCTTGGCAAAGAGCCGCTGCATGAGGGCGTCGATGATCATGTTGCCGGGGCCGGTATCGAAAGCGATGACCTGTTCGAGCGGTGCGCCGGCGGGGATGGCGGTGAGGTTCCCAATCCCACCGATATTTTGAAGAATTCGCCCGCGGCGCGCGTGGGCGAAACAGACGTAGTCGAGGAGGGGGACGAGGGGCGCGCCCTGTCCGCCGGCGGCCATGTCGGCGGGGCGGAAGTTGGCGACGACGGGGATACCGGTGGCTGCGGCCAGGAGCGCTGGCTCGCCCAGCTGCCAGGTGCAGGCGAAGCGGCGTCCGGCATAGAGGGTGGGTGCGCCCTGATGGTAGACGGTCTGGCCGTGGCATCCGATCAGCGCCGGCGTGACGTTCGTATCGCGGATGGTGGCCTGGAGGGCTTCGGCGTAGGCGAGGCCGAGACGCCAGTTCAGGCGGGCGAGCTCGGCGGTCGTGGTGTTGGCGGCGTCGGATTGTCCGGCCATGGCGGTAAGAATGGCCTGACGGAGGGGATTGGGGAAGGGGAAGGCGCGGTGGGCGAGGAGGGTTAGTTTTGGGGGCTGATCCCGCCCGCTCAAGCCAAACGAGGGCTTGCCTGGGGCACCCGTTTTGATTTTCACGAGGGCGACATCGATGGCGTCGGCGGAGGTGCCGCTCATGATGCCGGCGACGATCATCGGTGACGGGGGCATTCTCTGCACAGCAGTTTACAGGCAGTCCTGAGTTTCCACTCTCCGGTCGTTCCTGGCCAGTGGAGGAATGCTTTCACCACAGAGGACACAGAGAGCGCAGAGCGACAGGCGGGAGATATGTCCGTTCAGGAGGAGGGGCCGAGGCCTTGCCAGCGTTCGGGGTCGGCGGAGTGAACGGGGGCTTCGCCGACGGTTTGCGCGAACTGGCGGAGGTCGTCGCGCAGGCGGTGGAGGCGGGCTTCGGTGGGGCTTTGGCGGCGGGTGGGCTGGAGCCAGCGCTTCTTGGAGCGATAGATTTTGCGCCAGGCGGAGGCGACCACGTTGCGGAAGGCGCGGGAGCGTTCGGCTTCGCGGACGATGGCCTCGTAGGCGCGTTGAACGAGAGCGGGGTCGCGGCAGATCTCGACCATCTGAACGCCGGCGAGGAGAGCCTGGACGACGGCGTCTTCGATGGGCATTTGGGAGAGGATGCCGCCCATCTCCATATCGTCGGAGAGGATGATGCCTTTGAAGCGGATCTGACGGCGGAGGACGTTGGTGACCCAGTAGCGGGAGACGGTGGCGGGGACGGAATCGCGGCCGGGCCACGGGTAAGAGGCATGGGCCACCATGGCAAAGGGCAGACGGGGGCCGACGGCGAGCCAGGGAGCGAGATCGGTGCGCCACATGAGGCGGGTCTGGCGATGGATGACGGGCATGGACTGATGCGAGTCGACGGCGCCGCCGCCGAGGCCGGGAAAGTGTTTGCCGCAGGCGAGGATCTCTTCCATGCGAAGGCCGGCGAGGAAGGTGCGGGCGTAATCGATGACGCGCCAGGGCTCGGGGGCGACGGCGCGGGAGTCGAGGACGGCGGCGGATTCCGGGAGGGCCAGATCGAGGACGGGGGCGAGGACGGTATTGAAGCCGAGGGCGCGGGCTTCGCGGGCGACGAGCCATCCATGCTGGCGGTAGAGCTGGCGCTTGCCGGTAGCGAAGACGGCGGCGGCCGAGGGCAGGGGGGCGATGAGGTCGCGGAAGCGATCGACCCGGCCGCCTTCCTCATCGACACAGCGGAAGAGGGGGGTGGTGCCGAGGCGGTCGGCCTGGCGGAGGAGGGCGCCGGTCTGGGCGGCTTCCTCGATATTGCGGCGGAAGAGGATGAGGCCGCCGGGGCGGATGTGCTGGAGCCAGGAGCGCTCGGCTTCCGAGAGAGACGGGCCGTCGAGGCCGACGATGAGGGTCTGCCCGGCCTGCTCGGCGAGGTCGACGCTGCGGCGACGCGGCATGAAAGCGCGGCTGCGGCGTGGGGTGGCGGCGGATTGGGAGGGCGGGGCGGTGTCTCGGCGTTGGGGGCTCATGGGTTCGTCCCAAAACGTGGATGGATCGTGAGCGGGTTCGTTCCTATCCCCGGATTTCCGCTTTCAGCTCTTCAAGAAGGTTCAGCGCCTGCAAGGGCGTAAGGCTGTTGACATCCATCTCCCCCAGTCGATCAAGGATACGTTGCGAGAGCGGCGTAAACATGGTGAGTTGCAGGGAGGGTTCGGTTTCGACGGCGACATTTTGCCGCTCCGAACGCTCATGCAGCTTGAGCACCTGGCGGGCCCGCTGGATAACCGCCGGAGGCAGACCGGCCAGACGAGCCACGTCAATTCCATAACTACGACTTGCAGCGCCCTCTTCTATGCGATGCAAAAAGACGATGCCCTGGGGGCTTTCCCGGACAGAGACATGCAGGTTTTTGAGGCGGGGGAACTCGTCGGCGAGGAGGGTGAGCTCGTGGTAATGCGTCGCGAAGAGGGTGCGGGCGCCGATGGAGCGCTGCAGGTGCTCCAGCGTGGCCCAGGCGAGGGCGAGGCCGTCGAAGGTGGAGGTGCCGCGGCCCATCTCGTCGAGGAGGATGAGGGAGCGGGGGGTGGCGGTGTTGAGGATGGTGGCGGTCTCGGTCATTTCCACCATAAAGGTGGAGCGGCCGCGGGCGAGGTTGTCGCTGGCGCCGATGCGGGTGTAGACGCGATCGACCAGGCCGTAGGTCATGCGGTCGGCGGGCACGAAGCTGCCGGACTGGGCGAGGATGACGAGCAGGGCGGCCTGGCGGAGCCAGGTGGACTTGCCGCCCATGTTGGGGCCGGTGATGAGGAGGAGGTTGGCGGCGGAGGTGTTCTCGCTGGCGTCGAGGTAGAGGTCGTTGGGGACGAAGCGGGTGTCGCCGGACTCGTCCATGAGGCGCTCGATGACGGGATGGCGGCCGCCGGCAATTTCGAGGAGGGGAGCGGTCTCGATGCGGGGGCGGGTGTAGTTCCGCAGGCCGGCGAGGTGGGCGAAGTTGGCGACGAGATCGATTTCCGCGACGGCGGCGCTGGTGCGGCGGATGCGGGAGGCGTTTTCGACGATGCGCCGGCGAAGGGCGGCGAAGAGACGCTTTTCGATCTCAACCGAGCGCTCCTGGGCGGTGAGGACCTTGGTTTCGTAGTCCTTGAGCTCGGGGGTGGTAAAGCGCTCGGCATTGACGAGGGTCTGCTTGCGTTCATAGTCGGCGGGAACGCTGGCGAGGTTGGATTTGGTGATCTCGATGTAGTAGCCGAAGACCGAGTTGAAGCGGACTTTGAGGGAGCCGATGCCGGTGCGGCGGCGCTCGCGGTCCTCGATGGCGGCGATGGAGGCGCGGCCGGAGGAGCCGATGGAGCGTAGGTCGTCGAGCTCAGGGTCGATGCCGGGGGCGATGACGCCGCCTTCGGCGAGGGCGAGGGGCGGGTCCGGGACGAGGGTGGCGGTGATGGTGGACTGGAGGTCGTCGAGGGGGTCGAGGGTGGAGGCGGTGAACCAGAAGGGCGAGGGCACAGGGCGCAGGGCACAGGGAACAGAGGCGGCCGGCGCGTCGGGCGAAACACAAGGTCCTTCGGCCGCTGACGCGGCTTCAGGATGACAATCTTTTTTTTCTTCCGCGAGGCGGGAGGTGGACTGACGGACGGCGGGGAGATGGTGGAGAGAGGCGGCGAGGGCGAGGAGGTCGCGGGGGCCGGCGCTGTCGAGGGAGATGCGGGCGAGGAGTCGGTCGAGGTCGAGGATGCCGGACAGCGAGCGGCGGAGCTCTTCGCGGCGGATGAGGTCGTGGCGGGCGGCGTCGACGGCGGCGTAACGGGCTTCGATCGCGGTGGGATCGATCATTGGCCGCAGAAGGGTGGCGCGGAGGAGGCGCTTGCCCATGGGGGTGCAGGCGGCGTCCATGGTGCGGAAGAGGGTGGTGTCGGGGCCGGACTGGGCGAAGAGGGGCTCGACGAGCTCGAGGTTGCGGGCGGTGACCTGGTCGAGGTGGAGGTGCTCGGCGCGACCGTAGAAGCGGAGGGAGTCGACGTGGGAGACGTCGGACTGCTGGGTGCTGCGGACGTAGTGGACGATGGCGCCGGCGGCGATGGCGGCGGCGGGGTGGCCAGAGAGGCCGAAGCCTTCGAGAGACTGGCTGCCGAGCTGGCGCTCGAGGAGGGGCAGGGCGAAGTCGGAGGAGAAGACCCAGTCGTCAATGGGGGTGCGGGTTTTGATCTGGGTGAGGAGGGGCTCGAGCGTGGCGGCGTCGGCTTGGGGGCCGAGGGGGCCCGTCGTGGCGGGGAAGAGCAGCTCGGTGGGGGCGAGGCGGAGGAGCTCGTCGAGGACCTGGGCGGTTGAGCCTGGGCCCGAAAATTCGGTGGCACGGAAGTCGCCGGTGGAGAGGTCGAGGAGGGCGAGGCCGGCGGCGGCTTCGGTGACGTGAATGGCGGCGAGGTAGTTGGATTGCTCGGCCGAGAGAGCGGGATCGAGGGCGGTGCCGGGAGTGAGGACGCGGGTGACTTCGCGGCGGACGATCGTTTTGGTCAGCTTTGGGTCTTCCATCTGCTCGCAGATGGCGACGCGGTAGCCCAGGCGGAGGAGGCGGGCGATGTAGTTGTCCGCGGCGTGCCAGGGGACGCCGCACATGGGGGTGTGGCGCTCCTTGTCGCGGGCGGTGAGGGTGAGCTGGAGCTCGCGGGAGGCGGTTTTAGCGTCGTCGAAGAAGAGCTCGTAGAAGTCGCCGAGGCGGAAGAAGAGCAGGGCGTCGGGGTGCTGGCGTTTGGCGGCCAGGTACTGGCGCATGAGCGGGGTTGGGGCGTCGGCGGCGAGGTCGGGCACGGGAGAGGTCCAGGAACAGGGTATAGGGATCAGGGGCCAGAGTGGAGGGCTAGAGTTTGGAGTTTAGAGTTTGGCCGGTAGCCGATAGCGATGCCGCGAATCGAAACTCCAATCCCGCGCCACACTTTCCGGCACATACCTGCACCAAAGTCGGGCCGCCTAAACTCTAACCTCTAAACTCTAATCCGTGGCGAAGAAGCGAATTGGAATTCATTTATCGACGTCGGGTGGAGTGTTTCGGGCGGCGGAGCGGGCGCACGCGATTGGCGCCAATACGTTTCAGATTTTTTCGTCGAGCCCGCGCATGTGGAAGGCGCAGCGGCTGGAGGCGAGCCACTGCGAGCAGATGCGGCGGCTGCGGCAGGCGTATGACTGCTTTCCGCTGGTGATTCACACCAGCTACCTGGTGAATTTGTGCAGCCAGACGGCGCTGTTTCGGGAGAAGTCGGTGGCGGCGTTTCGGGGTGAGGTGGAGCGGGCGCTGGCGCTGGGGGCGGAGTATCTGGTGCTGCATCCTGGATCGTGGAAGGGGCTGACCCGTTCGGAGGGGTTGGCGCTGGCGGCGGAGGGGATTGCGCGCGCGGTGGACGGGGTTGCGGTGGACGGGGTTGCGCTGGATCAGTGCGATTTTCGGATTCTGATTGAGAACACGGCGGGGTCGGAGTTTTCGCTGGGTGGGAGCTTCGAGCAGGTGGCGGAGCTGGTGGAGCGGCTAAAGACGGTGGCGCCGGTGGGGGCGTGCCTGGACACGTGCCATTGCCACGTGGCGGGCTACGACCTGGTGACGGCAGCGGGGTATGAGGAGACGGTGGAGCTGATCGGGACGACGATCGGCTTTGAAACGGTGCGGGTGTGGCATATGAACGACGCGAAGGCTGCGCGCGGGTCGAAACTGGACCGGCACCAGCATATCGGCCAGGGAACGATGGGACTGGAGCCGTTTCGGCGGCTGCTGCGGGATGAGCGGTTCGCGCACTGCGCGTTTATTGCGGAGACGCCGGTGGATGAGGACGGGGATGAGGCGCGGAATGTGGGGACGTTGCGTGGACTCGTCCAGGGGGACGAGTCCACGCAGGGGAGCAGGGAATAGAATCCACGACGGCTGAGCCGGATTCGGGTCTGGCGCGTCAATTTACAATCGAAGCTGAGTCCGTTTATGCCGACACAACAAGAACCAGAAGCCGCCGGACAGGCGGCCACCGGGGAAGCTTCTTCTTTCGAGGTCCGCTACACGCCTGCCGCAATTGAGGCCAAATGGCAGGGGCGGTGGGCCGAGCAGCCGGAGCTGTATGCCGCCGAACCGGCGTCGTCGCCCAAGCCAAAGTATTACGTGCTGGAGATGTTGCCGTATCCCTCGGGGCAGCTGCACATGGGACATGTGCGGAACTACTCCATTGGCGACGCGCTGGCGCGCTACATGTGGATGCAGGGCTACAACGTGTTGCACCCGATGGGGTGGGATGCGTTTGGGCTGCCAGCGGAAAATGCTGCGCTCAAAAACAACACGCCGCCGCGGGAGTGGACGCTGGCCAACATTGCCGCGATGAAGCGGCAGATGAACCGGCTGGGGCTGAGCTACGACTGGCGCAACGAAGTGACGACCTGCCTGCCGGATTACTACCGCTGGAACCAGTGGTTCTTTCTGCGGATGTTCGAGCGCGGCCTGGCTTATCGGAAGAAGAGCAAGGTGAACTGGTGTCCGCAGTGCGCGACGGTGCTGGCCAACGAGCAGGTGGTGAACGGCTGCTGCTGGCGGCACGAGGAGCAGATCGTCGAGCAGAGAGACCTGGAGCAGTGGTTCCTGCGGATCACGAACTACGCGCAGGAGCTGCTGGACGATCTGAGCAAGCTGGAGGGCTGGCCGGAGAAGGTCCGCACCATGCAGCGGAACTGGATTGGCCGGAGCGAAGGCGCGCAGGTGGAGTTTGAGCTGGAGGATGCGGGGACGGTCGGCGAGGACGAGGAAAAGGCGCACCGGGCGGGGACGGCCCTGTTGCCGGCGCGGGAGGGCGTGCGCGGGACGGGAGAGAAGATTGCCGTGTTCACGACACGGATCGACACGATCTATGGGGCGACGAGCGTGCAGCTGGCGCCGGAGCATCCGCTGGTGAAGGAGATGGCGGCCGCGGATGCGGCGCTGTCGGATGCGGTGGCCGCGCTGCTGGAGCAGCAGAAGAAGGCGCGGGAAGCAGGGAACGTAGGCGGCATCGAGAAGCATGGCGCGTTCACGGGCCACTACGCCATCAACCCCTTCAGCGGCGAGCGGCTGCCGGTGTGGGTGGGGAATTACATCCTGCTGGATTACGGGACGGGCGCGATTATGTCAGTCCCGGCGCACGATGCGCGAGACTACGAATTCGCGAAGAAGTACGGTCTGGAGATGCGGGTGGTGGTGCTGCCGCGGCGGACGGGTGATGCTCCCGCGGAGGGTGAAGTGCAGGCGCTGCTGCCGTTTACTTCGGAAGACAGCCTGCTGATCAATTCGGGAGAGTTCAGCACGCTGGGCTGCGTGGAAGCGCAGCAGAAGATGGCGGCGTATGCCGAGGAGCATCAATTTGGCAAGGCGACGGTTACGTATCGGCTGAAGGACTGGGGGGTCAGCCGGCAGCGCTACTGGGGCACGCCGATACCGATGGTCTACTGCCCGAACGACGGAATTGTGCCGGTGCCGGACGACCAGCTGCCGGTGCTGCTGCCGGATAACATCGCGATTACACAGCAGGGCGGGTCGCCGCTGGCGAGGGTGCCGGAATTTGTCAACACAACGTGTCCTAAATGCGGAGGGAAGGCGCTGCGCGAGACGGACACCATGGACACGTTCGTCGATTCTTCCTGGTATTTCTACCGGTACACGGATGCGCGGAACGACAAAGCGCCATTCGATACAAGCACGGTGGCGTATTGGTTCCCCATCGACCAGTACATCGGCGGGGTGGAACACGCCATCCTGCACCTGATCTATTCGCGCTTCTGGACGAAGGTGATGCGCGATCTGGGGCTGGTGAAGAACGACGAGCCGGTGTCGCGGCTGTTCACGCAGGGGATGGTGATCCGCAACGGCGCGAAGATGTCGAAATCGAAGGGCAACGTGGTGTCGCCGGACGAGATGGTGGAGCGCTTTGGCGCGGATGCGACGCGCATGTACTCGCTGTTTGCGGCGCCGCCGGATCGCGATCTGGACTGGCAGGAGGATGGGGTAGCGGGGGTGAGCCGCTTCCTGGGGCGGGTGTGGCGATTTGCCCTGAAGCATGGGGAGCGGGCAAAAAATAAGGATTCGCGGGGCGCGGAGCTTTCGCCGAGCGCGCAGCTCATCCTGCGCAAGCTGCACCAGACGATCCGGAAGATTACCGAGGACTTTGCGGGACGGTGGCATTTCAACACCTGCATTGCGGCGATCATGGAGCTGGTGAACACGCTGACGGCGGCAGAGCCGGCGATTGCGGCGGGCGAGGTTCCGGATGCGGTGCTGGCCGAGGTGCTGCGCACGCTGACGCTGCTGCTGGCGCCGTTTGCGCCGTATCTGGCGTTTGAGCTGTGGGAACAGATTGGAGAAGAGGAGAATCTGCTGCGGGCGCCGTGGCCGAAGTTCGATGAGGCGCTGGCGCGCGAGGAGCAGATCGAGGTTCCCGTACAAATCAACGGGAAGCTGCGGTCGGTGGTGCGCGTGGATGCCGAGGCGAATGAGGAGACGGTGCGAGACGCGGCGTTGAAGGATGAGAAGATCGTTGCCTTCATCGCGGGCAAGGAGATGGTGCGCATCATCGTGGTGCCGCGAAAGCTGATCAACATTGTGGTGAAGCAGGGAGCGTCTTGACGGTTCGGGCGGCAGCGGCAACGACGAAGGGCGCGGTGGTGATGTCCACGGGGCAGCGGGATGCGCGCGGGACGCAGTCGTTCGTGCAGATTCTGGCGATGTGCTGGCGGCGGCCGTCGCTGCTGGGGCTGGAGCTGCTGTGGCGGTGGGCGTTCGGGATTCCGCTGATGGCGGGGCTGGGCTGGGCCGGGTGGCACATCTGGCTGGAGACGGCGGCGCGGGTGCGGGCGACGGGCGTCTTCGATTTCTCACTCCTGGATCCGATGCAGGGGGCGATGCAGATCGCGGCGGCCGTCGCCGTGCTGCGCGGGCCGGTGCTGCATGCGGTGGAGTGGCTGCTGCCGTCGGGGATTGCGCTGGCGGCGGTGGCAGGCGGCCTGGGCCGGAACGCGGTGCTGCGGCGGTATAAGCCGGAGCTGCCGTGGAAGCCGGCGGCGATGATTGCCCTGCAGCTGCTGCGCATGGTGGCGCTGGTGGGGAGCTTCGTGGCGTGGTTTGCGCTGATCCGGTGGTCGGCAAGCGTGAGCCTGAGCGATGTGCCGGCCCAGGCGGGCGTGGCGAGTGAGCCGAATCTGGTGGAGTACTGCGCGCTGGTGATCGTGGTTTCGCTGGGGATGTTCACGGTGTGGGCGCTGCTGAGCTGGGTGTTTTCGATTGCGCCGCTGTTGACAGTGCTCGAGGGGCGCGGCGTGGGGGGCAGTCTCGCGCGGAGCGTGCGGCTGGGGCCGCTGACCGGGAAGCTGGTGGAGATCAATCTGGTGATGGGCATCGTGAAGCTGGCGCTGATTGTGCTGGCGATGGTGTTCTCCGCGGTGCCATTGCCGTTTGAGGCGCAGGTGCAGGGCAATTCGCTGTATGCGTGGTGGGCGGTGGTGACGGTGCTGTACATGCTGGCGTCGGACTTCTTCCAGGTGGCGCGCGTCGTGGCATATGTGGAGCTGTGGGGGCTGGCCGGCCGCGCGGGGCAGGCGGTCCCGGCGGCAGCTTCGGAGCAGATCAGAGGCTGAGGCCCGGTTTTCGTTATTTCATCGAATGCCTGCGCTGCTACATGGCCACGGATGATTCTTTAGCGAACCTCCGGGACAAGAGGACATTAGCTCTGCGCGCGGACTTCTTCGGCAATCTTCCGCAGGTCGGGGAGGATCTCGCCCAGCGGCGTGGCTCCGGCGTTGCGGGTGCCCAGGGCAAAGTAGGCCTTGCGGTAGAGCTGGTAGAGGCGATCGCTGGTGGCGACGGCGGCGGGGTTGGGCGTGAAGGTGCGGAAGGACGGGCAGAGCTTCGCCTGGGCGGCTTCGATGGTGTGGAAGGCGCCGGCCGCGAGCATGGCGAAGATACCGGAGCCGAGGCTGGTGGGGATCTCCGCGGGAACGAGGACCGGCTTGCCGAGGACGTCGGCGTAGACCTGATTGAGCACGGGATTGTTCTGCGGGATGCCGCCGGCATTGATGACGCGGTGGACCGGCACGCCGTACTCGGCCATGCGCTCGAGGATGATGCGGGTGTGGAAGGCAGTGCCTTCGATGGCGGCAAAGAGCTCGTCCTGCGCGGTGTGGATGAGGTTCCAGCCCAGAGTGATGCCGCCGAGCTCAGAGTTGACGAGGACGGTGCGGTCGCCGTTGTCCCAGGAGAGACGGAGCAGCCCGGTTTGGCCGGCACGATACGCTTCGAGACCCTGGGAGAGCGCACCGACCTTCGTGGCGGCGCGTTTGGCGATGGCGTCGAAGATGTCGCCGGTGGCGGAGAGGCCGGCTTCGATGCCGGTGTACTGCGGATGCACGCTGCCGGGGACCACTCCACAGACGCCGGGGATGAGGCGCGTTTCTTTGGCCATGGCGATGATGCAGGTGGAGGTGCCGACGACGTTGACCACGTCGCCTTCGCGACAGCCGGCGCCGAGGGCGTCCCAGTGGGCGTCAAACGCGCCGACGGGGATGGGAATGCCCGCGGGGAGGCCGAGCTGTTCGGCCCACTGGGGTGAGAGATGACCGGCGAGGTGGTCGGAGGTCCGGTATTCGCCGGCGAGCTTGTCGCGGACGCCGTCGAACAGCGGATCGACGCTGGAGAGGAATGCCTGGGACGGCAGTCCGCCCCATTGGGGATTCCACATCCATTTGTGGCCCATCGCACAGACGCTGCGCTTCACCTGCCTGGGATCCGTGATCCCGCACAGCGTGGCCGCGACCATGTCGCAGTGCTCGAAGGCGGAGGCGAAGTGCGCGCGCTGGTCGGGATTGTGGCGGAGCCAGTGCAGCAGCTTGGCGAAGCCCCACTCATGCGAGTAGACGCCGCCGCACCATTCGATGGCTTCGAGGCGCTGCTGGTGGGCGAGGGCGGTGATCTGCCGCGCCTCCGATTTGGCGCGATGATCGCACCAGAGGTAGTAGTCGCCGAGCGGCTGCAGGTGGGCGTCAACGGGGACGACGCTGGAGCCGGTGGTATCGAGGGCGATGGCCTGGACCTCGTCGCCGCGAATGCCGGCGTTGCGGATGGCGGCCTGGGTCGCCGCAGCCAGGGCCGTCATCTGGTCGGCGTGCGCCTGGGTGGCGTAGTCGGGATCATCGCGTTTGCGATGCAGAGGGTATTCGTGGACAGCGGTACCGAGGCGGCCGCGCTCGCTGTCGAGAATGGAGACGCGGACGCTCAGGGTTCCGAAATCGACTCCTGCAACGATGGCCATGATGGTTCCTCAGTGCAGATTCAGGACCAGGACTTCGATGGAGAAGGGCGGCATCCAGTGATGCAGCGTGGCGCCGGACGTCGCCAGCGCCGTTTCCGCGGGAACGATGTTGGTCGGCTGCTCGAGGGTGTTGGTGGCCTGGGTGTCCTTTGCGCTCAGGACCACCTGGCGCCCGTGCGCGGCGAGGGTTGCGCCGTCCACGTGAATGTCGATTTGCGGCGCGTCGGAGGTGGCGTTGACCAGCTTCAGGTAGAGCTGCTTTTTTGAGTCGTCCTTGGTGACGGAGTAGAAGAAGCGGGGCCCGGCTCCCTCGAGCGCCGATTTGGGCATCTCCTGCCCGAGATATTTCGAGAACATCACCTGGGCGTAGTAGCTGGGCGATCCATAGCTGTCGAGCGCGTCGTAACCGATGAGGTCCGTGTCCCACTGCATGGCACCAGCGGAGCGGCTGACGTTGGTGAGCAGGGGCGCATAGGAGGCCATGACGACGATGTCGCTGTTGCGCTCGAGGCCGGTCATCCAGGCGGCATCGCCGAGAGCCGCGCCCATGTTCGGGGTGGGGGTGCCTTCGCGCGTCGCCCATTCACCAACGAAGATTTTTGGACCGCTGCGATCGGTTTTGTCGTAATGCGTGGCGTCGGCGAAGAACTGCGTTGCGCGAAGGTAGTAGTGGTCGTCGATTACATCGGGACGGATGCCCTTGACGGGCGTGGTCGCGATGAGCTGCAGGTCAGGATATTTCGCCTTGATGGCTTTGTAGAACTGCGCGTAGCGGGCATCGTAACTGCCGGAGGTGTCGAACCAGTCTTCGTTGCCGATCTCGACATAGGTGAGGTGGAAGGGCGCGGGGTGGCCATCTTTGGCGCGCTCGGCACCCCATTTCGTATCGGGGCCGCCGGTGACGTATTCGATTTCGTCGAGCGCGCTCTGCACATAGGGCTCGAGATCGGGGCCGGGCGCGATGTGCTCATGGTTCAGCGAATAGCCCGCGTACACCGCGAGCAGCGGGCGCATGTGCAGATCCTCGCACCACTCCAGAAATTCGAGGAAGCCGAAGTCGTCGGTGGACCAGTAGCCCCAGGGGCTGGGATGGCCGGGGCGATCGACGAGCGGGCCAATGGTTTTTTTCCAGTCGTACCAGTCGGCCAGGTGATTGCCTTCGAGATAATTGCCGCCGGGAAAGCGCAGGAACGCCGGATGCATGGCGGCCAGCTTCTCCATGAGATCGATGCGATCGCCGTTGGGCTGGTCACGATACGTGGGCGGAAAAAGCGTGACCAGGTTGAGCCACAGCGTTCCAGGATGCGCGACGGTGATCTCCAGATGATTGGCAACGGAGGGCTCGATTGCGCCGGTTTTCAGGGTGAAGGCGTGACGGGCCCAGTCTGGGCCGATGCCGGAAACGACGGCGCTGGCCAGGACCTTGCCGGATTCATTGGCGATCAGGCGCACGGTGACGGGGCCTGCGGCTTCCGAGTCTTCTTTCGCGTAGAAGGAGCCCTGATAGGGGGTGTTCGGGTGCAGGCCCATGCCCCAGTAGCCGGTGTTGAGCACGCCGGCCTGGCCGGACTCGCTGGCTGCGGTTACATCGAGGCGCAAGCTATAGCTCAGCGCCTGGCTTGGCCCCGCGGCCTTATCGATCGACATTTTTGCGGCGGAGTTGCCGGTCTCCAGCAGGTACCAGTCCAGCACGCCGGACCAGTCGGCGTGAAAGGTATTGTTGCTGACCATCTCCGCGTAGAGGCCGCCTTCGTAGGAGTGGTTGATTTCCTCGGTCATGAGGCCATAGAGAGTGGGGCTCACCTGGGAAGCCGTCTGATCGGCATGAATGGTCAGCACCGCAGGCTCCGACTGCGCCGCCGCGGACGCTCCGCACAGCAAGAGGCTCAGAAGAATTCCGTTGGTTTTCATCAGCACCGCACGCCTCCTCGACGCGGAATCGGCCACCCATCCGCCAAAGAAATCCGATCGAACAACGTTATATCCAGGGGGAGGGGGTTCGGGTATCCCTTTTTCTCGGACTCAGGAGAGCGATCCACCGCCGGCGACAGCGGTCTGCTGGCCGTGCCCCTCAAAATACTTCTCGATCTCTTCGAGCGTGCGGCCCTTCGTCTCCGGCAACAGGAACGTGGCGGTGAGGAAGTAGAGCAGGGTGCTTCCCGCCCAGAAAAAGAACATGGCGTAGTAGCCGTAGGTACCCACGACGGGGAGAAAGAGCGCGGCGATGGCCGTGGAGATTCCCTGATTGATGAGCATGGCGATGCCCATGCCGGTGGAGCGGATGCGGGTGGGCATCAACTCGGAGAGTATGAGCCAGACCACGACGCCGGGGCCGAAGGCGTAGCCCAGGATGAACAGGGCCAGGCAGCCGGCCACGGCCCAGCCGATGTCCGATCGCGGGATCAGCCCATAGCTGGCGCGGCGGATGACGAGGGGCGCACCGGCTTCGTTCGCCTCGGGGGCGATGCGGACCACCGGATCCGGGGTATCGCTGAGGACGGTGTCCATGTGTTCGCCGTCGCCATAGGAGTAGACCACGGTGAGGGTGGTGGGGCGTCCAGGAGTCTCGGGGGGCAGCGACGCGCTGCTGAGCGGGAGGGTAAGCCGATTGCCGCTGACGGCCGACTGCAGGGCAGCGCGCACATTGGAGCTGGCGGTTTCAATGTTGTAGAAGATGAGGCCGGCCGCGAGGAGCGCGATGACCACGCCGCCGGTGCCGATGCGCAGGAGGAAGCGCCGTCCGCGGCGATCGACGAGGGCGACGGCGACCAGGGTCATGACGGAATTCAGGACCTTCACCACCACGTCGCCCTGGGTGGCGTGGCGGGCGCTCATGCCGGCCTGGCGCAGGATGATGACGAGGAAACTGAGGACGGAATTGATGCCGGTGGTTTGCGTGAGCGCCAGAACAATGCAGGCGAGCACAAAGGGCACAACGTATTTGCGGCGCCAGAGCGAGTCGTGCGCGCCGGTGTCGGCGGCGACTTTCTGCTCGCGGGCGACATCTTCCATCTCCTGCCAGACGACGTCGGCTTCCTGCTCGGGCAGTCCGCGCAGGAGTGCGGTGCGCGCCTCGGCGAAGCGGCCTTTGCGAAAGAGCCAGCGGGGCGTCTCGCTGAGGAAGAAGCAGGAGATGAAAAACAGAATGCCGGGATAGATGACGGTGAGGAACATGCCGCGCCACGCATGGTTCTGAGCGGCCCGCACCAGAAGGGCATTGCCGGCGGCGTGCGCGATGACGGTTTCGGCCTGGCGGGTGTAGAGAAAGCCGATGAGAGCCGCGAGCACGATGCCGAAGGTGAGCATGAACTGGAAGAATCCGGTTCCTCGTCCGCGCTCGTTGGCGGGAAGGCACTCCGCCAGATACAAAGGCACCACCACGGCGATGACGCCGCCGCTCATGCCCTGCAGCAGGCGTCCCAGGAAGAGCCCGGTGAAGCCGTGCGAGAGCACGATCATGACGATGCTGACGATGAACATGGCGCCGCTGACGATGGTCATTTTGCGGCGGCCGAGCCAGTCGGCCATCATGCCGGCGGCCAGCGAGGAGAACATGCTGCCGCCGAGCACCGCGGCCACCACCAGCGAGGTCTGCGCGATGGTGAGATCGATGGTGTGGCTGAGATAGAGCAGAGCCGCTGCAATGATGCCGATGTCCGCTCCATAGAGCAGGCCGCCCAGCCCGGAAAAGGCGAGCAGAAGACGGCGATAGCGCACCACACGTGCCGGAGAACTGTTCATGAGCCTGCAGGTGCCGCGGATTGCGGCGGTTCAGCCGTATTGTCCGCGATGGCAGGCTTGCCGGCCAGCAGTCGCAGCGCATTTTCACGATACACCTTCCGCAGAATCTCATCGGGCAGGTGCAGTCCGTAGATATTCCAGCGGCCCTGGCGCGAAGCGTGCGAGGGATAGTCGAAGTATTCGTCGGCGGTTTCGAGAAAGCGGAAGTAGAGCCGGTACATCGATTCCTCCGGGAGCAGGTCCGTGCCAAAGAGGATGCGATCGGCAAAGTGGAGGAAGAAACGGCGCGCGGAGTAGGGTTGCCGGCCCAGTTCGGAGGCACGCGCGCTGATGTCCACTGAGACGTTGGGACAGGTCTCCAGCAGCTTTTCCACGCGGGCCAGATTCTCGCCGCTTTCGGCCACATGGGCGGCGACGAAGGTGGTCTGCGGATGGCGGGCGATCACGCGGTCGCGCTGGTCGAGCAGCTCGCGCTTGGAATATTGCGAGCCGCAGAAGCCCCAGTCAGGATGCGCGGCCAACTCTTCATAGCGCTCGTTGCGGGCATCGACGGGGAGGAAGAAGGCGTCGGGGTCGGCGGTGTGAAACATGACGGGGAGGCCCAGTTCGGCGGCCTTGTCGAAGATTGGGGCAAGGCGGTCGTCGTCGATGCGCAGCAGCGCGCCACTCGCGTCACGGACGCTGAGGCCGAGGTCCTTCCAGAACTTGATGCCGACCGCGCCGCGCTTCGCGAGCTGCTCCAAACGCGTGCAGGTGCGCTTGACGAAGCCGGGTTGGGCGACATCGGACCAGTCCATCCAGCCAATGGCGGCAAAGCGCTGCGGATCGGCGGCGGCGAATTTGTCGATCATGCGCAGGGCCGCGTCGCCGGTCTTCATGGTGATATTGACGATCTTTTCCACGCCGCAGGCGTCCATTACGCGCAGCGCATCGTCGGGCTCCACGGAGTCGAGATGATTGTGGTAGTCGATGACGGGGAAGCGCGCGCGCTCGATGTGGCTTTCGGCCGTGACCAGCATCGACTTGGGGTGAAATTCTCCGAGCGGCAGCGTTACCTCGGCTGTGGCGGTCACCAGGTCAACAAATTTGTCGCGATCTTCGTTGCTTTTTGTGGATGCCATGGGGCCCTAGACCAGGATCACCTCGATGTTCTGGTTGCGAAGCGCCTCCTCCGCCTCGCGAGGCAGGTTCTTGTCGGTGATGACGCAGTGAACGGCCGCGGTGGGGATGATCCGCGAGAGGCTGCGGCGGTTGAATTTCGTCGAGTCGCAGACTACCACGATGCGGCGCGAGGCCTTGACCATCGCGCGGTTCACGCGGGACTCGAGGAAGTTCGGCGTGGTGATGCCGGTCTCGACGTCGAAGCCGTCCACGCCGAGGAAAAGAATGTCGGCGTGCATTTCTTCGAGGACGTCTTCCGCGAGCGGACCCACCAGGGAGAAGGAATTCTTGCGCAGGGTGCCGCCGATGAGGATCACCTCAAAGTTGGTGCTGGCGAGGTCGGCGGCGATGTTCACGGCGTTGGTGATGAGGGTGAGCTGCGAGAAGCGCTTGAGCGCGTGGGCGACGGCCGTCGTGGTGGTGCCAGAGTCCAGCATGACGCACTGGCCTTCCTGCACCATGCGCGCCGCCTGATCGGCGATGCGCTGCTTTTCCTGCGAGTGCTGTTTCTGCTTTTCCTGCAGCGACGGGTCAAAGAGTGCGCCGGACTGCAGCCGCAGGGCGCCGCCGTGGGTCCGCTGCACCAGGCCGCGCGACTGGAGGTGTTCGAGGTCCTTGCGGATGGTGATTTGCGAGATGCCCAGCGCGCGCGACAGCTCGCCCACGAGGACGCGGCCCTGGCTCTGCACCAGCGAGAGAATGTGCCGGCGACGCTCATCGATCAGCATCTGGCTGTTCTCGGTTGGCTCCGCCGTTTTTGCTGGTGTTCTCGCCATTGCCTTGCTGCTCGCCGCGCCGTTGCCGGGCGGCGGTTCATGCCGCATCATAGCGACTCTTTCCGGCCTGCGCCAACGATTGTTGGCTCATGGCAGCCTGCGGATCTCCGCCGGATCGAAACGGGTGGACATGTGGCCCGTGATATGAACCTGTATCTGCTTCTGCGACTTTTCTCCGTCGAGCCCCTGGGCGGTCACGGTGACGGGGTAATCGCCGGGCTCGGTCCAGGCATGGGCGGATTTGCGGCCGCTGGTGGTTACGCCATCGCCGAAGGTCCAGGTCCAGGCCACCACGGGATCGCCGCCGGCCGGCTCGGCGGCAACATCGATCGTCGCGCCGGCCGCGCCAGTCGAGGGTGCATCGATGCGAATCTCCGGAGCCGCTACCTTCACGCTGTTGTCGATGAACTTCACCATGCGCACGGATTCGGCGGGGATGGTGAGCTGAATCTGACCGCCTGCGGGGGCGGGCAGGTCCTTCCCTTCCAGCACGTCGGAGAGCGCGTACGGTGCGCCGGCTGAAAGTCCCAGCCGATCCAGAGAGATCGTCCGCTCGGCCGGCTGCCTGGTCCAGTTGAAGACGGTGAGGATGCTCTGCCGCGGCGACTCCTTCAGGAAGAAGGTCGTGGGCTGCTGGTCCTGCTCGCGGTAGTCCATCAGATCGACGGGGGTGGACGAGCGCCCGAGTTGCACCATGTCGATCAGGTCACGGTTTTCGATGAGCGCCAGGCGATCGGGCTCGTGCTCGAGGGTGGGGAGATTGTCGCCGATTTCAAACATGCCCGCGGTGACGGCGGCCAGCGCGATGGCCGCGCGGGATTCATTCAGGGTGGCCGGCTTATGGCTCTCATGCCAGCTCTGGTCGGCGATGGTCTGTGTGGATACCGCAAACGCGTCGGGATCCGCGACGAAATAATTGCGGTTCATGTAGTAGCGCGCGGCGATGCCGGTCTCGGCTTCTTTCGTGGCTTCGAAGGTATGGCCGGTGTCCTGGGAGATGCGCCCGTAGTTCACGTAGCCGACGGGGTTCAGCATCACGCTGCCGTCTTTGTCGAGATAGACATCGTCGCCGACGGCTTTGCGGATGATGCCGAGGCCGATGCGCTGGGCCTCCATCGCGGTGGTGCCGGGCTTGTAGAAGTAGCCCTCGATGGCGCTGTCATCCATGAAGTCGAGCTTGATGTAGTGGATGCCCCACTGGTGGACGAGCCTGGTGTAAGTCTGGCGGAGATAGTCGGCGGCGCCGGGATTCGTCACGTCCAGCATGTAGAGCGTGTCTTTGCCATCGACCACGTCGCCGGCGGGGATGGGCTGGCCTTTGGCGTTGTGGATGAGCCAGTCGGGATGATGCTCATAGACCCAGGCGCGCTGCGAGACCTCGAAGGGGGCGGTCCAGATGCCGGGCAGGAGGCCGAGGCCGCGGACTTTGTACTCCAGCGGCGTGAGGCCGTGCGGGAACAGCGTCGCGTTCGGGGTGATGTATTCGCCGCGCGCGTACTGGTAGCCCTCGTCGATGTGAAAGACGTTGTAGCCGAAGGGGAGCAGGTGCTCCGACTCCCACTGCGCGTTGGTGAGCGCGGCCCCGTTGTTCAGACCGAAGTAGAAGGCGGTCCAGCTCCACCAGCCCATGAGGGGCGGAGCCGGCAGCGGGTGATGGATCTGGCGGATGACCGAGCCGTAGGTTTCCAGCTGGTGGTGATAGTCCCTGCTGACGCTCAGCAGAATCCGCTCGGAGTCGAGATGGCCGCTGTCGGGAACCGCGAGGCTCAGAGGGATTTGATCCTCGGCAGGGGAGTTCTGGAGGGAGTTTTCCTTCTCCAGCTCCGTCGTGCCGGTGGATTCGACTTCCCAGGACGCAATCCGCGGCGCCGCGCCGGCCGTGAGATGCAGACGCAGAACGGTCAAGAACTTGTCGGAGGTGAGCGCGCCGACAAACAGGCTTTCACGGCTTTCCAGGTTGTAGACGAGCTGGCTGCCGACGGCGCGATGCATGGGGTTGGGCTGCTTGTAGGGCGCATCGGCCAGATCGTGGATCTGCATGTAGGGCCGGTCTTCGCTGAAACTGTCGGAGAGGACGCGGTCCTGGTCGGGCGGGCCGCCGAGATTCACGACGTCGTCCCCTGTGGCGTCGATGGCGCGAATCGCCTCGACGTGGATTGCGTGGCCGGTCGTGTTTTCGACCGTGACCTGCGCATCGGCAAAAGGGGCGTCGCGGTACGCGCGCAGCCGGTAGACGAGGTTCGGCGCGCCGGCAAGGCCCGAGGCGGTGACCGTCCACTGGCTGGCCGCGCCCAGCTCACCGTGGGAGTCGGCTTGCTGAACGGCATGCTTTGGATAGTCGGCGGAATGCAGCCAGCGTCCGTCGACTTCGGCGGCCACATCCGTGGTGAGCACAAAGCCGGAAGGGCCCGGCAGGCCTACGCTGTACCGCCCATTCTGTGCCACCTGGACGTGCAGGGCGCCGGTCTGCGCTGAACCCACTGCCGGCCAGGCGAACGCCGCGGCCAGAAAAAGCATGGCGGCGGCGCCGACCCGCGCTCTGTTTTTCATGCCTTCTCCGCCACAGCTCGTTATTTTCATCTGATAATTTCGTTTCATTTCGATCCACGTCGATCCGGTATCGGAGGGTAGAGGACACCGAACCCCTCTGTCAAGCGATTCTCCACGGCCGGAACGAGGCCTTCGTCCAGAAAACACGGGCCATGACCGGGGACAGACGGGCCCCTGGCGGGTCAGCCGGGGCGGCTTTGCCTCGATTTCGATCCAAACCCATTGCCGCCGGTGAGAAGAGAATGGTAATAATACGGAATCTTCGAGAAAGACCGCGTTTCGTAGCCAACCGCATGGCGCACTTCGATCTCATCGTTGCCGGAGAAGTCAACCTCGACCTCATCCTTTACGGACTTCCCGAGTCGCTCCCGCTCAACCGGGAGATACTCGCGACCGACTTTGAGGTGACGCTGGGCAGCTCGTCCGCGATTCTCGCGCACAACATTTCCCTGCTGGGCATACGCACCGGATTCGTGACCCGCACCGGCGGCGACGAGCTGGGGCGCATCGCGATGGAGCGCCTGGCGGAAAGCCAGGTAGACCTTTCCCACGCGATCCGCTCGACCACGGGCACGAAGACCGGGGTCACTCTCCTGCTGCATCACGGCGGGACGCGGCGGATCCTGACCTATCCCGGCGTGATGTTTGAAATGACCTGCGCCGATCTCGACCTCGACTATCTCAGCTCGGCGCGGCATTTTCATCTGTCGTCGCTGTTCCTGCAGAAGGGCCTGCACGCGGGGCTGCCCGATCTTTTTCGGGCGCTGAAGCAGCGCGGCCTGACGATTTCCCTCGACACGAACGACGACCCGGAGGATCGCTGGGACGGCGTTCTCGAAGAGATCCTGCCGTATGTCGACGTGCTGCTGCCCAACGACGACGAGATTCGCCGCATCGCGCGCCGGGACACGGTGGAAGGGGCGCTGGACGTCCTCGCACCGCGCGTTCCGCTGATCGCCGTGAAATGCGGCGCGCGGGGGGCACTGGTCCAGCAGGGGAACCAGCGCATCGAGGTCGCCGGCGTTCCGGTCACACCTGTCGACACGATCGGTGCGGGCGATACGTTCAATGCCGGCTTTCTTTCCGCGTGGCTGCGCGGTGCGGACCCGGCAATCTGCGCGCGCGCCGGCAATCTCACCGGCGCGCTCTCGACACTGCGGCCCGGCGGCACGGAGGCTTTTCGCGACCGCTCGCTGCGCGAGGACTTTCTCCGGCAGCACACGTTTCCATTTCCGTTATAGTCTGCGAACGCGGCCTTGCCCGCGCAGGAGGCACATTCTGGAGCCATCCACGATCACGAATCCGTCCGGCGGCCCGGGGCTGCGCCGGGCTCTCAAGCTGCGCCACCTGATTCTTTACGGCATCATTATCATTCAGCCGACCGCGCCGATGGGCCTTTACGGCATCGTGAGCAACGCGGCGCGTGGGCATGTGGTCACGGCGCTTCTCATCGCGATGGTGGCCATGCTGCTCACCGCCGTCAGCTATGGACGCATGGCGCGCATTTATCCCAGCGCGGGCTCGGCCTATACCTACGTCGGGCACGAGATTCACCCGATGGCCGGTTACGTGGTCGGCTGGTCCATGCTGATGGATTACATGCTGAACCCGATCATCTGCGTGATCTGGTGCAGCGCAGCGGCGCTGAATGTCTTCCCGCAGGTCCCTTACGCTGCGTGGGCGCTGGCTTTCGGCATTCTCTTCACGGCGCTGAATCTCATCGGCGTACAGGCCTCAAGCCGGGTGAACGCGGTGCTTGCGCTGGGGATGGGCATTGTGGTCGTGATTTTCCTGGCGTACGGCATTCGCTACATCGCGCTGGTGGCGCGGCCCACGGGCTTTGCGTGGCTGGTGCCCTTCTACGATCCGGCCAGCTTCAACGCCGGCCGCCTGCTGCACGGCACTTCGCTGGCCGTGCTGACGTACATCGGCTTCGACGGCATCTCGACCATGTCGGAAGAAGTGGAGAATCCGCGGCGCAACATCATGCTGGCCACGGTGCTCACCTGTCTGTCCATCGGGGTGCTGTCGGCGGTTGAAGTCTACGTGGCGCAGCTGGCGTGGCCGTGGAAGGGCGCGTTCCCGGAAAGCATGGTCGATACAGCCTTCGTGCACATCGCGCAGCGGGTCGGTGGACGTTTCCTCTTCGAGTTGCTCAACGCCACGCTGCTGATCGCCAACATGGGCTCGGGGATTGCGGCGCAGTTCGGCGCCGCGCGGCTGCTCTATGGAATGGGCCGGGCCAACGCCCTGCCGCGCAGGTTTTTCGGCGCGGTCAGCGCGCGCACCAACATTCCCCGCAACAACGTGCTGCTGCTGGGGCTCATCACGCTGATCGGCGCGTTCCTGCTTACGTATGAAAAGGGCGCGGAGCTGCTGAACTTCGGCGCGTTTATTGCCTTCATTGGCGTCAACGCCTCGGCGCTCATCCACTACAAATTCCGCTCGCGGGAAAAAGTTTTTCTTGCCGCGACCATTCCGGTGGCGGGCATCCTTATCTGCACCTTCATCTGGTTCAACCTTAGCCGCGATGCCAAAGTGCTGGGCGCGGCGTGGGTGGTGGTCGGACTGCTGGTCTACCTGCTGATGCGGGGCAAGCGGGCCGGCGACTCGACGCTTGAGGACGCGTTTTGACCCGCACCCACCACGAAAGAAGAACTGCCATGCGCCTGTGGATTCCCATGCTTCTCTCCGCCGTCTGCGCTTGTTCCCTGGCGGCGCAGACCGTTACTGCCCTGCCCGGGAACGCCGGACAGCGCTTCCGGGGGGACGGCATTGCGGTGGAGATTCGCGCTGCGCAGGGCCGATTGGAGGGCCTGACCGTCACGGACGAGCGGGCGTCGTGCACCCTTCATCTGCCCCAGGCGTTCGTGCTCACCATGAAGAGCGGCGCCGTGCTCCGTTCCTCGGCGATGCGCATGGGGACGCTTGCGGTCAGCGATCTGCCGCTCGGAGGGGCGACCAGCCACGCTCCCGGCAAGCAGGCGTGCGCTGAATTTTCCGATCCGAAGTTCCCGGGAACGCTCCGCTGGTGTCTGCTGATGCGCAAGCACGCAGGCTACTTCCGGCAGGAGCTGACGATCCACGCGGGCGCCTCGGACGCGCCCATCGCCGAGGTCCGCATGCTGGACTTCAACAATCCTGGCGCGCATGTTGACGGCACGGTACGCGGATCGCCGATTGTCGATGCAGGCATGTTCTTCGGCTTTGAGCATCCGCTCTCCACCGCGCATGTTGACGGCGATCACGTGGTCGCCGCGCTCGCCCGCGTGCTGCCGCTGCGCGCCGGACAGAGCACGACGTATTCCTCGGTGGTTGGCGTCGCTGCGCCGGGCCAGATGCGCCGCGCCTTCCTGCGCTACATCGAAGACGAACGACCGCGCGCGTACAGCCCCTTCCTGCACTACAACTCCTGGTTCGATATCGCTTACGGCGGCGCCTACAACGAGACGGAGGCCATCGACCGTATCCAGGCCTTCGGCCGCGAGCTGGTCGACAAGCGCCGCGTGGAGATGAACTCGTTCCTGTTCGACGATGGATGGGATAATCCCAATTCGCTGTGGGGCTTCAACAGCGGCTTTCCCGATGGCTTTACCAAAACGGCCGCGGCCGCGGAGACAATTCACGCCGGCATCGGTGTCTGGTTCTCGCCGTGGGGCGGCTACGATCAGCGCCGCAAAGAACGCATCGCGTACGGGCGGGCGCACGGCTACGAGATCATCAATGGCGGCTATGCGCTCTCCGGGCCGAAGTACTACCAACGCTTCGAGCAGGTCTGCCTGCAGATGGTGGACCGCTACGGCGTCAACCAGTTCAAGATCGACGGCACCGGCAATGCCAATCGCGTGTTCCCGGGCAGCGCCTTCGACAGCGACTTCGACGCGGCCATCCATCTGATCGATGCGATTCGCCGGCACAAGCCGGGGATCTTCATCAACCTCACTACGGGCACCTACCCTTCGCCGTTCTGGCTCTTCACCGCGGATTCGATCTGGCGCGGCGGCGACGATGACGGTTTCGCCGGCGTGGGCACCTCGCGGCAGCAGTGGATCACCTATCGCGACGAGCAGACGTACCGCAACACCGTCGAGCGCGGGCCCCTCTTTCCCATCAATTCGCTGATGCTGCACGGCATTATTTATGCGAAGCTCGCCGACCGCCTCAGCACGGACCCGGGCCACGATTTCCCCGACGAGGTCCACGACTATTTCGCGACCGGCACGCAGCTCCAGGAGATGTACATTACACCGTCGCTGCTCGGCTCCGCCGACTGGGACGTGCTGGCGCACGCCGCGAAATGGGCGCGGCGGAATGCGGGCATTCTCGAGGACACGCACTGGATCGGCGGCGATCCCGGGCAGCTTCAGGTTTACGGCTGGGCCGCGTGGAGCTCCCAGGGGTGGATCGTGACGCTGCGCAATCCGTTGGACAAGCCACAGTCGTTTGCACTGAATCTCGAGGCGGCGCTGCAACTGCCGCAGGGCGCATCGCTCAGCGGCGAGGCCACAGACCCGTTTGGCAAGGCCGGGGCAGCGCCAATCCGGCTGGATCCGCACCATGCGGAGGTACGCCTGGCACCCTTTGAAGTACGAACTTTCGAATCCACCACGGAAGATTCCGAGTCTCACTAGAGGGGACGAAGCTCTCCTGTAAATACTTTCGCTTTGCATTTATAGCTTACGATTTGTTACGATGACCCAAACTTCAGGAGACCTCCTGCCGGCCCGGTAAACTGCCGGCAAGAGTCAAAGAGATCAACGTGGATCCCTTATCGAAATTGCTTCGCCTTTCCGCGTCAGAAAAGCTGGAGCGCGGACTGCAGCACACTCCGCAGGAAATCGCGCAGCAGCCGCGCACCTGGCGGCGCACGCTCGACCGCCTGCAGGCGCAGCGCGACGAGCTTCAGGCATTCCTCGGCTCGACCGGCTTGCGCGACCAACCGGAACACCGGCCCACTGTATTCCTGGTGGGCGCGGGCACGTCGGATTACATCGGGCGTTCGCTGCATCATCTGCTGCGGCGGTGCTGGCAATGTGAAGTGATCCCGGTGGCCAGCACCAGCCTGCTTACGGATTTTTCCGACTACGTGATCCCGGGGCGGCGCTATCTGTGGATCTCTTTCTCGCGCTCCGGCAACAGCCCTGAGGGTGTTGCGGTGCTCGAGCGCGCTCTGGCGGAGTGCCCGCAGATCGACCACCTGCTGGTCTCCTGCAATGGCTCGGGGCGGATGATGCAGGCCATCGAAGGCCGTGCCCGCTGCCACGCGCTCGTGCTGGATGACGAGGTGAACGACCGCAGCCTGGCGATGACCAGCTCCTTCACGAACATGGTGCTGACCGGGCAATTCCTGGCGCATCTCTCGGATCCAGACTCGTACACGCCCATCGTCGACGCGCTGGCCACGGCGGCGGAGTGGCTGATGCCGCGGGCGGCGCAGCTGGCCTCGGACCTGGTCAATGAGGGTTACAGCCGCGTGTGCTTCCTGGGATCGGGCGGGCTCGCGGGAGCGGCGATGGAGTCGGCGCTGAAGGTGCTGGAGCTGACCGCGGGACGCGTGCTGAGCCTGTCGCAGGCGACGCTTGCCCTGCGGCACGGTCCCATGGCCGCGCTGGACGGCGACACGCTGCTGGTGGCGTTTATCTCCAGCCAGGCGCCGCGCCGCAGTTATGAGCTGGACCTGCTGCGCGAGATCGGGGCCAAGGGCCTCGTGCGCACGCGCGTCGCTGTCTCCGCCGATCCACAGGGGCTCTCGGGCGAAGCGGAGCACGTGCTCGCGCCGGAAGCGGCCGCGGCGATCCCGGACGCCTGCCGCCCCATGTTCGATGTGCTCTTTGGCCAGATGCTTGGGCTGTTCGCATCGATCCACGCCGGGCTGCAGCCGGACTCGCCGAGCCCCACGGGCGCGATCAGCCGGGTGGTGCCGGAACTCAGCATCTACTAACGGAATTTAGAGCGGCGCAGAGGCGGCTATTCGAACCACGCCACCGCGCCGCACTCCAGGTCCGGCAGCGTGAAGGTCACACCGTCGCCGGACGCCTGACCCTTCACCGTTGTCTCCGTCCCCAGGAACGGCAGCCAGTGCAGCTCTTTCCCCATCGCTGACGGCGCGGTGACACGAATGCCGTGCTGTAGCGCGGGCTTTTCGTTCTGGCCGGCCTGCACGCCCGAGAAGTTCGCGAGGAAAAGGTACGTGCGCCCGTTCACCCGGGCTTCGTGGACGACGACATTCTGGGAGGCTTCGACTTTGATGTCGCCTTCCGTCGTGATCGCGTGCAGGAGTTTCGGCTCGCTTGCCGGATTTGCCGCGTAGAAATCCTTTTGCGCCGCATCCAGATAGCGCAGCTCCGGCTGATCCGGAAAACGCTCCGCATCCTTCAGGCCGTCCAGCCGCGCATCTGTCTTGCCGGTCAGCACGACGCGTCCGCCCTGGGCGGCGAACGCACCGATCCCAGCCAATTCCTGCTCGCTGAGTACCCGCACGTCCGGCATCACCAGCACCTTGCCGTGAAAATCGTCGAGGGTCCGCGCGGTCACGATCCGGAACTGCACGTGGTTCTGCAGCAGCATCAGCAGCACGCCGCGATACGCCGCGACGAACTCCTTCGGATAGTAGTTGCGCGTGGTGTCGGAGAAGTAGACGCCCGTCTCGCCCTCCGGCTGCCGCTCGGCGCCAAAGATGTCCTCGTGGGCCGCGATCCAGTGAAAGATCTGCACGCGGGTCGGCATGTCGTTCGAGCCGGACATCACGTGTCCGCGCGCATCCCAGAAATTCGCGCCCGCGGTCAGCTCGGAGTTCGCCAGCGACAGCATGGCCTCGCGCGGCTTCACGTTTTTCGCGCCGTCCCACGAGTAGTTCAGGATCCATGTGGGCTTCGTTTCGCCGGCAAAAGCGCGGAAGCTCCGCATGCCGATCTGGTAGTTGAACCAGTCAAAGGGCGAGCGGGAGGCCGCGGTGTGGTCTTCGCTGTCACCGAATTCGTACTCGTGCGCGATCGCATCCACCACGGGATAGAGCTGGTAGACATCGGCGCCCACGCGGGGCGCCGCATCCTCGATGCCGGGATAGATTTCCGGAATCACAGCGATGTTTGGGTTCGCCGAGACTGCATTCCGCCGAATCTCCGCGAGGAAATCGTCGATGGTCTGAATGCGAAAATCGATCCACTTGCGGAAGCCAGGGTCGTCGGGATCGTCCAGCTTGATGTCCTTGCGGGCGTCGAGGCCCGTCTCCTTTTTGAAGGCCGCCACCGTCGCGTCGTCGAAGCTGGCCCAGCTGTCTTCCCAGCCGGTGAAGTGGGTCATCCAGTAGGGAATGTCGACGTAAATCCCGTCAATGCCGGTGGCGGCGATCTGCCGGATGTGCTGCATGTAGATCTTGCGCCAGGGCTCGGCGTAGGGGCTCACCCATACGTCCTCTTCGCCGGGGCGAATCCAGAACGCCGACTTCGATCCGAAGATGGCCGGCTGGCCGGTGATCTTGCGCTGCAGCCAGTCGGGATGCTCTTTGGCCAGGGTGTGGGGGCCGTCGGCGTTCAGCGAGATGCACTCGGTGCCCGCGATATAGACGAAGGCTTTGTTGCCCGCGTGATGCGCCGCTTCCGCGACGAGGCGGATCGCCTGCAGCTTTTGGGTGGGGTCGAGGAAGCTCTCGTAGCGGCCCTCGATATCGTTGTCTACCTCGATGCCGTAGACGCCGCTGGCCGTGGCCTGCTGCACGATCTGCCGGGCGTTGGCCGGCGTCAGCGGATACGCGGCGATGCGCACTTTGCGCATCCAGGCGCGGGCCGGCCCGTCAAAGGTTTGCGCGGTCGCGGCCGCGGCGCAAAACAAGCCCAGAACAGCAACGCCCGCCATCTTGCGGACGAAGGACCAGGAGGCAGCAGACATAAAGGCTCCTCTGCATATGCGTGTGTGGCAGGAAAAATGAGGGCAGGGGGGAGGCACAGACCCGCCCCGATCCGATTCGAGTTCAGAACTGATAGCGCGCCCCGAACTGCAGGTGGCGCGGAATGTAACCCGCCGCGGTTGAGCTCACGACGCCGAAGGTCGAGTCTTCATAGCCGAAATCCGGAAAGGCAAAGCGCGGGGTGTTTGTAAAGTTGAACAGGTCCACATGGAACTCCAGACGGCTCTCGCGCGGCAGCGTCTCCGACTTCATGAAGGACACGTCGAAGTCTCTAATGCTGTCGCCGCGAATGCCGGAGAAGTACCGCGGTGCGTCACCCGCCTGCTGATCGCCCGGGTCCGCGAAGCAGTTGGTGTTCAGATACGGCTGCTGGGTAAAGGCGGCACGGTGAACGCTGATGCCGGTGGTCAGCTGCGCGCAGGTGACATCCGGACGCTGGTTGCCGTCGGCCAGGCGCGGGTTCCCCATCGAGATGGGCATAGGCGTTCCGGTCTGATAGGTCATGAGCGTGGAGCCCTGCCAGCCGCCGACAAAGTAATCGACCACGCGATTCATGTTGGAGCCGAAGCGCAGGCCGCGTCCGAAGGGCGAATTGGCGACCACCGCGGCCACCAGGCGATTAGTCGCGTCATTCGCGCTGATCGACCATTCCCGATTCAGATGATCCAGTTCCTGGGGATCGCCGGTGTCCAGATAGCCGACGAAGGCATTGAATCCCACCGAGGAATCATCCTCGGCCTTCGACCATGTGTAGTTGCCCTCGAACGAGACGTACTGGCTCTCGCGCTTCTGGAAACGCACCTGCATGGAGTTGTACCAGGAGCTGGCCGCCAGCTTGGGCTGTCCCGAAAATACGCCGTCGTACTGCGGATAGGGACGGAGCATGTTGATGAGCGGCAGCGTGGCGTCGCCGTAGCGCGACTCCGGTTCGTTGAAGATGGCGCTGGGCCCGCTGAACAGGGGCTGGAAGGGGTTCGCCACCAGGGAGCTGAGCTGGTCGCTCGTGTACTGCTGGCGCACGTTGGAGTGGATGAAGTTCCGATTGTTGGTGCTGCTGTAACCGCCCCACGGCAGGTGGGTCGAGCGATTGGCCGAATAGTCGATGCCCAGCACGACATTCCAGGGGAGAGCGCGCTGGACGCCTAAGTTCCACTGGTAAATCTCGGCATTCCGCGCGGGATACGTGTCCAGATTGTTCGGGTCGGCCAGGCCCCAGTCGGCCAGCGCGCCATATTTCTGTCCCTCCGGCTGCTCGATGCCGCCGGGGAAGGGATTCTCGAGCGTCGCATATCGCGTTTGATAGTTGTCCTTGGTGAAGAACACCGAGGGGCTGGCGCCAAACGCGGGACCCGGATACTGGTAGTTGGTCGCCACGTTCAGGCCGTAGTAGATGCCCGCGCCGCCGCGCAATACGGTTTGGGGATCGATCTGCCAGGCAAAGCCCAGGCGGGGCGCCACGTTGTTGCGATCCACAGCCAGGGTGCGCCTGCCGCTGCTGGCAAAAATCGTCGCCCCAAGCGGCGTGTCGCTTGGCTGATAGGCGCTCAGGCCCGGCACCGCCTGCCCGCTGCTCGCGGTAAAGTCGCTGAACTCGTTGTAATTGTGCCGCTCCGAATAAGGCGTGCTCCACTCATAGCGAAGTCCCAGGTTGATAGTCAGCTTCGCTGTCGCGTGCCAGCTGTCTTCGCCATAAAAAGCAGTCTCCCGCGACATATCCGCGACAGCCGGCTGCACGTTAATGCCACCCGTGTCGCCATAGCCGATCAGGATATTCGCGAACGAGTTGCCCTGCGTGCCATTTGCCGTGTCATAGGGCGTCGCCGACGACACCGTCTGATCGAAGCTGAAATAGCCGGTGGGATAATTCGGCTGATCGAAGTTGTTGTAGAAGATCCGCTGCTCGCCGCCGAACTTCATACTGTGCTGCCCGTGCGTCCACGAGAAGCTGGAAGAGTAATTGAGCAGCGTGTGCGCGAACTTCGTGTCCACGCAGCACTGGCTGTACAGCGGCGTGAACCGTGAATAGTCACCGTAATCGTTGGGCAGGATCGACGGCATGCGGGGGATTCCGTTCGCATTGGCCAGATACGAGGGAAAGCCGATGCTCGTCGGATTCGGCGTATTGGTGAACGAGGGCTGCGCCACGCGATCGATTCCGAAATTGCTCACCCACAGGGTGTTCGCCGTCGGGGCAAAAGTGTACTCCAGCCCGTCGTTGTAGAAGTTCCCCGTGTAGGCGTTGCCATCGTTAAAGATGTCGTCGGTGAAGACGCCGGGCGTATTGCCGTCGTTGTGCTGGTAGCTGTACCGCGCGCTCAGGCGCGAACGCGCGCTGAAGTTCTGGTCGATCTTGATGTCAAACTGCTGGCTGTTCGACGCGGCGAGAATCACGTCGCGGAAATTGTTCGTGCCGATCCCGGGATCGCCTGCCGTGTTCGGCTTCGGATACAGGTTCAGGATTGCCTTGCCCACCGGATCCCACTCGCCCTGTGGAACCATGTTGCCGTTGTAGGCCTGCCGGTTGCCGTTCGCGTCGGTGGTGAAGGGATCGAAGATCTGGTTCTGCACCAGGTTGCCGTTCGCGTCGTAGGCCATGGTCTGGGAGAAGTTGCCGTTGCGTTCGTCGCTGGTGGGCACCGTGGCCACAATGTTTACCGGCTCCCGGTCGCGCACGATGGAGAGATCGCCGAAGAAGAACGTCTTACTTTTGCGGATCGGACCGCCCACGGTAAAGCCGACCTGATCCTGGCTGTGATCCGGCACCGGTCCGCTGTTGAAGAAGTCGCGCGCGTCAAACGCGGCCCGCTGCCCGTACCACCAGCCGCTGCCATGGAAGGCGTTGGTCCCGGACTTCATGACGGTGTTCACCACCGTGCCGCCGTTATTGCCGTATTCCGCGGAGAAGCTGTTGTTCTCGACCTTGAACTCCTGCAGCGCTTCGACGGACGGCTGGTAGTACACGTTGGTGGTGCCGCCTTCGCCCTGTTCCGGCGCGCTCAGCAGATCGCCGTCGAGGCGGATGTCCGCGGTTGCGTTGCGCTGGCCGTTGGAAACAAAGTTGGTCCCGCTGGGATAAGAATCCTGCGTGCCGGAGCCCGTGGTTTCCGTCACGCCACCGGCCAGGAATGTCAGCCCGAAGGAATCGCGATTGATCAGCGGGATCTGGACCAGATACTTGCTGCTCACGTCCGTGCCCAGGGTCGCGTCTTCGGAGTCCAGCAGCACCGGGATAGCATGCACCGTGATGTTGGTCGACTCCGCCGCGGGATGCAGCGTTGTGTTGAGTGTGGCCTTCTGGTTGACGGTGAGAACGATGTTCTCCTGGTCCACCGTTCCGAAGCCTTTCGCTTCGATCACCATCTTGTAAGCGGCGGGCGGCAGGGCGCGAAAGGAGTAGCCGCCCTGGCCGTCGGTTTGCGTGGTGCGCGCGATATTGGTGCCAACATCGGTCAGGGTCAAGCTGGCGCCGGGAATCACCGCGCCGCTGGGGTCGCTGACGGTGCCTGCCAGCACCGCTTCATTCGTCGACTGCGCCTGAACCAGCAGCACAGGAGAGATCAGGAACACGACTGCCCACGCGAGGGAACGAAGCTTCAGCATGACGCCTCCAAAAGAATTGCATCCGAAACATTGATTTATTTCTTATCGTTTCGTATTGAGTCCTTTTAGCCCCGAACCGGCCATCCTGTCAAGGGCGGACCGCCGGATCGCGCGCTCCGCGCATCGTTCGCGCAAGTCCCGGCTCTGCTACTATCGGCGGATGTTTCGCTTCGGCAGACCTCAGACTCCCGGCCACTGGATCGCCCACATCCTGATGGCCATCGTCGCTCTCTTTCTCATCTGGTGGATGTTCCGCGCCTTTGTCCTCTGAGGCCCGGCTAGACTGCCCCTATGGACCACCGCTACCGCGTCGTGGACGTCTTCACGGAACATCCGCTGGAAGGCAATGCCCTGGCGGTGTTTCCGGACGCGACCGCCATGGATGGCGCTCTGATGCCACGGATCGCCCGTGAGCTGAACCTCTCGGAGACCGTCTTCGTGCTGCCGCCCAGCGATCCCGCCTGCGCGGCGCGCCTGCGGATCTTCACGCCGGCCAAAGAGCTGATCTTCGCCGGCCACCCGACCGTGGGCTCCGCTTTCGTTCTTCTCGACGAAGGGCGGATCCCCTCCGGCACGGAGCCGTTCTCGCTGGAGGAAGGCGTCGGTCCGGTGCCCATCCGTGTCGAGCCTGGCGAGCCGGCAGGCGGGCGGCCGCTCATCTGGCTGCGCACCCCGCCTGTCGAATTCGGCCGCACCGTCGATCCCGCCCTTTGCGCCCGCGCCCTCGGCCTCGAAGCGTCCGACCTGCTGCCCGTCGCGCCGCAACTGGTCACCGCGGGCAATCCCGCCCTCTTCGTCGCGCTCAAAGATCAGGCCGCTGTCGATCGCTGCTGGCTCGACCTCGCCGGGCTACAGGCGATTCGCGCCTCGCTCACGCCCGCCGAGGCCGACGCCTTCTTTGTCTTCGTCTTCACGCCGGCGCCGCAGGGCGCTTATTCGCGCATGTTCGCCCCGGAGCACGGCGTGGTCGAAGACCCGGCCACCGGCAGCGCCACCGGACCGCTTGTCGCGTATATGATCCGCAACCGCCTGGTCTCCGGCACGGCCGGCGGCCGCTTCGTGAGCGAACAGGGCACAAAGATGGGCCGCCGCAGCCTGCTCCACGTGCATATCCTGGGGCAGGAGGGCGCGGAAGGCATCGAGGTCGGCGGCTACGTCACGCCGCTGATCGAAGCCACGCTGCGGCTCTAGCGAGCCTAAGCACGCCCACCTGCACCCTGTCCCCCGTACCCTGTACCCTGTAGTTGCAATGCCTGCCCTGCACCATCTCTTCAGCGACCATGCGGATCACGTCCGCGCCAGGGTTCTGGGCATCTATGCGCTGCTGGCGGTCTTCAATGCCGGGGCCTGGCTTTGGGCGGTCGCCGCCTTCCATCGCTACCCGGTTCTGCTCGGCACCGCTTTTCTCGCCTATTCCTTCGGACTCCGCCATGCCGTGGATGCGGACCACATCGCCGCCATCGACAACGTCACCCGCAAGCTCATGCAGGAGGGCAAGCGGCCGGTCGCCGTCGGACTCATGTTCTCCCTCGGCCACTCGACCGTGGTCATTCTCGGCGCGCTGCTCCTCGCCGCCGCCGCTCTGGGGCTGCAGCAGCACATCGACCATTACCGCTCCATCGGCGGGCTCATCGGCACCAGCGTGTCCTCGCTCTTCCTGCTCGCTATCGCTCTGGTCAACCTCATCATCCTGCGCTCCGTTTATGCCACGTTCAAGCGTGTGCGCCGCGGCGAGCCCTACGTTGACGAGGATTTCGACCTGCTCCTCAACAACCGCGGGTTCCTTGCGCGCATCTTCCGCCCCATTTTTGCCATGATCCGCCGCAGCTGGCATATGTATCCGCTCGGCTTCCTTTTTGGGCTGGGATTCGACACGGCCACCGAGATCGGCCTGCTCGGACTCTCCGCGGCCGAAGCGTCTCGCGGCCTCTCCCTCTGGTCGATCCTGGTCTTCCCGGTGCTTTTTGCCGCCGGCATGTCGCTGATCGACACCACCGACAACATCCTGATGCTGGGCGCCTATGGCTGGGCCTACATCAAGCCCATCCGCAAGCTTTATTACAACCTCACCATCACTTCTGTATCGGTGGTGGTGGCATTTGTGGTCGGCGGGGTCGAGGCGCTCGGACTGCTCGGCGGGCAGCTGCACCTGCAGGGCTCGTTCTGGGTGCTGGTCGGCCGGCTCAACGACAACTTCGGCATGCTCGGCTACTGCATCGTCGGGATCTTCGCGCTGGCTTGGATCGTCTCCATCGCCATCTACAAGCTGGGCCGCTTTGAAGACCTCGAGCTCACGCCCGAAGCCTGAGCGCAGAAGAAAAGGACCTCACCAGGCAAATCTCGCCGGCAAGGTCCCTGGTGTCACATCTAAGCCCGTAATCCGAGCTACTCGCTCGCCCGCTGCACCGCCGCATTGATCGTGTGCACGAAATGCCGCGCCGCCGGCTCAGTGGTGTGCTGCTGCCCTTCGAGAATGCTGGTGAACGGGACTTCCGAACCATACAGGGCTTTGGTCGCTCCGTGATCCTGATTCAGCTCGGCGCCCTGCAGAGTCGCGCCCACGTAGGCGCCCTTGGCCCGCGAGTAGCTCAGAATCGACGCCTTCCAGCCGCCCGACCCCGAAGCTTCCCGGCCTACCGGGCCAGCCGCGGCATCGACGCCCGCGCCCACCTTAAAATGCCCGGACTCCAGAGCCGCCATGCCCTCGTGGTTCATGATCATCATCACGTAGCCCATTTCCTGCCCCCCGATCTGTGCGCCAAAACTCGCTCCGGAGAGCTGGAACGGAGCGGGCGGACTCCAGTGGCCGTCGGCAAGGCGGCACGTCGCAACCCCGTCCCCATGCTGTCCGCCTACGATAAAGCCGCCCTGGATCATCTTCGGGATCACCGCCACGCACTTGGCATCCTTTAGAACCGCATCGGGGATCCCCGCATTCGACTGAGCTCCCGTCAGCTCGTGCATAACCTCCGTGGCCTGGTTTAGTTCGTCGTCAATCTTGCCCTGCGCCAAAGCAGCCGTCGCGGCCGCGGCCAGGACTCCGAGGGTGAGTACTGCAATCGACTTCCTCATGTTCTTGTTCCTCCGTTGGATGGAGTGGGCCCTCAATGCAAAAGACCGGATGAATCCGATAAGCGACGCCGGAAGCCGACGACACCGGAAACGAAGGACTTCCAACGACTGGGAACCTGGGGCCGCGAGCGGGGTTGTTTCGCACAGGTACGAAGCTCAGCAGGTTCGGAGGGCCACCCGGCCGCGGCGCCGGCAAATGGACGTGGAAGAACACCCGCATCCCCGGCAAATCGTCCACTGCTACCCTACCACTTCGTCCCCTTCCGCTCTTTCATCTCCCCGTTCGTCCGCCCCGCCTCGCCGATTGACAATCGCCTCCGCAGCGCATAGCTTCGGCGGTGCCGAATAACTTCCCTCATCGAGGAGTTCTGCCCGGATGTCGCGCCGCCCTGTAACCCTTTTGCTCGCTGTTACTCTGCTCTCCTCAACCGTCCTTCTCTCCCAGCCCAGGGAC
>DATASQ010000040.1:0-31635 GCA_036269135.1 Acidobacteriaceae bacterium
GGAAATATCACCTATAAATCGGTAACCCTGGATGGCACCACCCATACCATCAACGCCACCGCCTTCAACGCGCGGTCGCTGGGCTGGGGTTCGTCGATCGTGACGAATTTCCAGGTCGACGGCAAGGGCTCGGGCTCAGCCACCGTTTATCTGGACAAGCTGACCGTCTCACGCTGGTAGAGGCACGCAAGGCGGCTCTCCTGCGCGGGAGCCGCCTCTTCCCTTCACTCAGAGCGCAGCAGGACTGGACTCGGGGTCTTCGAGCGGCGGGTTCGTTGCGCGCACAGCCTTGCGCGCCGCTGCGGTCGAAGCCAGCGCGCTCACAATCTGCCGGTGAACCTCGGGCACAGGATTGGGCGGGACGATGGTCATGCCCCCGATCAATTGGCTCAGTGTCAGATACGATTCGCGGCAGGAGTAGAGAAATTCCAGCGGATACTCCGGTTTGCGCGCCCGGGCCTGGATCGGATCCGCGTCCAGGATATAGCTGACGTCCGGCCGCGGAATCAGCCTCATCATCAGGCGCACATACATGCGCATGAAGGGATTGCGCAGGTTGAGGTTCACAAACTCGTCGTAGGCGTAGCGATCGCAGATGAGAAAGCCCGCTCCCGAGCGCAGGGCGCGGCGCACCACGAAGCGCAGCGAAAGCGAATCGACCGTATACAGAAAGAGGCGAACGAGGCTCATGGTGCGGGAGCGAACGTTCTTGTCGCGCCGCTCAATGGGACGTTCCGGCGAGCCGACGCCCTTTTCGCCCTTGAAGATCTTGTGGCCGCTGGCTTCGCGCAGATTCTTCAGCCGCGCCACCTCGTCCCAGAACGGAATCACGCGCACCTGCAGTCCCGCCTCGACCATCAGCGAGCGCAGCGCATCGATCTGCGTGCTCTTCCCTGCTCCGTCGATCCCGGAAAAACTGACCAGCGTGGGTTGTGTCGTAGAACGGGATACCATCGTCTTCCTCCTGAGGGCGGGGTTCGGTTTAATGCGGCGTGCTGGGACTGGAACTGGACAATGCCACTACGGTGCCCACCGCCACCGCTGCCGCCACGATGACGCCCACGCGAATGATGAACGTCCGCGTGCGTCGCTGCTTCGCGGGAGCAATGGCCGCGCCCGCCGGCCGCGATGCCGTGATGCCGCTGGGCTGTTCGTAAGGCGCAGCCGCCGTGCCCAGAGGCTGCTGCGGAGCCGACTGCGGCGGATTCGACTGCTGCTGGGAAGGCGCGGCTGTGTTTTGCGGCTGGGGCGCCTCCGGAACCGCGTCGGCGGAGAGGTCCATGGGGAGCAGAGAGGTGGACGCAACCTCCACAGGCGGCGCAGGCGCCTGGCCCCGGTCCGTCGCAGGAGCCGTCTGCGGCGGGGCTTGCTGCGGGAAGGCGACGGCGGTTCCGCCCAGCGGAATCGCCAGGAACGCGATGAGCAGCCGGCTGATCTGCCGGGTGGTCCAGGAAGTCTGCAGCGAGCCCGGCCTTTCCGGGTGCCAGGATTTCTTTCCCATATCGAGCATGGTCGTTCCTTATGCCTCCGCGGGCAACAGCGGAGAGACCGCCGCTGACGGCGGTGCGGTAGTGGGGAGATGGTGGAAACTGGCGACGGCTTCGCCCGTCGTGTCGTAGAGGTCGAAAAGCCGCTCCAGCCCCGCGGCGGCAAAAGTGGCTGCGGCGGCGGCGGGAAGGGCGGCCAGTTTGACATCGCCGTTGCGTCTCAGCGCCACCTCCAGGCAGTGCAACAGCATATGCAGAGCGCTTTCGTCCAGTTCGCGCACGCAGGAGCAATCCAGCACCAGCAAGGGCCGGCGCTGCGCGATCGAGTTCTCCACCTCATCGAGAAAGAGCAGCCTCCGATCGAGATCGGGGGAGGGTGGGAGCTTCTTCACGCTGACGGTTCGCTTTTCGGGGGTCATAATCGGGGCCTTTGAAAATCTGGTTCTCGGTTTAGATGCATTCGAATCATCCTGTGCTCTGCAGGAGCCGGGCCAATTCGGCCTCCGGATCGTTCGCCACATGGGTAACGATATTCGTTCCATACCGGAAGAGCGTGAACAGATTGGTGTTGTACCAGCAGCAGGAGGACATGCGGGGCGAGAAGCCGCAGAGCACGCGCAGCTTTTCGAGCTGCCCGGACGGCCCCAGAATGGCGGCCAGCAGCCGATGATTGCCGTCCAGAACCGTCATCGGCTCGTTCTCATTCAGCCCGATGAGGATCACGGTGCCGAGCCCCGGCTCTTCCTCCTGCAGGCGGTCGCGCAGCGCGACGATCTTTGCCTGAAAGGGGTCGTCGCCGCCATCGGAGAGCGTGCGCATCCGGTCGGCGATGCGGGTGATGGAGAAATCCCCTTTGGCGAGCCGCCGCCACTGGGCGCGCGGAAAGACGCGAATCCGGCTCAAATCCTCGGGGCGCAGCTGCATCTCATACCACTCCGTACCGCGCGGGAGCTCCTTCCACAGGGAGAAGTGGCGGATGAAAAGCAGCGCGCGCCGCTTGGCATTCTCCACGGGGTCCTCGCAGTTCGGCGAGACGATGATGTCATGCAGCACTTCCCGGTATCCATGAAATGCCGGGTTGTTGATCTCGCCGTGGAGGAAGGCGGCAATCACCTCGTCTTCGGAAACGCGGCGAAGAATGCGCAGCGAAGAGCCGGGCGCGGGCCCTCCAGCCGCCGACGCGGGCCGGAATGACTGGATCAGGAACGGCACGGCCACCACCAGCAGCAGACCGATCATGATCGTCAGCTGCACTCCGATCACCTGGTGCAGCGAGCCGTGGAAGATGCAGACGCCGCCGATCAGCATTCCGCTGAAGGCGAGCTGGACCCAGCTGGTGTTGGCGATCCGGTAGGACATCTCGTAGGTGATCAGAACGACGCTGAGGCAATAGATCACCGTCATGATGCCGTACATTTCCATCAGATAGGAGAGATCGTAACGCCCGGTCAGGAAGAAGCCCTTCCCGAAGAAGGTGGTCCAGATCCACGGGGGAGCAAGGTGCAGAGCCAGCACAATCACGCTTCCCACGGCCAGCACCAGCAGCAGCGGCGTGGCAATGACGCGGAAGCCGCGTCGATCTTCGGCGCGCGTCCCGGCCACCAGCGGAAACATCGAGTTCACCACCGCCCAGGACGACGTGAAGATGACGCGGCCGACCATGGCCACGGCGGCATAGAGTCCCGCGCCCCGGGGCGCAAAAAAGTGCTTCACCAGAACGATATTCCAGTTGCTGATCAGCACCTGGCCGGCGAAGAAGATCAGCGCCTGGATGGTTTCGCGCTGCGCCTCCTGGCGCAGCTGCGGAATGCGCATCGCCGGCCCGCGCTGAGGAATCAGCAACAGATACGCCAGCACCACCGCGGCGGAGTTGGCGGCAATCACGCCCGGCACGCCGAAGCCCATTTTGACCAGCAGCAGCGACCCGCCCAGGCGGCCCACGCCTTCGATCACCAGGCTGGTGGCCAGAGAGCGGAAGGCGCAGGCGCCCTGCACATAACCGCGCCGGGCGCCCAGGGGAACGTAAAACGCGGCTCCCACGGAGAGCAGCGCCACCAGCGAGGGGCTGGGCAGGTTCAGGAAGCTGGCAATGGGGCGCTGAAAGACGAGCAGCCCGAGACCCACGGCAATGCCGGCGACCCACGCAGCCCGGTGGAAGAGCCGATAGACGGCCTTCTTCCCTTCCCGCGTGCCCTGCTGCGCGACCATCTTCGCCGAAACGATCTGAATGGACAGCGTGAGCGCCGAGATAAGGATGAGCAGCGTATAAACCGCGGTCGCGTGCCCGAAGCCGGCCGGCCCCAGAAAACGCGCGACGGCGATGTTGTACGCCAGATTCGTCGCGGTCGCGACGCCGGATCCCACCAGCAGCACGAAGCTGCCTGAGACGATGCGGGAGTGTAATGTTCCGGGCTGTTCGATCGGCGGGTTCTCCACGCGATTGGCGCTCCAGGGCAAAAGAATCCTTACCGCAAAAAGTGTCGGCCTGCGGAGTTGCCGATGCGGACGGCAACCCGGCACCGCAACTCTCCTGAGTAGTGTCTGAACATTCGATGCCGAACCGTCTCGCTCCGCTGCTTCGCGCCGCCCGGGGATCGGTGGGCGGCAGACAACCCTGCCCAGGGAAAACCGCGTCCAAAATATACTCTGTGATGTCACGATCAGCGCTTGCACTGCTTTCCCTTTTTCTTCTCTTTCGGGGGTGTTCCTCCCAGCCGACGACCCAAACCCCTCCCAGGCACTGGGCCACGGGCGCACAGCCCGAGCTCCTGGCTGTCTACGAGCCGTGGTTCGGCCATCCCGCGCACATCTCCGTCGGCTACTCTTCCCACGATCCCGCCGAGGTCAAAAAGCAGGTCGATGAGGCGAAGTCGATGGGAATCTCCGGCTTCGTCGTCGACTGGTACGGCGATCGCGACCCCTTCAACGACATCACCTACGCCCTCGTGCAGAAGACCGCCGGCGAAGAGAACTTTCATGTCGCGATGATGTACGACGAATCGAACGCCCAGGTGGGCGCGACCGATGAAGCCCTCGCCGATTTCAGGATGTTTCACGACAAATATCTCGCGGCGGATGCGGCGGGCCGCGACGCTTACCTGACCTACGATGGCCGGCCGGTCATCTTCATCTTTCCCAAAGGGCGCCACACCGACTGGGACAGGGTGCGCGAGGATCTGAATCAGTGGAATCCGCGGCCCTTCCTGATCGAGGAGAACCTGCCTGGCGCCTACGCGAAGGACTTCGATGGCTTCTATGCCTGGGTGAATCCGGGCAGTGGCGGTTGGAAGCTGAACGGCAGCGACTGGGGCAAGGACTACCTCGAAGACTTCTATCAGACCATGCGCACGAAATATCCGGACAAAATGCCGGTAGGCGGCGCCTGGCCGGGTTTCGACGACAGCAAGGCCTCCTGGAGCCTCGACCGCCACATGGATTTCCGCTGCGGCAAGACCTTCGCGGACACATTCAATCTCGGGAAGAAATACTTTCCGCCCGACAATCCCCTGCAATACCTGCTGATTGAAACCTGGAACGACTACGAGGAAGGCACCGCCATCGAGCGCGGCATTCCCAGCTGCGGTTCCGGCGGGATGCAGCCCGCGCTGCCGCTGCGCTAAACTCCGCCCGATTCAGTCCGGTTCCCTTCCGGAAACCCTGTTCCCCTGCCCCGATGTTTGTCCGACCCGATGGTTGTCCCCTGTGTTCCGCTGCGACCGGGCACACGGGCACGCGCTCTCGCTCGATCCGAGCGATCCGGAAGAGTTCCCGGTGCGGAAACAGCCTTTTGGAAGTTTGCCCCTTTGGCAAGGGCGGCGCAGGAGAGAAACGAGCCTCCCCGGCGGGAGGCTCGCTCGCTTGTATCAGGCGACGCGGTAGACCTTCCCCGCAGTCTCCTCGTCCAGGGCGGTCGTGACGTCGAAGTCGACGTCGCCGGTCGCCAGGACTTCTGACGGGTAATGCACCTTGTTGATGATGGAGAGCGGCCGCTGGCGCACCTCGTCGTACACGCGCCCGAGATACTCGCCCAGAACTCCCAGGCAAAGCAGCACCGAAGCTCCAACCAGGAACACCGCCGCGGAAACGCCCAGCCCTACGGAAGCCAGGGACGAACCGGCGAAGATAATTCCCAGCATGAGAAGCGCAGCCACACAACACGAGACAGCAGAAAGCACGAAGCAAAGACGCAAAGGTTTGTAGCTGAAACTGGTGATCGCGTCCATGGCGTACTTGATGCGGCTCAGGAAGCTCAGCTTGCCCTCGCCGCCGGCGCGATCCTGCCGGTCGTAGTACACGATTGAATTGCGGTAGCCCACCCAGGCGCGCAGCCCCGGCAGATACCGGTTGTTCTCCCGGATGGCGTTAATGGAGTCCACGGCCTGCCGGTCGAGCAGACCGAAGATCCCGGCGTTGAGCGGAATCGGGAAATCGGAGAGCGCGCCGAGCACCCGATAGAAAAGAGGAAAGAGCAGGGCCAGAACCTTCCGGCTTTCCTGGCGGCTTCTGCGGGTCGCGACTACCACCTGAGCCCCCTGGCGCCAGGCCTCGACCAGCTCCGGGATCACTTCCGGGGGATCCTGGAAATCGCCGTCCATCAGGACGATCGCGTCGCCCCGCGCCGTCTGCAGACCGGCGGAGATGGCGCCCATGTGGCCCCAGTTGCGCGACAGATCGACAACCACGACGTGCGGGTCCTCGCTCTGCAGCCCACGCAGCAGCTCCAGAGAGCTGTCGCGGGAGCCGTCATTGACGTAGACAACCTCCCATTCCTCCCCGATGCCCCGAAGGGAAGCCGCCACAGCCGTGTGAAATGCGGTGACGATCTCCTCCTCGTTGAAGATCGGAACGACTACAGAAATCATCGAAGACCCTCCTTGAGTCCGTGCAAAAAGTTGCGAATGCGCACGAGCTTTCCCATCTCTGAATTTTTGTCTTGCGGGTCTTGCAGGTCTTACAGAACTTGCAGTTCGTACAGGTCTTGCCCTCGGGCCGGGGCCCACTTGCCAGCAGCTCGTTCTATTCGGATACTGCCTGGAACAGCCGCACTCTCCATCGCACTTCAGTCGGAGTCAAAACCGCAATGTATCGGGCATGCACTTGCTTTGCCGTCAGAACCTTGTTTTTGTTAAGAATCTGTACATCGTATTCGATGTTGTCTACTAGCTGAATGGATAGCCCCTCAGGTGAGTAAAAAATGATTTGAATGGTATGGGACCGGGGTTGGAACCGGGTCCGGATGCCCAGCGCCGCCTGCTGCTGGATGGTTGCCGTCAGCTGATCCTTCGCCGTCCCCGCAAAATCCGCGTCCAGCAGAGCGGGCCGGTTCTGCTCCAGAGCCTCGGTCATGGTCTTCCAGGACTCCAGATAGTCGCGAATGGCTGCCTGGCGGGTCGTGTCGTTGAGCGGCCGCGGAGTGTCGAGATGAGGCGCCTGAACATGCACTTCGGCCTCGTCCCCGGTCAGCGCGGATGCCACGCTGCACGCCGCCAGCGCGACCGCCAGGATGCGTAGAATCTTCATCTTGCCCACCGTATCTCATTCCCCAGGACCACGCCGGTCGCCACGGTGATCCGTGCCCCCGCATGCGCGGGCACTTCCGCCTGAGCAATATCCTTTTTTACAGGGACGTCTACCGTTGTCTGTTCGCCGTCAAAGCTCTCCGTGAAGGTGACAATCGTCCCGTCCGGCACCGGATTGCCGCTGCAGTCGCGGATCGGATCGGTCGAAAGGGCGATCTTCTGCCCGTCGGGCTGCGCGCTCATCTTCAGGCCGCAGGGATCGCCGGGAACCTGCTCGATGACCCGCGTGCTGGAAGCGTTGCCCGCGGTGGCCACAAATTTGGCCGCCCCTTCCCGCGAGGACGAGTTCATCTGGGTCCAGGCGGCGCCATCGTGGCTCTGCACGGTGCGGGACTCGGTGCTGCCCCCCGGAACCGACAACTGAAAAGAGACCGGCAGCGGCCGGAGCACGAGGTTGTGGTACGCGTCGAAGATGTACACAGCCCCGCTGACCCCGTCGTGCAGATCCACGGACAGCCGCGAGGGCTTGGCCAGAAAGGCCAGCGTGGCCGGTTGCGCCGCGGGAATCACGTCGAATTCGCCCACATCCGTCGCGCCGCCGTGCTCCAGGAAAGCCACATAATGGCCGGCGATGTCCAGGTCGCCCGCCGCGAAGGACACGGCGTCGCCCAGCTGCACCTGGCGCCGCAGCGCCGCGCCGGTTCCCACAATATAGAGGGTCGCGGGCCCGCTGCCGCTGGTCTGGACGGTCAACGCCGCGCCGGCCACCGCCTTCTGCGGAAGGGTCAGGTCGCCGGACTGAGTCCTGGCCGCCGGCGACGCCATCAACAGCGCGCCGCACGCCAGCCATGCCGGCAGGGATGGGAGTGCGTGCCTCATAGGTTATCGGTCGAGCTGTAGGTGGAGACCACGGCTCGCTCGCTGCTGATCTGCCGCGCCAGGTCTTCCGGGATGGGGATTGTGAACGGGACCGGGGTCTGCGGCAGCAGAGCCCGGTCGATATAGCTCTCCGCCACCCACACCAGCTGGCCGTTCTTGTCGTAGAACGTGCCCAGCACGTGCGCGATGTTGACGGTCTGTCCGCTCTGGTTCACCAGCGCCCCGGTCAGCGAGGGATTGGGCACTGGATTGAGTTTCTGATTCTGAATCTCAATGACCGGGTCGGCCGACGCGGCGACCAGGGTAGCGGTCGGCTGCATCTGAATGCTGCCCACATCGGCGAGGGTCGCATTCGGGAACAAAATGAAAAATGGCGTGACCTGCTTGGGCAGCAGCAGGTGCGAAATCCTGTCAAAGCTGGTCTCCGAACCCAGGACTTTACCGTTCTTCGCCGACAGCGTTGCCTCCACGTGGACATAGGCCGGGACGACATCTTCATTGAGCAGCTCGCCCATCACGACCACACCGGCGGCGCGCTCCACGGGATGCATGTCCACAATCTTGATGTGTGGACCCTCCACGTTCTCGGCCGCCCAGTCATCGCCTCCCCCGCGATAAATTACATCCCAGCGAAGATAGTTTACCGCGATCACCTGGGGCGGTACATGCGGTTCCTGCACGATCGGCCAGACCGGCTTCCACATATTGCCCACCCGCACCACGGAAACGTCGCGGGTATCGTTGAAATCGCCCACCACCGTGGACCAGTGCATTTGCAGCTGCATCTTCGCGCGATCGTCGGCCTCGTGCAGCGGACGGACGTGGAAGCCCTCCAGGACGGCGAAGCTGCGCAGGCTGAACTGGGCGCCGCTCAGATCGCGGATCAGATCCTGCTCGGTAAACTGCCCCTTGTTATCCAGGCTGGCATACGCCTGCGCCCAGTGGTGCCCCTCGAAATCGTGAGCCACGCTCTGCACCGCAGCCTGCGGCGTGGACCAGTTGTGCGCGGGCCCGGAGGTTTCCCCGGCATAAAACGCGGCCGTGGGGATCGGCCACAGCGTTCCAATCACCACCAGACCGGCGGTGGCGAGGATGATCACGATCGCAATCAGACGTCCCATAGTTACGAAGCCATCCTTCCGTGGGCAACCGGTTCTTCTTCTTCCTCCGTCGGCTCAACGTCGGAGACGACCGGAAGAGGCTCCCCCGGAATCATGACCAGCAGAAGCGCGAGCAGACTGCTGCCGAAGGGCAGCGTCCCCCACCAGATTCCCTGCCAGCGCGGCGGCCTCTGCGGGGCGTTAATGGGCGTTGCCGGCGGAACGCTGTCGTTGGCCCACAGATAGATGGTGTTGTTCTCCAGGGTATCCACATGCCGCCAGCCCGCGAAAGACAGCAGCGGGTCGTAGTAGTGATCCTTGACGAAAACCCAGCGGATTCCGTAGCGATCCGCATGGTGGAGCATGGCGCGGAGCGTCTCCAGGCCCGCCTCGCCAAAATGCTTGGAGTCCGTCAGCGGTCCGGAGCCGTACGCCTGCAGCTCCGGCAGCATGCGGCCTGAGTTCCACTCGCCGTCCACGCTGCCGGCGTCCGTCAGCATCGCCAGACGCGCGATCTTATTCCCAAAGCCCAGCGTGATGTAGCGGTAGCGGTCGTGTCCGTCGCGGTTCAGCCACTGCGCGATGGATTCCACCTTAAAGGACTCCGAAGCGCCCTCCGGCGGATGATAGGTGGACCAGCACACGGCCGCCGCACAGGTGAGGGCAGCGGCGGCGCCCAGCGGCACGACCGCCCGCACGCGGAAGCGCGCCACCAGTTCCGAAGCCAGCAGCCCCACGATGGGCAGCGCCAGCAGGCTCGCCCAGTAGCTGAAGCGCTCCATGGTGATGACGTCGAAGGCGCGGCCCAGCAGGTAGTAACCCACCGGCGTGGTCCCGCCCAGCCCCAGCAAAAATGCCAGCCAGAAGCCGAACAGCAGCGGCCGCAGGCGACGAACGGCGGCTCCGCGGAAAATGATGAAGGGCAGCGCCAGAATCATCGCCCCATAAGGGATGAGGAAGTAGTTCACCCCCCACTGCGGGCTCAAAATATAGTTGGCGCGGCTGGCGTGCGGAATCGGCGCCTGCGTGACCGGGTAATGGATCAGCGCGATCCAGAACGGCAGCAGCACCACCGCGATGGCAATGCTCGCGGCCACGACGATACCCACCGTCCGCACCACGAGAGATACGGTAGAGTCGCGCTCGCCGCCTTCGCGATCGATGAACGCCAGAGCCACAACCGGCAGGGCCAGCAGCAGTGAACCGAACACCAGCGTAGCGCTGTGGGTAGCCGCCGCGGCGGTAAACAGAAGCAGGGCTTTCAGAAAGGCCTTGCCCCGCCGGAAACGGATCCACTCAAACAAATACGGCAGCGCGTTCAGATAAAGAGGAGCCGCACAGGTGGTCGACAACTGCCCGGCCGCGTAAACCAGAAAGCTTTCTGCTCCGACAAAGACGGTCGCCAGGGCGGCGTACGATGCGGCCCGCTCACTCACCCAGAGCCGCGAGAAACGGTAAACTCCCAGAACCAGCAGAAGAATGGCCGCCAGCTGCACCATCATGTAGCCCATCACCAGACCGGTCAGGTGCGAAATGACCGCGATCCATTGCTGGGGCACAGGAAGGTAGGTGGTCTGTGAAAATCCCGCGTACCACTTCGTATTCCAGGGATCGAACCAGTGATGCAGATAATGCGAAGCAAAGAAAATGTGGAGATTCGTGTCGTAGGAGCGTAAGGGCAGCTCCATGAGCAGCAGGGGCAAATGAACCGCCAGTGCCGTCGCAAAAATCAGACTCAGGGGGATCGGCCGTGCTCCCGGCCCGACTGGCTCAACTCTCTGCAAAGGTTGTCCTCTCGAAAATGCATTGGATTCACTTTGTGACCGGTCTGGTTGCTCCACTTTGGCGCCCCCCGGCGCATCTTGCGGCGCGACAGAGCCAACGCTGCCAACCTGCGCCGCATCCAACGCCGAAAGTGCAAGAGCAGCTTGTTCGTATGCCCAAAGTCCGACCCCGGTTTCTGAAGATTGCAGTTCTGCCTGTTCTCTTCTTCACCCTTGTTTGCATTGCTCGCGGACAGACGTACCAGGTGGGCCCCAATGGTTCAGCGCAACCGCCAAAAGGGACCAGCCAGTCGGCGTCTCCGGGACAATCTCTGGGGTGGGGATCGAACATCCAGAATGCGCGCCTCGCCCGCGCCGCGGAGCTGGCGTTGAAGCAGGGCCACCACGCCGAAGCGCAGGCCCTCGCCCAGCGCGCAACCCAGACGGCCCCCAGCGACCCGCACCTGTGGTTCCTGCTGGGCTATGCGGCCCGTCTCAACAAGAATTACGGCCTCTCCATCGATTCCTACAACCATGGCCTTCGTCTCCAGCCGGGCGCCGTCGAGGGTCTCTCCGGCCTCGCGCAGACCGACGCCGTCATGGGCCGCACGAAGGACGCCGAGGATCTGCTGCAGAAAATTGTCACGTCCAACCCCAAACGGGTCAACGACGCAGTCCTGCTCGGAGAGCTGCAGCTCCGCTCCGGCGACGACACCACCGCGCTCCAGACCCTGGGCACGGCGGAGCGCATGGCGCCCAGCGCCCGCTCGGAAGTGCTGATGGCCATTGCCTACCAGCACATGAAGCAGTATGACCAGGCCGGCCACTATCTCGACCTGGCGAAGCATCGCGCCCCGAATAATCCGGACGTGGAGCGCTCCCTGGCCGGCTATTACCGCCAGATGGGCCAGTACGGCGATGCGATTCAGGAATTGAAAGCCATTGCCCATCCCACGCCGGACATCAAGGCGGAACTGGCTTTTACCTACCAGCTCAACGGCAATCTGGACGAAGCTGCCAAAATCTATACCGACGCGGCCAACGAGGTGCCGAAGAATCTGCCTCTCCAGCTCTCGGCGGCCCAGGCCGAAGTGGCCGCCGGCTCCGATGAGCGCGCCAACAAGTTCCTCGAACGAGTGGCGAGTGTCGATCCGGACAACTACCGCCTCCATGCCATCCGCGGGCAAATCGATCAGAACGAGGATCGTCCCGACGAAGCGGTCAGGGAGTACAACGCCGCGCTGGCGCACCTGCCCGCCGCTCCTGCCGAAGGGGTGCTCTACCCGATCCAGATGCATATGGATCTGGTGAGCCTCTACCGCGGCCTCGATCAGGATGACGCCGCGCAAAAACAGCTCGCGCTCGCGGAGACCCAGATTGGCGCGCTGAACGACCAGGGAGCCGACCGCGTTCCCTTCCTGCGCCTCCGGGCCACCATTCGTCTTGCCGCCGGCGATGTCGGCGGTGCGCGCTCCGACATCCAGACGGCTCTGTCGCTCAGCCCGAACGACCCCAACAATCTGCAGCTCTCCGGCGACATTCTGATGAAACTCGGCCAGCCGGAAGACGCCATCGCGACCTATAAAAAAGTTCTGGCGCAGAACCCCAGCAGCCGCTCCGCGCTCACCTCCCTGGGCTACGCGTCGCGCGTCGTGGGCCGCGACAAAGATGCCGAGATGTACTTCGAACGGCTGGCCAAAGCCGATCCCCGCCTCTACGTCCCGTATCTGGGCCTCGGCGATCTCTATTCCTCGCGCCACGACTACACCAGGGCCGAGAACGACTATCGAAAGGCCTATGCCCTGTCGCCCCACAATGCGTCCATTGTGGCCGGCGGCATGAATGCCGGCATCGAGTCGCATAAGCTGGAAATGGCCGGTGTGTGGATGCAGCGCGCCACCCCCGCCATGCAGAACAATGCGCGGCTGCTGCGCGAAGAGGAGCGCTACCTCAGCTTCAAAGGCAATTACCAGGAGTCGGCCCGCATCGGCGAGAAGGCCATCGGCCTGCTCCCCAGGGATCGCGATGTGGTCGTCTATCTGGGCTACGACTACCTGCACCTCGATCGCTATCAGGCCCTCCTGCAGCTGACGCAGAAGTACAACTCCATTCTCACGAAGGAGCCCGACATCCCGCTGCTGGCGGGCTACGTGGAGAAGCACGACAATCATCTCAACGAGGCCCGCGCCGACTTTACCGAAGCCATCGAGCGCGACCCGAATACCACAACCGCGTACGTGAACCGCGGCTACATTCTCCACGACCTGCATCAGCCGCGCGCGGCCGAGAACGATTTCGAAACCGCCGTCCGCCAGGATCCGAAAAACTCCGAGGCGCACATGGGCCTCGCCTATACCAGCCTGGATCTGCATAAGCCGCAAAAGGCGCTGCGCGAAGTGAACCTCGCCGTGGTGGGACAGCCCGACGCCCTGCCCGTCCACCTGATTCGCGCCACCGCCTACGGGCAGGAAGGCGCCCTGGTCAAATCGGCGAACGAATATCGCGCCGCGATCAAATTCGACCCCAACGACGGCGAGCTGCACATGGCCCTGGCCAGCACCCTCTATTCCCTGCGGCATTATCACCAGGCCATCGACGAGCTGCAGGTCGCGCGCCGCCTCTCGCCCGCCGACCCGCTGATCTATGCATGGCTGGCGCGTTCCTGGGCGGAAGTCGGGAATCGCGACGAGACGCTGCGCTATGTCGAGCTGGCGGAAAATCGCGCCCAGATGAAGCCCGCGACCGACGTTCAGTCCGGCGACGAGGCGAAGCTGCACTTCAGTACCAGCGATGTGTATGTCTTCACGGGCGACGCTCTGGCGGAGGTGGGGGACCAGCGCGCCGCCATGCTGCGCTTCCGCCGCGCTCTGGTTATGCCCGACAGCGACCGTGTCGAAGTGCGCCTCGCCGTTGCGGAACTCATGGCCCGTCAAGGGCATGCCAGCGAAGCCAGCCGGCAAATCGCGCTGGCTCTGATGGAGGCCGAGGCCGGCACCACCCTGCCCCCCACCGGCCAGCAGCTCATCGAGGCAGCCGACGTCTTCCGGCGCCTGCATGATTACCAATTATCGGAAACCTACCTCCAACGCGCCCAGGCTGCGGGTGCATCCGATACTGCTGTGCATATCGGCCTCGCCAACACGTATCTCGCGCTGGGCGATACCGCCCGCGCCCAGGGCGAGCTGGATCTCATCCGCAAGTCCGCGGATGAGGAGCCGAACTATCAATATCTATTGGCTGAAGCCAGCGTCTACCGCCAGGAACATCAGAACGCCCAGGCGCTGACCGCCTTCGCCCAGGCCGTGAACGCGGCCGGCGAGGATCAGACCGCCGAACAAAATCTCCTCCAGGCCGGTGGCGACGAAGGCTATCGCGTCAACTCCCGCCTCAGCGCCCTCGACAGCGTGACCATCCAGCCCATTTTCGAAGATACCCCCGTCTACGTGCTGGATTCCAAACTGGATGCGCTCTTTGCCGTGCCTCCCACCGACACCGCCCTGCTGCCGCCCCCCCGCTCATCCATCGACACCGAGTGGACGAACGCCTTCCATCTGCATCTCAATTACTTGCCCACGGCCACTGGATTCTTTCTGCTGCGCAATGCACGCGGCACCATTTCCGTGCCGAGCACCAATTCGATCGTCAACCGCAATACCACGGATTACTCGTTCAATATCGGGCTCAACCCGACCGTTCACCTGGGCAGCAATGTGATTACCTTCAACAGCGGCATCCAGGAAACCCTCCGGCGCGATGCGCTCGAGCCTCGCGCGCTGAACCAGAATATCCTCCGCGAATTTACCTATATGTCCACGAGTTCTTTCTTTCATCTGATTTCTGCCAATGGTTATGTGCTGCACGAAGCCGGCCCTTTCACCGAGATCAACGAGCGTTCGCACGCCTTTGCCGCTGCCCTGAATTTCCAGGTGGGCGCCCCCTGGTCGCGGACCGCTCTGATCACCGGGTGGGGCGAGAATGACCAGAACTTCGATCCCGTCGGCATCGAGGACTACTACTCCTCCTCCTACGTCGGCCTGCAGCACCAGTTCGGCAGCACCTTCAACCTCAAGGGCATTGTTGAGGACCTTCGCGCCTGGCGTGTGGTGGCGCCGCGCTCCGCCATCTCCCAGGCCCTCGTTCCCTCCACCGTTATCAGCTGGTCTCCGGCGCGCAACTGGCAGATTCAGGCCAACGCCGCCTGGTCCAGCACCCGCGGCTTCCATATCTACGACGACGTCACAGGAGGAGCGACCGCTTCCTGGGCCCTGCCCTTCCATCGCACCTTTCACGATGAGACCGGCGACGTGCTCCTGCAGTACCCCATTCGCTTCACCGGCGGCATTCAGCAGGAGAAGTTCTATAACTTCACCGGTGCGCAGAACCAGCAGTTTCGCCCATTCGTTGGCATCACCATCTTCTAAAGGCGGATCCGATGAGAATTTGTCTTGTAGCGACCTTCCCTCCCAGCGGACGCCAGCTGAATGAGTATGCCTATCACATTGCGCGCGAGCTGCAGCAGCACCCCCACATCCAGCTCACCATCCTCGCCGACGAGCTCACCGACTATGAGTTCGCCACCGACGAAGACGGCAAGCCGCTCAAGGTCTCCGAGCAACAGGAGCTGCCCGGCTTCGACGTGATCCGCTGCTGGAACTTCAACAGCGTCGCCACGCCCGTCCGGCTGCTCAATACCATCCGCCGCCTCAAGCCCGACGTCGTCTGGTTCAACCTGGTCTTTTCCAGCTTCGCCACGCCGGACTATCCCCTTGCGGCGTTTGCCGGCCTGTCCACGCCCGCGCTGGTGCGCGCCATGGGCATTTACACCCACATCACGCTCCATCACGTGCTGGAGCACGTTGACTTTGGCGCAGCCGGCGTGAAGCAGGAGCGCCTCTACCGCCTCGGCACCGACGTCGCCACCCGTGCCCTGTTGCGGGCGAATTCCGTTTCCGTCCTCCTGCCCGGCTACCAGCGCACCCTCATGCAGAAATACGGTGCGAAGAATGTCCTGCTCGGGACCCACGGCACCTTCGCCGCCGAGCCCATCCCTCCCGACTTCAGCAAGCGCGGCAATCCCGATCAGCGCATTCTCGCCATCGGACACTGGGGGACCTACAAGCGCCTCGAAACCCTCATGGAAGCCTTCCCCACCGTGCTCAGGGCCTGCCCCAATGCACGGCTCATCGTCGCCGGGGCCAACCATCACACCCGCGCCGGCTACTGGGAATCGATCCGCGCCGCGCAGCCGCCCGAACTGCCCATCGAGTTTCGCGGCTATGTCGCCGAAGAGGACATCCCCGAGCTCTACCGCACCAGCTCGATTGTCGCTCTGCCCTACGACTCGGCTACCGGATCCAGCGGCCCCGCTCACCAGGCCTGCGAATACGGTGTCCCCGTCGTCAGCGCCGATATTCCCGACTTTATCGATATGGCCGCCGACGAGGACATGGCCATCAGCTTCTTCCGCCGCGGCGATCCCGCCCATCTGGCCGAGCAGCTTATCGCGATTCTTCAGTCCCCTTCTCTCGAGCGGGAGATGGCGACCCATAACTATGCCGCGGGCGTGCGCATGACGATGAGTAACGTCGTCCGTGATTATCTCCGCTGGTTCGAGCTGCATCGGCGCCGCAGACGGCTTGGCTCTCCCGCGACGGCGCCCATGCGCCGCCGCGCATGGCTGCAGTCCCTGTTTCGTTTCCGCCGCTCGCATCCGGAATGGACTCCCCCCGCCGGTGTCCCCACCCGCCGTACCGAGGGCCAGGGCGCCGACGATTCGCTCGACTTCTCCGAGGGAACTAACCCTCCCGCGGCGTTCATGGATTCCCGGAGCGGCAGGCACGCGGACACGCAGCGCGCCTCCCGCAACTCCGAAAGCTATTCCTCTCATCCATCGCTCGAAGGTGGATGCTGACATGACTCCCTCACGGAGTCCGCAGTTTCAACTCATAGGGTGACCGCTGCGTCTACGAAGGAGAACACTTTGCGAACCGTCCCTGCTTACCGCCCTCTCAGCCGAATCCGGCTTCTGACGCTTCTGGGATCGGCCATGGCATTCTCCGGCCTCATCGCCGGTTGCGGTTCCTCCTCCGGAACCCAGATGGTTTCTCCGCCCACCGTGACCATCAGCGCCAGTCCCACCTCGATCACCGCAGGCGCCAGCGTCACGCTCACCGTGACCGCCGCCAACGCCACGAAAGTGACCGTCACCGGCAGCGATGGCAGCAGCTTCGGCTTGCCCGCCACCGGCGGTACGAACTCCGTTTCGCCCACCACGACCGTGACTTATACGGCCACTGCAGTGGGCAGCAACGGCACCGCCTCGGCCACCGCGACCGCCACCGTCACCGTCACCGCCGCGACGCCCGCCACCGTCACCATCTCCGCTAATCCCGCCAGCATCACCACGGGCAGCTCCTCCATACTCACCATTGCCGCGACCAACGCCACCCAGCTCACCGTTTCCGGCAGTGACGGCAGCAACTACGCCCTTCCCCAAAGCGGCGGCACGCAGACCGTGAGCCCCACGGCCACCACCACCTATACCGCGACCGCCACAGGCGCCGGCGGCGCCATGGTCACTGCGCAAACCACGGTCACCGTTACCGCCCTCGCCGCGGCGCCCACCGTCACCCTGACCGCCAACCCCGCCACCATTGCTTCCGGCAGCAGTTCCACCCTGACCGTCACCGCGACCAAGGCCACGGGAGTCGTCCTGACCGGCAGCGACGGCAGCAGCTATACCCTCGCGCCCACCGGCGGCACCCAGTCGGTCAGCCCCGCGACCACCACCATCTACACGGCCACGGCGACCGGCGCCACAGGAGTCACGACCACCGCCACCGCCAGCGTCACCGTCACCACCGGCAATGAGGACGAGATCACCCACGTGATCCTCATGCTCCAGGAGAATCACACCTTCGACAACTACTTCGGCATGCTGAATCCCTATCGCCAGACCAACGGCTGGAACGTCGGAGCCGACGGCAATACCTACAATGTCGATGGAATCGACGACAAGCTGACGACTTTCTCCAACGTGGACGACGAAGGCACGACGTACTACCCCTTTAAGTTCACCACCACCTGCATCGACGACGAAAGCTCGGCATGGCTGGCCAGCTACGGTGACGTCAACCGCTACAACTTCACCACCACCCGCCCCATCCTGATGGACGGCTTCGTCCACAACGCCGAAGGCTATGCCAAGTCCTGCGCTGCCAGCGGCAGCTGCTCCGGCACCTTCAACGACACCACCGGACGCCGCTCCATGGGCTATTACGACCAGGGCTATCTCAACTACTACTACTACATGGCCTCGCAGTTCGCTCTCTCGGACCGCTGGTTCTCACCCGTAGCCAGCAAGAGCGTTTCCAATCGCCTCGCCGTCTTTACCGGCGGCACCACCCAGGGCCTCGTCAAGGACCCCAGCCAGGACGATCACCTCGGCCAGCTCACCATTGACACCATCTTCAAGGAACTCGATACGAACAACGTCTCCTGGAAGATCTACTACACCGACACCCAGGGCTTCTGCTATGCGGACACGGACGAAGGGGAATGCACCACCGGCGGAGCCAACGCTAACTTCCCCGCCACGTGGTTCTCGTATTTCACCTACTCCACCAAATATCTCTATCTCAATCCGTCGAAGGCTCCCTGCACCGGAAATACTCAGCCCTCCAGTGTGGTCGGGGACAGTTCGAATTCCTTCTGCATCGACCCCACCCATATCGCTCCGCTGACCCAGTACTACATCGACGTGCAGAACGGCACGCTGCCCAGCTTCACGTTCATCGAGTCCGGCTCCGGCCTCGATGACGAGCATCCTGGCTCGGAGCAGTCCATCCTCAAAGGGCAGGCCGCCGTGGCCAAGATCATCAATGCCCTCATGACCAGCCCTTCGTGGACCAGCTCAGCCTTCTTCCTCTCCTACGACGAGGGCGGAGGCCCGCTCGACCATGTCCCGCCGGTGCCCGGATCCTCGAACGACTTTACCGACGCCGCCGACCAGCACAACTATCCAGGAATCTCGTCGATTGCGGTCAACCCGGACGGCTTCAACCCGTGCCTGAACACCAACGCCGCCGGTCAGCCAACCCTTCCCCACTGCGACCTCGCGGCCGGCGATCCCGGCACCAGCCCCAATGACGCTGCGGCTCAGCAGGGATTCGCCGCTCAGCTGGGCTTCCGCCTCCCCAACATGGTCGTCTCCCCCTTCACCCGCGCGCATTACGTCTCGCATATCCCCATGGATACGACGGCGGTCATCAAGTTCGTCGAAAACCGCTTCATCAACAGCACGACCAGCCTGACGGCGCGCGATGCCGCCCAGCCCAATTTGCTCGACTTCTTTGACTTCACCGGCATCCCGTGGGCCACGCCCCCCTCACCGCCCACGCCCAACCAGACCTCCGGCACCTGCACGCCGGACAGCATGGGGCCGTAACCGGGCACACCGGTCACCGCCCACTTTGAAAACAGCGGCGCAACCGGACTCGTGAACTACGAGTCCTTTGCGCCGCTCGTTTTGTTTTCCGCGGGAGGCGGCGCGTCGGCCGCAATCACTTCGAACGGGCGCATCATGTCGTTGTCCTCGTGCTCCGCCATGTGGCAGTGATAGACATAGCGGCCGAGATAACCCTCAAAGTGCACCAGAATCGTCAGGACCTCGCCGGGATTGACGAGCGCCGTGTCCTTTCTTCCCACCTCATTCGGCTCCGGAGCGCGCCGCATCCCCACCAGCTTCAGCTTGCCGCTGCCCAGCATGGTCGGGACGTCGTAGCCCTGCCTCTCCAGGATACGAAACTGCACCAGGTGTACGTGCATAGGATGGGTATCGTCCGTCGTATTGATAAAGCGCCACTTCTCGACCGAGCCCAGCCGCACGATCTCGGTGACCGGATCCTCGTAGCCCTTATTGTTGATCCGCATACCCAGAGAGCGGCCCTTCGCATCGAACGCCTCGGAAAGAACGAAATCCCGCACCGGTATCGAAGCGTCGTCCCCCGGTGCCGGAGCGGAATGCGCGGGAGGCAGGGTGAACACCGTCCTGGCGCCCCGCAGCGGCCGGGTCACGCGGAACTGCATGAATTCGTCGAGGGGCGTGCCCGGGACCGTCATCATCGACCACCCTGGGAAAGGCGTGGCCGCATCGTTGGTCAGCGACAGCGTCTTGCCCTCCAGCCCGGAGAAATCCACGATCAAATCGGCGCGCTCGGCCGGCCCCAGCAGCAGCTTCTCCATCGCCACGGGAGCCGGCAGCAGGCCGCCATCCGAACCGATCTGGTTGAACCTGACCAGGTGCGGGATATCGAGAATTGACTTTGCCAGATTCAGAAAGAGCCGCACGAACCGGGAATTGCAGGCATTCAGCACGCGGAAGCGGTAAGCACGCGGCTCGACTTCCAGATAGGGAAAGATCGCGCCGTTCACTAACGGCTGCTCTCCGAAAAATTCCGAGCCCCATACCCCCGGCGGAAGCGCCACGCCATCCTCGAATCGCGGCGCGTAGACCAGTTGTCCCTGCGCATTGACCGTTCGGTCCTGCACCACCAGCGGGATCTCATAGTCGCCCGCCGGCAGGTTCAGCGCTCGTTCCTGCTCATCGCGCAGCAGGTAGAACCCGGAGAGCCCCGCATAGACATTCAGCCGCGTGATGCCCATCGCGTGATCGTGGTACCAGAGCGTTGCGGACTGCTGCACGTTCGGCCAGGTGTAGCGCACCGATTGTCCCGGCGTGATCCAGTTCTCCGGCAAACCGTCGCTGAACGACGGCGTGCACGCCCCGTGAAGATGGGTCACCGTACGTACGGCCGGCGCTGGCGGCCGGGCTCCGTGAATATGCGGATCGACCGCGAACAGGTGCTGCTTCGGCAGGTCGTTGTGCCATTCGGTCACCACCGGGCGTCCCCGCCACGCCTCGAATGTGGGCCCTGGATATTCCCCCTCGAAGCCCCACAGGCGCGCGGGCGGCAGGTGCGAATGCAGCCGTCGAGAGAATTCCCGCAGATGGATGACGTATTCGTCGCCCTGGCGGGTCGATCGGACCGGCCGCAGGCGACCGGGCACCGGCAGCGGATCGACAAAGCGCGGCAGCTTGACGGATGGCTCGGGCGCGCTGGGCAGGCTGGGCGGCGCCGACTGAACCGTGATGGCCTCGCCGGCCGGCCCCAGGATCGCCCCGGAAACCGACGCGGCGCATAGCTGGAGGAACTCCCTCCTGTTTCGAAAACTCATTTCCCTCTCAGATTACGCGGAATCCCGCGACCGGCACAACCGCTCGATCCCGCACACCAGGCGCGCAGGGACTTCCCCGCAAAGGGCCGGCGCGGCGTCCGATTCTGGCCCTGGCCGCGCTGGTTCCCGGCGCCTTTTACACTCCATTCATCGGTCCGAAGCCGGAGGTCCGGTTAAAGTGGGGGTACCTCTGCATGCGCCCGGTGCTTCAGCTCTCGATGCTGCTCGGCTGTGCTCTGTGGAGCACGGCCGGCGCCCTCGCGCAGATGCCCTTCTATACCGACAATGCCGACGTGACCAGCCTGGGAACTCTGCATTTCGAGTCCTTCGACGAATACGACGGTCTCCAGTCCGCGCAGTACCCCGACCTCCGGCAGAATACGTTCAACTACAAGCTCAACTATGGCCTGCCTCATGGTCTCGAACTCGACATCGATGCCCCTTATCTCTCCATTGAACGGGCGCCGGGAGTCAGGGGCTCCGTCGGCCCCGGCGATACCGATATGGGCATCAAGTGGAACTTCCACCAGTCCACCCGCCCCTGGAGCGTGCCCGCCCTTTCCGCAAGCCTGTATATTGAATTTCCCACCGGAGACGCGCAACAGGAACTGGGCTCCGGACTGACCGATTACTGGCTCAACTCCATCGCCCAGGAACCGTTCAGCGATAAGACCCGGGCCAATGCCAATTTTGGATTCCTCTTCGCCGGCAATACCAGCACCGGCGTCCTCGGCACCCGCAATACCCGCGGTCATGTCTACACCGGCGGCCTCTCCCTGGTCCACGATCTCAACTCCCGGCTGAGCCTCGGGGCCGAAGCCTATGGCGCGATCGCGGACAACAAGAGCCTGGGCAAAGACCAGTTCCAGGGACTTGCCGGCGGCTGGTATCAGATCAATCCCCGCCTCGCTGTGACCTTCGCGCTCCTCGGCGGCAGCCATATCGCCAGCCCCAGGGTCGGCGAACAGGTCGGCTTCGAATTCGATCTCCCCCTGCGCCATGCTTCCGCACCCCAATCCGCATCCACATCCCACTGGAGAATGCCATGACCTGTAAGCCCGACGTGCTCAGGAGTGTTCCTCTCTTTTCTCTGCTTGACGATGACGAAACCGCCGTCCTGGCCGCACAGGTGGAGGTGAAGACGTTTGCCCCGCGCGAGCGCATTTACAAAGCCGGAGATCCCGGCACCCAGGCGTACGTGCTGGTCTCGGGCAAGGTGCAGGTCACGACCGTCGACGAGGATCATCAGGACGTGGTGGTCGACGAGCCAGGCCAGGGTGAGTTCTTTGGCTTTGCTTCGATGCTCGAACAGACCCCCCATCAGACCAGCGCCGTGGCCCTCGAAGAGTGCCTCTGCATCGAGGTCTCGCGGGACGATATCGCCATTCTGCTCCAGCGCAAGCCGCACGCGGGCATGGATCTGCTCACCACCCTGGGCCACCAGTTCCATGCCGCGCAGCAACTGGTGCGCCTGCGCGCCACGCGCAATGCCAACGAGATCATTGAAAAGCAGGAGACCTTCGGGGAACGGATCGCCGATTCCGTCGCCGGCTTTGGCGGGTCCTGGACCTTCATTATTGCCTTCGCCGTCATCCTCGCCGTCTATACGTCGATCAATGTAGTGCTCGACAAGAAGGCGTGGGACCCCTATCCGTTTATTCTGCTCAACCTGTTCCTGTCCATGCTCGCCGCCATCCAGGCGCCGGTCATCATGATGAGCCAGAATCGGCAGGACACCCGGGATCGGGTGCGCAGTGAGCTCGATTTCGACGTCAATCGCCGAGCCGAAACCGAAATTCAGGGGCTGGCGCGCAAGCTCAGCCTGATCGATGACAAGGTGGCCGACCTCCACCAGCTGCTCAAAGACTCAAGGCTGCCCAGTCTGAGGCAGGAAACCAATTAGCGTCCTGCGGCGTTCCCCCGGCCGTCCGCGAGCCTACCAGATGCCCTTGTCGCTGCCGGTCAGCTTCATCCCCACCAGCGCCGCGGTGGCCAGCGCCGGCAGCAGTCCCAGACGCGCGGTGCTGTGCAGCTCCCCTTTGCGCAGCATGCCGCTGAACTGCTGGCGGTAGAGCGTCGCCGACTGCGGCACAATCGGCACGCGCAGGAACTCTTTCGCATAGTAGACGTGATCGCCGCCGAAGCGCGCCGTCGACCGCACCGAACGCGGCAGATCGAGGCCCGTCCCGCGGTACTGCTGCACGTAATCGGAGACGATCACCAGATACGTCGCCACGCCTTCCCAGATGTCGGACCGCTGTGCCACTCTCTGCAGATCGTCGTAATCGATGAGGCCGTTTTCGACCAGTCCGGCGCTGTCCAGGATGTCGCACAGCCGGAAATAGAAGTGACGATACATGCGCTGCAGCGTGGAGATCATGATGCGGTCGGAGACCGACGTCACGCGGAAGGTCTTTCCGCCAATCTCAACCTGCCGCGACCGCGGATGAATCGACGCAGCCATCGCCACCTGCTCGCCCGTCTGGCCCAGCCGCCCCATGTGGATCTCCACCGCTTCCGGCAGACCCGGAATCTCGAAGTTCCACTTGCGCGCCAGCCGATCGCCCCAGCTCCGCGCCGCCAGCTGCGCATTGAAGCGCCGCCCCATCAACTCACCCACCTTCACCGGGTCGGTATTGGTGTAGAGATCGAGATCGCTGCCCAGGTCCGGCCAGTGGTCGAGCGATTTGATCACCGTCACGTCCAGCCCTTCTTCTTCGAAGGCAGAGCAGATCCGGCTCAGGAAGGAAAGCGCGTTCTCGATCCGCGCCTGCTCTGCGGACCGGGCTTCTTCGGCCCGGATCACGCGTTCGCCGTCGCCGGCTTGCCGCATCGTCGCCGCGACCACCTCCATCGCGCGGATAATCACATGGTTCGAGCTGGCCAGCGCCACCAGCTCCTCGAATCGCTCGCGCGACATGCCCCTCAGCGTTGAGACCAGAGCGGGGTTCTGAGCAGCGCTGGTGCCCTGCGGCGGCAGCAGCATCTGGGAGAGAAGAACCATGGATTCCTTCGAAGGAAAGGCAGCGGCGGATGGTTTGGACATGGTGACGAATTTTTCCTGGGATTTATTGAGGATTGGGAACCTGAGGCTGAGACGGCGCCGCTCCGTTGGGCGGCTGCGCAGGCGGCTCTGAGGTCTTCACCGGCGTTCCGTTGCGGTGGAGCAGCTGAATCGGTCCCGTCTCATGCCGGCGACGCTCGCGCATCGCGTCGAGCTTGTCCTGCGTTTCCTGGTTGTTGTTGTCGGCCACGGCCTGCAGCGGATGCCCTTCGGCGTCCATCTGCGTCGCGAGACCCACCCGGGCCGCCGCGTCGCCCGCCGCGCGTGCCCGGGCATAAAAGTAATTCGCGGTCTCGACATCCCCTTCGCGCTCGGCCACGTAGCCGGCATTGTTCAGGGAAAAGGCGCTGTTCGGATCCAGATGATAGGCCTGCAGAAAGTCCTGGCGCGCGCTCGTCCAGTTGTTCTGGTTCAGCGCCGTCACACCCCGGGAAGCCAGCATCGCGGCTCGCGCGGCGGGAAGGTCGATGGTCTTCATCCGCAGCTCCAGCCGCTGGGCATTATCCAGCGCCACCTCGCTGACGGGTTTGCCGCGCCAGGCCGCCGCCGTGGTCACCACCACCGGTTCGCTCGAACGCGCATTCGCCGCCGCGTCGTAATACCGCAGCGCCGCGTCGTAATCGCCGATCGATTCTTCCGTGACGCCGAGGTTATTCAGCGTGAAGCTGTTTTGCGGATCGAGCCGGAGCGCCTGCTTCAGCAGCGTCTCGGCCTCCGCGCTGCGCCGCTGGGCCAGCAGGTTCATCGCGTCGAAGTTCATCCGGTTCACCTGCATCGGCGTATCGCGCAGGCTGTTCAGAGCCACGCTCATGCGCTTGCCTTCCAGCCTCTTTTCGCTGCTCAGGGAGATGAAGGCATCGGTTCCCTGCTCCGACGCCAGCTTATAAAAGTTCTGCGCCCGGCTCAGTTCGCCCTGCAGTTCGGCAATGTAGCCGAGGTTGTTCAGCGTGAACGGATCGGATGGATCGTAAAGATACGCTTTATAGAACAGCTCTTCCGCCTTGCTGTAGTCGTGCTTGCGCACAGCGTCCACGCCATCCCGGTTCAGGCGCTGTACCGGCGTGAGCTGGCTGTGCCGCGGGATCGTGATCTTAATGCCCTGGGCGCACGCCGCATCCATGAGCAAAAGGGCCAGAGCGGCCGCGGCGACCAGTACGGCGGCGGGCCTCAGCGCGCGGCTGGCCGATCCACATTGGATTCCTGAGCAGAAAGAGGTCATTGGCTGCAAAACACTTGGATGCGCCTTGCGACAAAATGTTGCCGCTCACGAGCGCGATTCCCAGGCCACCTTACCCCCCGATCGGACATCCAATCTCTGCTGTTCCTGCGGACAGTGAAAGGGTGCCCTGAATGCGTCGTCTCCTGTTGCTTGTGCTGGTCAGCGCTCTGGCGAGCCGATCCTCGTGCCTGGCCTCCTCCACACCCGACCGGGATCACCCCGGCAGCACTTCCGCGGCCGCGACCGCAGCACCGGCTGCCGACACAACGACGTCGGTCACAGCGGTGCCCAGCTACCTTCCGCCCATGCCCGCCGCGCCGCAGGGAAGAAGCACCGTGATTGGCGGCGTGATCCGCGATGTGGATCCCCTGCAGGACGAGATGTCGCTCAAGGTTTATGGCGGCCATCCCATGAACATCCTGTTCGATGCGCGGACCCGGGTCTATCGCGATGGCGTCCAGACACCCCTGAGCGACCTGCATCCCCAGGAACACGCCTCGGTGGAAACCGTCCTCGATGGCGACAATATTTTCGCGCTGAGCGTCCACATGCTCACCCACGCGCCGGAAGGCAATTGCCAGGGTCAGGTGCTCGGCTTCGATCCGCGGGACGGCGACCTGACGGTACGAAACAGTCTTTCCGGCCAGACGGTTCATCTCCGCATTCCCGCCAATACGCCCATCCAGCGGGTCGGCCAGGAGTCCTTCTCGTCGAGCTCTCCCGGCGCCTCTGACCTGATGCACGGCGCTCTGCTTTCCATCCAGTTTCAGGCCGACAACCAGGGCGGCGGCGTTGCCGACCACATCGCCATTCTGGCCACGCCGGGCGCGGTCTTCCAGTTCGCCGGCGATGTCACCTACCTCGATATGCATGCCGCCGAGATGGCCATCCGCGACTCCCAGGACCAGAAAAACTACACCATCGACTTCGATCCAGCGCGTTTTCCGCAAAGCCGGCAGCTGCATGTCGGATCGCACGTCGTCATCAGCGCCAGCTTTAGCGGCCGCCATTATGTCGCCGACAATCTGACGATTCGCTGACCCTCTCCGCGGCGATCAGCTGCCGTCCGGATAGCCGCCGCGGTGCAGCACCATAGGAAAATGCGGCAGCGTGGCCGGAGCCTTCGTCACCTTCGCCCGCCAGCCTTCAGGATAAGGATCGAGCCCCTGAAACAGCGGGGATCCCTCCCGCGTGCCGTCCCCCGCCAAAGTCTCAAGAGCCGTGCCCAGCGCGGACGTGGCCTCCGGCCCCGTGCGCACATTCCAGCGCTCCTCCAGCCTGCGGAGCCGTTGTGGATACTCAGCCTGCACCTCGATGCCGGCGGGCGTCAGCAGGACGATGCGGCCACGCCTCGCGTGCTCCTGCGAGAGAACCTGCACCAGGCCGCGCTTGCCGAGAAAGCCCACGCCCATCGCAATCGATTCCTTGGAGACGCCGGTCAGTGCGGGGATTCTGCGAATCAGCGTTCCTTCGGCCTCGAGGACGCGGAGAATGTCGGCGCAAATGGCGAGAGACACAGGCGATTCCTGCTCGAACTCGAGAGCCAGCGCCAGAAGAACCCGCGCTAGCAGGACGGGCAGCGCCAGGCTCGCCAGCCCGCTTTCCGGCGCCGGATTACCCCGCTCCTTCGGCGCTTCGCACACCAGGCTGTAGTGCAGGATCGGCATGCAGTCGGGTAAGCCGCTGGGCACCGTGCGCAGCATGGCGATCAGCGCGGCGCGGAGATTTCTGATCGCTGCTTCGCCGAACCGCTCGCGCCAGCGCTGCTCCACCTCCGGCAACAGGCTGCGCATCAGCTCCTGAGCAGCCCTGCCTTTGGCCGTGGTGTGCGCCAGCCACGTCGCCTGGGGCGGCCGCGGACGAGGATCGCTCGGATCCGGCGCGTAGTAGATGTACCCCCACCGCCGCATCCCGTCCCAGTTGGGTCGCGTGCGCGCCTGACGCTCCAGCGCCCGGATCGCGATTCCCTGCTCGGGAACCCATTGCAGGCAGTTGCAGTACATCGCCAGCGAAATCAGCCAGGGAGCGGAAGAGGGTCCTCCCTCATCGGAGGTGCGATGCGGCAGCCGGTGCTCCGCTTCGTTGTCGAACTCAACGGTGAACGCCACCAGAGCAAACGACAGCAGCGTGGACAGCGGAAGGCGGCGAGCCATGCAAGGATCATTCCACGGCGCAAGCCAGGAAAACAATCAGCCGAGGCGAATCGGGGAAGAGTGATCCGCAAATGGAAACGCCGCCCGAAGGCGGCGTTTTCAATCCTGGGGGATGTCCGGAGGAATCACAAGGTGGATTCGATCTCGAAGCCCCACGCTTCCAGCAGCGACTCGGGGATGTACTTCGAGTTACGGTTCCGGCGAGCCCATTCGCGGAGCCGCGTGGAGCGGACATACTGATCGGGAGTGAGCTTGAACTCCTTGACCACCTGCTCGAAGGAAGTCACGGTGGGCACGACCGGGCCGATTGGCTCGGGCTTGCCCCAGTTTGGATTACCACGACGCTTTGCCATGAATGATTTACCCTCTGCGATTGATGTGTGACTTACATAAAAACCGGGGCCCAGCACTGACTGCACCGGAGCGTCACAAACTTTATTATTCTAAGTATTTTTTCTATGAAAATCAAGAGAAAAATGCCTCAATCCAGGGTGAATCTGATTCCTAAACACCCCTCTTTCAGTTAGATGACCGAAAGGCCCTCCCAGCTTCGCAACCCCGCCCCTCTGCGGTAACGGTCGGCAACCCCGCCGCACCCCGCTGCCGAAGTGGGTACGCCCCGCTCCCAGCCGGTCCTCTCTCGGGCTATCCTCTGAAAGACAAATCACTTCCGGAGCATTCCCGTGGTCACCAAATTGGAGCGTTTTCGGCCCGTCGCGTCCCTGCTGGGCCGTCTGACTCTGGGCGCCATCATGCTGGCGCATGGCTGGATGAAAGTCATCCCGCGAGGGTCCTTATATAACTTCGCCCATATCGTCGCTCACATAGGGCTTCCCTACTGGCTGGGTTACGTTGCCGCTTTTACTGAATTCTTCGGCGGTATCGCCCTGATTCTCGGCCTGCTTACGCCCATTGCGGCAATTGGCGTGGCGATCGACATGGCGGTGGCCATCCTCAAAGTCCACCTGCACCACGGCCTGACCGGCCCCGGCGGCTTTGAGTTTCCCCTCAGCCTGCTGGCGCTCGCCCTTTTGCTGCTGGCCGACGGCCCCGGCTACCTCGCCCTCGATCGCGCCCTCTTCCGCGGCAACTAGAGGGGTGCTCCGTACACCCCTCGCGGCTTCTCCCTCACTCGGCCTTATCCAGCAAGAACTGATATTCGATGATCTTCTTCAGTTGCTCGTAAGGCACGGCAAGCATCGGCACCGCGCGTCCGTCGATAAAGAGCGTCGGCGTCTCGTTCACGTTGAGGTCCAGTCCCAGCTTCAACGATGCTTCCACAGGAGTCGTCCCTGCCGTCGACGCAGCGCATGCGGCGATTTTGTCCGGATCGGTGCCGGCCGCCGTCGACGCGTTGCGCAGCGCCTGTTCCGCCCCCTGGCCGGCCAGCTCGCTCTGCGCCGCAAAGATGGCGTTGGCGTACTTGAAGAAGGCCTCGTTGCCCCCCTCCTGGTCTACGCATTCGCCAAAGGCCGCCGCCTTAAACGCCATGGGATGGATGTTCACCAGAGGGAAATTTTCAAAGACGTAGTGGGCCTGCGGGAAATCCTGAATGAGCTTATCCACCACGCTCTGCGCCTCCCGGCAGTGGGGGCATTCAAAGTCCGCAAACTCCACCAGCTCAAACTGCTTGCCTGTCGCCCCGCGCGAAGGCCCGGTGGCCCGCTGCTGGAGAATGCGGTAGTTGTTCTCGTACGGGCGCGGGCCAAAATCCATCACCGCTTCCTGCGAGATCAGGTGCTTCCCGTCGGGCGTCACGAAAAAGGTCAGGTTCGCGATCTGTTTGGGATTCTGTTTCTCCGCCACCAGCACGATCACCTTGCTCACGCCGGGAGCCAGCGTTTTCTCGACGCCATACACTTCCCACACGCGGTTCTCGTCATAACCCCAGGAGGCCTTCAGGAACGCTTCGACCTCCGCCCTCGTCGGACTGGCAGCCGTAAAATTCGAAGCTTGCACCGGAGGAAACTGCACCTCTTTAGGTGCAGCCGACGGAGCCGGTGCATTCTGCGTCTGCTGCGGAGCGGGCGCCGCGGGGGGCTGCGTTTGTGCTGAGGCTGCGCATACCGCGAGAGACAGGGCGAGCAGGGAGCTTGGGAAGTAATACCTGTACATAGAATCCTTTCGGGATAATCTCTAAACTTGTACCTGAACTGCGATGGGGAAGCGCCGGCCCATGCCGAAGGCCTTGGGCGTGACTTTTAAAACGGGAGCCGCCTGCTGCCGTTTGTATTCGCTGCGCTCGACCATCCTCACCACGGCGCGCACCGTGGCCACGTCGAGTCCGCGATCCGCGGCGATGGCCTCGGGCGGCTCGTACCGCTCGACATACGCTTCGAGGATGGGGTCAAGAACTTCATAGGGCGGCAGCGAATCGGTATCCTTCTGCCCCGGCCGCAGCTCCGCCGAGGGTGCCTTATTGAGAATCGCGTGCGGGATGACTTCCCTCTCCCGGTTCATGCACCGGCACAAATCGTAGACGCGCGTCTTGAGGACGTCGCCAATCACCGCGAGCGCGCCGACCATATCGCCATACAGCGTACAGTAGCCGGTCGCCATCTCGCTCTTGTTCCCGGTGGTCAGCACCAGCGCGTTGAACTTGTTGGAGAAGGCCATGAGCAGCGAGCCGCGGATGCGCGACTGCAGATTTTCCTCGGTGATGTCCGGCTCACGGCCGGCGAAAACAGGCGAAAGCGCGTGGTTAAATCCGGCGAAAATCTCCTCGATGGATATGACTTCATAGCGCACGCCCAGGTTCTCGGCCAGGTGGCGGCTGTCGTCGATCGAGCCCTGCGAGGAATACGGGCTTGGCATGCCGAGCGTGGTAACGTTCTCCGCGCCCAGAGCGCGCACCGCGATCGCCGTAACTAAAGCTGAGTCGATCCCGCCGCTCAGAGCGACCACGACTTTTGAGAAGCCGCATTTGCGTACATAATCGCGCGTCCCGAGCGTCAGCGCCTCCAGCATAGCCTCATCTTCGTCGCCGCCCTGGTCGTGAACATCGCCGGAAAGATCGGTGAGATCGGCAAAGATCAGGTCCTCTTCAAAACTCTTCGCCTGCGCGATGACCTTGCCGTCGGGACCCAGCACCAGGCTCGACCCGTCAAAGACCAGGCTGTCGTTGCCCCCGACCTGATTCACCATGACCACCGGAGCACGATGCCGCTGCGCAATGGCCGCCAGCATCTCCCGCCGGAGCGCCCGCTTGTCGTGCCACCAGGGCGACGCGGAGATGTTCAGGATCAGCGAGGCGCCCTGCTTCATCTGCTCTTCCACGGGATCGACCGAGTACAGCCGGTTCTCCCAGAAGCTCTTGTCGTTCCACGCATCTTCGCAGATGGTGAGGGCCACGGACCGGCCGTCGAGATGGCAAACACTTTGCCGCGCCGCCGGGGCAAAGTAGCGCTGCTCGTCGAAGACATCGTAATAAGGCAGCAGCATCTTCGACTGGACGAACTCCACATGCCCGCGCCGCACCAGCGCGGCGGAGTTCATGACATGCTTGCCGGCTCCAGGTTCGGCCGGGGTCACGTAGCCGGCGATGACCGCAATCTTGTCGTTGGCGGTCGCCCGAGCGATCTCGTTCAGCGCCTCGCCGCAACGGGCAACAAAGGCCGGCTTCTCCAGAAAATCCGCCGGCGGATACCCGCAAATGGCCAGCTCCGGAAAAAGCACCAGATCGGCGCCGCCCTGCTGCGCGCGCCGGGTAAAATCCAGGATTTTCGAGGTGTTTCCGCGGAAATCGCCAATAGTAGGATCGATTTGCGCGAGCGCGATCTTCACAGATTTAGTTTATCAATGCGCCATGGCCAGGCTCCGGTCCAGGTTCTGCGCGAACCTTCGGGGGTCAGCAGGCTCGGCGGATCAGCAGGTCAGGCGGCGTTAGCGGATTCGGCAGGGTCAGCAGGTTCGGCGGAGTCAGCAGGTCCAGTGGTACCCCACAAATCGCACCCCTCACGTAACTGTCATCCTGACGATTCGCACAGCGAAGCGGAAGGATCCGCGGTTGCTCTTCAGCTTTGGCCCGCGCCAAATTCCTCAGTGCCGGCAACCCCTCCCATTTAACCCGCTGCCCCACAAATGGTGCACCCCAGGAGGGTAATACCCAAAAGGTATTACCCTCCGCTAATTGAAAACAAAGTAGTTGTTGAGGTCCTCACCCAGGGGGGTTGGGGGGTAGGCCCGAAAACGCCCTCACAACTGCGGCAAAACCAG
>DATASQ010000041.1:0-133206 GCA_036269135.1 Acidobacteriaceae bacterium
AGGACATGGTCGTTTCCTGGTATCGGAAGAATCTGGGAACGCGTTTCGAAGTGAGTCCCATGCCCTGGCTCTTTCAGGAATACGTCGGCCACGATAACAACCGCGACGGTTACATGCTCAACATGAAGGAATCGCAGGTGGTGGCGAAGACGGAGATCGAATGGGCTCCGGAAATCTTCTACTGCCAGCATCAGACGGCTCCTTTTCCGGCACGCATCTGGATTCCTCCCTTCAGCGACCCTATCTCCTCCAACATCAGTCCCTATGTGCGCAGCTGGTTCAACGTGATCGGCACCGATATGACCGCCTGGCTCGACGCGCACCAGATGCCCGGCGCTATCAGCGAACAACGCTTCGATAACTGGTACCCCGGCTTTGTCGACTACGCCGGCTCGTTCCGCAACGAGATATCGTTCTTTACCGAGACGGCCCTTTACCGCTATGCGACGCCGCGCTTTTACACCGTCGATGAGTTCCCCAAAGACATGCAGGACCTGAGAGCCCTGACCATGTACACCACTCCCTGGGAGGGCGGCTGGTGGCGGCTGAAAGATGCGGTCGACTATATGGTGGCCGGTTCAATGTCGGTCCTGGACACAGCAGCCCGTTATCGCGAGACGCTGCTCTACAACCGCTATCAGGCGGCGCGCGACAACATCAAACGCTACGAACAGGGACCTCCCTTTGCCTATGTGATTCCGAGCGTGCAGCCGGACGCGCCTGAGGGAGAGCTGCTGGCGCATATCATGCAGGAAAACGGAATTGAGATTCGCGAATCGGAAACCGGCTTCCGTGCCAACGATCGCGATTATCCGGCCGGTTCCTGGGTCATCCTGATGAATCAGCCCTATAGCTCCATGGCCAAGGAGCTCTTTGAGGTGCAGCGCTATCCAGAGGCGCTGTTCCAGGGGAGCAACAAGCCCGTCGATCTGCCTTACGACGTAACCGGATGGACCCTGCCGCTGCAGATGGGCGTACGCGTCGATGCCATCTCCGATCCGCTGACGCCTGACCAGCTTTCGCAGTTGAAGCCCGTGCAAACCCTGGACGGACCCGTCGTGGAAGTGCAGGGAAGCGGCGCCGCCTTCGTGGTGAGCCATCAATCGAATGCGAGCTTCCGCCTGATGAACGATGTCCTGGCCGCGGGTGGAACCGTTTCCTTTACCCAGGATGCCGTGAAGACGCCCGAGGGCACAGAGAAGGGCGCCATCGTTCTCGGCGGGATCAGCCGGACCAACCTGGGCGACTGGTCAAAGAAATACGGCGTCTCGGTGCTGGCGACGGAAAAGGCGCCGGAGCATCTCATCGCGGTTCACAAGGCGCGCGTCGGCCTCTATCGGCCCTGGGATCCCTCTATCGACGAAGGCTGGACCCGCTGGATCCTGGAGCAATACGGATTCAAACCCGTCAGCCTGTACAACGCTGACATGCGCGCGGGCGGCCTGCGCGATCGCGTGGACGTCATCATCCTTCCCGACATGCGGAAAGAACAGCTCCTCGATGGCTTCCGCGATGGCATCGTCCCCGGCCAGTACGCGGGTGGCCTCGGCGAAGACGGGCTCGACAATTTGCGCGATTTCGTCCGGAAAGGCGGAACTCTTGTCGCGTTTAACGAGACAGCGGCCACCCTGGTGCCGCTGCTCTCGCTGCCGGTATCGAACGCGCTGGAAGGCCTCAAGCCCGACAAGTTCTTCTGCTCCGGCGCGCTCCTTCGCGTCGAAGTCGGCAGCGACCGGCCCGTCACGTGGGGATTGCCGAGTGAGCCGGTAGTGATGTTTGAACGCGGTCCGGCGTTCACGACGAAGCCCGGCTTCCATGGCGCCATCCTCGCCCGCTATCCGAACGACAGCAATCCGCTGGAAAGTGGTCTGCTCCTGCATCCCGAGGCGATTGAAGACAAAATCGCCGCGCTGGAAGTCCCCTACGGCGAAGGAAGGATCTTCCTGTACGGCTTTAAGCCGCAGTGGCGCGCGCAGTCCCATGGAACCTACAAATTCTTCATGAACGTGCTCTACCAGTACCAGCAGCCCCCGTTTGCGAAGCCCGAACCGGCGGATCAGAAGGACCAAAAGACCAAAGCAGAAGCGGAGTAGCGCCCGGCTTGGCGCGGCCACCGCATTGCGGTAGTCTCGCGTTCGAGGGGAAAATCGATGAGCCAGCAGCAACCCGGAATTCGCGCACCGCGCGGCAACACCCGAACTGCGCGCGGATGGATTCAGGAAGCGGCGAAGCGGATGCTGATGAACAACCTCGATCCCGAGGTGGCCGAGAAGCCCGCCGAGCTGATCGTCTATGGTGGACGCGGCAAGGCAGCGCGCAACTGGGATTGCTTCCACCGCATAGTTGAGACCCTCGATCGTCTCGAAAATAACCAAACCCTGCTCATCCAGTCCGGCAAGCCGGTCGCGGTTCTTGAAACCCAGCCCCTCGCGCCGCGTGTCCTCATCGCGAATTCCAACCTGGTCCCGCACTGGGCCAACTGGGAAGAATTCGACAAGCTCGACCGCGCCGGCCTGATGATGTACGGCCAGATGACCGCCGGCTCCTGGATCTACATCGGCACCCAGGGCATTCTGCAGGGCACCTACGAGACTTTCCAGAGCGCGGCCCATCTTCACTTCGACAACACGCTGGCGGGAACCATCACGGTGACGGCCGGCCTGGGCGGCATGGGGGGCGCGCAGCCGCTCGCGGTCAAGCTCGCCGGAGGCGTTGCCCTGTGTGTCGAGGTCGATGCGAGCCGCATCCAGCGCCGTCTGGAGACACGCTATCTCGACAAAGCCACCGGCTCGCTCGACGAGGCTCTCGCGATGGCGAAGGAAGCGCGGGCATCCCGCACCGCCATGTCCATCGGCCTGCTCGGCAATGCGGCCGAAATTTTGCCGCAGATGGTCGCCATGGGTTTCACGCCGGAACTGGTCACCGACCAGACCAGCGCGCACGACCCCCTGTACGGTTACTGGCCCATCGCCAAAGCGGACGAAGACCTGACCACCCTCCGCGCGAAACAGCCGGAAGCCTGCATCGAGCGGGTGCGCCAATCAATGGCCACGCATGTCGAAGCGATCCTGACTATGCAGCAGCGCGGTGCCATCGCCTTTGACTATGGCAATAACCTGCGTGCCCAGGCGCAGATCGCCGGCGTGCAGAACGCTTTCGACTACCCCGGCTTTGTCCCCGCCTTTATCCGCGATTCCTTCTGCGAAGGCCGCGGCCCCTTCCGCTGGGCCGCGCTCTCCGGCGATCCGGCGGACATTGCCGCCACCGACAAGGCCCTGCTCGATCTCTTTCCCGACGATCGGCGTCTGACGAGCTGGCTGACCTATGCAGCGGACCAGATCGCCTTCCAGGGCCTTCCTGCGCGCATCTGCTGGCTGGGCTATGGTCAGCGCGACCGCGCCGGGCTGCTCTTTAACCAGATGGTCCGCGACCGCCGTCTGAAAGCGCCGATTGTCATCGGCCGTGATCATCTCGACGCAGGCTCGGTCGCCAGCCCCTATCGCGAGACCGAGGCGATGCTCGACGGCTCCGACGCCGTGTCCGACTGGCCGCTGCTGAATTTCGCCACCGGCATTGCCAGCGGCGCTTCGTGGATGAGCTTCCACCACGGAGGCGGCGTGGGTATGGGCTACAGCCAGCATGCTGGCCTCGTCGTGGTCGCCGACGGCAGCGACGAAGCGGAGCAGCGGCTGCGCCTCTGCCTGCGTAATGACCCGGCGCTGGGTGTTGTCCGACACGCTGACGCCGGCTACGAACTGGCGATCAACACGGCGCGCAAACGCGGCCTCGATTTGCCGAGTCTCGCATGAACGCCGACCTTCTCCTGCAGGGAATCTCGCAGCTGGTCACGCCGCAGGGACCCGGTCCAAAACGCGGTGCGGAGATGCGTCGTCTCCTGGTCATTGATCGCGCTGCAGTGGCCATCGCTGAAGGCCGCATCATCTGGGTGGGCCCCGAAGCCGAATGGACCGGACCTGCAGCTCGATCCATCGATGTCGGACACCGGGCGATCCTTCCTGGCCTCATCGATCCGCACACCCACGCCGTCTGGGCTGGCGACCGTCTGGCCGATTTCGAAGCCCGCATCTCCGGAGTGCCCTACGAAGCTATCCTCGCCCGCGGCGGGGGCATCTGGAGCACCATCCGCGCCACCGCTGCTGCTGCGGAAGCAGATCTCCTCGCCCTGGCTATGCCGCGTCTGGAAGCCCTCCTGCGATCCGGCGCTACCGTCATCGAGATTAAATCCGGCTACGGCTTTGCCCCGGATGCGGAGCTGCGCATGCTGCGCGTCATCCACCGCCTGGGAATGGCAACGCCTGCCCGCATCATCGCCACGCTCCTGATTCATGTGCCGCCGCAACACGCGTCGGACAGGGCGGCGTACGTGTCCGACGTATGTCAGACATTGATTCCCGAGGTTGCCGGCCAGAAGCTGGCCCGCGCCGTCGATGTCTTCGTCGAGAAAGAGGCCTGGAGCGCCGCCGAGGCAGAACAAATCCTGCACGCCGCCCGGCAGCATGGACTCGGGATCAAGCTGCACACGGAGCAGTTTCACCGCGTCGGCGGACTCGAACTCGCGCTGCGACTCAACGCGCTCAGCATCGATCATCTCGAGGCCTGTAGCACGGACCAAATTGCGGAGGTCGGCCGCGCAGAAACCGTGGCGACCATCCTGCCCGGAGTCTCGCTGCACCTGGGACTGCCGCCCGTCCCGGGCCGCGCACTCATCGATGCAGGCGCTGCGGTTGCCGTTGGGACCGACCTGAACCCGGGCTCCAGCCCCCTTTTTTCCATGGCTGCGGCTCTGGCTCTGGCGGTCCGACTCAATGGCCTCACCGCCCAGGAAGCCCTTGTCGCTGGAACCATCAATGCCGCCTGCGCTCTGGGCTTGTCCGACGCGGGCCGCCTCGAGCCCGGCATGCCGGCGGACTTCCTCATCCTCGAAGATTCCGACTGGAGAAGCCTGGTCTACACCCTGGGCGCCAATCCGGTGAGCGAGGTCTGGATCGCCGGCGGGAAGGTGACCGCATGAGATCATCGTTGCGAATGAAGGGTGCGGCGCGATGACCCTGCTCGTCCGGCCGGAGCTGCTTTTCTTCGACGGCGCCTTCGTCCCGCGGCGCGCCCTCCAGGTCGGAGACGATGGGCGCGTGCAGGTGATCGTCGCGTCCGACGCCGTGTCGGACAACGCAGTCGATCTCCCCGGCAAAGCCCTGCTGCCCGGCTTCGTCAACATCCATTCCCACTCCTTCCAGCGGTTGATTCGCGGCAAAGCCGAGTCGCGCGCCGTCAGCGGCCGCGACTTCTGGTCGTGGCGCGGAACCATGTATCACGCCGCGTCGCAGCTCGATCCGCAGCAGGTCTACGATGTCGCGCGCATGGCCTTCCTCGAGATGCTCCTCGCCGGAACCACGACGGTCGGCGAGTTCCACTACCTCCACACCGCGCCCGACGGTCAGCCTTACGAGGATCCAAACCGGCTGGCGAAGCAGGTGATCGCCGCTGCCCAGTCCGTGGGCGTACGCATCGTGCTGCTGCGCTGCGCCTATCTCCGCTCGGGATTCGAGCTCCCGCGCGATCCGGGACAGACTCGTTTCTTTGAATCCAGAGATAATTTCCTGGCGAACACCGAAGTTCTCGCACGAGAGCTTCCCTCCGACGAAAGCGCCGTCCGCATCGGCGTGGCCCCGCACAGCATTCGCGCCGTGCCCCTCGACGACCTGCGCGAGATCGCCGCTTGGGCTCGCCAGCACCGCCTGCCGCTGCACATGCACATGGCCGAGCAGGTGGCGGAGAACGAGGCCTGCCTGCGCGAGTATGGCGCCACCCCCGTCGCCCTCCTCGGCAGCGCCGGCTTGCTGGGTCCCGACTGGACCGCCATCCACGCCATCCACATCACCTCCGAAGAGATCGCCCTGCTGTCGGACAACGGCGCCACCATCGGCTCGTGTCCGACAACCGAACGCAACCTCGGCGACGGCATTCTGGCGGCAGACGCCGTGCTGCGCAGCGGAGTCCGCATTGCTTTCGGGTCGGACAGCCAGGCGCAGATCGATCCGCTGGAGGATGCGCGCGAGCTGGATTATCACCTGCGGCTTATCCGCCAGCAGCGCGTCATGCTCGACCAGATCGGGGAGCAGGGAATCGCGGCACGCCTCTTCGACTGCGCCACCCGCAGCGGCGCGGACTCGCTCGCAGTGCCGACGGGCCGGCTCGACCCGGGCTCGTTGGCCGATTTCTTCACCGTCGATCTGCGCGACGTGTCGATCGCCGGGCATTCTGCGGCCGGCCTGCTGCCGATGATCGTCTTTGCTATGAACCGAACGGCCATTCGTGACGTCGCAGTGAACGGGCGCATCGTGGTGCGCGACGGTCACCACGCGCTCGAGGAGGAAATTATCGCGCGCTATGCCGATGTTCATGAGAAAGTCTGGCGCGACGCTGGAGACCCACGGCGATGAAGACCGTTGTCGAGCATCTGTCCGACATGATCCGGATTCCGTCCCCCTCCGCGATCTCGAATCGCCCGCTGCTGGACTACGCGTCCGACGCGCTGCGCAGCATAGGCTGGTCCACCCGCGAATGCCCCTACCGCGGTCCTGCCGGCATTGAGAAGGTGAACCTGATCGCTGCGCCCCCGGTCCAGGACGTCAACGCGCGTGATGTGGACCTCGTCTTCATGTGCCACACCGACACCGTCCCCTTTGCTGCCGACTGGCACGACGCTCTGAATCCGGCCCTCGATCGCGGGATGCTGCACGGATGCGGCGCCTGCGATGTAAAAGGCTTCCTGGCCTGCCTCCTCTCGGCTGCCGAACAGTCCCCCGCCTTTTCCCAGGGCCTGCGCATCGTCTTATCGGCCGAGGAAGAAATCGGCTGCATTGGAGCGGCGCGGCTCCGGGATCAGGACGTGCTGCGCCCCCGCCGTATGGTCATCGGGGAGCCGACCTCCCTGCATCCCGCCCGCGCCGGCAAAGGCTATTGCCTTGCCGAGGTCACCGTGTTCGGCAAAGAAGCGCACAGCGCCCATCCTGGCCAGGGTGTGTCGGCCATCTATCAAGCCGCGCGTCTGATTCGCGCCATCGAGGATCGCAGCGTCGCGCTTACCCTCGAGCGGCACGAGTTTTTCGATCCCGCCTGGACCACCATCAACATCGGCACCATCGAAGGCGGCACGGCGAAAAATATTGTCCCGGGCATCTGCCGGTTTCAGTTGGAATGGCGTCCCATCCCCGGCCACGCCCCTGACCGAGTCCTGTCTGACGTGGCTCAGACGATCGCTCAGTTGCAGAAAGTCGATCCGGCATTCCTGGCAGACATCAAACCGCTCCGGCAGCAGCCCGGCTTTGAAACGCCCAAAGAGGCGCCGCTGGTCCAGCGCCTGCAGTCCCTCACCGGCCGAGCCGCAGTCTCGATTCCGTTCGGCTCCGAGGCCAGCATCTTCGCGCCGGGTGCCGACGAAATCGTTGTCTTCGGCCCAGGCGATATGCGTACGGCGCACAGCAGCCGCGAATGTGTCCCGGTCGCTGAGCTGGACGAGGCGGTCCGCTGCGTCCGCGCGCTCATGAGCCCAGCCTCAGAACCTTCCATTGCCACACAGCCCGGAACGCGATAGAACTGCAGCACCTTTCCCGGCGGGTTCCAGGAGCCCTGCGAGCCACACCCCGCAACCGCCCTCCTGGAACGCGACGAAACCAGAGGTGGAATTGAAAAAAGAACTGGCGGGTCAACTCATTTCCGAAGCCGTGGCCCTGTTCATCATCATCGCCTTCGGTGATTCGGTGGCCGCGATGTACAGCCTCTACGATCCCAGCCCCTACCAGCACGCCTATTGGGGCGTGTGCATTGCCTGGGGGCTGGCGGTCGCCATCGCCATCTATACAACCGGCTCCGTCAGCGGTTGCCACGCCAACCCGGCGGTCACCCTGGCGCTCGCCCTCTATCGCAAATTCAGCTGGAAGAAAGTGCTCCCCTACTGCGCGGCGCAAATCGTCGGAGCCTTCGCCGGCGCCGCTCTCGTGCAGGTTCTCTTTCGCCCCTTGATTGATGCCTTCAATCTGGCGCACCATCTCACCCGCGCCCAGGGCGGCGCCGCCGGCGTTTTCTTCACTCATCCGGGGCTGGGCATCACCGTCGCTCACGCCTTCAGCGATGAAATCATCCTCACCGCCTTTCTCATCTTCGGCATCTTCGCCATTACCGAGCAGTACAACGAGATGGCGCCCGGTGCCAACTTCGGCGCCCTGATGATCGGTCTTCTGGTCGCCCTCATTGGCGCCTCCATGGGCTACCTGGAAGCATGGGCCATCAACCCCGCGCGCGACTTCGGACCCCGCGTCTTTTGTCTGCTCACTGGCTGGGGCCACGCGGCCTTTCCCTCACCGGGAAACTACTGGTGGGTGCCCATCGTCGGCCCATTGATCGGGGGAGCGCTCGGTGGCGGAGCCTACCAGCTCCTCATCCACCCCTTCCTGCCCGCGCGCCGGCGCGCGCTGCTGCAGGAGCCGCAATAGCTCGAAAGCTCGCGTTGGGGGCTGGAGATCTGGAGCACCGGGCGGGAATTGAACCCGCGAATACTGGTTTTGCAGACCAGCGCGTTAGCCGCTTCGCCACCGGTGCTCGTTCTCGCCGCGGAATCCACGGCGGAGATTGTCACGCTGCCCGACCCGCCGCGGCAGCGCGCGCAACTTACTTGGGCTGCGCCGCCGTGCGCAGGTAGGGCTTTACGGTCTTGTACCCGGGGAACAGCTGGTCCGCCTCCTCGTTCGAAACAGCGCCGCTGATGATGATGTCCTCCCCCGGCTTCCAGTTCGCCGGCGTCGCCACCTTATGCTTCGCGGTCAGCTGAATCGAGTCCAGCACCCGCAGAATCTCGTCGAAGTTGCGCCCCGTGCTCATCGGATACGCAATCGTCAGCTTGATCCGCTTGTCCGGACCGATGACGAAGACCGTTCGCACCGGCGCATTGTGAGCCGCCGTGCGGCCTTCAGACGTTTCGCCCGCATCCCCGGGCAGCATGTCATAAAGCTTGGCGATCTTCAGCTCGGGATCGCCGATTACCGGGTAATTCACCGTATGCCCGCTCACGTCGCGGATGTCTTCGGCCCATCGGCTGTGGCTGGACACTGGATCCACGCTGAGTCCGATCACTTTCGCCCCGCGCTGGGCAAACTGCCTTTCCAGCCCCGCCACCGCCCCCAGCTCCGTGGTGCAGACCGGGGTAAAGTCTTTGGGATGCGAGAAGAGCACCGCCCAGGAATCGCCGATCCACGCGTGGAAACGAATCACGCCCTGCGTGGTCTCGGCGGTGAAGTCGGGAGCAAGATCATTGATACGAAGCGACATGCGCGATGTTCCTCCTGAGGTTTCCCTCGGCCCTGTGAACCTGGGAGTGCAAATAGAAAACCCACCCGGCCTTTTAACGCGGCGGGTGGGCTCTGAGCGATTTCGATGCTGGCGCTCTCAGGCACAAACCCGCGTGATGTTGTGGCGACAACAGCAGCGGGAAGAAATCGGGGGTGCCGAGAGCGGATTCATGCTTTCCGTAAGGCTAGGTCCTGGCGCCGTTCCCTGTCAACTTCGAGAAACGTTCGGCGCCAGGTCGAGGCACAGCCCGGCCGGCGCCTGTTCGTTCTCCCGTCGTTAGTTCCCGGGCGCGGCCGGAACGCTGCCGATGGCCTGATAATTGCGCGTTACCGTGAAAGCCATGGCGCTCACGTAGACGTATTGTCCCACCCGTGCGAGCGAACGCATGTGGTGGTGCACCATCAGCCGGTAAGCTTCATAGTTCACGCCCACCGTGGCCGCCTCAAACGCGGCAAACGCCGGCTTGTTCTCCACCAGAGCTGTGGGCAGCATCGCCTCGCGCAAATGCGCGGGATTGGCCAGTGCCTGCTCGGTGCTCGTGTAGTCCAGAACCCGCAGCATGCTGGCTGCTCCGATCAGGCTCCAGTCCAGCATCTTCAGTTTGGGCTTCACTTCGACCGGTTGCGGCGCGCGCTCGACCGGGTAATACCCAGGCATGAACGCCGGGTTGCCCGGCAGCGCCGAGCTGGATACGAACGCCGGATCATTCGGCAGTGCCGAACTCGAGTCACTGCTGGATACGGAAGCTGCGGGAAGCGGAGCCCTGAGCAGCGCCTCGGTTTGCCCGAAGCATGGTTGAAGAAGCGTGAAGGCGAGAGTAGGCAGAAGCGCAACAGCGAAATGGGGGGTTTTCATCGTTGTTCTCCTGCTTGTTTCCCAGTGCGAGCACGTCGCGACGTGCCATCCGGCTCGGTCCAGGGAAACAGCAGTCTGTGGCTTGCGGGTGCGTGCTGGGGACCGCGGCGGCATGCCGGTACGCGACGGTCCTTGAAGCCGGCATCGGCACGAATTGTGCCGGCCTGGCCTGCCTTCCAACCCGCCCGTACAGGACCGTTTCGTCCTGACCATCGGTCTTTGCAATCAAAACCACAGGGGAGTTAGATGACATGAACGGAGTGTCGCACAGGTAAACTCCTTTGCAGCAGCTATCTTGAGTCACAGCAACGAGTTACTGCCGCCGCTCCAAAGAGACTCCGTTTCGAAACTGGAGTAATCGAACCCCGGTCCAGAACTGATTACTTGCGCGAGTGACCACCCCGGGCCTGCGCCCATGCAGCCGTGCCTCCGCCTCATGCCACGGTCCAACAAACCGCACCGCCGCCGGCAGCGTCCGCGACACCCGGGGCAGCCATCGGAGGGCACGCCCCCCCGCCCGCTGGTCGTCCTCCGTCCAGGGCAGCCCGAATTCCGCGCGAAATCGAGGCCCCAGCCACTCCGCCGTCAGCGCCCGATACCAGCGGGGAACCCGCACCCACGATCCCGCGCCATGCAGAATCGCCCCCGCCATCGCCCGCGCCGGATCGCCCACCCCCAGCTCGTCCGAGGCGCACATCTCCGCCACGTACCGGCGGAATCCCGGCCAGTCCTCCGGCAGCGCCGCGGCGGGCAGGCCGAACAAGGCCGCCATCGTCTTACTTTCGTGGTAGTAGCGCGCCCGCTCTTCTGTGGAAAACGGCCGAATCGCCCCGTACGCCAGTGCCGCGCTGTCCACCAGGGTGGCATAAACCCACCTCAGAGCCGCCACCTCGTTGGCCTCATAATGCGTTCCCCCCGGCCATCCGGCCACCGTCCCAGGCATCTCCCCACGAATCCCCGTGTGCAGCGTGTGCAGATGCCGCGCCGCCGCCAGCCCCTGGTCGAGACTGCCGAAAACCATCGTAAAGACGATCCGGAATGTGTTGTGGAACCGCGCGATCGGATCCCCCAGCAGCGACGAATGCTGCTCCAGAGCCGTCGCCACCCAGGGATGGGCCAGTTGCAGCAGCGCCGCCCGCCCCGCGCCCAGAAACAGCGCCGCCTCCCGATTGACCGTCCAGCTCATCGATGCGGGGCCGAAGATGCCCGCGCGCGGGTCGGCCGTTTGCGCGGCGACTGAGGCCAGCAATGACTCCAGTTCGGCTCGGGAGACCCGAGGCTGTCCCATGCCCTCATTATGAGAGCCCGCTGCCCGCTCCAGTTATCCCACCCGGGGCCGCGCGAATTCGCTGCGAAAACGGCTGTAGGTGAAGTAGATGATCAGCCCGATAAACAGCCACACGAAGAACGCCAGCCAGGTCAGCACTTCCAGCCCCATCATCAGCAGAATGCAGAAAATAATGCTCAGCACCGGGAACAGCGGTCCCAGGGGAGCGCGAAACGCGCGCGGTCGCTCCGGTTCGCGTATGCGCAGGATGATCAGAGCAATCGACACCAGCACGAACGCGAACAGCGTGCCGATATTCGACAGATTCGAGACGGTGCCGATATCCAGCAGCCCCGCGGGAATCCCCACCACAAATCCGGCCACCCAGGTCGCCACCGCCGGGGTGCGGAACTGCGGGTGAATGTGGCTGAAAACGTCCGGCAGCAGCCGGTCGCGCGACATGGCGAACCACACCCGCGCCTGTCCCAGCTGGAAGACCAGAATCGACGAGATCATCCCCAGCATTGCCCCGATCAGCACGATCAGCTCCACCCAGTGCAGCGAATGGCCGCCCGGTTCCACAGCGAGCCGCCGCAGTCCATTCACCACCGGAGCCGCATCGCCCATGAGCGAATTCCACGGCACAATGCCGCTGAGGACAATCGCCACCCCGCCGTACAGCACCGTGCAGGCGACCAGCGTGGCCAGGATTCCGAACGGCAAATCCTTCTGCGGATTCTTGCATTCCTCCGCCGCCGTCGAGACGGAATCGAATCCGATATAGGTGAAGAAGATGATCGACCCGCCGGACAGCAGCCCCGTCCACCCGTTGGGCATGAAGGGATGCCAGTAGCGCGGCTTGATAAAGTTCGCGGCGGCGAAAATAAACGCCAGAATGGCGACCAGCTTCACCAGCACCAGGATGTTGTTCGTCCGCGCCGACTCGCGAATCCCCCGCACCAGCACCACGGTGAGGATCATCACGACCAGGAAGGCCGGGATGTTGAATCCGAAGTGCCACCCTGGGTTATAGAGAGTGTTTCCGGCGAAGTCCTGCAGACCCGTGGGCAGGTAAGCGGGCGAAATCCATCGCAGCGCCGGATGGATGCCGAACCACTCCAGCAGAGCCTCGGTGTGCGCCGCGAATCCCACGCTGACGCTCATGTTGGAGAAGGCGTATTCGAGAATCAGGTCCCAGCCGATAATCCACGCAATCAGCTCGCCCATCGTCGCGTAGGTGTAGGTGTAGGCCGACCCCGCGATCGGGATCATCGAGGCCAGCTCCGCGTAGCACAGCCCCGTAAATACGCACACGATGGCCACCAGCACCAGCGATATGGCCAGCGCCGGCCCCGCTCCCGGCCGCCCCGCCATGGCCGTATGCGCAATCAGGTAGTGCAGAAGAGGGGTGTTGGCGATCTCCGGCTGGTCGAACTTCTGCCCGGCCATGGCCGTGCCGATCACCGTGAAGATGCCCGAGCCAATCACCGCGCCAATGCCCAGCGCCGTCAGTGACCACGGCCCCAGCGTCTTCTTCAAGCTGTGTTCCGGGCGTTCCGAGTCGCTGATCAGCTTGTCGATCGACTTGCACGCGAAAAGCTGTGTCCTGGGCTGAGACCCTCCGGACCGGGATGGCGGCGCGGCTTTCTCCGGCAACGCTGACTCCTGCAAACAGAATGAATGGGAGAGAGTGTAGCTGGTTGGCGGGCGCGGTGAAAGAAAATTCACCGCCCCGCACCGGTTGGAAGCGAACTACCGCTTGCTCTGTCCGCGCACCAGCTTCCGCACCTTCTTCTTGTTCGAGCCGCGCGGCGTCGTCCGCTTCGCTTTGGGGGCGGCTTTCTTCCGGGCCGTCCGTTTGACCTTCTTGCGTTCTGCCTTGTCTTCGATCGTCTTTGTATTTGCCATAGATCCTTTTCAAAAACCATTCTGCCCCATGCAAGCCCTTAGTTGGCTTGAGTGGGCGGTGGGTCAGAGCCGTTCCAGCTGCGCGAATTTCTCCACCAGCTTTTTCACTCCGAATCCTGAAAATTGTACCGTAATCTTCGCGTCTTCCCCCTCGCCTTCGCGCCGGAAGACGATCCCCTCGCCATATTTGGGATGGCGGACCCGCTGCCCGCTCCTGAATCCCTTCGCCCCGGTCGGCTCCGGCACGTCCAGCCTGGGCCGCGCTCCCTTCGCCGGTACGCCCCGCCCGCCAAAAAATCGCGCAATGTTATCGACCGAATCGCCTTTGACGGCCGGCGTCCGTCCGCCCGTCGGGTACGGCGTTCGCGCCGTCGCGCTCTGGTCTTCATCCTCATAACTGTAGTGCCGCGAGCCGTACTCCTCGTTCCGTCCACGCCCGAACCGCGACGGCGTCTCCGTGGAATCCGCCGCATACCCGCCCCACGTCGACGCTCGCATCCGCCCGCCGCTCAGATCCTCCAGCAGGTGCTGCGGAATCTCTTCCAGAAACCGCGACGGCAGCGTCGCCTCCGGCATGTCGTTCCCATAGCGTCGCCGATACCGCGCCCGTGTCAGCATCAGCGCGTCCATCGCCCGCGTCAGCCCCACGTAGCAGAGCCGCCGCTCCTCTTCCATCTGGGGCGGATCGTTCAGCGTTCGCGAGTGGGGAAACAGCCCTTCCTCCATCCCCGCCAGCACCACCAGCGGAAACTCCAGCCCTTTGGCCGCGTGCAGCGTCATCAGCGTCACCCGCGCCGCGGGATCGTACTTGTCCACATCGCTCACCAGCGCCGCATGGTCCAGAAACTCCGCCAGCGTCTCGCCCCGCTCCTGCGCATCCTGCGCGGCATTGGCCAGTTCCTTCAGGTTCTCAATCCGCGAGAAGGCCTCCGGCGTCCCCTCTTCCTCGAGCGACCGAATGTACCCCGTTCGATCGATCAGGAACTTGATCAGCTCCGGCAGCGTCGCCGCATCCCCCGGCTTGCGGAAACCCGGAACCCCGTCCTGATCCGAACCCTGGGTAAGGGTTCGTTCTGAGTCCTGAGCCCTGGGCTCTGTGCTCTGTTCCGCCGCAGCCGCATGCGGCACCGGCGGCTCCTCGGCAAAAACGCTGAACGTCGCCGGATTGAACTCCGCATCCTCCGCAATCCCATCGTCATGCGTCAGCGCCAGCATCCCCTGCTCGCCAAAGTCGAAGCGCACGTCGGTGTCCGCTGCCGCCATCTCCGTCACGGCCTCCGGAGCCACGTCCGCCGCCAGCTTGTCTACGAATCCCGCCGCCATCATCGCCCGCGCGTCCTCAATGATCTTCTGGAACCCCTCCAGTGCCGTCAGCGCCCGCGCCGCCAGCAGCTTCTGGTCAATCGCCCGCGTGATCGCCGTCCAGCTGCTCGTCCCCGTCTCCAAAGCGATCCGCTCCAGCGTCTCCATCGTCGTTTTACCGATGCCCCGCACCGGCGTGTTCACCACCCTCTGCAGCGCAATCGAGTCGTGCGGATTTTGCACCAGCTTTAGATAGCTCAGCAGGTCCTTAATCTCCGCCCGCTCGTAGAACGAGAAGCCGCCCACCATCGTGTAAGCGATCCCGTACCGCCGCATCGCCTCTTCCACCAGCCGCGACTGCGAATTGGTCCGGTACAGCACCGCGCACTTCGGCTCGGTCTGGTCTTCCTCGGCCTTGCGCAGGAATTTCTGTATCGAGTCCGCGATGAACAGCGCCTCGTTCTCCCCATCCGGCGCCTCGTAGTAGCCGATCAGCGCCCCGCCCTCCCGCGCGGTCCACAGCCGCTTGCCCTTGCGCTGTTCGTTGCGCGCCACAACCGCCCCGGCCGCTTCCAGAATGATCTGCGTCGACCGGTAGTTCTGCTCCAGCCGCACCGTCTGCACGTTCGGAAAATCCTTCTCGAACTCCAGAATGTTGCGGATGTCCGCGCCCCGCCACGAGTAGATGCTCTGGTCCTCGTCGCCCACCACGCACACGTTCTTGTGCTCGCCGCCCAGCAGCTTCATCAGCTCGTACTGCGGCCGGTTCGTGTCCTGGTACTCGTCGATCAGCAGGTAGCGATAGCGCCGGTTGTACCGCTCCCGCGTCTCCGCGGAAACCTTCAGCACCCGCACCGCCTCCAGCAGCAGATCGTCGAAATCCATCGCGTTCGCCTTGCGCAGCTCCTTGCGATAGCCCTCGAAAATGTGCGCGACTTTCTCGCTCATCGGATCCGACGACTGCAGGTAATACTCCTGCGGATCGATCATGTGGTTCTTCGCCCACGAGATCTTCGACAGCACCACCCGCGGCGTCAGCTGCTTGTCGTCCAGCCCCATCCGCCGCATCACGGCTTTCGTGACCGCCTGCTGATCGGTCTCGTCATAAATCGCGAACGACTTCGTCAGCCCTTCATTGCCCACCCGCAGCACTTCAACGTCCCGCCGCAGCAGCCGCACGCAAAACGAGTGAAACGTCGCGATCAGCGGCTTCGCCAGCGACCCGTGCCCCAGCAGCTTGTCCACCCGCTCGCCCATCTCGGCCGCGGCTTTGTTCGTGAACGTCACTGCCAGAATCGAATCCGGCGCCACCCCGCGCTCCTCGATCAGATACGCAATGCGATGCGTGATCACGCGCGTCTTGCCCGAGCCCGCGCCGGCCAGAATCAAAACCGGTCCATCGACGGCTTCAACGCCTTCACGCTGTTCGGGATTGAGTTTGGCCAGTAAATGCTGCAATGGGGGATCGCTCTCCTCTATTTTAATCGGACTGCGGATACGCGGATTAGGGGATCCGCGCCCTGGACAACGCGGTCGCCGTTAGTGCTTCGCGAACATGGCTTCCACGTCTTTATGGAAGGCGATGCGGCTGCTCTCCCGGGTGTAGAACATGTGGCCGGCTTCAGCGCCCCGCGGAGTCAGAATAGAATCAGACTGTCCGCAGATCCCCGGAACCCCTGTGTTCTCTGTGGTGAATTCTTCTTATGCCGCTCCTTGTCGCCCGCGATCTCACCAAAGTGTATGGCTCGCACGAAGCGCCCCCGGTCGTCGATCGCGTCTCCTTTTCCATCGAGCGCGGCGAAACCCTCGGCCTCGTCGGCGAATCCGGCTCCGGCAAAAGCACCATCGCCCGCATCGTCCTCGGCCTCCTCGAACCCACCTCCGGCTCCGTCACCTTTGACGGCCACCCGGTCACCGGTGTCCCCCAAAGCCGCCTGCGCCCCCTCCGCCGCCGCATCCAGCCCGTCTTTCAGGACCCCTACGCCGCCCTCAATCCCCGCATGCGCGTCGAGCAGATCGTCACCGAGCCCCTGGTCATCCACGAACGCCCGCGAAGCGCCGAACGCCGCCGCCTCTGTCAGGAGCTCCTCCGCCAGGTCGGCCTCGACGACTCGGCGATGTCCCGCTATCCCCACGAATTCTCCGGCGGCCAGCGCCAGCGCATCAACATCGCCCGCGCCCTGGCCCTCCGCCCCGCAATGCTCGTCCTCGACGAGCCCGTCTCCGCCCTCGACGTCAGCGTCGGCGCCCAGATCGTCAACCTCCTCCGCGACCTCCAGCGCGAATATCAGCTCACCTACCTCTTCATCTCCCACTCCATGCCGCTGGTCCGCTACCTCTCCACGAACGTCGCTGTTCTCCGCGCCGGCCAGCTCGTCGAATTCGGCACCCGCGACCAGGTCTGCGCCTCCCCCCGCGAGTCCTACACCCGCGAACTCGTAGCCGCCACACCGGAGATCAACCTGTAACCTGCACCCTGTAACCCGTAACCTGTAACCTGTACCCTGATAAAGAGTGCACTCGTATCTCCTCCACTACCTCTTCTTAGGCTTCGCCGCCCTCATCGGCGGCCTCGTGAACTCCGTTGCCGGAGGCGGCGGCTTCATCGGCTTTCCCGCGCTGCTGAAGGCCGGCCTGCTGCCCATCCAGGCCAACGCCACCAACACCGTCGCCCTCTGGCCCGGCCAGTTCACCTCCATCGCCGGTTATCGCGAAGACCTCAAGAAGAACCTACGCCTCGTTCTCCCTGTCATGATCGTCGCCGCCATCGGCGGCCTCGCCGGCTCGCTCACCCTGCTCCACGGCAGCCAGCGCTCCTTCCTCCGTCTCGTTCCCTACCTGTTTCTGCTCGGCGCCACCAGCTTCGCGCTGGCTGGACCCATCCGCCGCCGCATGATCCGCCAGAGCTTCGAGTCCACGCAGCACCCCGAGCACCACCGTCGGGTCGCCCTCGTCCCGCTGCTCCTTGCCCTCCTCGCCATCTGCTATTACATCGGCTACTTCGGCGCCGGCGCCGGCCTCCTCACCATGTCCGCCCTCGCCCTCTGCGGCGTCGAGCGCATCGCCGAAATCAACGCCCTCAAGACCGTCATCACCACCACCGCCAACGCCGTCGCCTGCGTCACCTTCATCATCGGCGGCGCCATCGAGTGGCGCTACGCCTGGTTCATGATGATCGCCTGCGCCATCGGCGGCTACACCGGCGCGCGCAACGCCCGCCGCATCTCCGACCGCATCCTCCGCCCCATCATCATCGTGCTCGGCTTTGCCCTCGCCTTCTACTTCTTCACGCACCGTCAGGGCATTTGATCTCTCGCCACCAGCGCCGGATCTGTCCGCACAAAGAGCTCCACGCTCCCCGGCGAGGCAGAGTCCTCGATTGCTGTCGGTTTGCGGAGGACTCGTGGCAGCGCGCCGCGCCCGCCAACGAAAAGAAAAGCAGGGAAGTGGCGTCGCTCCCCACAGTTGTCGCCTTCATGACAAAGGCCGTTACTGCTTCACCGGCACCAGGTACATGCCCCCGCCGCCTTCGCGCCGCACCGGCCGCACGATGTGCGGCGTGATCACAATCGCCAGTTCCGCCACATCGATATTGCTGCTCTTGTTGGTCATGTCCTGAAATCCCGGCAGATCGTTGAGCCCCGGAATCCCCGTGATTGCATTTGATTCCTGTCGCGACAACGAACTCACCAGCACCGTCGTCTCGCCCACCCCCACCGTCGTGAGGGTCTGATACTGGCGGTTGTCCATCAACGGCAGGCCGTTCAGCGTCGACCCCGCCAGCGACGAAAGCTGCAGGTTCAGCTTCAGCGACACATGCTTCGCATCCTGCATCCGCGGGGTCACCTTCAGCGTCAGCCCGATGTCCTGGTAATCCACCTGCGGAATCGCCTCCGATGCCGCTGACTGCAGCTGCGACAGGTTCACCCCCAGGTTCTGCAGCGTGCTCGACAGCCCCGACGTCGAGATCCCCGGAATGGACAACGACGAGGGGGACAGGCTCGAGTAATTAGACGTCTCGATCGGATACCGCTCCCCGGTCTTGATCGTCGCGTCCTCCCCGTTCAGCACCCGCAGTTGCAGCTGGTCCAGCGCCCGCACATCCGACGAATTCAGCTGCATATTCAGCGATCCGCCCCCGTAAACCACCCCCGTCAGGCTCAGGCCGCCGCCAAACACCCCGAACGGCTGGGTCAGAATACTGTTGCTGATCTGTCCCGAGGCAATCAGAATCGCCAGAATCGCCTCCCAGTCCCCAGGCGCCGCCAGTCCGCTCGAAATAATCTCCTGCACCGTGCTCGAATTGCTGTTCAGCAGATTGCGCGCCTCCGAATACACGTTGAACAGCGTCGTCGTGTTCGGCAGGATCAGGCCCAGATTCACCGCTTTGGTCCGGTCGATCTCGTACATCCGCACATCCAGCTGCACTTCGCCTTTCCCTTCCATCAGCCGGTTCAGCGTCGCGTTCAGCGCTCCCAGATTTTCCGCCGGGCCCCGGATCGTGATGGCTTCCTGATTCGCGTCCGAAGTCGCCGTCTTCACCGCAAAAACGTTCTTCGCCACGTTAATCATCTGCGCCAGCTCATCCTGGCTCATCCCCGGCAGATACACCGTCTCCTCCGCCTCCCGCTCGTACTTGGTTCGGTTGGCGCGCGAATCCTTCGCCACCAGCGCCCGCGCCGGATCGAGCGGCACAAAGAAGCTGTTCGTGGCCAGCCCCAGCGCCTGCTCCGCCGTGGCGAAATCCGCGTTGTCCACATCGAACCGGATCTGCTGCACCCCCACCGAATCGTCCAGCGTCGGCTGAATCCCATACGCCGGCAAAACCTGGGAAATAATATCCCGCTCGTTGTTGCGCAGATGCCAGCTCAGCCGTACCGGCTTCGGCTGCAGATGCACCGGAGGGGCAACCGCGGCATCGCTTTCCGCGTTGACCGCCGGCTCCCCGGCCACCATCTCCTTCGCCAGCTCGCTCACATGCTGCGCAACCACCGGATCGCCGGGATCGATGCGATACGCCTCTGCGATGCCTGCCCTGGCTTCGTCGAAATGCCCGGCGACCCTCGCCTTATCGGCCTGTTGCACCAGTTCCGTCACCCGGTGCTGCCGCGCGATGTCCTCCGCAATGCCGTATTTCGGATTGCCCGGGTCCAGCGTCGCCGCTTTGTCGAAAATATCGATGGCCGCGCTCAGCTCGTCGCGTTCGACGTCTTTCGCGCCCCTGAGAAAAAGATCTTCCGCCCGGTCGCGATCCTGTTTGGAGGCCATCTGCTTTTTTGCCGGCGCCGGTGTCTCCGGCCCCGAGGCAGTCGTCTGCCCCGATGCCAGCGCCGTCAGCGCCAGCGCCAGAATCCCCAGCCCTCCTCCCCTACGAAACATTCCCTGCAGCTTCCCTGGGAAGTTCGGCGGTTGAGGTCGCCTCCAGCAGCGCCGCCAGCGTCGTCGCGCAGGCCGCCGGACGATGCTCCATCAGTGTGTCCACGTCGTAGTGGCCGGTCGCTACCGCGATGGTGGGCAGTCCATTCACCCGCGCTGCCTCAATGTCGAAGGGCGTATCGCCCACCACGCAAACGCGGAATGCCCGTCGCTCTGCCTGGCCCTTCCCGCTGCTCCGCAGGATTTGCCGCGCCTGCTCGGCCGCGTGCGCGATCATATCCCCGCGCATCTCAAACCGGTCCGAGAATCCCCCAAAGCTGAACCACGACCGCAGCCCCGCGTTCTCGATCTTCAGCCACCCAATCTCTTCCAGATTGCCGGTGGCCACGCCCAACAGGGCTCCGTTCCTCTGCAGATGGGCCAGCGTCGCTTCCACTCCCGGCATTATCAGCGGCTGCAGTTGCTGCCGGCGCTCCGTCACCTTTGCGCACATCGCCCTCAGCACCGCCTCGCGCTGCGGCCGCCACACCTCATCTTCCACTTTGGCGATGCGAAAAGCATCCCGCAGAATCCCCGGATCGGTATTACCCGCCAGAACCACCCCATCCAGAATCAGATCGCATCCCATCACCCCGCGCACGCTCTCGAAAAACGCGTCGACGTGGACCCGGTCCTTATGGCGCAGCAATGTCCCATCGATATCGATCAAATAGGCATCCTGCTCGTCCCAGCAGAAGCCCTCGTCGATGTAGACGCGCGAGCCTTCAGCTTTGCTCATGGATATAGGGTAACGGGAACCGCCGCTGATGGGCAGGGCGCCCTCACCGCGGCCGTCCCTTTCCGCTCTGCTCCAGGGCCTCCGCGCGGACCAAAGCGGAGAAAAGGGACTGCTTCCTGCCGTTAAGCCGCCGACCGAATGTCACGCACGGGAGCTGCTTCCCGTTCCACTCGTGTCCGCGCCGATGCCGCTCCCCCCAGGGCGCACAACCAGCCCAGGAACAGAGCCACAAAGCCAAACCAGCCGGCGCCCTCGATCACACCCGCCAGATACGGCCCGCTCACCGCCGCGTTCGACGTTCCGCTCGCTGTGCCCGCCAGAATCACGAGCACGGCCGCCGCAACTACCGACAGCCCGAACATCGACATCCCGCACGCGATTGAATCCCGGCTCGTCTGCACGCCGGTCAGGTGTCCCGTAACCCGCCCGCCCACGTACATCGCGATCATCGTCAGCACGATGCTCCAGATACCCATGCCCCAGGGCGAAACCGATCCCCCCGCGCTCACCCGGAAGATCGATGCCCCTAACAGTCCGAAGACGCTCCAGATAGCCGCGACGGCAAAAACCCCCGCCCAAATGGCGCCCCATTCGGTTTGTCTGCGTGCCACCGGCGAATCCGCCGTTCGATAAGCAATGTCTGCCATGATTACCCTCCTGCAATTTGGGATGCGGAGGGTACGGTGTCACGATGCCGGACACACTACGACAGGCTCCGGGCAGGACGCCCAGGCGGTTCTTCTTTCTGATGCGCCCCTTTGGGTAAAGTTGGTTTCAGCGTACGACTTGCTTCACCTGAAAGTCGGGACGCTCGCTCCGCGGCGGCCGCCGCAATCCACTGCGGACCTGCGCCGGATCGATATCCAGCTCGGCCAGGATCCGGCTCAGTGTGTTGCGATGCACACCCAGCTCCTTCGCCGCCTTGCACTGGTTCCCGCGGTGACCGGAGAGCACTTCAAGGATGAACCGGCGCTTGAACTCCCGCACCGCTTCGTCGTAGGTAATGCCGCCCGCGTGCATCTGGGTCACAAGGTTGTCCAGCTCGCGTTTCACAGGAACCTCTTTCCCGAAATCCCGGTCTTTTCCGGGCCAACGTTCTTACTATGCGGCCGGTTTCAGCCAGTCCGGCTCCGCCTTCCGCAGCACCACCACTCCGCTCCGGATCCGATCTCCCAGGTCGGATGGAGTCACTACCGCGGCCCGCCGCGCCATGGCCAGAAATTCAGGAGCAAAACGCGACTGCCGGAACCATGGGGCCGTCGGCCAGAAAGCGGCGATCACCATCACCGCGATCGTGACCAGTGCACATCCCTTCACCAACCCAAATGCTGCCCCCGCCAGCCGATCGAACCACCCCAGCCCAATCGACTTGACCGACCACCGCACGATCCTGCCGGCGATGGCCGCCACAATCATCACCCCCAGCACAATCGCCACAAACGACAAAACCTCAACCAGGCTGCGCGAGTGCACCCATGATCCGAACCATGGCGTCAGCCTCTGGTAATCCCAACTGGCCAGCAGCAGCCCCACAATCAGCCCTGCCAGCGAAAAGACCTCGACAATCAAACCCGCCTTCGCCGCCGACAAAACTGACAGGATCACCACGATCAAAATCAGCCAGTCGACAATCGTCATCCTTACTCCACTACACCGCCAGCGGCCGCCCCGTCAGCAAACGATACGCCTCCAGGTATTTCTGTTGCGTCCGGTTCACCACATTCTCCGGCAGAGCCGGCGCCGGCGCCAGTTTATTCCAGTGAATGCTCTCCAGATAATCCCGCACGTACTGCTTGTCGAACGACATCTGCGACCGCCCCGGCGCATACTGCTCCCGCAGCCAGAATCGCGATGAGTCCGGCGTCAGCACCTCATCCGCCAGTACCATCCCCTGCGCCGTCTGCCCAAATTCGAATTTCGTGTCCGCCAGCAGCAGCCCGCGCTTCTCCGCGTGCTCCGCCGCCCGGTTGTACAGCGCCAGGCTGATCTCCCGCAGCCGCTCCGCCGCCTCTCCGCCCACCAGCGTCGCGATCTGGTCGAAGGAGACGTTCTCGTCGTGCGTGCCGCGAAAACTCTTCGTCGCCGGCGTGAAGATCGGCCGGCTCAGCCGATCGCCCTCCCGCAGCCCGGGTTCGATTTTGATCCCGCACACCATCCCCGTCGCCACGTAGTCCTTCCAGCCCGATCCCGACAGATACCCGCGCACCACGCACTCCACCGGATACATCTGCGCCCGCGTCACCAGCATGGAGCGATCCTTCAGCTCCTTCCGGTACTTCCATACCTCTTCCGGGAAGTCCTTCACGTTCGATGCGATCAGGTGGTTCGGCACGATCTCCTGCAGCAGATCGAACCAGAACAGCGACAGCTGCGTCAGAATCTTGCCCTTGCCCGGAATCCCCGTCGCCAGCACATGATCGAACGCCGAAATCCGGTCCGTCGCCACCATCAGCAGCGTTTCGCCGACGGCGTAAATGTCGCGAACCTTGCCGCGCGCGCACAGGGTCAGGTTGCCGAAGTCGGTTTCGAGGAGCGCTTTCAATGCAACGAGCCTTCCCGTGGCGGCGGAACTGCCTGCGACCGGTTGCCCTTTCTCCCCGCTGCATCCACGATCCGACAGGTGGGAACAGAACATCCGGACCGTACCGCGCTCAGGCTGATCATGGTCTCAAGCTGAAATCCGATTGTGCGATTCACGCCGTGCTTTGTCAACGGTGCGTAAAGACTCGCTTTCATCGTGGTTTGTCGCGGACTAACTCCGCTCGGCGCGCCTGTCAAGAAAAATTCTCTACCTTGCTGTGATGCCTGGTTGTGTTTGAAGAGTGTGCCTTGGAAATCGCAGCCCGTCCCGGAACCGTGACGGCACCGCAACCGGCCCGGTCACCGTCCGCCAATGACTCCGTCGCTAACAAAAGGCTGTCCCGTTGCTACTGCCGATACGCCGTGGGCTTCGCCGCAATGCGCACGCCCATGCCGTTCAGACGGCTCCGCGCCTGCGCCGCTTCCGGCGTCTGCGGATACCGCCCGATCAGCGCGCGCAGATCCCGAATTCCGTTCTCGCGCTGGTCGACCGCCAGCTCCGCCTCGCCTTTGCGCAGCTGCGCCGCCGGCGCCTTCACGTTCCCCGGGAACTGCTCCAGTACCTGCGCGTACGCCTTGATCGCATCGGCGTATTTGCCCTGCCGGTACGCGATCTCGCCCAGATAAAACTGCGCGTTCCCCGCCAGATCGTCCTGCGGATAGTACTTCAGAACATCGCTGAATTCGCCCGACGCCAGGTCGTACCGCGCCGCGTTGTAGTCCCGCAGCGCTCCCTGATAAAGATCGCTCACCGGGGGCGCCTGCGGCTGCGGTGGCGCCGCCGGCTGCTGCGTCTGGTCCGGACTGCCGGCCGTCCCGGCCCCACCCGGTTGCCCCGGACCTCCCATTTGTCCCGGCGCTCCCGCCGGCTGCGTGTTCACGTTCTGCAGCTGCGACTGCACCGCCTGCAGTTGCGCCGTCATCTTGTCGATCCGCGACCGCAGCGCGTCGATCGAATCGTTGATCCCCTGCATCTGCGTGGACAGCTGGTCGATCTTGCCCCCGCCCGCGTCGTTCTGCGCCTGCACCTGCTGCTGCAGCGTGGTGACGGTCGTGTTCATCCGCGACACGCTGTCCGCCATCTGCTGCACTACGTGATTCAGCACGCTCAGTTGCTGGTCCTGCGTCTGCTGCAGGTGCTGCAGCGAATCCTGCAGCTGCTGCACCTGGGTCTGCAGCTGGATGATCTCTTTGGATACCGCATGGGCCTGAGGAGCCGCTGCGAAAAGAAGCAGGCCGCCTGCCACCGTGAGTGAAGCCACAATCGTACGCATGGAAACTATCCCCGCTGGAGCGCAGGATGCGCTGCCCTCATTATTACAGGGCACGAGCCCTGTCGCGACCCGCAACTGCATACCGGAGCAGAACCTCTGGTAATTCGGCATGCAAAAAAAGAAGAGCCCCGAATCAAAGCCCGTGGCTTCGACTCGAGGCCCCCCTGTGCGCTTACCGCTACACGCTGTCGCTGCTTTACTGGTCCAGCGTGAACTGCGCGCGCCGGTTCTGCTGCCAGCAGGCTTCGTTCTGCTCGCTGCAGAACTGCTTTTCCTTGCCGTAGCTCACCGTCCGCAGCCGATCCGGGCTCACGCCCGCGCTCACCAGCGCCTGCTTCGCCGCGTTCGCGCGGTTTTCGCCCAGCGCCAGGTTGTACTCCGTCGAGCCGCGATCGTCGCAGTAGCCGCCGATCACCACCTTCAGGTTCGGGTGCTGGTTCAGGAACGACGCGTCCGCCTGGATCGTCGACTGCGCATCCGGACGAACGTCATAGCTGTCGTAGTCGTAGAAGACCGGCTTTACGTTCTGCTCGAACGTGTTCTCGTCGATGTTCGATTCGGTCGGCGCGGGCGCCGCTGCCGGTGCGCTCACCGTTACCGTCGCCGTCGCGTCCGCCGATCCGCCGTCACCCTGAGCCACCAGGTGATAGCTGGTCGTCTGCGTCGGCCGCACCGACTGCGTGCCTGAGGAGGCGACTGTTCCCAGACCCACGATCGACACGTTGGACGCATCCGTCGTCTGCCAGGTCAGTACGGACTCCTGGCCCGGGTTGATCGTCTCGGGGCTCGCCGTGATCGTCGCCGTGGGCGCCGGAGCCGCCGGCGGGGGGGCGGGTGGAGGCGGAGGCGCTGGATGTTTCTTGTGGCATCCCGCTACCGTCAAAATCGCCGCGAGACTTGCGGCCACAACCAGTGTCTTGCGTTTTGAATAGTGCACGTTCCTCGTCCTCCTTCAGGAGCAGGGTTATTTCCGCCAAGGCAAAGCAGGACGGAACTCCGCCCCGCACAAAACCACTTCAACTCGCTACTTCCAGCTCCAGTCGGGCTGGGTATTGCTGCCTTCCCCGTGCGTGAGCTGCTGCTGGTCCGTTCCATCGGCCAGCATCATCCAGATTTCCGTGTGCCCGCCCTGCTGCCGCTGGAACACAATGTGCCGCCCGTCCGGCGCCCACGACGGAAAATCGTTGGCTCCCGCGTCGTGCGTCAGCTGCGTCCAGCGCTTGCTGGCAATGTCCATGATGTAAATGTCCTCGCCGCCCGGCGCGCCCGGCCCGTAGCTGCGGTTCCACGCAAAGGTCAGAAACTGCCCGTTCGGCGACCACGACGGCGAGGTCGCGTACCCGCCATCCGTCATCCGCGAGATGTTCGCGCCATCCGCGTCCATGATGTAGATCTGCGGCAGGTGCGTCCGCCCGCTCACCCACGCAATCTGCGCGTTCGTCTTGGGATTCCACACCGGCGACACATCCGGCCCGCGAAACGCCGTCAGCCGCCGCGCGTTCTGCCCCGATCGATCCGTTACGTAAATCTCCGGATCCCCCGTCCGCGCCGATGAAAACGCCAGCCGGTTTCCGTCGCTCGACCACGCCGGCGACAGCGTCGTGTCGCCCCACGCCGGAAACGCCACCATCCGGTTCAGGTCCAGCGAGTACATCCGGATCGACCAGCCGTTCCGCCCCAGCGAACTGAACGCCACCCGCGAATTGTCCGGCGAAACATGCGGCGATAACGAGATCGTTCCCAGATGCGTCAGCTGCCGCTGGTTCATTCCGTCGTAATCCATCGCCCAGATTTCTTTGCTGCCCGTGCGGCTCGACACGAAGTAAATCTTCGTCTCCGCAATCCCGGGAATCCCGCCCAGCGTCTGGATAATCTCGTCCGCGAAGCGATGCGCAATGTCCCGCGCCGCCTCCACCGTCGCCGTGTCCCCGTATTGCTTCCCCAGCACCTGCGGATTCGTCGCGCTGTGCGTGTCGAACAGGAAGCCCTGCACGCTCAGGTGTCCGCCGCTCACTCCCAGGCTCCCAAACGCCACCATCGCCGCATTCGACGGCTCGGCTGACCACTGCGCCGCATTGAATTGCTGCGGTCCCCCCGGCGTCGCCGTCGGAATCATGCTCTTCGACACCACGTCGAATATCCCCGCGTAGCGCAGATCGTTGTACAGCGTCTGATCGAACGCCGACTTCAGCCCCGCTGTCTGCGCATCCGCCGTCGCTGCATTGAAATCCGCCGCCGCGATGCGGATCTTCGCGACTCCGAGGTTCGTTCCCGTGCGCACCCAGTCCTGGGCCTGCGCACCCGGTACTGCCGCTACCGCTAATGCAAACAGAAGAAAGAGGCAGGAAAAGACAGGTTTCCGTGAAAAGCTCGAAATCATGCTGGATCCGTTTCCATGGGGAGTATGAATGCGTCTCTGCGCGATTTAGCCTCGGCCGGATCGACCTGCCACCTTCGCCCTCCGGCAAAAGAGGGAAGAGCCAGATTGGAGCGACAGTTAAGGGGCACGTCTGAGCCGAACGCCGTCCTGGTTCTGCGCAAATCTATCGTGACGGCTGATCGTAGGTAAAAGTGTACTCCACCGAGACGCTGCTGCCTGTGTACTGACTTGGTAACGGGCCGAATGTTTGAACCCTCTGGACCGCATGGGTCGCGGACCCGTTCAGCGTCGGCGAATTGCTCGGCTGCACCAGATGAATGTTACTAACGGTACCGTCCCGCCCGATCGTGAACGTCACGCTCACCTGGCTCCCATACGGCGTCCGCGAATCGATCTCCTGCGTAAACCAGCTCTCGCTTACCTTCCGCGTGATCAGATCCACATACCACGGGAACCGCGACGCAAAATCCCCGCCCGTCACCGCGACCGGGCTGTTGCTTCGCGCCCCCTGGTTCATCGCGTGCGCCAGATTAGCCGGCGCCGCTTCCCCATAGTTCGCCCGATTCTGCTGATTCGTCGGCTGCGCGTGCTTCGGCGACTCCTCATGCGGCTTCTCCGCCGGCTTCAGCTTCGGCTTCCGTTCCGCCAGCGGAATCGCATCCGGCGGCTGCACCGGAATCGTCTCTTTCGTCGGTGGCGCCGGCGAGGGGCTCGGCAGCTGCGTCGCCAGCACGTTCGGCGTCGGCGGCGTTATCTGCGGCAGCGGGATCGACGGCGCCGAGCTCACCAGGTTCGCCTGGATCGCTCCCTGCGGCGCATTGTTCCCCCACTCCGTCCCGTGGAATCGCCCGTTCACCCAGAACAGCAGCGCCAGTGCGCCCACCATTCCCAGGTGCAGCAACAGCGATCCCGCCGCGGGCGGCCCGAACGGCTCCGGCTCTACATGAGTGACAGGTCGATGCACGTGTCTCTGAAATCTCTCCCCTGATCGATTCCTTTTAGTCCCTTCCTTTAGTTTGACGCGCCCGCGCCCATCGCACAACCCGCCGCCGCCCGTTGGACCCCCTCCACGTCCCCAGGGTTGCTCGCCTCGTTACTGTGCTTGCTTTTTTTGGCCCCCCGTCGTCAGGCAGCCGAAGTCGAGACGAAGCTCATTAAAATGGTGGAGCGGCTGAATAGAAAAAGATTAATAGAGCGAGTGGTGATGATGGCTGGTATTGCGGGGTTCCTGCACGCCTTGAAAAGACGGTTGGAGGATGGCCACGACCGCAATGGGTCGGCCTCTCCCAGCCCGGATGAGACCGAGACCGTACGAAAAATCGTGCGGCAACTCGACAGCCTGGATCCCGAACGCGCCCGCTTGATTGCTGCTTTCGCCTACATTCTCAGCCGGGTTGCCCGCGCTGACATGAACATCAGCGACGCGGAGACCCAGGAGATGGAACGACTGCTCACCCGCCTGAGCGGTCTTCCCGACGAGCAGGCCGTGCTGGTGGTGCAGATCGCCAAAACCCAGGCGACCCTGTTCGGTGGTACCGAGAATTTTCTCGTTACCCAGGAATTCAAAGAGATGGCGAACCTCGATCAGAGGCTGGCGTTGCTGGATTGCCTTTTCGCGGTCGCCGCCGCCGACAACGTGATCTCCAGCGTCGAAGAGCGCGAAATCAGGCTGATCAACGACGAGTTGCAGCTCACCCACGATCAATTCATCGCCGCCCGTTTCAAATTCCGCCAGTATCTGGCTGTCCTGCAGGTCCCACCGCCCGCCCCTTAACGTCGATCGCCTGGCGGCCGATTCTCGTCGGAGCGTTCTCTTCCTCCTGCCGCTGGCTCCGCCCAATGGAAATCACCCACCCTCCGGATTTGGAGGCTGGATTCTCCCCCTTCCCCGCATTGACGCCGCCCCCAAATTCCCGTATTCTGAAGTCCTTGCGCAGTGTGCGTCCTTGCGTCTGTGCGTTGCTGCCAGATCGAGGACGGACGAATCCCGGGAGCTGCATGCCGGATCGGATTCGACAATTCTGCGCCAACTCACGCGACAGCTTTCGGGAATCCGCGGAAGAGTTCGAACCCGCGGCACGAAATTGCGTGGCGATTTTTGATTCAGGTTCAGGCGTAAGGCCAGGAGAGAAGAATACCGATGTCCACTTATATTCCGAGCGCGCTCACCATCGACCGTAAGTGGTTCGTCGTCGATGCCAGCGGCAAGACCCTGGGACGCCTCGCCACCGAGGCCGCCAGCGTGCTGAGCGGCAAGAGGAACCCGCGGTACACCCCCTTCCTCGACATGGGCGACCACGTCATCGTCATCAACGCCGCCAGGGTCCGCCTCACCGGCCTCAAGGCCGAGAGCAAGCAGTACCGCCGCTACACCGGCTTCCCCGGCGGCCTGCGCGAAGAGTCGTTCGTCCGCCTCATCCAGCGCCGTCCCGAGAAGGTCGTCGAAGAGGCCATCAAGGGCATGCTCCCCAAGACCAAACTCGGCCGCAAAATGGCCACCAAGCTCAACGTCTATCGCGACGACAAGCACCCCCACGCGGCCCAGAAGCCCCAGCCGCTTGAAATTTCCGCTTAAGGATTAAAGGACGCACATGGCAGATCTGGTTCAGTACTACGGCACGGGACGGCGCAAGTCGGCAATCGCCCGCGTCTTCCTTCGCCCCGGCACCGGCGAGTTCAAAGTCAACGGCAAGGGCCTCGACACCTACTTCGTGACCGAGCAGCAGCGCGTCTCCGCCAAAAAGTCCCTGGTCGTCAGCGATACCGCGTCGACCTTCGACGTGCTCACCACCGTCTCCGGCGGCGGCGTGGCCGCTCAGGCCGACGCGGTCCGGATGGGCATCGCCCGCGCCCTGCTCCAGTTCAACGCCGAGCTGCGCAAGACCCTCAAAGCCGAGGGCCTGCTCACTCGCGACGCCCGCGTCAAGGAACGCAAGAAGTACGGCCAGAAAGGCGCCCGCAAGCGCTTCCAGTTCAGCAAGCGTTAATCGCTTCCTGAGCCGCTGGCCCGCAGCCGGTGGCCAGTAGCAAAAAGCTACAAGCTACCCGCTGCAGGCTACCGGCTCCACCAGGTTCGGTTGTTCAATCTGCCCGCCACGCGGGCATCAATTCCGGCCCGGTCGTACCGTCCGGAATGCAGTCCATAAAGGAGGCTGTTTGGCCACGATTACCATGAAGGAGCTGCTCGAAGCCGGTGTCCACTTCGGGCATCAGACCAAGCGCTGGGACCCGCGCATGAAGGAGTACATCTTCGGCGAGCGCAACGGTATCTACATCATCGATCTGCAGAAGACCCTGAAGATGTTCAAAGAGGCGTCGAAGTTCGTCACCGAACTCGCCACCCAGGGCAAAGTCCTCATGTTTGTCGGCACCAAGCGCCAGGCCCAGGACGCCATCGCTGAAGAAGCCACCCGCTGCGGCATGTTCTACATCAACAACCGCTGGCTCGGCGGCCTGCTGACCAACTGGGTCACCGTCCAGAAGTCCGTGAAGCGCCTTCAGGAACTCGATGACATGGCCGGCGACGGCCGCTACGACCTCCTCACCAAGAAGGAAGTCATCCGCCTCGAACGCGAGCGCAAGCACCTCCAGGCCAATCTCGCCGGCATCAAGAACATGCGCCGCCTTCCCGACGCCATCTTCATCGTCGACTCCTCCAACGAAGCCATCGCCGTCAAGGAAGCCCGCAAACTCGGCATCCCTGTCGTCGCCGTCGTCGATACCAACTGCGACCCCACCGTCGTCGACTACGTCATTCCCGGCAACGACGACGCCCTCCGCGCCATCCGGCTCTTCACCTCGAAGATCGCCGATTCGGTCGTCGAAGGCGCCGCCGCCGCGAACGACAAGCAGTTTGCCGTGGACGGCGCCGGCGTCACCGCCGACATCCAGGCTGTGGCCGAAGGCGAGCCCGTTGTCGAAGCCGCACCCGCCGCCCCCGCCGCGCCCGAAGCCGAGCCCGCCGAGGTCGTCGATCTCGAAGCGGCTCTCGGCGGCGGCATCCGCAAGGCGCCCGCCATCGTCGCTGCCCTCGACGAAGCCGAGGCCGCCGAAAGCGGTTACTAAGAAGCAGGGCCGGACGGCCCGCATTCGCGAGAAGCGTGGCTGCCGTCATCGGTGCCACGCTTTTTGTGTCTCGTCTGTGGTTTGTACCAGGGCACGACTTCCGTCGTGCCGCAGTAAAGTCGGGTGCCCCATCCTTGTTCGCCCGCACCCGGGGCGTACCGGGGGGGAATCGCGCAAAGCGCGATCTGTTTTGAAGGGGCCCGGCTTCTGCCGGGCCATCAGGAGCCGCACTCCTTTCGGGCTTTAGCCCCTGAGGGCCGTTCCTGAACGACCACCAATGCCCATCCTCCTGGAACGTCCCCACATTGCGGGAACGTTCCCGGGATGAAAAGATCAAAAGGGAAGAGAAGGAATCAACGATGTCCACCGCAACTGAAAAAATCGACGCCAAGCTCGTCAAAGAACTCCGCGAAAAGTCCGGCGCCCCCATGGGCGACTGCCTCAAGGCCCTCCAGGAAACCAAAGGCCACATGGAAGACGCCTTCGTCGTCCTGCGCAAGCGCGGCATGGCCTCCGCCCAGAAGAAAGCCACCCGCTCCACCAACGAGGGCGCGGTCGGCCAGTACATCCACGCCGGCGGCAAAATCGGCGTCCTCGTCGAAGTCAACTGCGAGTCCGACTTCGTCGCCCGTACCGAGGACTTTCAGGATCTCCTCAAGGACATCGCCATGCACATCGCCGCGACCGATCCCCGCTACATCCGCCGCGAAGACGTGACCGAAGAGGATCTGGCCCGCGAGAAAGAAATCTACCGCGCCCAGGCCGCAGCCACCGGCAAGCCCGCGCCGGTTGTCGAAAAGATCGTCGAAGGCAAGATGACCAAGTTCTACGAAGAGGTGTGTCTCCTCGATCAGCCCTTCATCAAAGAACAAACGCAGAGCATCAAGGACCTGATAGCGAGCAAGGTAGGCAAACTCGGCGAGAACATCACAGTCCGCCGCTTCGCAAGATTTAAGGTAGGCGACCCAAACTGGACCGTCTCCCAAACCAAAGCCGCCGAAGAAATGCCGTCCGAGTAGTTCAACCCGGCGAGAACCGGGTGCCCCATGTCTGCCCGGTTTTGGCAGACATGGGATAGCGAATCCCACCCCATCCTTGTCACTCAGCTTCTGGAGCGAACAGGATGGGTTTTTTTCCTGCCCCAAATGCAGGGCGCCAGAGGCGATAGAGCTAACCTCGACGCTTTTGTATCAGGGCATGACTTCAGTCGTGCCGTAATCGCTCAAAATAGGTCGGGCTTTAGCCCCTGAGGCATGTTGTTCCCAAGCCGCGACGACTTTTTCCGCGAGTTGTTCAGCCGTGCCGCAAACGCCCAAAAGAGTCTCGGGCTTTAAGCCCCGCGTTTTCCGATACCGGCAAGCCATCTCACCTTCGTAACGAAAACGTGTCAGGGCATGGCTTCAGCCGTGCCGCAAGCCGCTCAAAATAGGTCGGGCTTTAGCCCCTGAGGCATGTTGTTCCCAAGCCGCGACGACTTTTTCGGCGAGTTGTTCAGCCGTGCCGAAGACGCCCAAAAGAGTGACGGGCTTTGAGCCCCGCGTTTTCCCATACCGGCAAACCATCTCACCTTCGTAACGAAAACGTGTCAGGGCATGGCTTCAGCCGTGCCGCAAACGCCCAAAAGAGTCTCGGGCTTTAAGCCCCGCGTTTTCCCATACCGGCACGCCATCTCACCTTCGTCACGAAAACGTGTCAGGGCATGGCTTCAGCCGTGCCGAAGACGGCCCCAAAAGGAGTCACGGGCTTTGAGCCCCGCGTTTTCCCATACCGGCACGCCATCTCACCTTCGTCACGAAAACGTGTCAGGGCATGGCTTCAGCCGTGCCGCAAACGCCCAAAAGAGTCTCGGGCTTTAAGCCCCGCGTTTTCCGATACCGGCGAGCCAACTCACCTTCGGTAACAGAAACGTGTCAGGGCATGGCTTCAGCCGTGCCGAAAAAGGCCCAAATAGCCTCGGGCTTTGAGCCCCGCGTTCTCCCAGTCCGGCACGCCATCTCACCTTCGTAACGGAAACGTGTCAGGGCATGGCTTCAGCCGTGCCGAAAAAGGCCCAAAAGAGTCTCGGGCTTTGAGCCCCGCGTTTTCCCATACCGGCAAACCATCTCACCTTCGTAACGAAAACGTGTCAGGGCATGGCTTCAGCCGTGCCGAAAGAGCCCCACAATAGTTTCGGGCTTCCAGCCCCTGAGTACCATCCGTGTCCATTCCCTCCCGCAACGCCGACCCCGAAAACATCGTGCAAAGCAACCGCACCTTCTTTGTCACCACAAAGACGTTCCAAAGCCAACGTCTCCTCCAAACCGACCGCAACGCCACCCTCCTCATCGACGTTCTCCGCTCCTGTATCCGCGCCCGACGATTCACGCTCCATGACTTCGTCATCATGCCCGACCATATCCACTTGCTCCTCACCACATCAGTCGAAGTAACCATCGAAAAAGCGATGCAGTTCATCAAGGGCGGCTTCTCGTTTCGACTGAAGAGAGAGACCGGCTACGAAGGCGAAGTGTGGCAACCTGGTTTCTCTGATCATCGCGTGCTCGATCCCGACAGCTTTGCCAATCACCGCCGATACATCGCCGCTAATCCGGTGAAGGCTGGCCTTGCCGCCTCACCCGACGAGTTCCCCTGGTGCTTCCGTGCTCTCGCGCGACAGAAGGCATCCAGACCGGCCGCCCTCAAACGCGATGGAGAACCCAAAGGCGGCCTGCGGCAGCAAGGAAGCGCCTGACGCCGCGCCTCTTCGGCATGGCTCAAGCCATGCCCTGACACAAAAGCGCGTCCACGCGCAAACTGTTCTGCTACCCGCGACCGGCTACAGACCACCGGCCGCCCGCACGGTACTCCCGTACCGTGCGGGCCCCCGATTCCCCTTGCCTTCCACCCCGCCGCACCCCACACTGGAAAAGGAAGAAAAGCTCTGTCCGCCACCCGCGAACAGAGCTTTTCCTTTCCTGACGCGAAATCAGGCCAGCCCAGGCTGCGCCCGCCGCTCTTTGACATCGACAACCGCTCGGGCGAAACGCCCCCGAATCCGTGGCGTCTGCATACCACCCAGCTCCTGGTTCCCGGCCACGTTGAAGCCCCGGATCCCGCCAAACGGGCTGGCGAAGTGCCCTGTTTCCAAAGGTTTGCCGCATGCCAAAACCGGCCCCGGCGAACTCCCGTGGATTCAGCAGCTTGCCGCATACCCCCCTACCCCCCCAGGGGTACCCCTCAAGCCCACTTCTTCAGCTCCGGATACCGCCCAAAGATGATCCGCCGATCCTCTTCCGGAAGCTGCGAAATCCGCTTCGGCTTGTCCTGGGTACGCGTGCCTTTCTCATTCAGCACGTTCATCAGACGTGGATGCCCTCGTCCTGAGCCAGCAGCCGCTGGTTCTCCGCATCCATAAACCCGGCAATCAGCGACTGCGGCCGGTAGCCGTCACCCACCATCGCCGAAACTTCCTTCAGCGCCTGGTGAATCGTCACCCGATTCTGCTCGCGCGTGTTGTACATCGGCGCGAAATAGCCGCCTGGGATAAAGGTGATCTCGTCGCCATACCGGTCGTGATACGAAGCCAGCAGCTTCCGCGCCTCCTGATACTCGCGCCGCGTATCCTGCAGTGCCAGCCAGCTCACCGCCCAGGTCATCCGCCCCTCAGGGCACCCGCGCGCAAATGCATCGCGCCTCGATCGAATGTGCGCCGGACTGTTCAGCGGCGATTCATCCTGCCCAATCGACCGAGTCGGTGAAACCTCAATCTGGTTCACCCGCACGATGGAAACGTGGGTTAGAAACCGGCCCGCGAAGCGTGGGTTCGCCGCGCTGTCCACTCGCATCGCTCCCTGGGCTCGTGCCGCCGCCAGTGCGCCCGCGTTTGCCGCCGCACCTCGAAGAAACTCCCGCCGGCTCCAGGAAGGTCTCATGCTCCCTTTTTACTACGATGGGCTGACGGGTACCGCCGCCGCTTGCCCTCCCGAAGAGAGCACATTCGCGCTTGTATATCAGGGCATGCCTTCAGTCGTGCCGAAAAAGGCGGAATGAATGCGGGCTTTCAGCCCCAGCGCACTCGGTAGCGATCCCGCGCATTCAGGAAGAGCCCGGTGCCCCATCCTTGTTCGCTGCTTTTGGCGACCAGAGTGGGAGTTTTCCTGTCTGAAAACGAATGCCGGCGCGCAGCCGAGGGCCCCCGAGCAGAATGATTTGCGATAGCGTCTTATCATCAACAAAGGAGCGCCGATGTCGAATCCCACCCCCGTCACCCGCAGCCGCTTTGAGATCGAGCAGGACGGCCAAACCAGCTACCTCGAATTCGACACCGACGGCCACGGCTGGATGACGATCTGGCACACCGAAGTCCCCGAAAAACAGCGCGGCCGCGGCCTCGCTCAGGAACTGGTGACCACCGCCTTCCGGTATGCGAAAGACAATGACCTCAAAGTCGATGTCGTGTGTCCGATCGCGCAGCACTTCATCGCCACCCACCCCGAGTTTCAGTCCCGGGTCCACAAGAAATAGTCCAGTCGCCAGTCGCCGAACGATTCGCGACCGGCTACCCGCTACCGGCTGCCTCCAGGCATCACTCCCAGTTGCATCATCATTCCCATCGTGTCCATAAGGATGCGCGTCTCCTTGATCCGCCCCTCCACCAGACGGTCGATCACCACACCCCACACGCGCACCGGCTTGCCCGTCGCAGGAATTCCGAGGAACGGTCCCCGATGCGTGCCCGTCCACTCAAACCGGCTGGCCACCTTATCCCCCTCGCTGATCTGTTCCTGAATCGCAAAGACGATGTCAGGAAACCCTGTCCGCATCGCCCGCAGAATGTCCTTTAGCCCCTCCAGGCCCGGGCCCTGCCCCGGCAGCGGCACCTGCTCCACCACATCCTCCCAGGCAAACTCCCCGGCCCGGTCGATCTCGCCCCGCGTGATCACCTCATCCGCAAACCGCCGAATCACCGCCGCATTGTCCTGAGCCATCGGCCCTCCTGAAGAAATCTCAAATTCCAATCCCTAAAACTCTAACGTGCTGATGCTCAACCTGCCTCGGCCAACCCATATTTCCGCTGCCAAAGCCCCTGCAGCCTTGCCCGAATCCGCGCTCGTTCCTCCTCGGTGGCTTCATCTTCAGCTTTGGCAACGAACCGCGAGGATTCCTCTTTCGCCAGCTCCAGCAGCTTCCGATCCCGAAGCAGATTGGCGACCCGAAAATCCGGCAATCCCGCCTGACGCGTCCCAAAAAATTCGCCGGGACCGCGCAGCTCCAGGTCCAGCTCGGCCAGCTCAAATCCATCCTGGGTGCGCACCATCGCCGCCAGCCGTTCTTCGGCATTCGGCGAGATTTTTCCGCCGGTCATGAGGATGCAACAGGATTTCGCGCTGCCGCGTCCAACGCGCCCACGAAGCTGATGCAGCTGCGCCAGCCCGAAGCGTTCGGCGTGCTCGATGACCATGACAGTCGCGTTTGGCACGTCGACGCCGACTTCGATGACGGTCGTCGAGATGAGCACGTCGATCTCGCCGCGCTGGAAGCGGCGCATCACGACGTCCTTCTCGTCGGCGTCGAGTCGGCCGTGGAGAAGTCCGACGCGGAGGCCGGTAAGCTCCTGGGTGCGGAGGCGTTCGTACATGTCGGTGGCGGACTTGAGGGGAAGTTTGGGGAAGAGCGCTTCCGTCTTCGGCTTTTTGCCCTTCTTCGCCGGCTTCTCTTCCGGCGCTTCGTCGGGCAGCGCGAAGTCCAGTTCCGGCTGATCGTCTTTTGGCCCTTCAATCACCGGATAGACAACGTAGGCCTGGTGACCTTTCTTTACCTGCTGTCGGACAAACCGCCAGACCTCGTCCGACCGCTCGTCGGACACCTGGCGGGTGACAATCGGCGTTCGTCCAGGCGGCAGCTCGTCGAGAACGCTCAGGTCGAGATCGCCATAGAGAGACAGCGCCAGCGTCCGCGGAATCGGCGTCGCCGTCATCACGAGAACATCGGGCTCGGCGTTGTCCTTCTTCATCAGGCGAAAGCGCTGCAGGACGCCGAACCGGTGCTGCTCGTCAACGACGACAAGACCCAGACTGGCGAACTCCACCTTCTCTTCTATGAGCGCATGCGTGCCGATCACAACGTCAGACTCACCCTCACAGATGCGACGGCGCGCCAGCCGCTTGCGGTCCTCGTCCAGTGAGCCAGTGAGCAGCGTGATGCGATAGTGCCTGGGGGATTTCTCCAGAATGCGCCGTGCCGAGAGGTAATGCTGCGTGGCCAGGATTTCCGTCGGCGCCATGAGCGCGGCCTGGTGGCCGTTCTCGATGGCAATGAGCATGGCCTGGAGCGCAACGATGGTCTTGCCGGAGCCGACGTCGCCCTGCAGCAGACGGCGCATGGGGGCTGGCCGCCGCATGTCCGACGCGATCTCGCCGAGGGAGCGCTTCTGCGCGGCTGTGGGATGAAAGGGCAGGATCTCGCGGATGGCGGCGCGGACTTTGTCCGACGTTTCAAAGGCGATGCCGGTCTTCTCCTGGAAACGGCGGCGCTTTACCTCGAGGCCGAGTTCGAGATAGAAAAGCTCCTCAAAGATGAGTCGGCGATGGGCGGCCGTAGCAGCGGACTGGAGCTGCGCCATCGGCGTGCCGGCTGTCGGGAAATGGATTTCGCGGAGGGCCGCTTCGCGGCTGGGCAACTGCAGGCGGGCGAGGAGTGACTGCGGCAGGGTTTCCGGAAAGCATCCCTTGAGTTCGCCGAGGAGGTTCCAGAGGGTGCGGCGGATCCAGCGCGAGGCGAGACGGGTGCCGCTGAGAGATTCATAAACGGGCGTGATGCGCCCGACTTCCAGCAGGCGGTCGAGCGCGTCGGACGAGCCGTCGGGAATGATTTCAAACTGCGGCTGCATCATTTTGAAGCCGCGGCCGGAGCGCGAGACATCGACCTTCCCAAAGAGCGCGACCATTTGGCCGGTGTGGAACTTGCCTTCGAGGTAAGTGCCGTGAAACCACATGCACTTAATCGAGGAGAGGCCCTGTCCGACGGTCATTTCAAAAATAGGCATGCGTTTGGTACGGAGCAGGGCGGCGCCGCGGACTTCGCCGACGAGGCTGGCAGTTTCGCCGGGTTTGAGCTCGCTGACAATGCGAGGGTTGAGGCGGTCCTCATAGCGGAAGGGAAGGTGGAGGAGCAGATCCTCGACGGTGGCGATGTTCTTTTCTGCCAGCGATTTGGCGATGGTCGGACCGATGCCCTTGACGAATTGCACCGGGGTTTCGAGGGTGAGCACTGAAAAACAGGGTACAGGGTGCAGGGTGCAGGGAACAGGTGCTGTGGATATCGCGGCTTGCAGGGGGTTCTGGGTATAGGCGAATATAAGGCGAAGACGAGGTTGTTATGTCTTCGGCCCACCTGCTCCGCCTCCAGATAGAAGCTGCCCTTGCCGATCGGATTCCGTCGGCACTGACGCCCGCGCCGCGAGTCATTCGTCCGACAGCGCCGGTGGGAATTCCAGCGCTGGATGCCGTGCTGGGCGGCGGGCTGCCGCTGGGGGCGATCACCGAGCTGGCGGGGCGGGAGTGCTCGGGGCGGACCACGCTGGCGCTGGCGTTGGTCGCGGGTCTGACGCAGGCGGGGCGGGTGTGCGCCTGGGTGGATGTGTCAGACACGCTCGACCCGGAGAGCGCCGCAGCCAGTGGGGTGGATCTGGCGCGGCTGCTGTGGGTGCGGTGCGGCGAGGGGACAGCAGCTGGGCTGGGGACGGAGGCTGGGATTGCGGTGGTGCAGTCTTCTGCCGTGTCCGACAAATGTCCGACGCGTGTCGGACACCAGGAGCCGGAGGTGTCTTTTGCTCCGCGATGCGCTGAGCCACAGCCGGTCCTACGACGGAAAAACCGGGAAACGGCGGTCCCTGTCGAGCTAATCCCGGTTCAGGAGCCGCAGAAGAAAAAGCTCCCGCGGAAGCCGTGGTCGCGGCTGGACCAGGCGCTGCGGGCGACCGATCTGCTGCTGCAGGCGGGAGGCTTCAGCGCCATCGTGCTGGACATGGGATCGATTGCGCCGGAGTTTGCCCTGCGGGTGCCGCTGGCGACGTGGTTCCGCTATCGGGCGGCGGCGGAGCGCACCCAGGCCAGCGTGGTTCTGCTGACGCAGCAGGCCTGCGCGAAGTCGAGCGCAGGGCTGGTGCTTCGACTGCAGCCGGGCGCGTTGCTGGACGAGGGCGCGACCATCCTGACCGGGGCGGAGTTCTGCGTGGAGAGGTCGCGGGAACGGTTTGCACCGGTTACAGAGTTCACGCGCAAGCCGCCACAGAGCGATCCGACGGGGCGAACGCAAACCTCGCGTCCAGGGAGTGCGGTGCGCTGGGAGAGCCGCACCAGTTGGGCCGATCGGGCGAATGGCTCAGAGGGAGGGTCGCGATGAATCGGCCAGCTGAACTGTATGCATGCGTGTATGTGCGGGAATTTCCGGCGCAGGCGATGGTGCGTCTGCGGCCGGAGCTGCGGGAGCGGCCGGTGGCGATCCTGGAGGGAGAAGCGCCGCGGCAGTGGGTGTGCTCGAAGAACGGGCGCGCGCATGCGCTGGGCGTGGAGGAGGGCATGACACGGGCGGAGATGGAGGTCTTTCCGACGGTGGTCTTGCTGCCGCGGGCGCGGGCGGAGGAGGCCGGCGCGTGTGCCGCGTTATTGCAGACGGCGGGACATTTTTCGCCACGGGTGGAAGACCGGAGCGAAGAGGGCTGTTTCTGCGGCGTTCTCGACATTGCCGGGACGGAGAAACTGTTCGGTCCGCCGGAAATGCTGGCCAGGCGGCTGCTGGCGAAGATGGGAGCCCTGGGGCTGCGGGGGGCGGCGGTGGTGAGCCGCAATCTGCAGGCGGCGACTTGCCTGGCGCGGAGCCTGCCGGTGCGGGTGGCCGTGATCCCGACGGGGCAGGAGGCGGCGCTGCTGGCGCCGCTGCCGCTGACCGTGTTGCCGCTGATGCCGGAGCATGCGGAGACGCTGGCGCGATGGGGCATCGCAAAACTGGGCGATCTTGCGGCGCTGCCGGAGAAGGAGCTGATCGCGCGGCTGGGGCAGGAGGGGCGACGGCTGCGGCAACTGGCGCGCGGAGAAGCGCCGCATCTGCTGGTTCCCACGGAGCCGGTGCTGGCGCTGGAAGAGCGGATGGAATTGGAGGCGCCCGTGAAGCTGCTGGATTCGCTGCTCTTTGTGCTGGGTGTGTTGCTGGACCATCTGATCGCGCGGGCGGCGTCGAACCTGCTGGCACTGGCTTCGGTGACGGTGCGGTTGTCTCTGGACGGCGGCGGCCAACACACGCGAACCGTAAGGCCGGCGCTGCCAGGGAACGATCGGCGGCTGTGGCTGCGGCTGCTGCACCTCGATCTGCAGGGGCATCCGCCGGCGGCATCAATTGTGAGCGTGAAGCTGAGCGCGGAGCCGGGCAGCACCAGCAAGACGCAGATGGGGCTGTTCACGCCGGAGCTGCCGGAGCCGGACCGGCTGGACGTGACGCTGGCGCGTCTGCGCGCAGTGGTGGGCGACGGGCGTGTGGGACGGGCGGTACTGGAGGACACGCATCAGCCAGAGGCGTTTCGGATGGAGCCATTTGTGATTCCGGAGAAGGCGGCAGTGGTGCCCGTTCCGCAGGCGCAGGCACGATCGGCGGGGCGGAAGCTGCGTCCACCGGAAGCGGTGACGGTGGTGCTGCGCGACCGCAAGCCGGCCTCGTTTGTCTTTCGCGGCAAGCGTTATGGAGTGGAGCGCGCGTGGGGGCCGTGGTTCTTTTCCGGCAACTGGTGGGGCGTGGAGTGCTGGTCGATGGAGAAGTGGGATGTGATGGCGCGCTCGGAAGCGGACGGCGCGACGATCTGCTGCGCACTGGCACGGAATCCGCTGCGGCCTGCGGCGATGGGGGATTGGCGCATAGAGGAGCTGTATGACTAGCGTGCCGCAATACGTAGAGCTGCACGCCGCCAGCGCTTTTTCGTTTCTGGAGGGCGCCTCGCAGCCGGAGGATCTGATTGAGCGCGCGCTGGAGCTGGAGATGCCGTCGATGGCGCTGCTGGACCGCAACGGCGTGTATGGGTCGGCACGCTTCCACTCCAGCGCACAGCGCAATGGGATGCGGGCGCATGTGGGGGCGGAGGTGGCGACGTCGGCATTTGGCTCGCGTCTGACGCCGCCCGCGTGGCTGCCGCATCAGTTTCCGAAGGAGCCGGCGCGGCTGCCGCTGCTGTGTGCCTCGCGTGCGGGCTACCAGAATCTTTGCCAGCTGATTACACAGTTCAAGATGAGGGAGACGATCAAGGCCGAAGGTGCGGCAACGCGCGACGATCTGGCGCAGTATGCCGGTGGGCTGATTTGTCTGACGGGCGGCGAGGAGGGTCCGCTGGCGGCGGCGCTGGCGCGGGGCGGGGAAGCTGCGGGCCGCGCGGTCGTCGAGGATCTGACGCGTCTGTTTGGCCGGGAGAATGTCTACATCGAGTTGCAGCGGCATCAGGAACGCGAAGAAGAGGCGCGCAACCAGGCGGCGCTGCGCATTGCCCGTTCGTTGCGGCTGCCGGTGGTGGCGACCAATGGCGTGCGGTATGCGAAGCCAGGGGACCGCGAGGTCCTCGACGTGTTCACGGCGATCCGCAACCATGTGGACCTGGATCATGCCGGGCGGCTGCTGTCGCGCAACAACCATCTTTACCTGCGCAGCGCAGCGGAGATGACGGCGTTATTCCGTGATTTTCCAGGAGCGGTGGAAGCAACCCGAGAGACTGCGCAGCGGCTGCCGTTTGAGCTGAACGATCTGGGGTATGAGTTTCCGCATTATCCCGTGCCCGATGGCGAGACGATGGACAGTTTCCTGCGCAAGCGCGTGGACGAGGGTGTGCGCCTGCGCTACGGCCGAATGAACTCCGACCTGCAGGAGCGGGCAAAGAAACAGGTGGAGCACGAGCTGGCGCTGATCGCGAGGCTGGGGTTTGCCGGGTATTTCCTGATCGTGTGGGACATTGTGCAGTACTGCAAGCGGAACGGGATTCTGATTCAGGGGCGGGGCAGCGCGGCGAATTCCGCGGTGTGTTACGCGCTGGAGATCACGGCCATCGACCCGGTCGGCATGGAGCTGCTCTTCGAGCGCTTCCTGAACGAGAACCGCGGCGAGTGGCCGGACATCGATCTGGATTTGCCGTCGGAGGAGAAGCGCGAGCAGGCGATCCAGTATGTGTACCAGCGCTATGGAGAGCTGGGCGCGGCGATGACGGCGAACGTGATTACCTATCGCGGCAAGTCGGCGGCGCGTGAGGTGGGCAAAGCGATGGGGTTCGATGCGGAATCGCTGGGGCGGCTGACGAGTTTGGTGAGTCAGTGGGAATGGCGCGGCGAAAACGACACCATGGCGAATTCGTTTCACCACGCCGGGTTCGACGTGCAGCATCCGCGAATCGCGAAGTACCTGGAGCTGTGCGTGCGGCTGCAGGATCTCCCGCGGCACCTGGGGCAGCACTCGGGCGGGATGGTGATTTGCCAGGGGCAGCTGAATCAGGTGGTGCCGCTGGAACGCGCGTCGATGCCAGGCCGCACCGTGGTGCAGTGGGACAAGGAAGACTGCGCCGATCTCGGGATCATCAAGGTGGACCTGCTGGGGCTGGGCATGATGGCGGTCATTAAGGATTGCCTGGAGCTGATCCCGGAGCATTATGGCGAGCCGGTGGATCTGGCGAATCTGCCCCAGGATCCCGAGGTGTACGCGGTGCTGCAGAAGGCCGACACAGTGGGGATGTTCCAGATTGAGAGCCGGGCGCAGATGGCGTCGCTGCCGCGGAATCACCCCGAGCAGTTTTACGATCTGGTCGTGCAGGTGGCGATCATCCGGCCAGGGCCGATTGTGGGAAAGATGATGCACCCGTACATGCGGCGACGGCAGAACAGGGAAGAGGTGACGTATCCGCATCCTTCGCTGGAGCCGGTGCTGCGGCGGACGCTGGGGGTGCCGCTGTTTCAGGAGCAGCTGCTGCGGATCGCGATGACCGTCGCAAACTTCAGCGGGGCGGAGGCCGAGGAGCTGCGGCGCGCCGTGGGGATGCGCCGCTCATGGCAGCGCATGAAGGACCTGGAAGTAAAGTTGCGGAGCGGGATGACGCAGAACGGCATTGCCCCACACACGCAGGACGAAATCGTGCAGGCCATCAGCTCCTTTGCGCTGTATGGATTCCCCGAGTCGCACGCCGCGAGTTTTGCGCTGCTGGCGTATGCCTCGGCGTACTTGAAAGTAAAGTATCTGGCGGCGTTCACGTGTGCGATCCTCAACAACCAGCCGATGGGCTTCTACTCGCCGGCGGTGCTGGTGAAGGATGCGCAGCGGCACGGGTTGCGGGTGCGGCCGATTGACGTGCAGGAGTCGGATTGGGCCTGCATGGTGGAGCATGAGAGCGCCGTCGGCTCACTGAATCCCGATGGAACCTTGTCACTGCGGCTGGGTTTGGGCTATGCGCGTGGATTGCGGCAGCAGGTGGGGGAGGCTCTTGCGTCGGCGCGGCGGCAGGACGGCCCGTTCGGCTCGGTGGACGAGCTGGCGCTGCGTGTGCCGGCCCTGAATCGCAAAGAAATTGCGATGCTGGCGAATATCGGTGCGCTGAATCATGTATCCGGCATTGGGCACAGGCGCGATGCGCTGTGGCAGGTGGAGCGCGCGGGCAAGCCCGAAGGTCCGCTGCTGACGCATTCGGGAGCGCTGCTGGCCGACCCGCCGGAGGCATCGCCGCTGCGGGCGATGACCGCCGAGGAGCGCCTGGTGGCGGATTTTGCGGGGACGGGGCTGACGACGGGGAAGCATCCGATGGCGCACCGGCGAGCGGAGTTGCAGCGGCAGCGGGTGCTGTCCGCGCAGGACCTGCACACCCGCCGCGATGGCGAGTGGGTGCGAGCGGCGGGATGCATCATCGCGCGGCAGCGGCCGGGCACGGCAAAGGGGTTCGTCTTTTTGTCGATGGAGGACGAGACGGGGATCGCGAACGTGATCGTGACGCCGACCATGTACGAGCGCAACCAGGTGGTCGTCACGCGCTCACGTTTTCTATTGGTGGAAGGTCCGCTGCAAAACCAGGATGGGGTGATTCACGTGAAAGCCGTGCGGCTGACCCCACTGGCCGATAACTCCATCGAGATGCGGTCGCACGACTTTCACTGAGGGGCGGGGCCACTGCCGCGACTCAGGCGGGCGGTTAAAGAAGTCGCCTTCGAGCCGGGCGGCAGGAGACAGGCAGGTGAGACGCCAGCGCAGTCAGGGACAGGCGATGCAGCATGCGGATCTCCGAAGCTGAAGATTCGCCCATTGTCGGGGCCGCGGGGGGCGCTTTCAAATTGCGCGCCGCAGCTATACTCGCAAAGGTGAGCGCATCGCCCAACTCGCCGCGTGCGACCCAGGGACAGCTTGGGTTCAGCTTCGAGGCGCCGGTCACGCGGCGCATCTGGCAGGTCGGCGACCTGGTGAGCGAAGTGCGCCTGCATGTGGAGCGGGAGTACGGCGACCTTTGGGTGGAAGGCGAGGTCTCCAATCTGAGGTCAGCGCCGTCGGGTCACGTCTACTTCACGCTGAAAGACGGAGAAGCGCAGTTGCCCGTGGTGCTGTTTCGCCGCCAGGCGTCGCTGCTGCGCTTCAAGCCAGCGGACGGCCTGCATGTCCTGCTGCGCGGCAAAGTTTCGGTGTACGAGCAACGCGGGCAGATGCAGCTGGTGGCGGAATTCCTGGAGCCGATGGGGGCTGGATCGCTGCAGCTTGCCTTTGAGCAGCTCAAGGCGCGGCTGGAAGCGCGCGGACTGTTCGATCCGGCGCGAAAGAAGCCGCTTCCGCTTTATCCCCGGTGCGTGGGAATTGTGACCTCGCCGACCGGCGCGGTGATCCAGGATTTTCTGAATATCGTCAATCGTCGCCATGCGGGGTTGCATGTGCTGCTTTACCCGGCCGCGGTGCAGGGCGAAACGGCGGCCGCCGAGGTGGCCGCCGGGATTGCCTGGTTCAACCGCACGCACGAGGTGGATGTGATCGTAATCGCGCGCGGCGGCGGGTCGCTCGAAGATCTCGCTCCCTTCAACACGGAGCGGCTGGCGGAGGCGATTGCCGGCTCGGAGCTGCCGGTGATTTCGGCCGTTGGGCATGAGACGGATTTCACCACCGCCGATTTTGTGGCGGACTTACGCGCACCCACGCCCTCCGCGGCAGCTGAGATCACGACGGCGGCACTGCACAATATTGCCGAACGCGTGTACGAGATGGATCAGCGGCTGCAGAGAGCGTGCCGCTATCGACTGATGCAGGCGCGCAATGCGCTGGCGCGGCTGAGGGTTGAGTCGATCCTGATGCAGGAGACAGACCAGCTTCGCCGGAAGCAACAGCGTGTCGATGATCTGGGATTGCGAATGGAACTGTTGTGGCGCGGAGGCCATCGCGCGGCAAGCGAGCGATGGCAGCAACTGGCGGCGCGCCTTCAGCGCCAGGACATCGGCTGGCGTACGGTAGCGGCACGGGCGCGACTGGGGGCGCTGGAGGACGGCATGAGCCGGCGGGTTCGGGAACGGCTGCGCTCGTGTCGGGAGCAGGAAGCGGGATTGACGCGGCAACTAGGCGCTCTCTCTCCGCTGGCGGTGCTGGGTCGAGGCTACGCGCTGGTGTACGACCACCAGGGTGGACTGATAAAAGAAAGTGAAGCCGTTACAGAAGGACAATCGATCACGACGCGCCTGGCGCGCGGACGCATTCAGAGCCGCGTGAGCCGGGTGGAAAGAGAATTGCCGGGACAATGAGAAAGCTGTTTGGTACGGATGGAATTCGTGCAGTGGCGGGCGAAGCTCCGCTGGATGCGAGGACGATCGATGCTGTGGGCCTGGCGCTGGCGCACCAGCTGAAGACGGCTGATGTTGCTCCCCGGGTTCTGCTGGGGATGGACACCCGCGAGTCCAGCGAGTGGATTGCCGGGACGCTGACCGCCGGATTGGCCGAGGGTGGGGCCGGGGTGGAAAGCGCCGGCGTGATCACCACACCGGGGATCGCCTACCTGACGCGGCAGCATGGTTTTTCCGCCGGCGTAGTGATCTCGGCTTCGCACAATCCCTGGCAGGATAACGGCATCAAGGTTTTTGGCAGCGACGGTTACAAATTGCCGGATGAAACCGAGCTGCGCATTGAAGAGGAGATCTTTCGCCAACTGGAAGGAGGGCGGGCGCCCGGCAACGAGCCGGCTCCTCCGTCGGAGGCAAAGTACCGCGCCGATTACGAGCGGTTTCTGCGCGCCGCAGTGCCGGAGCTCGATCTGAACGGCCTGCGGGTGGTTCTGGACTGCGCCAACGGCGCCGCCTCGGCGATCGCACCCGAATTGTTTGAGGAGCTCAGCGGGCAAATCCGGCTCACGCATGCTGCGCCGAACGGGCGCAACATTAACGCCAACTGCGGAGCGCTGCACCCGGAGATCGTGGCCGCGGAAACCAAAGCCGCGGAGGCCGATCTGGGCGTGACCTTCGACGGAGATGCGGATCGCGCAATGTTTGCCGATGCCCAGGGCAACGTGATCAACGGCGATGCGGTGATGCTGCTGGCTGCCCGCGACATGCAGCGGCGATCGATGCTCCGCAACGACACCGTGGTGGCCACCACCATGTCCAATATGGGGCTGGAGGCGGCGCTGCGGCGGGACGGTATTCGTATGTTGCGCGCTCCGGTCGGGGACAAATACGTGCTCGAACGCATGCGCCAGGAGAATGCGTCCCTGGGCGGCGAGCAGTCGGGGCACATTCTGTTTCCGCATCTGGCAACCACCGGCGACGGGCTGCTGACGGCGCTGGTGGTTCTGGATGTGGTGCGGCGCTCCGGAAAAGCCCTGCACGAACTGGTCGCCGACCTCAAGGTGTTTCCCCAGGTAATCGTGAACATCCGTGTGCGCGAGAAGAAGCCGCTGGACCAGATTGCTGCTGTGGCGGATACGATTCGTGAGGCGGAATCGGAGCTGGCGGAGTGCGGCCGCGTGGTTGTGCGGTATTCCGGGACCGAGGCGCTGGCGCGCGTGATGATCGAGGCGGAATCGGAAGAGGCCATGCGGCGGCATGCCGATCGAATTGCCGCCGCAATCCGCGCCGAACTGGGCGAGTGATCAGGAAAGGTCGCGCCAGTTGGGGCCGACGCCCACATCCGCAACCAGCGGCACGCTTAGCTCGATCACGTGCTCCATTTCGTGGCGGACCAGGTCGGTGACAGCCTCAATTTCCTTCTCCGGCACATCGAAGACGAGCTCGTCGTGGACCTGCAGCGTCATCCGCGTCTGCAGCTTTTCCTTTGTCAGCCGCTGGTCGATGCGGATCATCGCCAGCTTGATCAGGTCGGCGGCGGTGCCCTGCAGCGGCGTGTTGATGGCGGTTCGCTCGGCAAAACCGCGCTGGTTCGCGTTGCGGCTCTGGATGTCGGGAATAGGCCGGATCCGCCCGAAGAGTGTGCGGACCTTCTGCTCGCGGCGCGTCTCTTCGAGCATGCGGTCGATGTAAACCCGGACGCCCTGATAACGAGCGAAATATTTGTCGATGTAGAGGCGCGCCTCGTTCTGCTCGATGCCGAGCTGCTGCGCCAGCCCGAAGGGCGAAATCCCGTAGACGATGCCGAAGTTGACGGCTTTGGCGCGATTGCGCGTCTCCTTGTCCATGGTGTCGGCGTCCACGCCGAAGACTTCTGCGGCCGTGAGCGTGTGGATGTCCTGGCCGGTCTGGTAGGCACGGACCAGCAGCAGATCCTCGGAAAAATGTGCCAGCAGACGGAGTTCGATCTGCGAGTAGTCGGCAGAGAGCAGGACGCAGCCCGGCGCGGCGATGAAGGCGGCACGAATCTCACGGCCCAATTCGGTGCGAATGGGAATGTTCTGCAGATTGGGGTTTGTCGAGGAGAGGCGACCCGTGGCGGTGCCTACCTGATTGAAGGTGGTATGCACGCGGCCTTCGCTGTCGGCGAGCAGGGGCAGGGAGTCGGCGTAATTCGACTTCAGCTTGGCAAGCTGCCGATATTCCAGAACGAGACGCGGCACATCGTTGTGGGCAGCCAGCTCTTCCAGCACATCCTGTGCGGTGGAAATGACCTTGCCCTTGCCGTATTTCAGTGGCCGCGGCAGATTCATCCTGTTGAACAGAACATCGCCGAGCTGTTTTGGCGAGTTGATGTTGAAGCGGTGGCCGGCGAGCGAGAAAATCTGCTCGCTCAGGCGCCCCATGTCGGAGGCAAGCCTGCCGGACATGCTCGATAATGCCGCAGAGTCGATGCGAATGCCGGCCCTTTCCATGCGCAGAAGAATGGGGACGAGGGGCAGATCGATCTGTTCATAAACGCGCAGCTCGCCGAGGGCGTCGATGTCTTCGCGCAGTATTCCGGTGAGGGCGCGGGTGAGGTGGGCCGCTTCGGTGAGCTGGCGGTCGTCGGTCTCGCGGGGCGGCCCTCCGGCAAAGCGCGCAGCCACGTCGGCCAGGCGATGCGTGGCATGGGTGGGATTGACGAGATAGGAGTAGAGCATGACCTCATCCGAGATGCCGCGCAACGCGACATCGTGCGAGGCCAGAACCCGGAGGGCAGCTTTCAGATCGTGGACCTGCTTGGGGATCGCCGCGTCTTCGAGCAGCGGACGCACGGCATCGAGCGACACGCGCAGCGCGGTGTCCGCTGCAGCCGCCACACCGAGAAAGCATCCGCGCGGGGAAGAACTTTCTTCTGTGGCTTCGGCGAAATCCAGCAACGACATCGTCCTGAATTCCGGCTCTCGTTCTTCCAGTGCTTCCGTTTCCTGCTCGCTGATCTGCTCGGCGGCGGATTCCAGTTCCGACACCGCCAGAGCAAGCGCGAAGCCGTTCTGTTTTGCCTGGTCAACGAAAGCGGTGATCTGCTCCGGCGTTGGTTCCAGAATGTACTCGACGGCTGTCGCTGGCGCGGTGGGGGCCAGCTCGCGCAGCAGGGTTGTGAACTCCAGCTCGGTAAACAAGGCGCGGCAGGCGGCGGTGTCCGGCTCCTGGGTCCGCATCGCGGCGGGATCGAAATCCAGCGGCACCTCGCAGTGGATGGTGACCAGCTCCTTGCTCAGCAGGACCGCATCGCGATTGTTCTGCAGCGACTCACGATAAGTCTTTCGCTTGATCTCCGCCGCCCGGTCCAGCGCGGCTTCGACGCTGCCAAATTGCTGGACGAGCTCGACGGAGCCTTTGTCGCCGATCCCCGGCGCGCCGGGAATATTGTCGATCGTGTCGCCGCGGAGAGCCATCACGTCGACCACGCGGTCCGGCGGGACACCCAGCGTTTCGACCACCTTTTCGCGATCGAGGATCAGGTTGTCCTTGACCGGGTTCAGGATCTTCACCTGATCGTTGACGAGCTGCATCATGTCCTTGTCGTTGGAGACGACAAAGACCGGGTGGCCGGCTTCGGCTGCCTTGCAGGCGAGGGTGCCGATCACGTCATCGGCCTCAAAACCCTCGGCTTCGAGGATGGGAATGCGAAAAGCTTCCAGCGCGCGCCGGACGTAGGGCAGCTGCCGGGCCAGGTCGGCCGGCATCTGCTCGCGATTCGCCTTATATCCGCCGTATTCGACGGCTTCCCAGGCCTGCGTCTCGGCGCTGAACTTCTTTACGCTCATCGAGCGGGCGCGTTCATCGCGGAAGACCGGCCCCGATACGTCAAAGACCGCCGCGAAGTACTCCGGCGAAAAGTCGCGGCGGAGCTTGTTGATCATGTTCACGAAAACGTAGGTCGCCGCGGTGGGCACGCCGGTGCGCGTAGACATTGCGCGCGGCTGCCGCTGCATTGCGTGATACGCGCGAAAGATAAAGGACATCGAGTCGAGCAGGAAGACTGCCGGCTTGCTAGATTTTTCCGCCATCGGGATGAGTGTACCGCCTGTGTGAAAAGGGGTTGGTGCGTCCGGCGATCCACTGCTTTCGATGCGGGCGAAGACAGAAGCGATACGCCGCTATAATGCCCCAGAGGAACCCTCCTGATGAATGTTCGTTGGCTGCCGCTGGCATTGTGCGCGGCGATCCTTCCTTCCTGCGTTGCCCAGTCTGCCGCCTCATCCGATAAGCCGCTCACCGCGATTCCGTATTCGCCGAGCCTTGACCTGACGAATATGGACCGCGCGGCGAATCCCTGCGTGGATTTTTATCAATATGTCTGCGGCGGCTGGATGAAGAACAATCCGATCCCTCCCGATCAGGCGGGCTGGGACGTCTATGCGAAACTCGCCAATGAGAATCGGCAGTTTCTGTGGGGCCTCCTGGAAGAAGACGCAGCGCGCAAAGACCGCACGCCGGTGCAGCAGAAGATCGGCGACTATTACGCCGCCTGCATGGATACGGACGCCATCAACGCTCTGGGCATCAGGCCGGTCCAGCCGGAACTCGATCGCATTGCCGCCATTCAGGATCGGAAGCAACTCGCGGTCTTCCTGCGCGAAGGGGCCGATCGACGTGGGCTCTACTTCTTTGGCGCTGGTTCGGGGCAGGATCCGAAGAACGCGGGCATGATGATCGTCAGCATCGGCGCCGGCGGACTGGGCCTGCCCGACCGCGACTACTACATGAAGACCGACGCGAAGAGCATTGAGACGCGGCAGCGTTACGTCGCCTATTTGGCGCATCTGCTGGTGCTTTCCGGAGAAAGCCAGGCCCAGGCAAATGCCGATGCGGCATCGGTCATGAAGATCGAAACCGCCCTGGCGACGGCTACGCTCACGCGGGTGGAGGAGCGCAACCCGTATAACCTCTACCACCCGATGAAGATTGGCGGGGTCGAATCGCTCGCGCCATCGCTTGAAATCGGTGCGTATCTCAGCGGGGAGCATGTTCCCGCCTCCGCGCTGTCGAACATCGACGTCTCGCAGCCAAAGTTTCTGGCAGCCCTGCAGCACGAGCTGGCAACCGAGCCGCTGGACAACCTGAAGGCCTATTTGCGCGTGCATGCTCTGAATGCCGCCGCGCCGAGCCTTTCCACTCCGTTTGAGGACGCACAGTTCGGTTTCTATTCCAGGTATCTGCGCGGCGTTCCGCAGATGCAGGCGCGCTGGAAGCGCTGTGTGAGTCAGGTCGATCGCCATTTGGGGGAAGCGCTGGGTCAGGAATTTGTGGCGCGCAATTTTTCGCCGAAGACCAAGCAGGACGTCCTGACGATGACCGAACAGATCGAGGCGGCCATGCAGCAGGAGATCGAGCATCTGGACTGGATGAGCCCGGCCACGAAGCAGCAGGCCATCGCGAAACTGCACATGGTGCGCAACAAGATCGGCTACCCGGAAAAGTGGCGCGATTATTCCTCGCTGACGGTTAAGCCGGATGATTATTTCGGCAACGTGCTGCGGGCGCATGTCTTTGAAGAGCGCCGCGACTGGAACAAGGTGGGGAAGCCGGTCAATCGTGACGAGTGGTTTATGAGCCCGCCTACCGTCAACGCCTATTACGATCCGCAGACCAACGACATTAACTTTCCGGCCGGCGTTCTGCAGCCGCCTCTATACGATCCGAAGGAAGATGCGGCTCCCAATTACGGCGATACTGGCGGCACCATCGGCCACGAGCTGACGCACGCTTTCGACGACGAGGGACGGCAGTTCGACGGCAACGGCAATCTGCGCGACTGGTGGACGCCGGCCGATGCGAAGGGATTCAACCAGCACATCAGCTGCCTGCGGAATCAGTTTGCCGGCTACACGATTGTGGATCAGATCCACATCAACTCGAAGCTCACCAGCGGCGAAGACACGGCCGATCTGGGCGGCACGCTCATCGCTTACGAGGCCTGGAAAAGAGCGACCGCCGGCTTGCACCTGCCGGATAAAGACGGATTCACGCCGGATCAGCGGTTTTTTATCGGCTACGCGCAGTGGGCTTGCGAGAATGAGCGGCCGCAGAATTTGCGGGTGAGCGCGGTCACCGATCCGCATTCGCCGGGCAAGTATCGGGTCAACGGCATTGTGGCGGATCTGCCACAGTTCGCTGCGGCCTTTGGGTGCAAAGCGGGACAGCCGATGGTGAATGCCAACGCCTGCAGGATCTGGTGAGCCGAACCCACCCACCCCCACCCCCCTGGGGTGAGGACCTCAAAAAGTACTTTGTTTTCAATTAAAGGAGGGTAATACCCTGAGGGTATTACCCTCTTTCTGCACTGATTGTGGTGCATACCTCCAGGCCAAATTGAGGCCGTCAGGCGATGAACATGCAGTCGCCGTAGGAGAAGAAACGGTACTCCGCCTCGACCGCGTGGCGGTAGGCGGCCAGGACCGGGTCGCGTCCGGCCAGGGCGCTCACCAACATCAGGAGCGTCGACTGCGGCAGGTGGAAATTGGTCAGCAGCGCGCCGACGATGCGGAAGTCGAAACCCGGCGCGATGAAGATGCTGGTTGAGCCAGAGTGGGGGGTGAATTCGCTGCTGGTGTGGGCACAATGCTCGAGCGTCCGCACCGTCGTGGTCCCGACGGCCACCACGCGCCGCTTCTCCCGTCGGGCGGTATTGAGCGCGGCGGCGGTTTCGGGGGACAGGCTGTAGTGCTCGGCGTGGAGGTGGACCTCCTCGACGCGCTCCACGCGCACCGGCTGAAAGGTGCCCAGCCCGACGTGGAGGGTTACCGTCGCGATCTCCACACCGCGGGCGCGAATCTGGTCCAGAATTTCCGGCGTGAAGTGGAGGCCGGCGGTGGGCGCGGCCACGGAGCCAGGCTCCCGCGCATACACGGTCTGGTAGCGCTCGCGGTCGCCGCTGCGATCCTCGCGATGAATGTACGGTGGCAGCGGCACATGGCCCAGCTTGTCCAGCGCGGCGAAGAAATCCGGAACGGGGCGGAAGCGCAGGGTGCGCTCGCCGAACTCGCCATGCGCAACGACTTCGGCCTCGAGATCGGCTTCTCCGAACTGCAGCCGTTCGCCGGTGAGCACCTTTCGTCCGGGCCGCACCAGCGCCTTCCACTCCCAGGCGGACAATTGCTCCACGAGAAAAACCTGCACCCGGCCGGTGGCTTTATGGCTTTCCTGGGTATGCAGGCCGGCGCGGTGGGCGAAGAGCCGCGCCGGAATGACGCGCGTGTCGTTCAGGACCAGCAGATCGCCAGGCTGCAGCAGCTGCGGCAGGTCGCGAAAACAGCGGTCCTGGCAGGTACCGGTGGCGCGGTCGAGGGCCAGCATACGAGCGGCGGCGCGGTCGGCCAGGGGCTCCTGGGCAATGCGCTCTTCGGGCAGGTGGAAGTTGAAATCGGAAACCAGCACTGGGTCGATTTTACGGGTTGGCGCTCTGGGCGAAGTACCTCTCGGCCTGCAGCCGCGCCCGCTCCAGAGCAGCATTCAGCTCCTGGCGCGCGACCTCGAGGGTCGCAGGATCGGCATCCGGCGCGGGCGCGGGCAGAGATCGCGCCCAACTCACAACGACGCGTGAAAAAGGCTTCGGGACGAGAAAGCGGTCCCACGACGGTATCGTCCAGGCGCGCTGCGGCAGCAGATAAAAGCTGCCCATTGGCTCGCCGGTCATTGCGGACAGTTTCACGGGGCCGATTTTGGTCTGGTAGATCGGCCCCCGCGGTCCATCCGCGGTGAAAACCACCGGCAGGCCAGAGGCCACGACCTCCCGCATCGCGAGCAGGCCGGCCGCTCCACCGCGCGAGCTGGATCCGCGTACGGCGCCATAGCCGAGCAGGCCGAGGGTGCGGGCAATCAGCTCGCCATCGAAGCTTCGGCTGATGAGGATGGAGCAGCGGAAGGGGCGAAAGTACCAGCCGGCGGGCAGGGTGCAGCGATGCCAGAAACAAAAGATGCCGCGGGCCGGAGGAGTGGCGGGGACGGCGCCTGTCTCGGCGATCACTTCAAACCGCAGGGTGAGCCCGATGCCGGCGAGGATGAGCGCCGTGAGTTTGGGCACGATCCAAAGCGCTACCCGCCGGCCAAAGGTAAAGCGCTGTCGGTCTCCGCTCACGTTTTCGATTGTAGACACGGCCGGGGTCGGCGATCCGCGCAGAGTTACCTGCGTACTCCAGTGGGTCATCCAGCGAGCCCAGGAAGCCCCAGGGATTCCCCCGTTTGTGCTACAGTCGCGGGCACGGTTTGGTTGTAGCCTGGGTTTGCAGAAGATCCCGCAGTTCCCCGGTGACGCCGATGAGCAAATTTCTCGTTTTTCTGATGCTGCTGGCGTGCGTTTTGGCCGCCGTGGCCTGAGCCGCGCGCAGACGGCTCCCTGCTGCCGACCGTTACCCGATCACAGAGCCATCCTCTGTCCGCGCTACTCCCCTGAAGTCGTTATCGGTTTGGGCGCGTTTTTGGGCGTGGCCACGTATCCCTGAATTTGCTTCTTCGTGATGTTGTTCACCACCAGCTCGTAGAGCAGGTGATCCTTGCCGGTATAGAACTGGATGGGCTCGTCCAGGTTGCGATCCTTCTTCTGGATCTCCTTGTCATCGGAGTAGACCACGAGGGTAAAGCGGCTGTGTTTGGGGTCGGCCTTTTTCAGCTCCAGAGCGACCGTGGCCACCGCCTGCCGGCGTCCTTTGTCCAGGGTGAATTCGTAATAGTTGCGATCGCCCAGATGCTTGAGGATGTCCAGCTCCTTGCCATTCGTGGCGATCAGCCCGCTCTGCACGCCCATATCGCCCTGCATCTTCTGCATCTGCGAGACGGCATTCTGGAGCTCGGTCTTCGTATTGCTGAGGTCGGTTTTGACGCCGCCCACGTCGGTCTTGACGCCGGTGACATCGGTGGAAACCGCGCTGATCTGCTGCCGGGCGGCGGCGTTTTCCTTTTCGAGGCGCTTTGCATCGGCCTGTTGCCGGATGAGCAGGTCCTGGGCTTTCTCTTCGAGCTGCTTCTGGGTCATGCCCAGGGACTGACCCAGGGTCTCGGAGGTCACTTTCAGCCGGGCATTCGTTTCGTTCAGCGCCGTGGCCAGCTTGTCGTTCTGCTGCTGGGCGGTGGCCAGTTGGGTCTCGGCGTGCGTGAGCCGGCCGGCGAGGCTGTAGCTCCAGATGAGGCCCGCCAAAGCGCACAGGACCGCCACCACCAACCCGCCCACGAATAAACTCGCATAGCTCCTCTGTTCCGGCACAGCCGAAGATTCTTCCATGGTGGTCGTTCTTTCCTTTCCCGGGATCTGCTGATGCGAAGCCTACCGCGCTTCGCGCACACCTGCAATGGAAAAGCGTGCCGGGCACCTTCTCTGCATCTTTGGGAACGGTAAGATAATCCACAGGATATGCCACGCTACCATTACCGCGAAATTGAGCCCACCCGCGAGGCCCGCGAGGTCTTCAGCCGCTGGGTAGACTCCCTGGACGACGAGTTTTCCCGCCATAAGAATGTGGAACTGCGCAGCGAGATTGTGCGCGACAACCTGCATCAGCTGCTGCTGGGGCGACCTCACGGCGGGCGGCTGAACTTCACGCTCTCCACCGAGCTGCCCTTCAACGTGCTGGAGCTTTCGCTCGATCCGGCGAACGTGACCCTGGAGCCCGAGTACTACGGCGATATCGATGCGGAGCGCTATGCGCTCATCAAGCCTCTGGTGTGGTTCTGGCGGATGTTCGACCGCTCCCCGGTGGCGCTGAACCACTGGCTGGGGTTCCGTCTGCGCGCGATGCTGGGGAAGCACATCTTCAAGAAGATCGGGCGCAACGTGAAGATCTACCACGGCGTCGAGTTCACCTTCGGCTATAACCTCACCCTCGAAGACGACTGCATCATCCACAATCACGTTCTGCTCGACGATCGCGGCGAGCTGGTGATCCGCAAAGGCACGTCCATCTCAGAGCACGCGGCGGTCTTCTCGCATGCGCACGATCCGGTGGAGGCCTGCATCATCGAGCATCGGCGGACGGAAGTGGGGCCGGCGGCGCGTGTGACGTATCGCTCCCTGGTGATGCCCGGGGTTCGCGTGGGGGAAGATTCGATGTTGGGCGCTCAGGCGGTGGCGACCCACGATCTGGATCCGCACAGCATTGTCGGCGGCGTGCCCGGGCGCAAGATCAAGGCAAAAAGCGAAGCCGCGCGGCTGGGCGAAAACAGCGAAGCGAGCCCATGCGAGGAACTGCCCCCGAACGAGTAATTCGTTGTGCCGGCTCTGTCGTCAGTCGAAAGCACGCAAGTCTTAGCTGATACCATCGAAAACGAATTCCAATGGATCAGAACCATCTAGTTCTTGCAATTTTTGAATTCGCTGTCCTGCTTTTTTCTCTGAGTCTGCACGAAGCCGCGCATGGCTGGATGGCCAATCGCCTGGGCGACCCCACGGCGCGGATGCTGGGCCGCGTCACGCTCAATCCGATCAAGCATATCGATCTGTTCGGCACCATCATCCTGCCGGCGATCATGCTGCTGGTGAATCCGGGATTTCTTTTCGGGTGGGCCAAGCCGACGCCGGTGACGCCGCGGAACTTCAAGAACATTACCCGCGACGACATTCTGACCACCCTGGCCGGCCCGGTCAGCAACGTGCTCGCCGCGCTTGGCGCGACCCTGATCCTTCTCATCATCTCGCGAGTGAGCGGCAAGGGCGCGGCTATCGTGCATTTCGTGGCGGCTTCGGGGAACCTGAGCATTCTCACCGCGCCCGGCTCTCTGCTGATTCCCCTGGTCGGAATCCTTTATCTCACCATCATTCTTAACCTCATCCTCGCGGCGTTTAACCTTATCCCGCTGCCGCCGCTGGACGGATCCCACATCTTTCGCCACATGCTGCCGTACAAGGCGCTGCGTCTCTACGATTCCATCGGGATCTTCGGCCTGTTCGTGCTCTTTATCTGGGGAGGGCCGTTGATCGGATTCATGATTAGTCCGGCACTTTCTTTTCTGCGTGGAATCCTCCTCGCCTTCTGAGTAAGGCGATATAGTCGTGTCGGAGATCGATCCATGCGACGCGCGCTCGTTTTTTCCTTGCTGCTCTCGGCGGCTGTGCTCCTTCCCCTGTCGGCGCGGACCGCGGATGCCCAGGCAACCGCGTCTGTGCATCCGGCGCAGGGGCATTCGTTTCGCGCCGAGAACGGGGAGTTTCGGCTCGACGGCAAGCCGTTCCGCATCGTCTCGGGGTCCATCCACTACGCCCGTGTGCCGCGCGCTTACTGGCGGGATCGCCTGCGCATGGCGAAGGCCATGGGGCTGAACGCGGTGACCACGTATGTGTTCTGGAACGCGCACGAGCCGCGTCCGGGGGTCTACGATTTCTCCGGCAATCTGGATGTTGCGGAGTTTATCCGCGAGGCGCAGCAGGAGGGGCTGTATGTGATCCTGCGGCCCGGGCCGTACGCCTGCGCGGAATGGGAGTGGGGCGGCTATCCGGCGTGGCTGCTGAAGGACCCGAAGATGGTGGTGCGCTCACGCAACCCTGAATTTCTCGCGGCCGCGCGCGCCTGGCTGCTGCGGCTGGGCAGGGAACTGGCGCCGCTGCAGATCGGCAATGGCGGGCCCATCCTCGCGGTGCAGGTGGAGAACGAATACGGCAGCTATGGCGACGATCATGTCTACATGCAGGACATCCGGCAAATGCTGGTCGATGCGGGCTTCACGAAGGCGCAGCTCTATACCGCCGACGGCGCTGAGGAGGTTCCGAACGGCAGCCTGCCGGATCTGCCGGCGGCCATCAATTTCGGTCCGGGGGAGGCGCAGAAGTCGTTCGCGCTTTTGAAGAAGCTCCGGCCCGGCGGACCCTTCATGAACGCGGAATACTGGGACGGCTGGTTCGATCACTGGGGCGCGCCGCACGCGCATACCAGCACCGATCAGCAGGCCGCCGATCTGGACTGGATTCTGCGGCAGGGGTATTCCATCAGCATTTATATGTTTCACGGGGGCACGAGTTTTGGCTGGATGAACGGCGCGAACTCGAACGGCAAAAACTACGAGCCGGATGTGACCAGCTATGACTACGACGCGGCGCTCGATGAGAGCGGGCATCCAACGCCGAAGTATTACCGTTTCCGCACGATCATCGCGCGCGATACCGGGATCACGCCGCCGCCGGTGCCGGCCGCGCCGCCGGCCATGACGATTCCGGCGTTTCGCCTCGAGCGGGCTGCGTCGCTGTGGGCGAACCTGCCCGCTCCCGTGCATTCCGATCAGCCGCTGACGATGGAGCAGCTCAACCAGGACTACGGGTATGTTCTCTATCGCACCACCGTCGCCGGCCCGGTGAGCGGGGATCTGACGATCGGCGCCGTGCATGACTATGCCCAGGTGTATGTCGACGGCAAGCTGGCCGGAACCATCGATCGGCGGCTAAATGAGACGTCACTGCCGCTGCACATCGATGCGCCGCACGCGCGGCTCGACATTCTGCTCGAAAACACCGGGCGCGTGAACTTTGGATCGGCGCTGCCGGGTGAGCGGGTCGGACTGCTCGGTGGCGTTCGCCTGAATGGGCAGTTGCTGAGCGGGTGGGAGAATTTCTCGCTGCCCATGCTGGAGCCGGGCAAACTGGACTATGCCGGAAAATCCTGTTCAGGAGCGTGCTTTTATCGGGCGACGTTCACGGTCGATCATCCCGAAGACACGTTCCTGGACACGAGCAGCTTAGGGAAGGGGATGGTCTGGGTCAACGGCCGGGCGCTGGGACGATTCTGGCGCGTTGGGCCGCAGAAGGCGCTGTATTTGCCCGGACCCTGGCTGCACGCTGGCGCTAACCAGGTGGTTGTCTTCGATCTCGAAGGACAGGCGGGGCGCAGCCTGCGCGGACTGGACCACCCGGTTCTCAACGCGGCGATCGAGCCGGGGTCCTGAGCCGGGTTTCTGTCGAAAGGCTTACGGACGCCACCAGGGATGGTGTTTTTTGGCCTGCGCCGGGTGCGATCCGAACGGGCGTCCCATGCGATAGACCAGGCCGACGGAGAGGGCAAACTGCTCTTTCACCTGGACGCCGCTGAAGTTCACCAGCGTGGCGTCGGGCGCGATGCGAAAGACCAGCCGCGGGGAGCGGTTCAGGTCAATCGAGCCGCCGAAGGCTCCAGCCCAGCTGAACTGGTTGGGGAAGAAGCCGACATCCTGGGGCGGGACGCCGTTCAGCCCGCGGGTAAAGTCGCCGTAGGCGGCTCCCATAAAAGCGTGCAGCATCATCGAGGCATGTTCGTTGCTGAGGGCGCGGAATTCCGGACCGGCCAGGAACATGTGCTCGCTGACGAACGGCCCGGTGATCGGTCCCAGATTCGGGCCGGAGCCCGTGCATTGCCCATTCGAGCCCAGGGTGTAGCTGCCGCAGTTCGGCGTGGTGCCGCTGGTGCCGTAGTAGCCGCGCACGTTGACCCCGGCGCCCCAGCGGGAATTGAACTCGCGGATCGCGCGCGCGTCGAAGCCGCCCAGGTTCGCCCCCTGGAGCAGGCTGGGGCCGGCATCGAAATGCGAGTAGGCGAGGCCGCCGTAGATTTCCCAGGGAAAGTCGTACCGCACCCCGGCCAGCGGCGCCGGCGGAGGAAGCTGTGGATTCGGTGGCGGGCTCTGGACCTGCCCCTGCGCCGCCATGCCTGCCAGTCCCATCACGGCGGCCATCGCCACCACAGCTACACGCACACTCCACGTCCTCGTCAACCGACAAATCCTCCAGCGCACTGCAGAGAACTCAGCAAATTTGTATGCAAAGTTCAAAGATACATGGGCCGGGCGCATTCTGTCCCGGCCGGGGTCCTGTACTCTGACGAGTATGAGCCGTCGCCCCGCGCTTTCCGAACAGACCTTCGACTCGCTCGACGCCATGATGCAGGCCTGGGCCGCGGAAGCCGTGCGGATCGCCGCTGAAGATCACGGCATGGATCTCGACTTTTCTCCCGAGTCGATTGCCCGGCTGGAAACTGTGCTCGCCGCCCGCGGCCCGGTTCCAGCGGACCAGCAGGACGAAGCCGTCCGCCTCTGGGGGGCCTACTACGGCGAAGTCTTCCGCAGGAAATATCCGGCGGACTGGATTATGGCTGTCTATCCGGGCCAGCTCAACTCGGGACGCGCCGACGCCGGGACGGAAATGGCCATGCCCGCCCTGGACGTTCACGGCTCCCACGTGTATCCGCTGCTGAAAGTTTTTCGCCGCCTCACGATGGGGTCCTCAGAAGATCTGGTCGCTTTCTACGGGAAGGTGACCACGTCGCTGGACACTCAAGCGCCAAAGAAAGCGTGACTGCGGAAAGGTACCCGAAACCTCTGTGCTGCCTGGGTGGATTTACGGGCGGCCTGCCCCGCACGCCTCGCAGCCGCAATGCCTTCGCAGGTAGTCCCAGGAATAGATCCCGCTGGCGTGGCCGTCGTTCCACGTAAAGCTGATGGCATAGTTGCCGGTGGGAGCGGAGGAGACCGGACGGGGCGGCTCCTGATACATGGGCAACAGTGTCGTGGGTTGCTTCTTTGGCTCGCCGGGCTCGCGGCCCTGGGCTTCGCGCTCCTCGTGGCAGGTGGCGCAGGGGCAGGCGTTGCGCAGCCAGGCAAAGCTCCAGTGGCTGGGGTGGCCGTCCTTCCAAACGATATCGAGGCCCTCGCCGGTCGACTGCTGGACGCGGACCTTCGCCGGGGTGACCGCCTCGCGGGGCAGCTCCGGTTCCGGGGCGCGCCGCGCCTCATCCGCACTGACCAGGCGAATCCCTTCGTGACTCATACACTCCTGCTACGGGCTACCGGCTACAGGTCGCCGCCGCCGGTTTCAACCAGCCGTCAGGCCGACTGCAAAAACGCCACCGACTGCAGGCTCGTCACTTCGAACCGCTTCCGGCAGCGGATGTTGGTACAGGCCACCATATCGTCCTGACGCACCATATAGGACTGCGCCTTGGCGAATCGCGCCCGATCGCGCTCGTCGGCATTCCTCGGCAGCTGCGCCTTGCGCGTGCGCACCAGCCACCGCACCTGATACTCGCCCGGTTGTCCGCAGTGCGGGCAGTTGAGGGTATGGGTACGCTGCTCGGATTTTTCGTTGAAAAAGTCGCGTTCTTCCATGAGCCGTAATACTCCACGAAAAGTATTTCACATCGGAGCCGGAAGGAGGTGCTAGTTTGTAGGTCAACCGCGGCCCTTTGGGAGGCTCGGTGGCGGCCAGGTTGTGGCGCCATGATCTCCCCGGGATGCTCCTGGCTATGCCCAAGAAACACGCAAAGAAGAAGACATTCTCCACGGTGAAGGCGGTGAAGGCCAACGCGCGCAAGCGCGTGGGCCAGCCCAGGCCCGAGCGCGTCATCGTGGATACACCCCGGCAGGAAAAGCGCGTCGAAAAGCATTCCAAACCGCTCGCCAAACTGCTTTCCGAGGAGGAGTGATATGGCTCAGGCCACAGGACTGGGAGGCGTTTTTCTCCGCGTTCGCGATCCCGAGGCGCTCTACGCCTGGTATGAAAAGCATCTCGGCCTGCCAAAAGGCGAAGGCTGCTTCGCGCTGCCCGCCGAGCGGCACCGCGCCATGATTGTCCTGTCTTTTTTCCCGCAGTCGTCCGGCTATTTCCCCGTCAGCCAGCCCGCCATGCTCAATTTTCAGGTGGACGACCTCGACGCGGTCCTCGACAGCCTGATGGCGGCCGGCGTCTCCGTGGACCCCAAGCGCGAGAGCTTTGACTACGGCCGCTTCGGCTGGTTCACCGATCCGGAGGGGAATCGCGTGGAGCTCTGGCAACCGCCGGCGGAGAGTTGAGCAAATCCGGCTGGGCCGCAGTCACAGAGCTCTTTGCTCCGGCCGGCTCTCGACGACCCGCTGGGTTCTAATCCCCGTCGCTGGGCAGGGCACTGGCGCCGGAATTCCCCGCAGACGGCGTTCCCCCGTGCAGATACGTCTTGTACTGGGTATCGACGATGCCGAGGTTGCGGGCCAGCCCCAGCCGCGCCACGTTCAGCTGCAGCACGCTGTTCACATACTGCGTCTGGGCGGCGGCGAGCGTGGACTGCGCTTCCGCCACGGGCAGGCTGTCGGTCACCCCCGCCGTGAAGCGCTGCTGGGTCTGGTCCAGAGCCGTGGTCGCCAGCTCCACGTTGCTCTTCGCCACCTGAACCGTCTTTTCCGCGGTATCGAGATCGAGCAGGCTGTCCCGCAGCTGCTGATCGATTTTCCGCGACAGGTCTTCCATCCGCGAGCGGATCTGCTCCAGTTGCGCCTCGGCCACATCGTTGTCTCCGCGGATCTTCCCCTCCTCGAAAATGGGGACGGAGAGCGTCCCGACGGCGGCGAAGGTACCGTGATAGACGCCGCCCGAGATGCCGGTCACACCGTAATTGCCGCCGAAGGTCAGGGTCGGGAAGCGCTGGTGGGCGGTGGCCTTCCGCTCCAGCTCCGCGGCGCGCAGCTCCTGCTTCATCATCTGGAAATCCTGGCGGCTGGCATAGGCCTCGGAGCGTGCCGCTTCGATGCTCATCGGCTGCAACTCCGCGTAAGGAGCCGAGTCGCTGAGCTGAATGGCCTGTTCCGGCGCCAGGCCGATTTCGCGGTTGAGCGCAATCTTTTCCTTCTCAAAGGCGTCTTCGGCCGCAATCACGGTCTGCTGCTGGGACTGGTACTGGACGCGGGCCCGCAGTTCGTCCAGGTTGGCGACGGTGCCCGCCAGATGCTCCTGGTGCGCCTGGTCCAGGATGGTCGCATCGGTCTGCAGCAGAGCCCGCGCATAATCGACCTGCGATTTCGCGGCGAGTGCCTGCAGGTAGGTGTTGCCTACGTTCAGCACCACCAGGCCCCGCGAGGACTGCGCGTTGTAGAAGGCGGCTTTCTGCGCTGCCTGGGCGGCCCGCCACACGTCGTATCCCGACCAGTTGAAGAGCGCCTGCGAGAAATTGATCTGGCCGAGGGTCGTGTCCACCTTCGTGACCAGGTGAAGGGACGACAGCGCAGTGCCGGGCGGCAGCAGCGGGGCGAACAGGCCCACCGTCGAGGGGTGAAAGCCCTCGGACTCCAGGTTGTACTCGTGCACGCCGGTTTCGGCGTGGAGCGAAAGATTCGGCAGCAATATATTAGCCAGCTGGAGCTTCTGGGCGTTCGCCGACTTTTGCTCCTCGCGCGCCAGGGTCAGGGCCAGGTTGTTCTCAATGCCCAGGCGGATCGCATCGTCCAGCGACAACTGCCGGATGGCGGGCGTGGCGGGCGCCGTCTGGACGCTGCCGGCATACGGATTCATCTGCGAGTTGGCAGGGTTACTCTGCGCCGGGGCCGCCTGAACGGCAGCCCATGCCGCCAGCCCGACGCCCCAAACCAGCGTTCTATTCATTTGCGCTTTCATCCGATCGCTTCTGTTTAGATCAGGATACCTTCCACGGGTTGCCAAATTTCATCTTCTCGTTTTTCGGGGGTATTGGCGCCTGGCAGAGGTCTGTTTGTTAAATCCCGGTAAATATGAAAAAGAAGCCGCCAAACTACGCCAGTGGGGAAGCAACACCACAGTACCCGCCCACATCGAATTTCAGGTAAGTTACGGGCTTGTACGCACCTGTCCATTGTCCCCTGCCGGCACGGCGCAGGGGATGCAACCCACGGATAGCATTTGGAGGCTCGTATGTTAACGCTGGAAGCCGGTAAGCTTCCGGTGAGGTTCTTCGGGGAGCGGTCCGTGTCGCCAGCGGTCCCGGCGAGGCCGCAGGGTGCGGAAATGAGTGGAGAATCCACCTCACGGGTCCTGATGCTGCGCTGCTCGGCGCTGTCGCACCACGCGGTGCGGACAGCCGCCCGCCAGGCAGGTCTGCATCTGGTCATCGACTTTGCGGAGAATCGCCGGGAGTTTCTGGACGAGCTCCGCCGCGGCTGCATCGACCTGATCGTTGGGGGACCGGAAGGTCTGCCCGATCTGGAGCAGCGGGAAATCCTCAACCGTGCCAGGTCCGCGCAACCGCCGATTCCGGTGATCCTCGCGGGAGGCCGGATTGCCCAGAGCGAGGCGATTCGCACACTGCGCAACGGAGCCACGGAAGTTCTGCAGTCGGGGGAGATGGAGCGGCTGCCCACGGCACTGGCCCGGGCTCTCAAGGTTCGCCAGTCGGCTGTCGCGCAGATTCACGGTCAGGAAGAGATCAACCGGACCGCGGTGCTGCTGCGCGAAAATCAAAAGCTCATTACGATCGGCCGTCTCGCGGCCTCGATCGCGCACGAGATTAACAACCCGCTGGAGTCGATCACCAATCTTCTGTATCTGCTGGGCGAAGAGCGGGAACTCTCGCCCGCGGCCCGCAGCTATCTGGCGCTGGCGCAAAAGGAACTGGGACGGGTGGGGCAGATCAGCCGGCAGACCCTCAACTTTTCCCGGGAAACGACCGGGCCGGTCCGCGCCCACATCGACGAGCTGCTCGAGGAGGTTCTCTCTTTGTACAGCCGCCGCATGATGGAAAAGAACCTTCGCGTGGAGCGGCAGTACGACTGTCCCGAGGAAGCGCTGGTCTATCCGGGGGAGATGCGCCAGGTGCTCTCGAACCTCGTCACCAATGCGGTCGAAGCCTCTTCGCCGAATGGACGGCTGCGCGTGCGGGTGCGTTGCACGCGGAGCTGGAGCGACCATGGCGTGCGCGGCATTCGCGTCTCCGTGGGGGACAACGGCAGCGGCATTCCTCTTGAGGTGCAGCGGCGGCTGGGCGAGCCTTTTTTCACGACGAAAGGCCAGCGCGGTACCGGCCTTGGGCTCTGGGTGACCCGCTCCATCGTGCAGCGGTATGGAGGCGAGATTCAACTGCGCTCGTCGGTCGATTCGCGGCGGCACGGGACGGTTTTCAGCATCTTCCTGCCGACGAATCTGCGGCCGCGCGTCGTGGAACTGCCCGCCTCGCATTCGGAGGAAACCGGCAACGCTCATGCTCATGTCGAAACCGCGCCGACGGGTTCGGAAGTGATTTCCATCCGCCAGCCCGCGATGCAGGACCAGAAGCGGCGCCGCGCGAACGGCGACTGAGCAGGCGGCAGGGGAGACTCGACCGGCTGCCGGCGCTAGCTATAGCGGAGCCAGCGCAGCATCTCGGGCAGGGTGGCTCGCTTGCCGTACATCAGCACGCCGATGCGGTAAATCCGCGCGGCCAGCCACACCATCCCCCAGACCGATGCGAAGAGCAGGGCGATGGAGAGCCCGACCTGCCAGAACGGCGGCATCTGCGAGCAGATGCGCATGTACATAATGATCGGAGCGAACGGCGGCAGCAGGGAGAGGACAACCGAGGCCGGCGCATTGGGATTCCCGAGGACGTACGGCAGGAGAATGACGCTCACCACGAGGGGCGAGATCAGAATGAAGCTGAACTGCTGGACCTCCTGCTCCGCGCTCACGCTCGATCCCAGAGCGGCGGCCAGGCCGCTGTACAGGAAGAATCCGCCGAGAAAGAAAACGGCGAAGTAGCCGAGTTCGGCTCCCGTGATGCCGAGGGATCCGAGGCCGTGGATGCCCTGGCTGGCAGCCATGGCGGAACCCGCATAGAAGAGCAGCAGAGCGCCCCAGATGCCCATCTGGGTGAGGCCCGTCGCTCCCACGCCCAGCAATTTGCCCATCATCAGAGAGTCGGACGAGGTGGTGGAGAGCAGCACTTCGAAGACGCGCGAGGTCTTTTCCTCTACCACCGATCGCGCAATGTTGATGCCGTAAATCAGCACCGAGCCGTAGAGCACGAGGATCAGCGCGTAGGCGCCCAGGAAGCTCCTCTCGGAGTCGGAATGAACGGCGGCGCCATTTCTGATCTGCATGGTTTTCAGGGTGACCGGGTCCATCAGCTCGCGGAGCTGGCCCGGCGGCATGCCGCGCGCCAGGAGTTGTTGCCGGATCAGCGCGGAGCGCACCGCCGACTCCATCTGGGCCTTGGCCACGATGTTGATCGAGCTTCCTGAAACCCAGGTGACCTCGGGCTGCGCTGCGTCCGGAACCCCTTCCAGGGTGAGATATCCGGCGATCTGGTGGGAGGCGACTTCCTGGTCCGCACTTGCCCGGTCGGCGCTGGTGGCCGGCGCGAAGACCTGAATCGACGAAGGAGGGAACTGGCCTTGTTCGAGCGCGGCTTTCACCTGAGCGGCCAGATGGGTGTCCGCGGAGAGAATCGCGAGGCTCTGCACGCCTTCCAGCTTGTGGCCGCTCATCCCGCCGAGCCAGGCCAGGCCGCCCATCCCGATCGGGACCAGCAGCGTGGTGATGCGGAAGACCTTGCTCTTCACTCTTTCCAGATACTCGCGCTTGGCAATCAGCAACGTTTGTCTAAGCATCGGCGCGCCCCCCTACCGTCTCGATAAAGATCTCTTCGAGCGAAGGCTCCACCAGCTCGAACTTCGTCACCACCGCGGTGGCCGCCACGGTGCGCAGCAGATCCTGTGCATCGGCATGGGGCTTGAGCCGGATCTCGGCATGGCCGGCATAGCTCTTGTAATCCGCGATCGCCGGATGGCGCAGAAAGCCGTCGTCGCCCTCGTATTGGACATTCACCCGGTTGCGTTCGTAGCGGGATTTCACTTCGCGCATTCCGCCGGACAGCACTGCTTCGCCGCGATGGATGAGGCAGATGGAATCGCACAGCTTCTCCACCTGATCCATGCGGTGGGTCGAAAACAGAACCGCGTTCCCCTGCTTTTTCAGTTCCAGCAGAGTGTCCTGCAGCAGGGCCGCATTCACCGGGTCCAGGCCTGAGAACGGCTCGTCCATGATGATCAGCTCCGGATCGTGGAGCAGGGTGGCGATGAACTGAATCTTCTGCTGCATGCCTTTCGACAGCTCTTCGGTCCTCTTGTTGATGGATTCGGCGATCTGCAGGCGTTCGCACCACGATTTGGCGCGCCGCGCCGCCTCCAGCGCGCCCAGCCCGCGCAGCTCGCCGAGGAAGACGAGCTGGTCGATGATCTTCATCTTCTTGTAGAGGCCGCGTTCCTCCGGCAAATAGCCCACGCGCTGCAGCGCTTCGCCGGAAAAGGGTTTGCCGAAGAGCGAAACCTGGCCTGCATCCGGCAGCGTGATCCCGATCATCATGCGGATGGTGGAGGTCTTGCCGGCGCCGTTGGGGCCCAGGAGTCCAAACATGCTGCCCGCCTCGATCCGCAGCGAAAGATCGTGCACCGCGGTCTTCGCTTCGTACGACTTGGACACGTGACTCAGTTCGACCAGGGCATCCATGCTTCGCGGGGTTCTCCGGACCGGAAAGGAAAAGGCCAGCATACCAGCACAAATGCACGGGCCTTGCAGCGGCGGGTTGCGCACACCAAAACCCCGCGGCGAAGAAACCAAATCCTGCGCGTGCGCCCAGCTGGACCGATCAGGGGACCTTTCCGCGGGCCTTTCCGCTATTCTGAACTGGCTGTCGTTGCCGAGGAGAGCCGCGCGCATTGGAAAACGGGAAATCATCGCAGCCCAGACGCATTCTGGTCACCGGCGCCGCCGGCTTTCTCGGATCGCATTTGTGCGACGCCCTCATCGCCGAGGGAAACACGGTTGTCGGCGTCGACAATCTCTGCACCGGCCGACTGAAGAACCTCGAACAGCTGAGCGGGGAACGGCGCTTCGATCTGATCGAACAGGATATCTGCGAACCCTTCGACCCGGGTCCCGTCACCTTCGTCTTCAACTTTGCTTCTCCGGCGAGTCCGGTGGACTACCTGCGGCTGGGCATCGAAACCCTGCGCGTCGGTTCCGAAGGCACCCGCAACGCGCTGGAGATCGCCCGCAAATACAGCGCCGGATTCCTGCACGCCTCCACCTCCGAGTGCTACGGAGATCCGGAGGAGCACCCGCAGCCCGAGACCTACTGGGGCAATGTGAATCCCATCGGTCCGCGCTCCGTCTACGACGAGGCCAAGCGCTTCTCCGAGGCTTTGGTGATGGCGTACCACCGGTACCACGGCGTGGACACCCGCCTGGTGCGCATCTTCAACACCTACGGCCCGCGGCTGCAGGCCAGCGACGGCCGCGTGATTTCCAATCTGATGATCCAGGCGCTGTACGGGGAAGACCTCACCATCTACGGCGATGGCAGCCAGACCCGGAGCTTCTGTTATGTTTCCGACGAGATCGAGGGCATTCTCCGCCTGGCGCGATCCCAGGAGCATCTCCCCGTCAACATCGGCAATCCGGAGGAGTGGACGATCCTCGAGTGCGCACAGGAGATTCTGGCGGCGACCGGATCGGCGAGCGCCATCCGGTTCGAGCCGCTGCCCCAGGACGATCCCACGCAGCGCCGTCCCGACATCAGCAAAGCCAGAGCCCTGCTGGGATGGGAACCGAAGGTCGATCTGCGCAGCGGTCTGCGGCTGGCTCTCGACTATTTCCAGCAATCGGTAGCGCGGGGCGAACGGGCCACGGTGGCGGGGTCTGTCGCAGGCCTGTCCACCGCCCCATGACCGGCGGTCCGAAGCTTTTCCCGCAGTGGATGGGCTGAAGGGTAAATCCCTGATATATTAGGAAGCTGGGCCGGTGTGTGCCTGAATGCATGCGCCGGTTCCGAGCTGCTTTGGCAGCACCGAGATCTGAAAGGATAGCCGCAGAGTGTTGATGATTCGCCTGGCGCGCGTGGGTGCGCGCAAACAGCCCTATTATCGCGTGGTCGTGATTGAAAAGGACCGCGCCCGCAACGGGCGTTCGGTGGAAGTGGTTGGAACCTACAATCCCCGAACGAATCCCGCTTCGATTGACCTGAAGTCTGAACGCATTGAGTACTGGAAGAGCAAGGGCGCCCAGCCTTCGGACCGGGTGGCCAAATTGCTGCGTTCCGGTTCGTCCAGGTCCGGCCAGCCGCCCGTGTCCACCACCGGCGGCGCCAGCGAGGCAGACGCCTCAGCGGCCTGAAAGTTGTCAATTACGGAGGGGTCGCCCGCTCGCCTGCTCCAGATACCTCCCAAAAGGTTACTTTTGTATTCCCGGGTCGCGGAGCGCTGCGAATTGTTCTTTTGTCCGTCCCAGCCTTAAGGTACTATCCGCGTAACCCCGGAAGATTATGCACGTGTGTCTTCCCAATGGGGGGCAGGATGAATCAGACAACAGACAAACCCGATGACATGCGGGAGTTGGTAACTGAAATCGCGCGAGCGTTGGTGGATGTTCCCGAGGCTGTCGTTGTTGAAGCGGTCGAACGAGAAGAGAGCACAGTGTTGCGGCTCCGCGTTGCCCCCACGGATGTTGGGAAGGTGATCGGCAAGCAGGGTCGCACAGCGCGCTCGGTGAGGACGATTTTGGGGGCGGTCAGTATGAAGCACCATCATCGGTATACCCTCGACATTCTCGAGGAAGACCACCAGGGCCAAAGCGCCGGCGAGGAATAGCAGGACTCGGTTCGGATGGATTCCCCCCCTCCATTCTCCTCCCGCGCGCCGCAGGGACATCGTGCGCCTGAAAGCGGCGACGCGCCCACTCGGGCTGCGCGCTCGCCGTGGACGCTGCTGGCGCGGCTGATCCGTCCGCAGGGACGGCGCGGCGAGCTGACCGGGGAACTCCTCACCGACTTCCCGGAGCGCTTCCACCAGCGGAAGCGGCTCTATCTCATTCCCCCGGAGCGGGTGGGGACGGGTCCCCGCGAGGTGGAACTGGAAAACTTCTGGTTCCTGCGCAGCCGGATCGTCCTCAAATTCCAGGGCATCGACTCCATCAACGAAGCAGAAGGCATCCGCGGCTACACCGTCGCGATTCCGGCCGAGGAGCGCGCGCCGCTGGAGCCCGGTTCGGTCTATGCCGGGGATCTGATCGGCTGCGATGTGATCGACCTGAACCACGGCAGCCTGGAAGTGGGCGAGATCGTCGATCTGGATCGCGGGTCCTCGAGCACCGAGCTGCTGGTGGTGCATCGCCGCGGGCAGCGCGGAGCCGGGCGCGAGGTTCTGATCCCGCTGGTGAAGGAATACATCGCGCGCCTGGATCCGGAACGGCGGCGCGTCGAAATGCGTTTGCCCGACGGCCTTCTGGAGATCAACGCGCCGATCACCGATGAGGAAAAGGCGGAGAACCGGGGCGGCGAGACAGCGGGTTCCTGAGGTTTATCCTCGTTCCTTCTCCTGACAATTCATGCTCCGTTGACCGGAGATTCACGCGAGGGCGCATCCACCTGCAGGTATTTCCCTTCAGGAGGATGCGATGGGCATCAATCGCAGAGAGTTTCTTCGCGGCGCCGCTGGAGCGGCTTCCGCCGCGGCACTGGCCGGGGTGCCGGCTGCCGGGCCATCGGCCGAGGCCGAGGCGCTGCCGTCGCCGTCGGCTTCGCAGATCGACCACATCGTCGTGGTCATGATGGAGAACCGCAGCTTCGACCACTTTCTGGGCTGGCTGCCCGGCGCGCGTGGCCGGCAGGCGGGCCTCAGCTATCTGGACAGCGAGGGGGAAGCGCATGCGACCTGGCACCTGAGCACGGACGTCGGCTGCTCGCATCCCGATCCCGACCACTCCTATGCGGGCGGGCGGAGCGAGGTGGATAACGGGCGGATGGATGGGTGGCTGCGCACCACCACCAACGACACGTTCTGCATCGGCTACTACCTCGAGGAGGATCTGCCGTTTCTCAGCGCCGCGGCGCGGAACTTCACCACCTGCGACAACTACTTTGCCTCGATCCTTTCCTCGACTTTCCCGAACCGGGTCTTTCAGCATGCCGCGCAGACGGACCGGCTCTCGAACACCTTCGATCTGTCCACCCTGCCAACCGTCTGGGACACGCTGGCCGCCGCCGGCATCAGTCACCGGTACTACTACTCGAATGTGCCGTTCCTGGCGCTGTGGGGGGCAAAGTACATCTCGATTTCCGCCCTCTTCGACCAGTTCCTGGTGGATGCGCTGGCGGGCACGCTGCCGGCGGTTTCCTTCCTCGATCCCAAATACACCATTCTCGACGATGGCGAGGGGAACGACGATCATCCGCACGCCAACATTGAGGCGGGCGAAGCTTTCCTGAGCCGCGTGTATCAGGCGGTGACCGGCGGGCCGGGCTGGAAAAACACCGTGCTCATCATTAACCGCGACGAATGGGGAGGGTTCTACGACACGATCGCTCCGCCGCGGATCATCGCGCCCAACGATCTCGACACCGACCTGGTCGAGGGTAAGGCGCTGCTCGGCTGCCGGGTGCCGACGCTGGTCATTTCTCCGTGGACGCGCGGCAATGTGGCGACGCCGCGCATCGACACGCATCTTTACGACCACACCTCGGTGCTCAAGCTGATCGAGTGGCGCTACAATCTGCCGCCGCTCACGGCGCGCGACGCCTCGAACGAGATCGCCAATCTGGCGCTGGCGCTGGACTTCAGCAAGCCCGATACCTCGATTCCCGCGCTGCCGGTCGTGACGGCGCCCATTCCCACGCCCTGCGGCCTTTTCGAACTGGGCAGCACCATCGATAACGAAAGCTACGACTTCAACGTGCTGAAGAACTCAGGGCTGACGTCGGGCTGGATGCTGCCGTAACGCTGCCTTCCTGCGAACCGGGGCAAAGAAAAAGGGCCGCATGCAGCGGCCCTTTGGCGTGGCGCCGATCCGGCGTTAGCGGCGGGATTTCTTCTTCGCAGCTTTTTTTGCCGCCTTTTTCGCCGATTTTTTGGCAGGCGCTTTTTTGGCGGCTTTCTTTGCGGACTTCTTCGCAGGCGCTTTCTTCGCCGCCTTCTTTACCGCCTTCTTCGCGGACTTCTTTGTCGCTTTTTTCACCGCTTTCTTCGCCGGAGCCTTCTTCGCGGCCTTCTTTGCAGGAGCCTTTTTCACCGCTTTCTTTGCCGGAGCTTTTTTCGCGGCTTTTTTGGCGGGCGCCTTTTTTGCCGCTTTTTTGGCGGGGGCTTTCTTTGCCGCCGGCTTCGGGGCAGCCTTCTTCGCGGGTTTCTTTGCGGGAGGAGCGGCGCGCGGAGCTGCCGATTCCGGCGCGGCCGCCGCGGGTTCCTCCTCATCCATATCGTCGTCGTCTGAAGAGATGGTTGTGGTGGTTATCTCTTCCTCTTCTTCGTCTTCACCGAAGCCGTTCTCGAGCTCTTCCATGTCATCGTCGGCTTCCGGCTCGAATTCTCCATCACCCATTGCATGAAGTCTGTAGTCGTCCTGCATCCGATATGCCCTCCGGGCTTCGATTCTGTTGCACCGCTGTATGAGTATGCCAGAAATCCGGCAAAACCCTTGCGCCGCGGATTATAGCAATTGCGCGTGCGCAGTGGCGAGTGGTTCGCGGGAGCGCATGCCACAATAGGATGCGGCAGGCGCATGCGCTTCGATCTGATCACGATTTTCCCCGAATTTTTCACGAGCATCCTTGAGCACGGGGTGTTGCGGCGAGCGCGTGCGGCGGGGCTGGTCGCGGTGGAGGTGACGGATCTGCGCGGCTTTGCCCACGACCGGCATCGGACGGTGGACGATCGTCCGTTCGGCGGCGGGGAGGGCATGGTTCTGAAGCCGGAGCCGCTGGCGGAGGCCGTCGAGTCGCTGGGGCTGTCGGAGAAGCGGGAGCGGGACCGCGGCCGGGAGCAGGTGATCCTGCTGTCGGCCCAGGGCGCGCGGTTCACCCAGGCCACGGCGCGCGAGCTGGCCGGGCTGGAGCGGCTGGTGCTGCTCTGCGGCCGGTACGAAGGCGTGGACGAGCGGGTGAACGAGCTGCTGTGCGACCGGGAGCTGTCGGTCGGCGACTACGTTCTGTCGGGCGGCGAGCTGGCGGCGGCGCTGGTGGTGGATGCGACGGCGCGCCTGCTGCCGGGCGTGCTGGGTAACGAGGCGTCGAGCGAGTACGAGAGCTTTGGGCCGGCGGAAGTGGAGCCGGATCCCGAGGCGGCGCCGCGGTCGACGCACGGAGCCGGCGGGCTGCTCGACTATCCCCACTACACGCGGCCGGCGGACTTTCGCGGGATGGCGGCGCCGGCGGTGCTGACCCAGGGCGATCACGCGGCGATCCGGCGCTGGCGGCGGGAGCGGGCGCTGGAGAAGACCTGGCGGAACCGTCCCGATCTGCTGGCCGGGGCGGTGCTGAGCGAGGCGGATCGGCGCTTCCTGCGCGGACTCGGCTGGAACGGGTAGGGGCGGGGTCTGCGGTTCCCAGTTGCCAGTCTTTAGTCCCCAGTTGCCAGTTGCCAGTTTGGGGTGCTTGAGGGCCGCCGGCGATTGGCAACGATGACTCGATTCCGGCACCTGGCTTCGGGCACCTGGCTCCCGGCACCTGGCTCCCGGCTCTCAGCTCCCGGCTATCGGCTCACAGTCTGAACTGGTGGACGATGGCGGTGAGGCTTTCGGCAGAGGAGCGGAGGGTGGCACCGGTGGCGGAAATCTCGGTGGAGCAGGAGAGGGATTCGGCGGCGAGGCGGGCGACTTCCCCGGCGCTGTTGTCGATGGAACGGCTGTCCGCGGACTGAGCGGTGGCGGCGGCGGCAATTTGCTCGGCGAGGGATTCAGTGAGGGCGGCTTTTTCGGCGATGGTGGCGAGGAGGGTCTGGGCCTGCTCGGTGTGGGCTCGGCCGGAATCGATGCCGGCCTGGCTGGAGTCGACGGCGTCGCGGGCGCTGGCGGTTTCGCGCTCGACGGCGGCGAGGGTTTCCTCGATCTGGCGGGTGACGACGCGGGTGCTTTCGGCAAGGCGGCGCACTTCGCCGGCGACGACGGCAAAGCCGCGGCCCTGCTCGCCGGCGCGGGCCGCTTCAATGGCAGCGTTGAGGGCGAGGAGGTTGGTGTTCTCCGAGAGGTCGCGGATGGCGCGGAGGGCCGTGGCGATTTCGCGCGAGCGCTCGTCGAGGCGGTGCATGCGGTCGTGGATGACGTGGGCGGAGTCGGCGATGGACTGCATGGACTGGACGGCGGCAGCGACGATCGACGCGCCACTGCGGGCGGATTCGGCGGAGGCACGACTGGCGAGGGCGGCTTCCGCGGAGGACTGCGCGATGGCGGCGGAGGAGTCGCTGAGGCGGCGCGTGGACTGGAGGACTTCCGCGGTGAGGTTGCGCTGGCGCTCGCAGTGGTCGGAGGCGTCGCTGGTGCGGTCGCTGAGGTGAGCGGCCGCGGTGTGGAGGGTGGAAGACGATGCGCGGAGGCCGGCGAGGACCTCGCGGAGATGGCGGATGGTTTCGTTGAGAGCGAGGCCCATGCGTCCGGCCTCGTCGGCGGAGGTGACGGCGGCGGTGGCGGTGAGATCGTGTTCGGCCAGGCAGTGCAGGACGTGGCAGGCGTCGAGGATGGGATGGGTGATGAGCCAGGTAAGGCGCCAGGCCATGAGGAGGTTGAACGCGACGATGAGGGCGACGAGGGAGGCGAGCAGGGCGGGGTGCAGTCCGGCGAGGCAGGCGGCGCCCAGGGCGACGGTGAACAGGCAGGACCAGCCGAAGGAGATGGTGAGCTTGGTGCGGAGAGGAAGGTTGCCGAACCAGGCGAGGGCGGCCTTCCAGAGACGAATCATGCGGAGCTCCTTGCGGGCCTGGGCCGGACCATGGCGGATGGGCGCAGGTCCGGTTCCGGCTACAGAAGAGTCATCGGCAGGGTGGGATCCCCTCGTGAGGGGAGGGGTGAGGGATCAGGGACGCCAGGGAATCAGAACGGGTTGCGCCGGTCGGCGATCAGGACGTCCAGCTCAGGCTATTCTGAAGACGCTGGGACGGAGATTTGCAGCATGGCAAAATTTGTCTACGGAATGAACCAGTCTCTGGATGGCTACGTGGACCACAGGAAGTTAGGGCCGCCCGTGCCCGTGGCCTTTCGTCACTTCGTCGAGCATGTGCGTGGCCTGACGGGCTGCATCTACGGTCGCGGCCTGTACGAGATCATGCGTTATTGGGACGAGGATCTTCCTGACTGGGACGCGGAGGAGCGCGAATTCGCGGCAGCGTGGCGGAGCCAGCCGAAGTGGGTGGTGTCGCGCTCGCTGAAGTCGGTTGGCCCCAACGCCACGCTGGTCGGGGAGGACTGCGAGGGGGTCCTGCGCAGGCTGAAGGCCGATCTGGCTGGGGAGATTGACGTGGGCGGCCCGGTTCTGGCGCAAAGCCTGACCGAGGCCGGTCTTATCGATGAGTATCGGCTCTACCTCCGCCCCGTGGTGCTGGGCAGCGGCACGCCCTTCTTCGCCGGCCCCCGGCCGCCGCTCCACCTGGTGGCCAGCGATCTCATCGCCGAGGATTTGATTCGGTTGACGTACGTTCCTGCTTAATCGCGCGACGCGCCGGCGCGACGCGTCCGGCCGTGCGCGGAGGTGAGGCTGAACCGTCCCTGCACGCCGCATTGCCGGTGTCACCCATAGGCAGAGGTCCTTCCCAATCCCGAGATTGAAACGGAGACGCTCCCCCTGGGGAGACGGCGGGCGGAATTGGAGAATTTCCTGTAAACTGAGGATTCGGAAAATTCCCAGGGAAAGAGTCAGGATATGTCGATACATCCAGTGATGCAGCGCCTTGCCGAGAAGTTGAGCCGTACGGATTTGCCGCCGTTTGGGCCGGGGGATACGGTGCGGGTGCAGGTGCGGATTAAGGAAGGCGATAAGGAGCGGCTGCAGGCGTTCGAGGGCGTGGTGATCGCGCGAAAGAACGGACCGCAGGGGAGCTTTACCGTCCGCAAGATGAGCTTTGGGCAGGGCGTGGAGAGGATTTTCCCGTTCAACAGCAAGGTGATCGACAAGGTGGAGAAGGTGCGGTCGTCGAAGGTGCGGCGGGCGCGGCTGTTCTACCTGCGCGGACTGCGCGGCAAGGCGGCGCGTCTGAAGGAAGTGGAGAGAAGCTAAAGGCAGGGAGTAGGGCAAGAGCAGGGCAAGAGCAGGGAATAGGGTATCGAACGCCTCGGCTGGAGCCGGGGCGTTTGTGTTTTTGGGCGGGTGGGAGGCGCGGGGAAATTCGAGGATGCGGGTGAGGCATCTTAGCCGATGTGAACGTCCAATGAATTACATCAGGTGGAGCGGGGCTATGGCGGAGACGGGCGCAGACGGGCAGAGGCAGGCAGCGGAACGGGAGCCGAGGCGAGGGCGGCGGCCAGGGCGTTTGGATTGGGTCCTGGGCACGGGTGTGATCGTATTGGGGGTGCTGACGTGGCTGGCGCTGCGGCCGTCGGGCGAGGCTCCATGGAACGATCGGGCGATTGTGGCGAAGTTCCAGACGCTGACGATTCAGAAACCGGTGGCGCCGGAAGAGGCGGGGCAGACTGAGGGCGACGTGCACGTGCTCATTCGTTATCGGCTGAGCAACTCGACGAACAAGGCCTATCCGATTCCGGAGCCGAAGCACGGCGTGCTGATGAAAAGCGTGGCCGGCGGCGGATGGCAGGAAGTGGACTCGGTGCTGTGGGACCAGCACCTCACGATTCCGGCGCGGAAGACAGCGGACGTGGAGTTCGACATGGCAATTCCGTCGAGCGATGAAGGGGCGTCGGAGGATCCGGAGCAGCAGAAGGATCTGGGGGCAGCGGGGATGGAGCGGCTGCGGTCGATCGAGAATCTGACTTTTTTCGACTACAAACACCACTATGTGATCCATCTGCCGCGGGGCTGGTAGCGGCAGAGCGGTCGCGGATCAGGCGGCGCGGGTGAGCCAGGACTTCATGGTGTTGGCGTCGACGAGGCCGGCTTGCTGGAAGTGGAGCTGGCCGCGGGTGAAGACGGCAAAGTTGGGGATGCCCTGGACGTTGTAGCGAGCGGCGAGTTGCGGGTGCTGCTCGGTATCCACTTTGAGCACGAGGGCTTTGCCGGCGAGGTCGCGCGCGGTTTCGGCGACGTGGGGGGCGGCCATGCGGCAGGGTCCGCACCAGGCCGCCCAGAAATCCACCAGGACAGGAACTTTGGCATCGCGGAGGATCTCGTCGAATGTGGCGGGGTCGACGGGGAGGGGCTCGGCGAGGGGCGGCAGCGGAGCCTTGCACGCGCCGCAGCGGCCGGTATCGGCGAGGTGGCCGGCCGGGATGCGGTTCTGCTGGCTGCAGGCGGGACAGGCGCGGATGACGGGCATGGCGTGGGTCCTGACTTTCTGTTGAATGGATGCCGACGAGGGGCTGGAAGGCTCAGGGCACAGAATTCAGAGCACGGTTTCCAGCGGACCGCGGTTTCTAATCCACCCCGCCGCAACCCGGCGACGCGCATGAGCCGCTCGAGGCGCGGGTACGGTACTTCCGGTGTCAAGGATAGCGGGATCCGTATTGACCCTTCGTTTTCAGAGGCGTTTGCTTCTTGCTGTGGGGTGAACCTGGCCGGGGGGGGATTTGGGGGGTGTGCGGCTGCACGGCTCTCCGGTGCGCGAGGCTCAGAGGAGGAAGCGCGGACTTTCACCGCTTTCTGGGTAGGGGATGAACGCGACGCGGGGCGGGGCATGGATCCGTCTCCGCCGTTCCACGATCGGGAACAAATCTCTCTCTTTAGTCGACCCCTCTCCTTTCGCTTCGCGATGGGAATCGTGAGGCTCACGACGGGTGGTGCGGACTCCCATGGCAGCGCTGACGAAACAGGGCTGGTCCGAGGACCAGCCCTGCAGGAGTAGGCGCGAGCCCATCCTTGTCGCGTCGAACGGCGCGAGGCGACAAGGATGGGGGTGCCGGGTTACTTGCCGGACGCCGCTTTGGCAGCGGCCTTGTGGTGGTGATGGTGATGGACCGGGTTCCGGGGCTGCGGCTGGACGTCGCCGCTGACCTGGGAGGTTCCCTGGACATCGTTGTCGAAGTTCGCTCCGGAGGGCACGAGGTAATCGCTGACCTCATTCTGTCCGCTGGTGCCGGTGCGGACCTGAATGCGGCTGGCATCGATGCCCTTGTCGGTGACGAGATAGTCCTTCGTGTTGACGGCGCGCTGGGCGGCGAGCTCATCGGCAGTCATCGCATGATGGCGATGATGGCGGCCGTGCTTCTCGGGCAGAGGAGCGGAGTTGCCGACCAGGACCAGGGTGGCGTCGGGCTTCTGCTGAGCATTCAGCGCGACGTCGTCGAGGCAGGCCTTGGCTTCGTTGTTCACGCGCGTGGGGCGATGCGTATCGCGATCGAACTGAATGGAGCAGAGGGTCTGCGTCTTTGGCGGCGGCGGGGGCGGCGGCGCCTGCACATCCACGCTGGTGGTGGCGGAGGCGGAGTGTCCCTTGTCATCCTGCACGTTACAGGTGACGGTAATGGAGCCGGAGGGCGCGCCCGTGGTAGCCAGAGCAGCCGTGGTGCCGGTGCCGTTGATGGATCCAGCGGAGGCAGAGTAGCTGTAGGTCAGCGGACGGTTCTGCGGGCTGGAGGCGCTGGCGGTGATGGTGGCGCTGTCGCCGGGCTTGACCGTGTCAGGGCTGGCGGAGCAGCTGATGGTGGGCGGCTCGAAGGGCTTAACGGTGAAGTCTGTCGAGCAGTCGGCGGTTTCGTTGGGCTTGATGCCTTCCTTGCCCTTTTTGCCTTCCTTGATATTGCCCTTGACGGTATAGCTGCCGGGCTGAAGGGAGGCCGTGTCGACGGTGGCGGAAGTGCCGTTGCCGGTGACGCCCTGGCCGCTCCAGTTATAGACGGTGTCCCAGTGCTTCTTCGTGGTGACGTCAGTGGGCGTGGCGGTGATGGTTTGCGGATCGCCGGGATAGATGGAGGGGGCACTTGCGTTGCACGCCAGCTTGACGGGCGGGACCTTCTTGCAGCCCATGGGCAGGAAGGCCAGACAGGTAAGCGGAAGGAGGAGGGAGGCAGATTTCAGAGTTCGTCGATTCATCGATTGGTTCTCCAGATCGGGATATGGGATCGGGGCGCCGCCTGAGCCGGCTCGTCGAAATGCGAACGGGGCGCCAGCGCAGGGAGAGCCGGGGACTGCGGATAATCTTCGCCTGACAGTGTAACTCCGGATCAGGGCGGGCGGGCGTCCGCGGAGCGGTCCATTCGTAACTGTGGGCGCACTGAGTTTGAAGGATACGGAAGCGGCGGGGGGCAGATGTGTACTGATAAGTACATGGGCTAAATTGGGAGGCAGCGACTGTTACTTCAGTACCGGACGAACCGCCACAGAAGACGGGTGGCCTTTGCGTTCAATGCCTGCGTCAACGCGGGAAAGGGGCGGGATTTCCACCGGAATGCGCAGGGAACGCGGCGGTAGACTCGCGGTATGGGGCAGATGTTGGGGCCGGAATTCAACGGGGCCGCGATGGAGCGGAGTGAGCCGGCTGCGAAGCGCGGGCAGAAGGCCGAGCGAGTGGGGAAGAGTGGCCGGCGTCTGTTGCCGGATGACGAAGTCACAGCGGCGACGCGGAAGATGCGGATGCTGCGGTCGCTGGCCTGCGGAAACAAATACGAAAAACTGGCGCGGGCGACGGGCGCGGTGTTGATTGCGGGCGTGGATGAGGTGGGCCGCGGCGCGCTGTTCGGTCCGGTGGTGGCGGCGGCGGTGATTCTGCCGCTGGATACGCGGATTCGCGGGCTGCGCGATTCAAAGCAATTGCTGGAAGAAGATCGCGAGCGGCTGGCGGCGATTGTGCGCGTGCGTGCCATCGCGGTGGCGGTGGAGGAAGTGGACGCGGCGACGATCGACCGGGTGAACATCTATCAGGCGAGCCGGATGGCGATGGCGGCGGCGGTGATGGGGCTGGATCCGCAGCCGGAGCATTTGCTGGTGGACGCGCTGCGGCTGGATCTGCCGCATGCGCAGACGAAGATCATCTATGGGGATTCGCTGAGCATTTCAATCGCGGCGGCGTCGGTGGTGGCGAAGGTGTATCGCGACCGGCGGATGTGCGAGATGGACGCGGAGTATCCGGGGTACGGATTGGCTTCGCATAAGGGATACGCGACGCCGGAGCATCGGGCGGCGCTCGAGACGCTGGGGGCGTCGGCGCTGCACCGCAGGAGTTTTATGCCGGTGATGCAGGAGGAGTTGCCGTGGGAGGATGAGGGATAGGGAGCAGGGAGTAGGGAATAGGGAACCGCGAATCGCGGCGTGCTGGCGAGGGCGAGACGAATTACTCTCAGGAGGAGATGACACATCGACTCCTTGTGGTGACGGCGCATCCGGATGACGAGAGCGGCGGGTTTGGTGGGGCGCTGTTGCTGGCGCATCGGGCGGGTGCGGAAACCAGCGTGCTTTGCTTTACGGATGGGCAGGCGGCGCATTTTCGCGGGACCGCGGCGGATGATGCGGAGCTGGCGCGGATGCGGCGCGCGGAGCTGGATGCTGCGTGCGCGGTGCTGGGACTGACGCGCTGCGAGGTGCTGCATTATCCCGACGGGGCGTTGCCGGAACAGAATTTTCTGGAGCTCACGGGCGTGGTGGTGGAGCGGATCCGGCGGTTGCGTCCCCAGGTGGTGCTGACGTTTGGCGCGGACGGGGCGGTGAATCTGCATCGGGACCACACCATGGTGTCGCTGGTGACGACGGCGGCGTTTCACTGGGCGGCACGAGCGGAACTGTTTCCGGAGACAGGCGCGGCGTGGGCGGCGGAGAAACTGTATTGCTCGAGCCCACCGTTTGTGAGCGTGCGGGACCGGCCCGAACTGACGGCGAGGGCGGCGACGGTGCCGTGGTCGCTGGAGCTGCGGCTGGGCGCGCTGGCGGATGAGAAGCTGGCGGCCTTCGGGAAGCACACGTCGCAGCAGGCGGTGCTGGATCGCGTGGGGCGGGAGAATGTGCGGAAGGGCATGGAGGCGGAGCGGTATCTGCTGGCGGCGAAGAGAGGCATTGGGCCGGTGGCCGAGGATGCCGGGATGTGGGCGGGGGTGACGGAGTAGGGTGCGGTTTTCCGAGAGAACGGCGTGGGATGTGGCGGAGACGCGGCTGGCGCGGGCGCTGCAGGCGCGGCGCGAGGCGGGTCTGGCTGTGCTGGATTTGACGGCGTCGAATCCGACGCGGTGTGGGTTCCGGTACGACGAGGCGGGGATTCTGGCGGCGCTGGGGGATCGGGCGGCGCTGGGATACGATCCCGATCCACGCGGGATGCGGCGGGCGCGGGAGGCGGTAGGCCGCTACTCTGCGGAACGCGGTGCGCGGGTGGGGCCAGAACAAATTTTTCTGACGACCGGCACGAGCGAGGCCTACAGCTGGGTGTTTCGCCTGCTGTGCGATGCGGGCGACGAGGTGCTGATCGCGCAGCCGAGCTATCCGCTGTTCGATTTTCTGGCGCAGATTGAGGATGTGCGGCTTGTGCCGTATCCGCTGGTGTACGACCACGGTTGGCAGATCGATCTGGAGGGACTGCGGGCGCGGGTGACGGAGCGGACGCGGGCGGTTGCGGTGGTGCACCCGAATAATCCCACGGGACATTACACGAAGGCGGAGGAGCGGCGGGCGCTGGAAGAGTTATGTGCAGAGCGGGGGCTGGCGCTCATTGTGGATGAGGTGTTTTTAGATTTCGGGTTTGCCCAACCCCACCCTGTCCACGATGAAGCCGTGGACAAGGATGGGGCACCCAGGCTCGGAACTGGGGAGAGCTTTGCGCGGGGGGAGCATCCGTGCCTGACGTTTGTGCTGAGCGGGATCAGCAAGATCGCGGCGCTGCCGCAGATGAAGGCGGCCTGGATTGCGGCGTTTGGGCCCCAGCGTGAGCTACAGGAGGCATTGCAGCGTCTGGAAGTTGTCGCCGATACGTTTCTGTCGATGAATGCACCGGTGCAGTGCGCGCTGCCGTCGTGGCTGGGCGCGTGCGGGGACATTCAGAAACAGATTCGACGGCGGACGGCGGCAAACCTGCGGGCGCTCGATGGTGTGTTGGCGGGGGCGCCGTCGGTGACGCGTCTGGAGGTGGAGGCGGGGTGGTACGCGGTGCTGCGGGTTCCGGCGCTGGGCAGCGATGAGGATCTGGCGGTGCGGCTGGCGGAGGAGCGTGGGGTGAGTGTGCATCCGGGATATTTTTTTGGGTTTCCGGAGGCGGGGTGGCTGGTGGTGAGTTTGCTGGCGGAGGAAGAGGAGTTTCGGAGGGGCGTGGAAGCGGTTTGCGCGGAGTTTGGGGTAAAGGGCAGGGAATAGGGAGTCGGGTTCGCTAGCGAATGGGGTGGAAGGTGCGGGTCCAGCGGGTGCGGGTGAAGAAGTGGAGCAGCTCGTCGAACGAGACGGCGGCGCGCTGCGAGGCTGGAGCGTTGTCCGGGAGTTCGGGGATGCGAATCGACCAGTAGACGAAGAGCGGGCGGCCGAGGATGTTCTGGCGGGGAACGAAGCCCCAGTAGCGGCTGTCGTAGCTGTTCTGGCGGTTGTCGCCCATGACGAAGTAGCTGTCGGGCGGAACGCAGACGTCGCCGTGGCGCAGGTAGCGGGAGAAGTCCGTCGCCCAGTCGGGTGTGGCTCCCGCGTCGATGGAGGGGGCGACGGCGGGGAAGTCATCGACATTGGCGTTGTAGTCGGCGGCGGTGGGGCGAGAGGCGAAGGGCTCGTGTTGCGGCACGCCGTTGCGGTAGACGATGCCATCCTGGAGGTGGAGACAGTCGCCAGGGATGCCGATGACGCGCTTGACCAGAGTCCAGTGCTGGCCGTCGGCTTCGAGGAAGGGCGTTTGGAAGACGATGATGTCGTCGCGATGGACCTGGCGGTAGTGGACGAAGGGCGCCCAGGAGGTGGACGGAGCGAGGTTCGCGCGCTCGACAATGACGTGGTCGCCGACCAGAATCGTGCTGGCCATGGAGGACGAGGGGATGGCGAAATTCTCAAAGATGAAAGCAAAGACGAACAGCGCGAGGACGATGGTGCTGCAGGTCGAGGAGAAGCTGAGAAGCGGCGATTCTTTCTGAGGCGCAGGGGAGAATGCCGGTCGGCGCAGGGCAGGGGAATCTTTCCGCATTGAGGATCAGTGTAGCAGCGCGCGGGATAGGGAGGGTCCCTGCGGGCGCGAACCTGGGAAGGGCGGCTTTTTCCACACGGTGTGGATGAGGTTTCGCGAATCTCCCGGCGGAGTTTTCGAATCTGGCTCTTCAGGCGGGGCGGTTCGCTGCGAGTGGCGATTGGTAAGGGCGCTCCGGATTCGGCAACAACCATTCACAGGAAAGAGGAGGGAATTATGGCGGCAGCAGGAACGATGAAGGCGGTGCAGGTTGGGAAGCCGGGGACGGGGCTCGAAGTCGTCGAGCGGGAGATCCCGAAGCCAGGGGCCGGGCAGGTGCGGATCCGGGTGCAGGCGTGCGGGGTGTGCCACAGCGATTTGCTGACGGTGGAAGGGGCGTGGCCGGGGATTCAGTATCCGCGGGTACCGGGGCATGAAGTGGCGGGGGTCATTGACGAGGCGGGTCCCGGAGTAACGGTCTGGACGAAGGGGCAGCGGGTGGGGGTGGGCTGGTTTGGAGGGCAGGACAATACGTGTCCGGAGTGCCGGCGCGGGGATTTTGGCAACTGCCGGAATCTGAAGATTTCCGGAATCAGCTATGACGGGGGATACCAGGAATACATGGTGGCGCCGGTGGAGGCGCTGGTGTCGATGCCGGAGAGCCTGAAGGATGCGGAGGCGGCGCCGCTGCTGTGCGCGGGAATCACGACGTACAACGCGCTGCGGCATAGCGGGGCTGTCCCAGGGGATCTGGTGGCGGTGCAGGGAATTGGAGGGCTGGGGCACCTGGGGATCCAGTTCGCGAACAAATTCGGGTACAAAGTCGCAGCTGTGGGGCGCGGGCCACAGAACGCGGCGCTGGCGAAAAAGCTGGGCGCGCACGTGTACATCGACAGCCGGGCGACGAAGGCGGCGGAGGAGCTGCAGAAGCTGGGCGGGGCCAGGGTGATTCTGGCCACGGCGCCGAACTCGAAGTCGATGACGGAGCTGATCGACGGCCTCGGGGTGAACGGGAAGCTGATGGTGGTGGGGGCGGCATTCGAGCCCATCGAGGTAACGCCGTTGCAACTGATCACCGGGAGCCGGACGATTCAGGGGTGGGCATCGGGAACGGCAGCGGATTCCGAAGACACGCTGCGGTTCGCGGAACTGAGCGGGGTGCGGCCGATGATCGAAACGTATCCGCTGGAGAAGGCCGCGGAGGCGTATGCGCGGATGCTGAGCGGGAACGCGGAGTTCCGGGTGGTGCTGACGATGTGAGGGACCGCAATGCGCTACAGGATGTTGACGGCGCGGGCGGCGAGGAGAGCGACGGTGGCGAAGGAGATTAAGGCCTGGAGCATCATGAGGACCTTGGCCCAGCGGGAGAGGACGGGCACGTCGGTGGGGGAGAAGGCCGTCGATGTATTGAACGCGAGGAAGAGGTAGTCGACGAAGCCGGGGGACCAGTGTTCTTCGCCCATGGCGCGGCGGGTGTCGGCATTGAGGGTCATTTGCGGGAAGAGGAAGGCGCCGTCGGTGTGGGCGCCGCGGAGCTCGCGCGCGTGGGGACCGCCGGCATCGAGCCGCCAGTACCAGGAGGCGAAGATGAGGATGTTGGCGATCCAGAGAGCCGCGGCGGACTGCAGGAGGTCGCGGGGCGCTTCTTTGTGGGAGGGGAGCGCGGCGATGAGGAGCGCGAGGGACCAGACCATGTCGGCGGTGACGATGGCGGTAACGACGATGCCGAGGATGCGGTTGAGGGTCGCGCGGCCGGTGAATCGCGCCCAGAGGATCGGCACCATGAGCCCAATGACGATGGCGAGCAGGAGCCAGTCAGGACCGGCGGAGAGGGATTCAGGCAGGGCGAGGCGAAGTCCGCCAACGGCGATGAGGGCGAGAGTGGCGGGCCAGCGCGGCTCTCGGTATTTCGGCGCGGAGGCTGCGGGAAGGTTCAAAGGTTTTTGAGGTAATTCAGAATTTCGGGGTTGGTCCAGTCCTGGGGACCGATGAATTTGCGGCGGATGATGCCGTGGCGGTCGATGATGTAGGTTTCAGGCGGGCGCGTGGTGTCGAAGGCGTTGCTGGACTGGTTGGCGAGGTCGACGACCGTCGTAATGCCGGTGATGTGGTTGTCGGTCAGGTACTGCTGGTAGTCGGGCTGAGTGGTGTCGAAGGCGACGGCGACGACGGCGACGTTGGGCATGTCCTGCTGGAGCTGCATGAGGGAGGGGAATTCCTCGAGGCAGGGAGCGCACCAGCTGGCCCAGAAATTGAGCACGACAATCTTGCGCTGCTTTTCATACTGGCGGAGGCTGACGGTCTGAGCGCCGTCATGGATGACGATTTTGGGCGCGCGCTCGCCGACCTGGGCGGGGTGCGAGGTGCGATTGCACGAGAGGCAGAGCACAGAGCTCAGAGCACAGAGCACCGAGACGGAGAGGCAGCGTACAGCGGCGAGCGTAGAGCGTTTGAAAGCAGAGCGCGTGGACGCTGACGGGCCGGGGTGCTGATGAGAGCAGGATCGCATCACATTTCTATAATAGGACCGTGGACGAAGCGCCGCCGCTGATTCTCTCCGTCATCATCCCCGCGCGTAATGAGGAAGATTGCGTGGGGACGTGTCTGCAGTCGCTGGTGGAGCAGCAGGAAGAGGGTTGGCGGCTGGGGCAGGACTGGGAGATTCTCGTCGTCAACGATGGATCGGCAGACCGGACGCGCGACCTTGCGGCAGGGTTTGGCGGGGTGACTGTCATGGACGCGCCGCAGCTGGAAAAGGGCTGGACGGGGAAGAACAACGCCTGCTGGGCGGGAGCGCAGAGGGCGCGGGGGCAGTGGCTGCTGTTTACGGATGCGGACACGCGGCATGAGCCGGGGCACCTGCGGCTGGCGATGGTGGAGGCGGAGCGGCATGGGGCGGGAATGCTGTCGTACTCGCCGCGGCAGGTGGTGCGGGGGCTGGCGCAGCGGGCGCTGATGCCTCTGATCTTCAGCGATTTGGCGGTGACGTATACGCCGGCGAAGGTGAACGATCCGGCGCGGGCTGTGGCTGCGGCGAATGGGCAGTTTCTGCTGGTGCGGCGGGATGTCTACGACAAGATCGGTGGGCACGCGGCGGTGCGGGGGGCGATTCTCGAAGATGTGGAGCTGGCCAGCCTGGTGAAGCGGCGCAAGCTGGGGCTGCGCTTCCGGTACGCGCCGGAGGCGGTGTCGGCGCGGATGTATCGCAGCTTTGGCGCGCTGGTGGAGGGCTGGACGAAGAATCTGGCGCTGCTGTTCGGGAATGCTCTGGCGCTGGCCGGGATGCGGCTGCTGCAACTGGGCGTAATGGTGGGCGTGCCGGCACTGATCGGGTTTTTTGTGTGGGAGATGAAGCAGCCGGGGGCGAGGAGCGGGGTGCTGGGACCGCCGATGGCGATTGCGGCGCTGAGTTTGGTATGGGTGCGGGCGCTGTGGGGGTTCTACAGCCGGGTGGCGAAGTCGAATTTTGCGTTTCGGGATTATGTCTGGGCGCCGCTGGGGGCGCCTTTGTATGCGTGGCTGCTGTGGCGGAGCTGGTTTCGTGTTCGGGTGCTGCGGCAGGTAGTCTGGAAGGGGCGGGAGAACCGAGTTTAGAGAGCAGAGTTTAGAGTCCAGAGTTTGGAGTTTAGCGTTTAGCGTGCTTGCATCGGCGCGGTGGGGTGGGATTTCTCTACATATGATTTTGCTGACGAGGAAGGCGGAGTTTTCGGCGTCGCATTACTACTGGGTCGAGGCGTGGAGCCCGGAAGACAATGCGCGGGCGTTTGGGAAGTGCTCCAATCGTAACGGACATGGGCACAATTACACGCTCGAGGTGACGGTGGCGGGCGAGGTGGATCCGGTGACGGGGTTCGTCGTCGATTTGAAAGAGTTGAAAGATGTGATGGAGCGGGAGGTCGTGTCGGCGTACGACCATCGGCATTTGAACCTCGAGGTGCCGGAGTTTCGAACGGCGCTGCCCACGACGGAGAACCTTGCGGTAGCGGTATGGCGGCGGCTGGAGGGGAAGGTTCCGGGAGCGAAGCTGCATCGGGTGCGGGTGTATGAGATGGCGGATTTGTTTGCGGACTATTACGGGGAGGACTAGCCGTCCAGGCGGACGCGCCTTCGGCGCAGAAAAAACAAGGATTGGGTAGTTGCTATCCCAGACGAGCCAACCGGGGGCTTGCAGGGGGCACCCACAGCGGGTCTCGACAGCAGGATTGGAGCGGCGGGATGAGGGCTTATTTAGGGCGGAGGTATCGGCTGAGCGCGGCGCATCGGCTGCATACCGAATCGCTGAGCGAGGCGGAGAATCTAAGGGTCTATGGGAAGTGCGCCAATCCGCACGGGCACGGGCACAATTACACGGTGGAAGTTGTCGTGGGCGGCGAGATGGATCCGGTGACCGGGATGGTGACGGATCTGGTGGCGCTGGATGCGTGTGTGGGGCGCATGGTGGTCGAGCCGTTCGATCGGCAGAATCTGAATACGCTGGAGTGTTTTCGCGGAGCGGTGCCGACGACGGAGAATTTCTGCCTGGAGATTGAGCGGCGGCTGCGGGAAGCTTTGCCGGAGAAGCTGTCGCTGGCGGTGCGGGTGGAGGAGACGGGGAATAACTCGTTCGAAACTGTGGGGAATAGGGAATAGGGAATAGGGGTCACGAGGTACAGGGTAAAGGTGGATCGGAGTCGAAGGATGGCGAAAGCGGCGGTACATGCGGGGAATTCCGCGAAACGGGAAGTGATCGGGAAGACGAATCTGGAAGGCGTGTCGACGCAGGATATTTATCGCGAGATTATCCGGCGGTACGATGCCGATCCCACGCGGGATGGGCTGGAGCGGACGCCGGAGCGCATGGAGAAGGCGATGGAATTTCTGACCCAGGGATACCATCAGGACCCGCATGAGATTCTGCACGGCGCGCTGTTCGAAGTGGCGTACGACGAGATGGTGATCGTGAAGGACATCGAGATGTATTCGCTGTGCGAGCACCATATGCTGCCGTTTTTTGGGAAGGTCCACATCGCGTATATCCCGGACGGCAAGGTGATCGGATTGAGCAAGGCTCCACGGCTGGTGGATGTGTTTGCGCGGCGGCTGCAGGTGCAGGAGCGGATGACGCGGCAGATCGCCGATGCGATTCAGGAGACGATTCATCCTCAGGGCGTGGGGGTGGTGATTGAGGCGCGGCACCTGTGCATGATGATGCGCGGCGTGCAGAAGCAGAACTCCTCGACGGTGACGTCCGCGATGCTGGGGGTCTTCCAGAAGCAGAACACGCGGAATGAGTTTCTGGCGCTGATCCGGGAGCGGATGGGGGAGAGGATCTGAGGGCCGCCTGTCGCCTGTCGCCGGTAGCCTGTGGCGGAAGGCGGCTGGTGGGATAGGGTAGTTGAGTGAATGGGCTGCTGATTCTGGACAAGCCAGGCGGGATGACCTCGCATGACGTGGTGGCGCGGGTGCGGCGCGCGACCGGGGAAACATCCGTTGGGCATTTAGGGACGCTGGATCCGATGGCGACGGGGGTGCTGCCGCTGCTGCTGGGCAAGTACACGCGGCTGGCGCAGTTCTACGGATCGAGCGAGAAGGCGTACACGGGGACGATCCGGTTCGGTTTCGCGACCGACACGTATGACGCCGAGGGGCAGGCGTTGGGCGAGGCGCAGAACGTCAGGCTGAACGTCTCGGCCGTGCGGGAGATTGCGGCCCGGTTTCTGGGTGAGACGGAGCAGATGCCTCCACCGTATTCGGCCAAAAAGATCGAAGGCAAGCCGGCGTACAAGCTGGCGCGCGAGGGCAAGACGCCGGAGCTGAAGCCGGTGCGGGTGACCGTGGACGCATTCACGATTGACGGCGTCGAAGGCGATGCGGCGGCGTTTGCGATGCGGATCTCGGCGGGCGGGTATGTGCGGGCGATTGCGCATGCGATGGGGCAGGCGCTGGGGTGCGGCGCGCATCTGGCGAGTTTGCGGCGGACGGCGGCGGGGCCGTTCAAACTGGAGCAGGCGCTGGCGCTGAGCGAGGTAGAGGCGCTGGGCGCGGAGGGGCGGCTGGAGGAGCGGATGCCGCATCCGCGAACGCTGCTGCCGGAGATGCCGGCGGTGACCGCGGATGAGACGACGGTGGGGCGGATTCGCAACGGCATGCAGGTGAATCTGCCGGAGTATTCGGATGCGGCGCTGGTGAAGATTTTTGAGGGGCAGCGGGAGCTGATCGCGGTGGGGCGGCGGGTGGCGGGGACCTTATTTCAGCCGTTTGTGGTGCTGGTGGGGTAGAGCCCGGGGAGCTGGGAGCTGGGAGCTGGGAGCTGGGAGCCGGGAGCTGGGAGAGGGAAGCGGCTGCTGTTCGATTCCGAACAGGGCGGGCCGATTGCGGACAATCGGCGTTCCCGAGCAAAAGACTAAAGACAGCATTTTGAAGGGCTTCGCTGCCGGCAGGACTGGCGGGCGGCATGCACCGTATCGATATTCCCGGGCGGCTCTGCGTCGGGGATCGGCCCATCCTTATAGACCCGAGGGAATGCATGCTGGGAGATTTCAGGCAATCGTTGCGGCAACTGAGGAAGTCGCCGGGGTTCACGGTAACGGCGGTATTGACCCTGGCGCTGGGCATCGGCGCGACGACGGCGATCTTCACGCTGATCCAGCAGGTGATGCTGCGGACGCTGCCGGTGGTGAAGCCGGGCGAGCTGTGGAAGATCGGGGACAAGGACCGGTGTTGCAACTGGGGTGGGTACACGCAGGGCGATGGCGACGCGCCCAACGACTGGAGCCTCTTTTCCTGGGAGGCCTATAAGCAATTCCGGGACAACACGCCGGCCTTTACTGAACTGGCGGCGTTCCAGGCGGGCAACACGCAGCTGGGGGTGCGAGCCGCGGGCAGCGCGGAGCCGGCGGAAACGCGCAACGGGCAATTTGTCTCAGGGAATTTCTTTCAGACGTTTGGCACGGTCGCCTGGATGGGGCGGCTGCTGACGCCGGCGGACGATCATGAAGGCGCGCCGCCGGTGGCGGTGATGAGTTATCACATGTGGCTGCAGCAATACGGCGCGGATCGCGGGGTAGTGGGACGCAGCTACCTGATCGACGGACACCCGTTCACGGTGGTGGGGGTGGCGGCGCCGTCGTTTTATGGGGCGATTCTCTCCGGATGGAATATGCCGGGATTCTGGCTGCCGCTGACCGCCGAACCGCTGGTGGATGGGGCGACGGCACGGCTGAAGACGCCCAATGAGAATTTTCTGGATTTGATTGGGCGGGTGAAGCCGGGGACGAATCCCAGGGCGCTGGAGGCGCAGTTGCGGGGCGAGCTGCATGCATGGCAGGCGAGCCATGTGGCGGATATGGGTCCGCAGGAGAAGCAGACCTGGCAGAAGGGCACGCTGCACCTGGTGCCCGGCGGCGCGGGTGTGGATTCGATATCGGATGACTATGGCGATGGGCTGAAGCTGCTGCTGGCAGCGGCGGCGTGCGTGCTGCTGGTGGCGTGTGCGAACCTGGCGAATCTGTTGCTGGCGCGCGGGCTGAAGGATCGGCAGCAGACCTCGATTCGCGTGGCGCTGGGCGCGAGCCGGCGGCGGCTGGTGCGCAAGGCGCTGGTGGAGAGTGTGACGCTGGGCGTACTGGGCGGGGTGGCGGCCGTTGGGGTGGCCTACGGTGGAGCGCGGCTGGTTGTGCATCTGGCGTTCCAGATCGGCGGGCCCGGGAACTGGGTGCCGATCGATGTGTCGCCGTCGTGGACGGTGCTGGGATTTGCGCTGGGAATCTCGGTGGTGACCGGGATGCTGTTTGGGATTGCGCCGGCGTGGATCACTTCCCATGCGGAGCCGATTGAAGCGCTGCGTGGGTCGCGCGGATCGACGGGAACGAAGGCGCGCTGGCCGCAGAAGGCGCTGGTGGTGGCGCAGGCGGCGATGTCGCTGGTGCTGCTGAGCGCGGCGGCGCTGCTGGGACAGAGCCTGCGCAACCTGCAGAACCAGGATTTCGGATTTGCGGTCGGGGACCGGTATCTGGTGTGGACGAACGCGCAGCTGACGGGCTATCCAGCGGACCAGATGCCGCTGCTGTTCCGCCGCATCGACGAGCGGCTGGCGGCGATTCCGGGGGTGCACAGCGCGGCGGCGGCGACCTACGCGCCGATGAGCGGGGACAGCTGGAACGATTCGATCCGCGTGGAAGGACAACCGGAGCCGCCGCCCCGGAAGAATACGTCGGCGGGCTGGACGCGGGTGACTCCCGGCTTCTTTGAGGCGCTGGGAAACCGGATTCTGATGGGGCGGCCGATCAACGAGGAAGACGGGCCGACGACGCAGAACGTGGCGGTGATCAACGAAGCGTTCGCGAAGAAGTTTTTCAAAGGGGAGAACCCGATCGGGCGGCACTTCGGACCGGACAAGATGAAGTACGCGGCGATGTACACGGTGGTGGGCGTGGCGGCGGATATGCGGTACATGGCCTACGACCTGGACAAGCCGGTGGGGCCGATGTTCTATCTGCCGGAGGCGCAGGCGGCGCATTTTGACGAAGCGTCGATGAAGAGCGGCGACGCGTGGTCGCACTACGTGTCCAACGTCGTGCTGTGGGCGCCGGGGCATCCCCCGAACCTGCAGGCGCAGGTGAAAAAGGCGATGGCGGATATCGATCCCAACCTGGTGGTGCAGGGCGTGGACAAGTATGACGATGTGCTGGCCGGGGATTTCCAGCAGCAGAGCATGATCGCGACGCTGACGCTCCTGTTCGGCGCGCTGGGGCTGGTGCTGGCAGCGGTGGGATTGTATGGCGTGACAGCGTACACGGTGGAGCAGCGGACGAGCGAGATCGGTGTCCGCATGGCGCTGGGTGCGGATCGCGCCAGCGTGGTGCGGATGGTGCTGCGCGGGGCATTTCTGCAGGTGGGAATTGGGCTGGCGCTGGGGATTCCGGCGGCGATTCTGGCCGGGCGGGCCATGGCCGGGCAGCTGTATGGGGTGCGGCCGTGGGATCCGGCGATGCTGGCGGTGGCCACGGTGCTGCTGGGAGTGGCAGCGTTTCTGGCGGCGGTGATTCCGGCGCGGCGGGCGGCGGGGCTGGATCCGGTGGAGGCGCTGAGGAACGAGTGATCCGGTTACAGGTTGCAGGTTACGGGTTGCAGCGGTGGGGAGCCCGGCCGGAAATCGTGACCATAGGAGTGACAGATGCTGAGCGATCTGCGATTTGCATGGAGGCAGTTGCGGAAGGCGCCGGGATTCACGGTGACGGCGGTGCTGACGCTGGCGCTGGGGATTGGGGCGACCACGGCGATTTTCACGCTGGTCTATGACGCGATGCTGCGGCCTCTGCCGTTTGCGCATGCCGATCGGCTGGTGCGGATCGAGGAGAAGGTGGCGGAGTGGAGCGATATCTACCCGACGCTGCCGGTAAGCGCGAATCATTTCACCTTCTGGGAGAAGAACAGCCGGAGCTTCGCGGCGATGGCCGTGATGCGGGAGTATCCGGTGCCGCTGCAGCCGGAGGCGGCGAGCGGGACGAGCGGGCGGCCGCTCGAGGCGGAAGTGCTGGAGGCGACGCCGGGGATCTTTTCGGTTTTGCGCGTCGAGCCGCGGATGGGGCGCGGATTCAGCTCCGCGGAGGGGCAGCCGGGGCACGAGCATGTCGCCGTGCTGAGCTGGGACTTGTGGCGCGAGCAGTTCGACAGCGACCGGGGCATTCTGGGGAAGTCGATCCGGCTGGATGGGTATCCCTACACGGTGGTGGGGGTGATGCCGCCGTCGTTCCACATGCCGCCGGTGACGCAGACGGACAGCGTTGCGCGCAGTGCGCCGCTGGGTGTGATGATTCCGCTGGCCTTCACGAAGGATCGGCTGGCCGAGGAGATGGGGGACCTGAACTACTTTGGGTTGGCGCGTCTGAAACCGGGCGTATCGATTGCGGCGGCCAGCGCCGAGCTGAATGCGGAGCAGCACACGATTGCGGCGGCCCTGCCGGCGGATGAGAAAGCGATGCTGTCGGCGGTGCTGATGCCATGGCAGCAGGAGCTGGTGGGGAGCAGCCATCAGCCGCTGATCATGCTGCTGGCGGCGGTCGCCGGGCTGCTGCTGGTAGGCTGCGTGAACATCACCAATTTGCTGCTGGCTCGGGCGGTGGGACAGCGGCAGCAGATGGCGGTGGCTTCGGCGCTGGGGGCCAGTCGCGGCGAGATGCTGCGCCTGGGGATGCGCGAGACAGCGGTGCTGGCGATGACGGGCTGCGGGCTGGGAATTCTGCTGGCCGGCGCGCTGGTTCCCGCGATGCAGCGCTATTTGCCGGCGGGGCTGAACTTCCGCGGGCCCCTGCATCTGGATTGGATGGGCGCGGCATGCGCCGTGGGGCTGGCGCTGGCGGCGATGCTGCTGGCGGGACTGGCACCGGCGTGGATGGCATCGCGGACGGCTCCGCAGGAGGTGCTGCACAGCGAGTCGAAGCTGGCCAGCGAGTCGCGGACCAGCCGGCGGGCCCGGCGGGCGCTGGTGGGCGTGGAAGTGGCGGTGAGCGTGACGCTGGTGGCCATGACCGGTCTGCTGACGCTGAGCCTGGTGAAACTCATGCGTGTGAACCGCGGGTTCGACGCGGAGCGAACGATAACGGCAGAGATCGAGCTGCCAGGTGGGAGCTATACGAATAACCAGCAGCGGGTTGCGTTTTTCCGCGAGGTGCTGCGCAGGCTCGACGGGCTGCCGGGAGTGGAAGACGCGGCGGTGACGAGCGCACTGCCCTTATCCGATGGTGACTGGGGCTATATCGCGCAGCTGCCAGGCGATACACGCCCGTGGACGGATCTGCCGCTGGAGAATTTTCGTGTAGCCAGTCCCAAGTATTTCGAGGCAATCCATCTGCGGCTGATCCAGGGACGATTTTTCAGTGCGAGCGACTGGGGCCGGAACGACGCGGTGATCTCAGAGCTGACGGCGAAGACGCTTTGGAAGGGCAAGAATCCGCTGGGGCAGCGTTTCAGCGTCAACACGAAAATGGAAGAGCCGTTCACTGTGGTCGGGGTGGTGGAGAACGCGCGGACGGTGACGCTGGCGAAGCCCGATCCCATGATCATCTATGCACCTTACTGGTATCACCTGGATGACCAGGCGGGGATGGTGGTGCGGACGCGGCAGGATCCGGCGGCGATGGCCGACGCGATCCGCAAGACCATCTGGAGCGTCGATGCCAGCGTGCCGGTGCCGGAGGTGCGCAGCCTGGGCGGGGTGGTGGCGGACTCGGTGGCGAACCGGCGATTCGAGATGGATCTGCTGTTGCTGTTTGCGGTGAGCGCGCTGTTGCTGGCCGGACTGGGCGTGTACGGCGTGGTGACGTATTCGGTGGTGCAGCGGCAGCGCGAGATCGGGTTGCGGCTGGCGCTGGGCGCGCAGCGGGCGAACATCTATCGGCTGATCCTGCAGGATGGGCTGCTGCCCGTGATCACCGGCGCGGCGGGAGGGATCGCCATCGCTTTTGCAGGGGCGCGGCTGCTGCAGAGCCTGCTGTTTGAGGTGAGTCCGTATAACCCCTGGAGTGCGGCGGCAGCGGCGCTGCTGTTGCTGGGCGTGAGTGGGGCGGCCTGTCTGCTGCCGGCACGCAGGGCGGCGCGCGTGGAGCCGATGGAAGCTCTGAGAAGCGAGTGATCCGGGTACGGGGTACAGGGTGCGGCGGGTACAGGAGTGGATGATGCTGGGAGATTTTAAGTACGCATTGCGGCAGTTGCGGAAGTCGCCGGGATTTACGGTGACGGCGGTCTTGACGCTGGCGCTGGGGATTGGCGCGAACACGGCGATCTTTACGCTGGTGGATTCGATCATGCTGCGGCCGCTGCCGTTTCCGCAGCAGGAGCAGTTGATGCGGATCAACTACGGCGGAGGCGAGGCCGCGGCGTCGTACTTCCCCAAGGGATGGCTGCGCGCGCTCAATGAGCACGCGCAGGCGTTCGCGGGAATCAGCGGATTTGGCCCGGATGCGGAATCGAATGTGGGCGACGCCAACTCGGCCGATCGCGTCTTTGGCGCCGAGGTGATGGCGAACGCGCTGGGCGTGCTGGGCGTGCATCCCGCGCTGGGGCGGTTCTTCACGGCGGACGACGCGCGCGGTGCGCACGATCCAGTTGTGGTGCTGAGCTATGGGTACTGGCAGCAGCATTTCGCCGGCGATGCGGGGGTGGTGGGGCAGACGCTGCGGATCGACGGGATTTCGCGGCGGGTGGTGGGCGTGCTGCCGGCGGGGGTGCGGTTTCCGTACGCGGACACGCAGTTTCTGACGCCGGTGACCTTTAAGAGCGGCGACCCGATCGACCCCTGGAAGGATTTCGATCTGCGGGCGTTTGGGCGGCTGAAGGCGGGCGTGACACCGGGGCAGGCGCAGGCGGAGTTGCAGGGTTTGCAGAAGCAGCTGCTGGGGATCTTTCCATGGCAGATGCCGGACATTTGGGCAAAGGACTGCACGGTGGTGCCGCTGCTGGAGTCGGAAGTGGGCGCGATGCGGCCGCGGCTGCTGCTGCTGTTTGCGGCGGTAGGACTGATCCTGCTGATCGCGTGCGCCAATGTGGCGAATCTGATGCTGGCGAGGGCGGCGGGGCGGGAGCGGGAGATTGCGATTCGCGGGGCGCTGGGCGCCACGGGTGCGCGGCTGGTGCGGCAGCTATTGGCGGAGAGCGTGGTGCTGGGATCTGTGGCGGGCGTCGTGGGTCTGCTGGCGGCGATGGTGAGCCTGCAGGCGCTGGTGACGCTGTTGCCCGCGGATACGCCGCGGCTGGCGGATGTGGCGCTGCGGTGGCCGGTATTTCTGTTTGCCGCCGGCGCGTCGGTGGTGACGGGCGTTTTGTTCGGGCTGATTCCGGCGCTGCAGATGGCGTCGCCGAATTTGCGCGACTCGCTGCACGCGGGCAGCCGGAGCGTAGCGGGGAAGGCGGGGCAGTTCCGCATATCGATGATGCTGGTGATGGGGCAGATTGCGCTGTCGGTGGTGGTGATTACGGCAGCAGGGCTGATGCTGCACAGCCTGTGGAGCTTGTCGCAGGTGAATCCGGGATTTCGCACGGATCGCATTGTGACGGCGGAGGTGTCGCTGGATGCGTCGACGTGTGCCGGTGCGGGATCGAGCGGGACGGCGAGCGCGCGCGGCCGCTGCACGGCGTTCTTTAACACGCTGCTGGAGCGGATGAAGGGCATGCCGGGCGCCGAAGATGTGGCGCTGACGGACGCGCTGCCGCTCAGCGGGCGTGACGGCAATTACGTCTTCGACGCGGAGGGGCATCCGCGGGACGCGCGGCAGGGAGCCCGGCTGGCGGCGGGACGAGTGGTTTCGCCGGGATACTTTGCGGCGCTGGGGATTCATCGGGTGCAGGGGCGCCTGCTGGAAAATCAGGATGCCTCGGGCGCGAGCCGGGCGGTGGTGATCAACCAGGGCATGGCGGAGGCGCTTTGGCCGCACGAGAATCCGCTGGGGAAACACATTATCAGCGTGACCCAGGAGAAGACGCCGGCGGTGTGGAGTCCGCAGGACGCGTCGGTGGTGGTCGGCGTGGTGAACAACACGCACGAGCAGACGGTGGCCAGTGCGTTTGGCGACGAGGTTTACCAGCCGATGACGCCGGCGGTGGAGCAGCCGGTGATGTACGCGCTGGTGCGGACGCGCGCGAGCACGCAGATGGCAGCCGCCGCGCTGCGTCAGGCGGTGGCGGATCTGGATCCGCGGGTGCCGGTAACGCGAGTGCGGACGCTGGATGAGGTGGTGGCGGCTTCGGAGGCCGGGTCGCGTTCGCTGACGCTGCTGCTGCTGACTTTTGGCGGGCTGGCGGTCGTGATTGGCGGCGTGGGGGTCTATAGCCTCATTGCTTATATTGTCAGCTGGCGGATGCGGGAGATCGGGATTCGCCTGGCGCTGGGCGCGCAGCGGTGGCAGATCATCACCGGCGTGATGCGGCAGAGTCTGATGCTGTCGCTGGGCGGGTCAGTGATTGGGCTGATGGCGGCGGCGCTGGTGGCGCAACTGCTGCGGAGTTTCCTGTATGGCGTGAGCGCGGTGGATTCCGTCACCTTTGGGTCGGTGGCGGTGCTGATGACGCTGCTGGCGCTGCTGGCGGCGTGGGTGCCGGCGCGACGCGCGGCGAGCGTGGATCCGATCAAAACGCTGAGGATGGAATGAAACAGAGACGGGCCGCCCAGGCGGGCGCGCTTCGCGCCGGATCGCTTGTTCAGCAAAGAATTCGCCGCCGCCGCAGGAAACGCAACAGTTGACGGAACCTGCCAGGAGTCTGGCTCGTATTCGTTCGCAAGGCGGGAACGATGACGAGCGATCTGAAAGTCGCGTTGCGGCAATTGCGGAAGTCGCCAGGGTTCACGGTGACGGCGATTCTGACCCTGGCGCTGGGCATCGGCGCGAATGCCATCGTGTTCAGCGTGCTGAACGCGATTGTGCTGAAGCCGGTGAAGGTGCCGCATCCGGAAAATCTTTACATGGTGCAGCGGTACGGGTTTCCGTCGCAGTCGGTGCCGGACTACGAAGATCTGCGGGACAAGAACCGCACCTTCCAGAGCATGACGATGTACAACATCATCGGCCCGGTGGGATTCGATACGGGGAACAATCCCACGATCGCGTGGCCGTATGAAGCCAGCGGGAATTACTTCGACGCGCTGGGCATTCATCCCTATGTGGGGCGGTTCTTTCACAAAGAGGATGAGAAGGGCGTGAACAGCGCTCCCTATGTCGTGCTGAGCTACGACTTCTGGCATACGCAGTTCCACGGCGAGCGGAGCGTGGTGGGGCGCGTGGTGCAGGTGAACCAGCATCCGATGACGATTATCGGGGTGGCGCCGCCGGGCTTTCGCGGCACAGAGATGTTCTTCGCGCCGGCGTTTTGGTTCCCGCTGATGGATGCGAACGAGGTCGAAGGCTGGGACAAGGTGCACGAGCGCGGATCGCACTCGGGGTTTGTGGTGGGGCGGCTGAAGCCGGGAGTGACGCCCGCGGAGACGAAGGCGGATCTGGATTCGCTGGCGGCGTGGCTGGCCAGGACCTATCCAAGGTCGGATGACGGGGTCAAGTTCAGCCTGGCGCGGCCGGGTCTGGTGGGCGACATGCTGGGCAAACCGGCGCGGGCATTTGTGGCGGGGCTGATGCTGCTGGCGGGCATGATCCTGCTGGCGGCGTGCGCGAATCTGGGGAGCCTGTTTGCGGCGCGCGCGGCGGATCGGGCGAAAGAAGTGGCGCTGCGGGTGGCGCTGGGGTCGCGGCGCGGGCGGATCGTGCGCCAACTGCTGACCGAGGCCGTAGTGGTTTCGCTGGCCGGCGGCGCGATCGGGCTGGCCGGCGGGGTGGTGATCCTGCGCTGGCTGAGCGCGTGGCAGCCGGTGCCGAGCGTGCCGATTAATGTGCCGGTGAATCCCGACCTGGGAACCTACGGCGTGGCGCTGGGGCTGGCGCTGGTGAGCGGATTGCTGTTCGGCATGGTGCCGGTGCGGCAGGTGCTGCGGACCGATCCGTGGCAGGTGATTCGCACCGGCGGCGCGGGCCTGGGCGGGATGCGGAAGTTCTCGCTGCGGGATGTGCTGCTGGTGACGCAGATCGCGATTTGCGCGGTGCTGGTGACGTCGTCGCTGGTGGCGGTGCGGGGACTGGTGCGGTCGCTGCACAGCAACTTCGGCTTCGATCCGAACCATGTTGTCGTGGTGTCAACGGATTTGCAGATGGCGGGCTACACCGACGCGCAGCGGGCGCCGATGCAGAGGCGCATGGTGGAAGCGGTTGAGGCGATTCCGGGCATCACGGCGGTGGGCTATTCCGATCAGCTGCCGCTGAGCCTGGGCGGGAGCGATTCGAGCGTGTACAAGGACACGACGACGGATTTCCGCCCGACGAACGAGATAGCGGACGCGATGAACTACGCGATCTCGCCGGGCTATCTGCCGGCGGCGGGCACGACGCTGCTGGCGGGCAGAAATCTGACCATGCACGACGACGACAAGGCGCCGATTGTGGCGCTGGTGAACCGCACATTCGCAGTGAAGGTCTTCGGGTCAGTCAGCGGGGCGCTGGGGGCGCACTTTAAATACTGGGGCGGCAAACGAGCCGAAGTGGTGGGCGTGGTGGAGGACGGAAAGTATCGGACGCTGACCGAGGACCCGATGCCGGCGATGTTCTTCTGCTTCCTGCAGCAGCCCAACAGCAGCGCATGGCTGGAGGTGCGCTCGATGCAGGACACCGCGCCGGTGTCGCGAGCGGTCGAGGAGACGCTGCACCGGCTGGATCCGGGGCTGCCGCTGCAGATGAGCACCTGGAACCAGGAGATGGACTCCGCGCTGTTTGCGGCGCGGGTGGCGACCGTGGCTCTGGGCGTGCTGGGACTGCTGGGGGCGATGCTGGCGGTGACCGGGATCTTCGGGATGGCGTCGTATGTGGTGACCAAACGGATGCGGGAGCTGGGCATTCGCGTCGCGCTGGGAGCGGGGCAGAAACAGGTGCTGGGGACGGCGCTGGGGCGGGCGTTCCTGCTGCTGGCCGCGGGATCGGTGGCGGGGATTGTGCTGGGCGTGCTGGCGACGAAGGTGCTGTCCGCCATTGTGTACCAGGCGACCCCGAAGGATCCGGTGGTGCTGGGCGGGGTGGTGATGACGATGCTGGGGCTCGGTCTGCTGGCGGCGTGGCTGCCGGCGCGCAAGGCGCTGGCCGTGGATCCGATGATCCTGCTGCGGGACGAGTAGCGGGGTGCAGGGCTCAGGGCACAGGGCACAGGGCACAGGGCACAGGGCTCAGGGTGCAGGGCTCAGGGTGCAGGGCACAGGGTGCAGGGCACAGGGCTCAGGGCTCAGGGCTCAAGGGCTCAGGGCTCAAGGGCGCCCGGAGACTGCGGGATCGCCGGCGGTTCAGCGGGGTACGGTCTTCAGTCCGCGGAGACGGCGTGGGGCGTCGGGCGCTTCCGGCTGAAGACGCCGAGGAACGACTGCAGGATCACGTAAAGCACCGGGATAAAGAACAGGTTCAGCAGCGTCGAGACGAGCATGCCGCCGATGATCGTCGTGCCGACGGAGCGGCGTCCCGCGGAGCCGGCGCCGGAGGCGATGGCCAGGGGAATCACGCCGAGGATGAAGGCGAAGGAGGTCATCAGAATAGGCCGCAGGCGCAGCTCGGCCGCTTCAATGGCGGCATCGACGATGGAGCGGCCCTTTTTGCGGAGCTGCTCGGCAAACTCGACGATGAGGATCGAGTTCTTCGCGGCGAGGCCAATGAGCATGACGAGGCCGATCTGACAGTAGATGTCGTCGGCATAGCCGCGCATGGACTGGGCCAGCAGAGCGCCGAGGACGGCCATGGGCACGGCGAGCAGGATGATGAAGGGGAGGGCGAAGCTCTCATAGAGCGCGGCCAGGGTGAGATAGACGACCAGGATGCCGAGGCCGAAGATGATGAAGACTTTCCCGGCGGACTCGATTTCTTCAAGGGCGAGGCCGGTCCACTCATAGGCCATGCCGTGCATCATGGTGTGGTCGGCGATATTCTGCATGGTCTGCAGGGCGACGCTGGTGCTGACGCCGGGGGCAGGCGAGCCGTCGATTTCCGCCGAGCGGAAGAGATTGTAGTGGCTGATGACCTGCGGGCCTGAGGTGTTCTCGATGGTGACGAGGTTGTCCAGCGGAATCATCTGCCCGGTGGCCGAGCGCACGTAGTACTGACGGATGGCGGAGGCATTCTCACGGAACTGCTGCTCGGCCTGCAGGTAGACGCGATAGCTGCGGTTGTTGAAGTCGAAGTTGTTGACGTATTCGGAGCCCATGTAGACCTGCAGCGCGTCGGAGATCTGGCTGAAGGGAACGCCGAGGGCCTTGGCTTTCTCGCGGTCGATGCGCACCAGCACCTGAGGGTCGTTGGAGGTGAAGCTGGTGTACATGCCGGTGAGGTCTTTGTTCTGGGTGGCGCTCGCGACGATCCTGTGAGCGGTGCGGTCCAGGTCGGTCAGCGTGTTGGTGCCGCGGTCCTCCAGCTCAAACTGGAAGCCGCCGAAGGAGCCGACGCCGTTGATGGCAGGGGGCACCATGGGAATGATGAGCGCGCCGGGAATCATGAAGAACTGGCGGCGGTAGCGATTGACGATGGCCGCGGCAGAATCCTGGGGTCCTGTGCGCTTGTCGTAGGGAGCGAGCGAGCAGAACATCATGCCGTAGTTGGCCGCGTTGCCGCTGAAGCTGAATCCCCCGATGGCGAAGGCCCCGGCCACGTCTTTGTCCCTGTTGAGCATGGCGCTCACTTCGGCTTCAATGTGCGTGGTGTAGGCGAGCGAAGCGCCCTGGGGGGCCTGGATGAGGATCATCATGAAGCCCTGGTCTTCTTCGGGAACGAAGGCCGTGGGCACATGGGTGTACTCCCAAAACGCGCCGAAGAGGCCGAGGGCAAACAGCACCACCATGAGCCAGCGCACGCGCAGGACGCCGTGGATGGCGCGGGCATAGCCGCGGCCCAGGCCGGTGATGGCGCGCTCGGCGAGATGCAGCAGCGCGTGCTTGCCCTCGTCGCGGCGGAGGATGAGCGCCGAAAGGGCCGGGGAGAGGGTGAGGGCGTTGAAGGCCGAAATCGCAATCGAAAACGCGATGGTCAGCGAGAACTGGCGATAGAGAATGCCGGTGGTTCCGGGGAAGAAGGACACCGGGACGAAGACGGCAATCAGGACGAGGGAGGTTGCGATGACGGCGCCGGTGACTTCGACCATGGCGGCGGAGGTGGCGTGGTGCGGCTCGCGGTCGCCTTCGGCAATATGGCGCTGCACGTTCTCAATAACGACGATGGCGTCGTCGACGACCAGGCCGGTGGCCAGGGTGATGCCGAAGAGCGTGAGCGAGTTGATGGAGAAGCCGAAGACGCTGATGAAGGCGAAGGTGCCGACCAGAGAAACCGGGATGGTGACGGCGGGGATGAGGGTGGCGCGCCAGTCCTGCAGGAAGAAGAAGATCACCGCGATGACGATGAGGATGGCTTCGATGAGAGTCTTGATGACCTCGTGAATCGAAGCGCCGACGATGGTGGTGGTATCGAAGGCGATGGCATACTTCATGCCGGGCGGGAAGGATTTGGAGAGACGGGCGAGCTCGGCCTTGGCGTCGCGATCCACCTGCAGGGCATTGGCATCGCTGAGCTGCATGACGCCGAAGCCGACGGCGGGAATGCCGTCAAAGGTGAGGGTGCTGGCGTAGCTCGAAGCGCCCAGCTCCGCGCGGCCGACGTCCTTGATCTGGACGATGCCGTTGGGGGTGTTCTTGACGACGATGTTGTCAAACTGCTCGGGCGTGGTGAGGCGGCCGATGACGTTGACGGAGATCTGGAAGGACTGCTGGTTGTTGGACGGCGGCGCGCCCAGCTGTCCGGAGGGCACTTCGACGTTCTGTTCCTGGAGGGCCGCCACGACGTCGGAGGCGGTGAGATCGCGGGCCGCGAGCTTGACGGGGTCGAGCCAGATGCGCATGGCATACTGGCCGACGCCGAAGATCTGGACGTCGCCGACGCCCTTTACGCGTTTGATGGCGTCCTTGATGTAGACATCAAGGTAGTTGCTCATGAACAAGTTGCTGTACTGGCCATGCTCGGAGTAAATGCCGGCGCCAAAGACAAAATTGCTGTTGGCTTTGCTGACGGTAATGCCGGTCTGGTTGACCTCGGCGGGCAGCAGGCCGGAGGCGGAGGAGACGCGATTCTGCACGTCCACCGCAGCGATATCGAGGGGATAACCGGTATTGAAGGTGGTGGTAATGGCGCTGGTTCCGTCGTTCGCGCTGGTGGACTGGATATAGCGCATGCCGGGGACGCCGTTGATGGCTTCTTCCAGGGGCACGGTAACGGCGGATTCGACCTGGCTGGCGTTGGCGCCGATATACGAGCTGGTGACAGTGACCTGGGGCGGCGCCAGCTGCGGATAGAGGGAGATGGGCAGCGACGGAATCACGACGGCGCCCGACAGGATGATCAGCAGCGCGCAGACCGTGGCAAAGACCGGGCGGTGAATGAAGAAATCAACCAAGCTGAGCCTCGCAGTTCATCCGTGAGAGTCGAAGCGCCTCAGAGCCCATGGGCTGGCGCACCGGGGGGCGGACCGGCCGGCATGGGAATGACCGGCATGCCGTCCATCAGCATCTGCGTACCGGAGACGATGACTTTATCTCCGTTGTCGAGGCCGCTGAGCACCGCGTAATCGTTGCCGACAGTTTGCCCGAGATTAATGGGCTGCTGGTGGGCGACAAACTTGCCGTTGCCGGCGCTCTTCGCGACATAGACGAAGGCTTGTCCGCCCAGACGGCTGACCGCGAGCACCGGAACCACCGGTTTGGGCGAGACACTCCAGATCACCTGAGCCTTCACCAGCTGTTCGTTGCGCAGCAGCGGGGAACGGACCGGGGCTTTCACCAGGATGCCCTGCAGCGCGTCGTCTACCTGCGGCGAAACGAAGTCGATCGAGGTTCTCTCGAGGGGCTTGCCGTTGTTGTCGAGAATCTCCACGCCGAGGCCGTTGCGCAGCTGAGAGGCGCGGTCGGTGGGAACGTAGATGTAGGCTTCCAGATCCTTGTTCTCATCGTCGGTGGTCAGCATCGTGCTGGAGGTGACGTAGTCCCCGACATGGACGGGGATATCGCCGATGGTTCCGGCAAAAGGAGCGGTGATGCGGTAATAGCCCAGCTCCTGCTGCTGCGTCTTCAGCGTCGCGAGCGCGGAGTCGTAACTGGCTTTGGCGCTGGAATAGGCCTGCTCCGACTGGTCGATGGCGTCCTTGCTGATGATGCCGTCGGCAAAGAGCTGACGCTGGCGGGCGACCTGGGACTGGTTGTACTTATAGACAGCCAGGAGTTGCTGATCGGTCGCCTCCTGCGAGGCGACGGTGGCCTCCTGCTTGGTGGGATCGATCTCCATCAGCAGCTGGCCGGCCTTCACCTGGTCGCCGGAGTGCACCAGGATCTGAGTGAGATTGCCGCTGACCTGCGGATTGATGGTGGCCGACCGCCGCGACTTGATGGTGGCGACGTACTGGTCCGACTGCGGGACCGGCTGATCCGCGACGGTCATCGTCTGGACCGGGAGGGCCTGCATGCCGGCGCCGGCCGCTCGCGGCGGCTCGGCCTTTCCGCAGCCTACGATTCCGGCGGCGAGCAGGAGCGGCAAGGCAGAAACTAAAACAGGAACTATTTTCAAAGCTGCGTCCTCAAACCAGAGTCGAATCCCAACCAAATAGAAAAAAGAAAGCAAACAAACCTCTCAGGATACAGCACGCCCTGACAGGCTCTGGACTCCATGCGAACCATCTTCTCCGAGGATTGTGGATTAGATGTACGAGCGCGATGGCTGGCTCCAGAATATCTGGATTGTCGACAGAGGGTACGCAGGAAAGAGAGCGGTAGTTCGCGGCAAGCAAAACGGGCTGTCCGTTTCCGAACAGCCCGTCCCGTTTTTAGAATCCCGGGGGTACCGGGGGAGTCTCGCCGCCTCCACAGAACACTTTCTATGGAAGCTTAACCGCCCGCCCGGGTCGCGCCTCCATAGAAGAGGCCCGGAATTTTCAGTTGCCCTCCGGAGGTGACTGGAAATTCGAGCAGAGGCCTCGAAGGCATAAACTCAGCCCGAGTGCTTCTCCCTCCGCGAGCCTGCGGATCAGTAAAGACAGCTCGCTTTCGTGCCGATTCAGTTGGTTTCGTCCGAACTCTGGACATCCATCCTCCTTCTCGGTTTCTGAAGCGTTACCGCATCTATAACAGTTCGATTACAACGGCAGCGGAGAAGTTGCCAAAAGACGCCACTTCGCTTTGATTGTCGCCTATCGGCTGGAAGGCGCTTCGCTGCGGGAACGGACGCGGAACCAAATCGGTGAGCCCTCAAAACCAAAGGCTGCACGGATTTGATTCTCGATAAATCGCTCGAAGGAGAAGTGCAGCTTCACGTCGCGGTCGGTGAACAGGATGAAGGTCGGGGGGGCGACCGCTCCCTGGGTCATGTAGTAAATGCGCACGCGTTTGGCCATGGGGACGCTGGCCCGCTGGAAATCCACCTTCTGCAGGAAGCGGTTCATGGGTCCGGTGCCGACGCGCTTACGGCGTTCCGCCGCTACCCGGAGGACCGTATCGAGAACGCGCGGGATGCCGCGGCCCTCAGAGGCGGTGATGAAAAGCACCGGGGCATAGCTGAGATATTTGAGGACGGAGCGCAGCTGGCGCTCGAAGATGACCTTGTCGGCGGGCGGCTTGCCATCGGTGCGGCCGGTGGTGACGAGGTCCCACTTGTTGACGACGATGATCACGGAGCGGCCGCTCTCGTGCGCGTAGCCGCCGATGGTTGCGTCCGACGCGCTGACCCCCTCGGTGGCGTCAATCACCAGCAGGGCGACGTCGGCGGCTTCGAGATGCTTGCGCGCCATGACCACGGAGAGCTTCTCGGCCATGAGCTTCGTTTTGCCTTTGCGGCGAATGCCGGCCGTGTCGATGAGGCGAAGGTCGTGGTCCTTGTAGCGGAGGACCTCGTCGACAGCATCGCGGGTGGTGCCGGCAACCGGGGAGACGATGGCGCGGGCGGTGCCGGTAAGAGCGTTGAGCAGGGTGGATTTGCCGACGTTGGGGCGGCCGATGATGGCCACGCGAGTCTCGTTCTGCTCGAACTCGCCATGCGTGCGAAGCGGCTCATCCGCGGATGGGCCTGCCTCGTCCGCCGGCAGGACCGCCTCCGCGGGGATGTCGTCGGAGGGCGGCGGCTGGGGAAGCACGGCGAAGACCTCGTCGAGAAGATCGCCGATGTTGAGGCCGTGCTCGGCGGAGATGGGGATGACGTTGCGAATGCCGAGGTGGCGGAAGTTCTCGGCGGCGGCCTCCATGCTTTCGGTGTCGATTTTGTTTACCGCGAGGAAGAGCGGCTTGCCGGTGCGCAGCAGCAGGCGGGCCAGATCCATGTCGGGCGCGGCCAGCTCGGTGCGGCCATCGACCACCATGATGATGGCGCTGGCTTCGTCGAGGGCATGGCGCGCCTGGCGGAAGATTTCGGAGGGGATGAGGGCTTCGTCGTCGGGAACGATGCCGCCGGTGTCCACGAGGCGCACGAGGCGGCCGTTCCATTCGACTTCGCCGTAGATGCGGTCGCGGGTGATGCCGGGCTCGTTGCCGACAATGGAGCGGCGGCTGCCGGTGAGCCGGTTGAACAGGGTGGACTTGCCGACGTTGGGCCGTCCCACGATGGCGAGGACGGGCTGCGCCTGGGCTGGGGAGGTCGAGTTCGCGGATCGTTTGACTTTGGACATGCTGGCTGGAAGGCGAAGTGCGCTTTCGTGATTCTAAATGGTTGTGGGAGGGCGGGTTATCCAGGGAGACTGAAACGGGACGAAAGTAATGTTGTACTGTGAGGCGCTACGCAGTACACTTCAGAAAAAAGATCCGCTCATTTCGGCACGCCGGGCTCGAAAGGTTCTTCTTCACCGGAAGCAAGGCCGGAATTCAGCCCACACATGCCCGGCGACTGGAGGAACAGCTTTCGGTCCTGAACGTGGCGAAGCGGCCGGAACAGATGAAGGTGCCCGGCTGGAAACTGCATGCGCTGAAGGGCGATCTGCGGGGGCAATGGGCGGTGGCGGTCAGCGGAAACTGGCGGATGACCTTCTGCTTCGAGGGTGAAGACGCAATTCTGGTGGACTATCGGGACTACCATTGAGGAGCCATGGCAAGTATGTATAATCCGGCGCATCCGGGACGAATTCTTCGGCAATACCTCGGCAGTTTAGCTGTTGGGGAAGCGGCGGCCAGGCTGCGGATCGCGCGGACCACGCTGTCGCGGGTCCTGAACGGCAAAGCCGGCGTTTCCGCAGACATGGCGCTGCGCGTCGCCGAGGCCACCGGAACGGAGGCGAAGCTCTGGATGGACCTGCAGACGCAGCACGATCTGGCGCGAGCGCGCCGCAAACGGCGGGTGAAGGTCCGGCCGTTTCGCGAAGCGGCCTGATCCCGGCGCCGCAGGCTCAGAACGCGATCCTATGAGACGGTCTCCGCGCTGTAGCGGGCGATCAGCCCTGTCCGCACGGCGTGGCGGTAGACGCCGGTGAAGAGCCGGGCCATCAGCAGCAGGTAAAGGACGGCGAGGGCGCTGCCAACGGCCAGCGGCGCGGCCGCGACCCGATGGCCGAGCAACACGCCGCGCATCCCTTCGAAGACATAGCTGGCCGGAATCAGGCGGGCGATCCACTGCATCCAGTGGGGCAGGACCGAAAGCGGGTAAAAAACGCAGGCAACAGGCGAGATGAACGCAGGGATGGGCCAGATGAACCACTCCGCTGCCGGACCGAAGCGCAGGACCAGGGCGCAGCCAAAGATGCCGAGCGCAATCCCGAAGAGGAAGAGCACGAGGAGAAACGCGGCCAGCATCGTTCCGTAGACAAAGAAGGACAGGCCGAAGGCCAGGGTGGCGAGCGCGATCATGGCCGCCAGACCCACAACGCTGGTCGCGATGCTGGAGAGCACCAGGCCGGTCAGGTATTCCGACACGCTGAGCGGGGAGGCGAAGAGGTTGAGGAAATTGCGCGACCACACGTCTTCAAGGAACGCCGTGGTGATGCCCTGCATCACGCGCGACATGAAATCCCAGAGCAGGACGGCGCCCAGCATTGCCGGCACGAAGTTGAAGCGCGCAGCGGAGACGGAGTTGAGATAGCGGGTGATGAATCCCCAGAGAACGATGTCGATGGCCACCCAGCCAAAGAGCGGCACGATGCGGGCGGGGCTGCCGCGCAGCAGGTAAAACTGGCGGAGGAGCAGGCCGGCGGGGCGGCTCGGGAAGAAAGCCATCAATCCTGCTCCTGAGGGAGGCGCAGGGTGAGCGGCTCGCGCGCGACGGCAACGAAGAGGTCTTCCAGCGTAGCGTGGCCGTGCTGGCCGGGCAGGGAACGGGGATCGCCCTCCAGCAGGATCCTGCCGCGCGAGAGAAACAGCACGCGGTGGCAGACTTCGGAAACCTCGACCATGTTATGCGAGGTCCACAGCACGCCCACCCCGGTGCGCGCGGCGAATTCGCGAATGGTGGCGCGGATTTCGCGGGCGATGGCCGGATCCAGCGAGGCGGTCGGCTCGTCCAGCAGCAGGAGGCGGGGCTGGTTCAGCATGGCCTTGGCCAGCGCGACGCGCGTCTGCTCGCCGGAGGAGAGCACGCCGCATTTCGTGTTGCGAAAACGGACGAGGTCGAACTCGCGCAGAGTCTCCTCGATGCGCGTTCGCAGATCGGGCACCGCGTAGAGCAGGCCGAAGACGCGGAGATTCTGCACGACGGTGAGGTTGCCGGGCAGGGGCGCGTAGACGGCGGCGAAGTTCGTCCGGCTGAGGGCCTGGCGGCGGCGGCGGGCGAGGTCGCAGCCATCGATGGTGATGGCGCCGGAGGTGGGCGCCAGCACGCCGAGAATCATATTGATGGTGGTCGTTTTGCCGGCGCCGTTCGGCCCCAGCAGTCCGAGGATTTCGTTCGGAGCGACAGCAAAGGAGAGGTTGTCCACGGCTACAACCGCGCCGTACTCCTTGCGCAGGTGTTCGACAGAGAGAACCGGGACCGGCGCGAGCCTGGCAGGAGCAGTGCGGGCCATCTGCTTCTCAGTGTGGCACCGCGGCGCGGGCGGGGCAACGCGGATGGCTCCGGATGCCCCGCTCGAGAGCGGTCTACGCGCCCAGATACATCACGTGAACATAGGTGCCGAGGCGAACGTTGTAAGCGAGATACCAGCCGGGATCGTCGGGATCGGGATAGAGCACGATGTCGTCGGAATCCCAGAGCCAGCCGTCGCAATCCCCAATGTCTGCCGGGGCGACGCTGAAGTAGTAGCCGCCGAACCCGAAGCGGTCGGGGCCGCCGCCGGCCAGCCGCCACACCTGACGGGCTCCGGTGGAGCCGGGGAAGTGGCCGTGCTGCCAGGGCTGAGCGAGGTGGTAGTTGCCCGAGGGCACGTGGCCGACCCAGTGATCGTTGCTCGCATCCACATGCGGCGATGTGGGGTGGCCGGGCTGGTCAGGCTTGCCTTTCGGCAGAGGGGTATGCGTTTGCGGACCGTGGGAGGGGATATGTCCGGCGCCCACCGGCGGACGGGCCGGGCCAACGGGCCTGGCGTGGACGGTGCGCGCCCCCTGCTGCGGGGCCGCATGCTGGTTCGCAGCGGGATGACTGTCGGGGCGCTGTTGCGCCGCGCCGGTAAGAGCCAACAGAAACAGAACTGCGAGTGAACCGAGGATGCCTTTCATGATTCCTCCAGGGCACTGCATGCGCCGGTCCGGATCGGACAACGATGGACGCGGCCCAACCGCGGGGGCTCGAGAGCAGGGGCGAGCAGGGAGCCGGCGGCACGCCCATCATACATGCGGCCGATGCGGTCCCTTCCGCTGGATAAATCGGCCGCTATTCCTCCGGCGCGGCCTCGAGGAAATCCCAGGACACGGCGACCTCGGCGCCGAGCCCCTGCGCGAGGCGAACGGCGGCGCTCTCCAGCTGCTCCATCAGGCCGGTCAGGTAATCGCGGGAGCCGGAGATTGCCGCGATGCCGAGGGTGGCGGATTGCCAGGTGAGGGCTTCGTCCATTTCGGCAATGGATATATTGAAGCCGTGGGCGAGCTTTTCCTTAAGGCTGCGGACGACCTGGCGGCGGTCCTTGAGCGAGTGCGCGTGCTCGATGCGCAGATCCAGAAACATGGCGGCGACGGGCATCGGGAGTCATGGTAAACCCAACGAAATGGCCGCACAGCCGTGGGCTCGCCTCGGCCCGCCAGACCTGCTCAGGGATTGACCTTCTGGCTTCCCGGGCGTCCGATTCGCCGCTTTCCAGGTGACCGTAGCGACCGGGGCCGCATCTCTCTTAGTCTTAGGTCGAAAACAGGGCCGAAAGAGGGGGACCGGAAACATGAGGAAGGTCTGGATTTTGGCGGTGGCGCTGGCCGGGTGCGGAACGCTGCTCGCGCAGGAAATGAATCCCACGGCAACGGATCGCTGGCCGCAGCAGCAGGGCCAACAGGCCGCGGGTCAGACGGAGGGCGGGGTTCCGATCTACAAGATCACCGTGGTGGGGCGCAACATTCCCGCCATCAATTATTTTCATCGCAGCGGCGCCACGAAAGTCGGGTTCCGCGGCACCGAGCTGCTGCCGCAGGCCAAAGGCAGCGCCGAGGTGAACAGCCTGAACGGGCGTACGCAGATCAAGGTCCACATCGAAGGGCTCGTCCCGGCGAACAGTTTTGGCGTGGAGTACCTGACCTACGTCCTGTGGGCGATCACCCCGGAGGGGCGTCCCATCAATCTGGGCGAGATGCTGTGGAGCCGCAACGGTAAAGCGGATACCACTGTGACCACCAACCTCCAGTCGTTCGGCATGATTTTGACCGCGGAGCCGTATTTTGCGGTGACCATGCCCAGCGACGTTGTCGTGATGCAGAACTTTGTGATCAACGACAAGACCACCGGCGTGCTGGAGACGGTGAACGCGCACTACAGCCTGCTGCCGCGCGGTGTGTATGCGCAGACTGAGGGTCAGCACTCGGTGCTGCACCCCATCACGCGCAACGACCGCTCGCCGCTGGATCTGTATGAGGCGATCAACGCCGTACAGATTGCCGATGCCGAGGGCGCCGAGCAGTACGCGCCGGACAGCATGGCCCAGGCGAAGCAGGATCTGTACAACGCGCAGCAGATGGACATTCACCAGAAGGAGATGAAGCAGGAGATCACCTATGCGCGCGAAGCGGTGCAGACGGCGGAGGACTCCCGCATTCTGACCATCCGCAGGAAGCAGGCAGAAGAGCAGGCTGCGCAGAAGGCCGCGGAAGAAGCCGCGAAGAAACAGGCGCAGGCGTCGGCCGTGGCAGCACAAGAGGCGCAGCAGCAACAGCAACAGGCCGAAGCGCAGGCACAGGCGGCGCAGCAGCAGCAGCAGCAGGCTGAAGCCCAGGCGGAGGCGGCGCGCGCCGAACAGGCGAAGGCGCAGGCGGCGCAGCAGGCCGCTGAGCAGGCGATGGCGCAGGCGCGACAGCAGGCCGAACAGATGCGCGAGAGACTGCGCGACCAGCTGAACCAGGTCCTGAATACACAGGAAACCGCGCGCGGCCTGATTGTGAACATGTCCGACGTGCTGTTCGCCTTCAATAAATTCGATCTGAAGACCGATGCGCAGATCAAACTGGCCAAAGTCTCCGGCATCCTGCTCACTTATCCCAACCTGAAGGTGCAGGTGGAAGGCTACACGGATAACGTGGGCTCGCCGGAATACAACCAGCAGCTCTCGGAGAAGCGGGCGATGACGGTAGAGTCGTTCCTGATCTCCCAGGGCGTGCCGCCTGGAAATATGTCGGCTCAGGGGATGGGCGAGGCCGATCCGGTGGCGGATAACTCCACCTCGGCGGGACGGGCGCAGAACCGGCGCGTGGAGATGGTTGTTTCCGGGCAGTCGATTGGCGTGCAGCAGCAGGCGCCCACCCCGGCGAATTCGCAGCCGGTGCCGCCGGGAACAGCGCCGGTCACAGCGACCCCGCCGCCGCAGGGGCCTCCTCCGGCGAATCCGCAGAACGCTCCACAGCAGCCGCCGAATTCGACCGGCGTCTCCCAGGAGCCGCCGCAATAGGGAGTCACCAGCGCGTTCACTAGAAAAGGCCACCCTCACGGGTGGCCTTTTCCTGCTCCGCTGTTTACCCGATTTTCTTCCGGCAAATACTTGCAATTAACAAGTAAGCGTTGGTAGATTGGCGGACGTGCCTCGGAAGGCCGTTCCCCAGCACCGTTCCGGATGTCCGGTCAGCATCTCGCTCGAAGTCTTCGGCGACCGATGGTCGCTGCTGATCGTGCGCGATCTGATGGTGCGCGGTTTTCAGAGATTTCAGGATTTTGTGGAGTCGGGCGAAGGGATCGCCACGAATATCCTCGCGGACCGGCTGCGGCGTTTGCAGTGCACGGGGGTCGTCGAGGCGGAGCCGGATCCCGAGGACGGGCGCAGGGTGAATTATCGGCTCACGCAGAAGGGGATCGATCTGGCGCCGGTGATGCTGGAACTGCTGATCTGGGGTGCGCAGCACGAAGAGACCGGGGCGCCGGCGACGATCGTCGCGCACATGGCAGGGAATCGGGAGGCGATTCTGACCGAGACGCGGCGGCGGTGGAAAGACCGCGATCCCACGCCGATTCTTCCCTGGCTGGGCGGCCCGCGGCGAACGGATTCGAAGAACGGCAGGAAGCAGGCACGGGACGGCGGTCAGGTTCCGCGCCCGCAGCGGTCCAATCTTTCACGAAGCAGCGGTTCAATCTTTCACGAAGTGGATATGGAGTTTACTCATGGTGGAAGCAACGATGGGAGCGCGCGCGGGTGACGGAGAGATGGCACAGGTTTCCGCCGGACAGCTGTGGACGGGACGAGGGATCGCCGGCTTGCTGGCGCTCTTCTTCCTGCTCGACGTGACGATCAAGTTCATCCAGCCCAAGCCGGTGGCGGAGGCGTTTGTGCGCAGTGGATGGCCCATCGGACTCTCCGTCCCCCTCGGCGTGGTGCTGCTGGTGAGCACGATTCTGTTCCTCATTCCGCGAACGGCGATCCTGGGTGCGATCCTCCTCACCGGCTATTTGGGGGGAGCGGTGGCGAGCAATCTGCGTTTGGGAAATCCGCTGTTCAGCAACACGCTGTTTCCGGTGTATTTTGGCGTCCTGGTATGGGGCAGCCTGTGGCTGCGAGATGCGAAGCTGCGGCCATTGGTGCCCCTGCGCAGCAACAAGTGAGTTCAGCCGTAACGAAAGGCAGCGAGGAGACGAGATGAAGATCCAGCCGTATCTGAATTTCAGCGGACAGTGTGAAGAGGCGTTCCGTAGCTACGAAAAGGTGCTGGGCGGCAAAATTGCAGGCCTCTTCACCTTTGGCAACAGCCCGATGGCGGCAAAGTATCCGGAATGGGCGAACAAGGTGATGCACGTCGCGCTCTCCGTCGGCGATCAGGTCATTCTCGGCTCCGATGTGCCGCCGGAGCATTTCCAGAAAGCGCAGGGACTGGCGGTTTGCCTAAATCTGCCGGATGTGGAGACGGCCGAGCGTGTTTATCCGGGGCTTTCCGAAGGCGGGGCAATCCGGATGCCGCTGCAGGAGACGTTCTGGGCGATGCGGTATGCGGATTTCACCGATCGTTTTGGCACGCCGTGGATGATCAACGTCTCGAAACCGATGTAAGCCTGCGGGCAAAATTCCAGAGCGGGAGCCAAAGGAGCGAGCATGAGCAAGGTACGTGTGCTGGTGGGAACCCGGAAGGGCGCCTTCACTCTGACCGCGGACGGCCAGCGGGACCAGTGGGAAGTCAGCGGTCCGTTCTTCGCCGGCTGGGAGATCTATCACATGAAGGGATCGCCGGTGAATCCGGAGAGGATCTATGCCTCGCAGACCAGCAGCTGGTTCGGCCAGATCATCCAGCGGTCCGACGATGGAGGCAAGAGCTGGAATGCTCCCGGCGGCGGCCTGGAGAAATCGCCGCAGGGCTGGCCCATGGGCGAGAGCAACCGGTTCGTCTACGACACCTCGGAGACGAGCGGGGCGCCGCTCACCACGCATCAGTGGTACGACGGGACCCAGCATCCGTGGGAGTTCAAGCGGGTCTGGCATCTGGAGCCGTCGCTCACCGACGCTGAAGCCGTTTACGCGGGAGTGGAAGACGCCGGGCTGTTCAAATCCACCGATGCCGGGCACTCCTGGCAGGAGCTGCCCGGACTGCGCGGCCACGGCACGGGACCCCAGTGGCAGCCGGGCGCGGGCGGTATGTGCCTGCACACCGTTGTGCTCGATCCCAAAGACCCCGACCGCATCTACATAGCGATCTCCGCGGCAGGGGCGTTTCGCACCGACGATGGGGGCAAGAGCTGGAAGCCCATCAACAAGGGCCTGCGTTCCCAGTTCATTCCCGATCAGGATGCCGAGGTCGGCCACTGCGTGCACCACATTGCGATGAGCCCCAGGCGCCCGGGTGTGCTTTTCATGCAGAAGCACTGGGATGTGATGCGCAGCGACGACGCCGGCGACAACTGGCGTGAAGTGAGCGGCAATCTGCCGACGGACTTCGGCTTCGCGATTGATGTGCACGCGCACGAGCCGGAGACGATTTATGTGGCGCCCATCAAGAGCGACTCCGAGCACTACCCGCTGGACGGCAAGCTCCAGGTGTGGCGCAGCCGCACCGGCGGCAACGACTGGGAGGCGCTGACGAAAGGCCTTCCGCAGCAGAACTGCTACGTGAACGTGCTGCGCGATGCCATGGCGGTGGATACGCTGGACGACTGCGGCATCTATTTCGGCACCACGGGCGGCCAGGTTTATGTGTCGCCGGATGGCGGGGATCACTGGCAGCCGATCGTGCGGGATCTGCCTTCGGTTCTGTCGGTGGAGGTGCAGACGCTGCCATGATCCGGGTTGAGCTGCCGTTCCATCTGCGCACGCTGGCGCAGGTGGGCGGTGAAGTACAGTTGGAGGTTCCGGCCCCGGTGACGCTGGGGCGCGTACTGGATGCTCTGGAAGAGCAGTATCCGGTCCTGTGCGGGACGATCCGGGACCACGACACCCGGAAGCGCAGGCCGTTTCTGCGCTTCTTTGCCTGCCAGGAAGATTGGTCGCATCAGTTGCCGGATGACCCGCTGCCCGCCGAGGTAGCGTCCGGCAAAGAGCCGCTGCTGGTGATCGGAGCTATCGCCGGCGGGGCGGATTGAAGTTCGAACCGCACTCAATCCTCGAGGAGAGTCATGATTCAGAAGATCAAGCCGTTTCTGTGGTTCAATGACAACGCCGAAGAGGCGGTCGAGTTCTACCTCTCGGTCTTTCCCAATGCACAACGCGGAGCCGTGCTGCGCGCGTCGGAGGGAGCGCCGAATCCGCCCGGTCCCGTGATGACGGCGGCCTTCACGATCGGCGACATCGAGTTTGTCGCGCTCAACGGCGGACCCCATTTTCAGTTCACGCCCGCGGTTTCGTTCGTGGTGCCGTGCGAGACGCAGGCGGAGATCGACGAAATGTGGGCGAAGCTCTCCGAGGGCGGCAAGGAAGTGCAGTGCGGCTGGGTGACCGACAAGTTTGGCCTCTCCTGGCAGGTGGCGCCGACGAATATCGGGACGTTGCTGCAGGGCAAGGATGCCGAAGGCGGCAAACGCGCGATGGCGGCGATGATGAAGATGGTGAAACTGGACATCGACGCGCTGAAGCGGGCGGGCGGACTGGCGTAAACCTGGCGCAGATCCCCTTCCACAAAATCCACGGAACAAAACGGCCTCCGGGGACACTTGTCTTCAGAAGGTCCCTGCGCGGGGAAAAGACTGCTCGTGACGAGGCGGACTGGCAATGATCATGCCCCCTCCTCCGACGAGCACGCGGGGACGCTCGAATGGTGTGGCCGAGGCAAGGCGAGCGGCTGTCAGGTTCCGGGACGAACGATGGAATCGGGTTCCCCAGAAGCCCGAGGAGCAGGCGATGAATCTGCGTAGATGGGGGCTGGCGGTATTGGCCGTGGTTGGGGTGGCAGCGCCTCTGCAGGGCCAGAACTTCGGCATGGCGAAGACGAAGGTGACGCTCCAGCGCAAGCTGCCGGCGCTGATGCATCTGCCGGGCGACACGATTCGCGTGCGGGTGATCGGGCGCGGAGCTCAGCTGGATCTGGCGCGCGATCTGCAGGCGCTGCTGGAAACGGAGCTGCTGCAGGACGATCCGCAGCTGCGGGAAGAAGAGCACGATCCGGCGGTCACGGTCACCTGCCAGATCACCAATTTCGCCCATCCCCAGCCGACAGTGACGCAGCGGCCGAATCTGCTGGCGACCAAAGGCCAGCCGAAGAACCAGACCTTCACGCGGGTGACCGGGACGCTGAGCGTTTCGTTTCAGGCAAAGACGCGGAGCGGGGCGACGATCGGGTCGGACAACGTGTCGGTCAATTACGACCAGGAGTTCGACAGCGCGGGAAACAACGCGTCGCACGGGATCATGGGGTCGATGCAGAGCTCGTGGCACCGCATCAAAGGCGGCGCGAGCGACAGCCAGGACGATCAGCCTCCGACGGATGCGGAGCTGCGGTCGCGGTTGCTGACCCTGGCCGTGCAGCGGATGGCGGAGCAGATCGTGAACACCAGCGAGAGCATCGACGTTTACCTGGCGAAGAACAAGGGCGCGCTGGACGAGGGCGATAAAGAAGCCGAGTCCGGCCTGTGGGAGCGGGCGCTGGAGACCTTCGAGACGGCGACGCCGCTCACGAAGAAGGATGACGACGCTTACCGGCTGTACAACATTGGCGTGGCCGACGAGGCGCTGGGATACCAGGCGCAGGATCCGAAGGCGGCGATGAAGTTTCTCGACCAGGCGGCGATCGAGTATGGGAGGGCCATCGACGGGCGGCCGGGCGAAAAGTATTTCCTGATCCCGCAGAAGCGGATTGAGACGGCCATTACGCACTACCACAAGCTGGACGAGATGCGGAACGCGTCGCCGACGGTGGCGGATAACGCGGCGCCTGTGCCAAAAGCGAAGCTCGCGGCGGCGCGGTCTGCGCATCGGGCGAGCGCAGCGTCGGTGCGCAGGCGATCGCTGAGCGGGACGACCGGGAGCACGGAGCGGGCGCTGACGAACGCCCAGATTGTCGCGATGGTGAAGGCCGGGGTGGCGGACGACATTGTGGCCGAGTCCGTGCGCAACGCAAAGGTGGTGGACTTCGACCTGAGCCTCGCGGCGCGGCGGCGTCTGACGGAAAGCGGCGTGAGCCCGGCCGTGCTGACGGCGATGAAGACGCGCTGGGCGCACGATCTGACGAGCGGCAAATGACGGCGCGACGGACGGCGGTTGCGGCCGGGGTGGCGGTGCTGATCCTGCTAAGCAGCGCGGCGGCACGCGCCGATGACGACCGCTGCGGCGCGGGCAAGGATCTGGTGGTGCAGGCGCTGGAGAGGGTGCGTCCCGCGAGCAGCGACGACGCCTTCGAAGATGCGCTGGAGCTGCTGAAGCACGCGGTGTCCACCTGCGCGGAGCTGGGCGATGCCTGGTACTACCGCAGCCTGGTGGAGCAGCGGCTGGGCAACACGCGGATGGCCGCGTACTCGCTGGAAAAGGCGCAGACCTTCGGCTCCGAAGCGATGCAGGAGGGGCTGAACCCCTTTGTGCTGGCGACGCCGAGCCAGAGCCGCGGGCTGCACGGCGAGACTGCGGGGCGCGGCGAGCCGCCGGCCGAGCCGCCCGCCGTGGCCGGGCCGGTGCAGCAGAAATGGGCGCTGGTGATCGGGATCGGGCACTTCGAGGATCCGGTGATTCCGACGCTGCACTTTACGACGGCGGACGCCAAAGCGTTTGCGCTGGCGCTGGCCGATCCGGCGATCGGGCGGTTTCCGCCGGACCACGTGGGCGTTCTGCTCGACGACCAGGCCACGACGAAGAACATCAAGGAAAAGCTGAACTGGATCGCACGGAATGCCAGGCCGAACGATCTGGTGGTCATCTATATGGCCACGCACGGGTCGCCGCGGACGGACGATTCGGCAGGCGGGGCCAACTACGTCGTCACCTACGACACGGATGTGGGGCAGACACCGCAGGCCATCGACCAGGATGCGCTGTACGCGACGGCGCTGCCGATGGTGGATCTGGCGAACGCAGTGGCGACGCGGGTAAAAGCGCTGCGCACGGTGGTGATTCTGGACACCTGCTACAGCGGCGGCGCGGTCATGAATGCGAGCAAGCTGATGGCGCCGGGGCTGGCGAACGCGGCTCCCTCGTCGGCGATGCTGGAGCGGATGGCGGACGGGACGGGGCGGATCGTGGTCGCGGCGGCGCGGTCCGACGAGGAGTCCTGGGAGAGCGCGGCGCTGGGCCATGGGTATTTCACGTATGACCTGCTGCAGGCGATGAAGAGCCACCAGGGTCTGGACCCGATGAGCGCGGTCTACACCTCGGTGGCGCAGACCGTGGAACAGCAGGTGGCCGTTTTGGCGAAGCAGCAGGGCAAGACGTTTGCGCAGCATCCGGTGATGAGCCGGAGTTCGACGAGCGCCGATTTTGCGCTGGGGATGGGCGCACCTGCCGGCCAATAAGGACCGGTTTCTTAGCCTCTCGGGGTCGTTCTGTCTGTATGGCCGTTCATCCGATGATTCTCTGCATGACTCCGGAAATGAGCGGGAGTCTCTTCACTTTGGCTGCTTCTTCTTTGGGTGCTGCCAGTTCTTGTAGACGAACTCGAGGCTGTAGCCGTCAGGATCGAAGACGTTGGCAGCGTAGTAGCGCGGATCGTAGTAGAGACGGATTCCCGGTGCGCCGTTGTCGGCAGCACCCGCGGCGATGGCGGCGGCATACGCGGCGTCGACCTGCTTGCGGCTGTCGGCGACAAAGCCGATATGCGCGGCATCGCCATGCGCCACGCCTTGCCGCAGCCAAAGGTACAGGCGGCCGTTGGCACCGAATCCTTTGAGGTCGGGATGGCCTGGCGGTCCATCCTTGCCGTCGTAATCCACGCGCAGGTTGATGCCAAGGGGCGCCAGCGCCGCTGCATAGAAGGGAATCGAGCGCCGGAGATCGCTCACTGTGAGAAAGACGTGGTCCAGCATAGGGCTCCTGGTTTTTGTGCGGTTGCGGGAAGTCGTGATTCCGGCTCAGGGAGCGAGGGGCGTAAGAGGGATGGTTTTGCCGGTGCGGGCGGAGGTGCGAGCGGCGTCGAGAATCTGCATGACGATGATGTTGGTGTCGAGAGCGGTGAGGTCGCCCTTCGGAACGAGTTGTCCGCGGATGACCGCGGCGAGGTAGTGCAGCGAGCTGTCCTGGGGCGCGGAGAGTGGCGGGGCGGTGAGGGATTCTTCGGGAGAGGACTCGCTGAAGCGCTCGCGGAGGTGGGTGCCATTGTCGGCGATGGCATAAGCCTTCGTGCCGTAGACCTGGGTGTCTTTGATGGCGAAGGTCCAGTTCCAGGAGGGCAGCAGGACGGCCTGGGCATGAGGGTATTGGAGGACGATGGTGGCGTCGTCGTCGACGTGGGGGTAAATCTGTGGCTTGTCGGTGTGGGCGACGGCGGTGACGCTGAGCGGGGTTTCGCCGTGCATGAACCAGGTCATGAGGTCGGCGCCGTAGCAGCCGAAGTCGTAGAGAGCACCGGCGCCGTCGAGGGCGGGGTTGGTGAGCCACTTCAGGAACTCAGGCTGAACGCCGATTTCCTTCGGGCCCTGATGGCCGTCGCGGATGATGACCTTGCGGATGTCGCCGAGCCGGCCCTGCTGCAGCAGGTCATCGATGGCGCGATTGCTGGCGTACCAGGTGGTTTCGTAATTGACGAGGACCTGGATGTGGTGCTCGCGGGCGGTGCGGCGGATGGCGAGAGCGTCGGGGAGGGAGAGGGTGAGCGGCTTTTCGACCATGGCGTCGACGCCGTGAGCGGCGGCAGCTTCAATGACGCGGCGGTGCTCGGCAATGTTGGTGTAGACGAGCAGGGCCTGGGGATGCTGGTGCGCGAAGAGGTCGTCGATCGTGTTGTAGAAGAGGCTTGGGTCGAGGTGGAATTCCCGCTGATAGCGGGCGCAGAGGGCGTGATCGGCGTCGACGATGCCGACAAGCTGGGCGTCGTGCTGGCGGGGGAATTCATGGAGGAAGCCGACGACGTGGCCGTGCTCCAGACCGACGATGGCGACGCGGACAGGCGGTTGCTGCGCAGAAGCGGAGGCAACCGCGATGGCAAACAGAGCGAGGGTAGCCAGCACGCGGGAGGTCATGACGGCCATGTTACCGCGAGCGCGGGAGTTCAGCCCCCGGCGTTGCATCGCTTCCTGGCCGGATGGTAGGGTGAATCTTTGGCTCATCCTGACCGAAATATCGAGGGGAAGTACTCATCCATGCAGACAAGCTATAACGGGATTGCCTTGCCGAAGGACGGTGAGGCGATTCAGTATGCCAACGGGAAGTACACGGTTCCGAATCATCCCATCATTCCTTTCATTGAAGGCGACGGCACGGGGCGCGATATCTGGCGGGCTTCGCAGCGCGTGTTCGATGCGGCTGTGGAGAAGGCGTACGGCGGCAGGCGCGCGGTGAAATGGTTCGAGATTTACGCGGGCGAGAAGGCTTTCCGCGAATTCAAGAACTGGCTGCCGGACGATTCGGTGAAGGCGGCAACGGATTTTCGCGTATCGATTAAGGGGCCGCTGACCACGCCGGTGGGCGGAGGCATTCGCTCACTGAATGTGGCGCTGCGGCAGATTATGGATCTGTACGCATGCGTGCGGCCGGTGAAGTACTACGCGGGCGTGCCCAGCCCCGTGAAACATCCGGAGAAGCTCAATGTAACGATCTTCCGCGAGAACACCGAAGACGTGTATGCGGGCATCGAGTTCAAAGAGGGGACCGCGGAGGCGAAGAAGCTGATCTCGTTTTTGAACGACGAGATGCTGAAGGGCGGGAAGAAAAGGGTGCGCGAAGATTCGGGCGTCGGCATTAAGCCGATCTCGATTACGGGAACGAAGCGGCTGGTGCGGTACGCGATTCGGCATGCGGTCGAAACCGGACGGAAGAGCGTGACGCTGGTGCACAAGGGGAACATTCAGAAGTTCACCGAAGGCGCGTTCCGGGAGTGGGGCTATGAGGTGGCGGTCGCCGAGTTCCGGAACGACGTTGTGACGGAGCGGGAGAGCTGGATTCTGGGGAATGTGGAGGCGAATCCTGGGCTGACCGTGGAGCAGAATGCGGCGCTGATCGAGCCGGGGCTGGAGTTTGGGAACGACGAGTTCCGGAAGACTCTTTATGCGGAAGTGAAGGGCGTATTGGACGCGATTGGTCAATCGCACGGCAATGGGCAATGGAAGAAGAAGGTGCTGATCAACGACCGCATCGCCGATTCGATTTTTCAGCAGGTGATCATTCGTCCGGACGAATACAGCATTCTGGCCTGCCCCAATCTCAATGGCGATTACATTTCCGACGCGTGCGCGGCGCAGGTGGGCGGGCTGGGCATCGCACCGGGCGCGAACATCGGCGACGGGTATGCGGTGTTCGAAGCGACGCACGGCACGGCGCCGAAGTATGCGGATAAGGACGTGATCAATCCGGGGTCGGTGATGCTGAGCGGCGTGATGATGTTCGCATTTCTGGGATGGCACGAGGCAGCGAAGCTGATTGAGAGCTCGATGGAAAAGACGATCCAGCAGAAGTTCGTGACCTACGATTTTGAGCGGCAGATGCAGGGCGCGACGAAGGTGAAGACCAGCGAGTTCGCGACCCACATGATCAGCAACATGTGAGCCGGTAGCCTGTAGCCGGTGGCCGGTAGCAAAAACTGAATTGAGGAGAAGTATGCGGAAGAAGGTAACGGTTGTAGGAGCGGGAAATGTGGGCGCGACGACGGCGCACTGGATTGCTGCGAAGGAACTGGCCGACGTGGTGCTGATCGATGTGATCGAAGGCATTCCTCAGGGGAAAGCGCTGGACCTGCTGGAGGCGATGCCGATTGCGAAGACCGATTGCCACGTGCTGGGCACGAACGACTATGCGGATACGGCGAACTCGGACATCGTGGTGATCACGGCGGGGATTCCGCGGAAGCCTGGGATGAGCCGCGACGATCTGCTGCAGACGAATTACAAGATCATGTCGGACGTGGTGGGCAAGGTGACGGCGAATTCGCCGAATTGCATCCTGATTATCGTGTCGAACCCACTGGATGCGATGGCGCAGGCGGCGTTCCGGCAGTCAAAGTTCAATCGGGAACGGGTGATCGGCATGGCCGGGGTGCTGGACTCGGCGCGCTACCGGACGTTCATCGCGGAAGAACTGAAGGTATCCGTCGAGAATGTAACGGCGTTTGTGCTGGGCGGGCACGGCGATACGATGGTGCCGCTGCCGCGGTATTCGTCGGTGGCGGGGATTCCGATTACGGAGCTGCTGCCGAAGGAGCGCATCGAGGCCATCGTGCAGCGGACGCGGGATGGCGGCGCCGAGATCGTGAAGTATCTGAAGGCAGGCAGCGCCTACTATGCGCCCTCCGCGGCGGTGACAGAGATGGCCGAGGCGATTCTGAAGGACAAGAAGAAGGTTCTGCCCTGCGCTGCCTATCTCGAAGGCGAGTACGGCATCAGCGGGTCGTTTATCGGGGTGCCGTGCAAGCTGGGCAGCCGCGGGATCGAGCAGATCCTGGAGATTCGTCTCACCGCTGAGGAAGAAGCGGGGCTGAAGAAGAGTGCGGCCGCCGTGAAGGAGCTGTGTGGGGTGATCGGCGTGTAGGCAGGTTACAGGTTATGGGTTACAGAAGGAATGGGGCGGCGGGCGCAGTTAGGGCCTGCCGCTTTTTTATGCGCGGGAGCGGAGGAAGGCGATGACGTGATCGGCTTCGACGACGCCGACCAGCTTGCCGGATTTGTCCACGACCGGCAGCGCGCGCAGGTTGTACTTGTCGAAGAGTTCCGCCACATCGTTCTCATGCTGGTCGCCGCGGACGGAGACGAAGCGCGGCTCGGTGAGAACTTCGAGGCGCGTCTCCGGGCGAGCGAGAACCAGCCGCGCCAGCGGGACGACGCCCTGCAGGGTTTCCTGTTCATCGACCAGATAAATCTCGGTGATGGTTTCGGGATCGCCTTCAAACCCGCGCAGAGCGCGGATGCCGTCGGCGACGGTGGCCGTCCTGGGGACGGCGACGTACCCGGTGGTCATGCGGCCGGCGGCGGAGTCTTCGCGGAACTCGAGCAGCTCCTTGACTTCCTCGCGCTCCTCCGGGTCCATCTCTTCGAGGATGGCTTCGGAGCGCTCGTCGGACAGCTCGGCGAGAAGATCGGCGGCGGCCGAGGGGTCCATCTCTTCGACAATGCCGGCGGCGGTTTCCGAATCGAGGGCCTGCACCAGGGATTTCTGCAGGCGCGGCTCGACCTCTTCCAGGGCCTCGGCCGCGACCTCTTCGTCGAGGGTGCGGAGCACGGCTTCGCGTTCGGCGGGGGCGAGATCTTCGAGGATGTCGGCGATGTCGGAGGGGTGAAGCTGGGCGAGGCGTTCGTGCTCGATGTTGAGCTTGACGCGCCGGGCCGGATCGACCTCGATCATATCGACGAAGTTCCAGGGAATGACGCGGGTGGGCAGGCGCGAGGCGAGGGACTCGATGGCGCGGCGAGGCAGGGCGCCGCTCAGCAGACGGCGGACGGCGCCGCGGAGGCCGACCTCGACTTCCGTGACGCCGAGTTGTTCGTCATAGCCTTCGTTGGGATGCCAGCGCAGGTTCACGTCGTTGACGCGGACGACTTTGCGGCCATGGACGTCGATGATCTGGCGGTCGAGGAGATCCTGGCGCAGGAGGATGAAGTTTTCATCGCCCTGCAACGGATTCAGAGTCGCATCGGGACGCAGCTCGAGTGCGCCGCTGGGCGTCCAGTGGAGTTCGCGGGAGGAGACGACTTCAAGGCCTTTGCGGGTTTTGAGGACGAGGCCGGCGACCCGGCCGGCATCCGAGCCCGTGCCCACGGCCACGTCCCGGACGCGACCGCGCATGCGCCCCCTGGCGCTGGTGACGGGCGTGCCCAGCAGGCCGGTGAGCGTCCGCGGATGGGTTTCGTCCAACATGCTGCTCTTCCCGGGTTGAGTGTATCAGCCGGTTTCGAGGCCTGAGCTTCGAAACAAAGGCGAGACCGGGGTGGTTCCAGGCAGGCCGGCGGGAGGGGTCGCCGCCGCGTTGCACCAATATGGGGCCTGTCACGGTTCTCATGTCTTTTGCACATCGCGGTTCCCATTGACTGTCTGGAAATATCGACATAAACTCAGCGCTGGGCGCGTCGGCGGGAGAGAATACCGGCACTGCTGCCGCCGCTGAGTTCATTCCGCCTCTCATGTCCTCCGGACCCACTTCGTACGCGCCGCATTCCGATCGGGTGAAGCTGGTTGTCGCTTCCTCCGTGATGCTGACGTTCATTTCGTTCTGGCGCGCGGCCGCGGTGGTGCTCAACGATCTGGGCTCGTCCGCTTTCTACGCGGGCGGCATCGCCGAACAGGCGGTAGGCAAGGCCGCGCCATGGTTCATCCTCGGCGTGATGCTGTTTTCCTTCGCGGTCCGCGCCGTCTACGTCGAAAGCTGCTCGATGTTTACCCGGGGCGGCGTGTATCGCGTGGTCAAGGAGGCACTGGGCGGGAACTTCGCCAAACTCAGCGTCTCCGCGCTGATGTTCGACTACATTCTGACCGGACCGATTTCGGGGGTTTCGGCGGGCCAATACATTGTCGGCTTGCTGAATGAGGTGCTGGGCGTAGGAGCCCTGCACGGGTGGCTGCCTTCGTGGATGCTGCACAGCGCGCATACGGCCTCGCTGCTCCCCATCGATGAAACCTCGGCCATCATCGCCGCCGCGGTGACGGTCTATTACTGGTGGCAGAACACCAAGGGCATCGAGGAGTCCACGGACAAGGCGCTGGCCGTGATGCAGGTGACCACCGTGATGGTGGTGCTGCTGCTGGGCTGGGGCTTTGTGACGGCCTTCCACCGGCACGCGCCGCTGCCGCCGCTGCCCATCCCGTCGAATCTGCATTTCTCGTCGGATGCGCTGGGCTTTCTGAGCGGGACCAAGCTGGCGACCATGCTGGGATTGTTCGGCATCCTGATGGCCTTTGGCCACTCGGTGCTGGCGATGAGCGGCGAAGAGACGCTGGCTCAGGTCAATCGCGAGATTGAGCACCCCAAGCTGAAGAACCTGAAGAAGGCAGCGATCGTCATCGCGATTTACAGTTTCATCTTCACCGGCGTGGGCACAATGCTGGCGACGATGATTATCCCCGACGCGGTGCGGGTGCCGGTCTATCGCGACAACCTCATCGCCGGCATGGCGATGTATATGTGGGGTCCGCAGGTGCTGCGGATCGTCTTCCGCGTCTTTGTGGTCATCGTGGGCTTTCTCATCCTGTCGGGCGCGGTGAATACCTCGATCATCGGCTCGACCGGCGTGATGATGCGCGTGGCCGAAGACGGCGTGCTGACGGACTGGTTCCGCAAGCCGCATCGCCGCTTTGGCACCAGCTACCGCATGGTCAATCTGGTCGCGGGAATGCAGCTGTTCACGATTGTGGTGAGCCGCGGCAACGTGATCATGCTGGGTGAGGCGTACGCCTTTGGCGTGATCTGGAGCTTCACCTTCAACTCGCTGGCCATGCTGGTTCTGCGCTGGAAGTACAAGGGCGAGCGCGGCTGGAAAGTGCCGGTGAACCTGCGTATCGGAAAGACCGAGTTACCCGTCGGCCTGTTCTGCGTGTTTCTGACCCTGCTGATGACGGCCATGGTGAATCTGGCCACGAAGAGCGTGGCCACGGAGAGCGGCGTCGCCTTTACGGCGGCCTTTTTTGTGATCTTTGCGATTTCCGAACGAAGAAATGCGGCCAAGCATCAGTTGACGCAGCAGCAGATGAAGGAGCATTTCCAGCTCGAGCAGCAGGATACGATCGGGCGCGAGGCGCTGCAGGTGCGGCCGGGCGGCGTGCTGGTGACCATGCGCGACGCGAATAACCCGTACGCGCTGAAATGGGCGCTGGCGCGCACGCGAACCGACCAGCAGGACATCGTGGTGCTGACCGCGCGCATGATGGGCGCCGGCGGCCCGGAGTATGTCGATAACCAGCTCTTCAGCGAGCACGAGCAAATGTTGTTCACCAAAGCGGTCTCCGTGGCGGAGAGCTTTGGGAAACATATCTCCCTGCTGGTGGTCCCGGCGGGCGACGTATTCGCGGCGCTGGTACAGGCGGCCAACTCACTGGAAGTGGCGGCGCTGATTTCGGGATTGTCGACGAGAATGTCGGCGCAGGAGCAGGCGTTTCACGTGGGACAGGCCTGGGAGAGCCTGCCGGAGCCGAAGCGGCAGTTTACTTTCTATGTGGTTTCCCCGGATGGCGAGGCCGAAGCCTTTCATATCGGTCCGCACGCGCCGGCGCTGCGGGCCGAGGATGTGCAGCTGGTCCATCGGCTGTGGCTGAACTTCCGGCGCGATCCCGAGATGCAGGGCCTGCACCACAGCGATATCGTGACTTACGCGTTAACCCGGCTGGCCATGGATTACGCGCGCGATAAGCAGGAAACGCTGCGCAGTCTGCGGCGCTATACGCAGGATGGGAATCGAGACACGCCGCTGGGCATTGCCTATCGATCGCCGGCGCGCGAAGACCAGTCGATTCCCGCGCCACGGCCTTCACCGGACGATGACGACCAATAACTGGCCCGCGAGCCGCTAACTGCCTGCTCGCCTCCGCGGCGCTGATTTGTCAGCACCCTTCATACGAGTTAGTCTCGATAGCAGGACCCATGAAGCTTTGTCCTTATACGGGCGGCTTCTTATTTCGAGTTAACGGAGGGTGTGTGGAAGTCAAACAGATCGTTGCAGAGCTGGAGAAAGAAATTGCCCGCCTGAAAGAAGCACGAGCGCTGCTGGCCGGAGGCGGATCGCCGGTCGCCGCGAAGCGGAAACCGGGCAGGCCGGCGGGCGCCGCGACGGTGCGCCGCAAGTCGGGAAAGCGGCGGCTGACGCCGGAAGGAAGAAAGCGGATCTCCGAAGCGCTGAAGCGGCGTTGGGCTGCACGGCGCAAGGCAGCGAAAGCTGCATGATTCGCGGCAGGTCCTGGGATCGGTAAGCGTTGCGGACCGATTCCGGGCCGCCGGACCATTTACAGGGTTCGCCGGAAGAGGCTGGTCGCCACCAGCAAACAGGCGATGCCGAATGCGAAGAGGAAGAGTAAGTCATACTGAATCGCCGCGAAGCCTCCGTCCTTGATCAGGATCTCCTTGAGGCCGTGGACCGCATAAGTGAAGGGGTCCACAACAGCGATGGCGCGCAGCCATGGGGGAAAGGCCTCAATCGGATAGATCGCGCCGCTGGGAAAGAATAACAAGGTATTCAGCACGCCGAACATGGCGCGCGGCACCAGCGGGTCGTCCACCCGGACCATCAGCAGGAACATCATCCCATTAAAGGCAATCGAGGTTGCGACAATCAGCAGAGCCAGCTGGATGACAGCGGCCGGGTGAAAAATCACGCCCAGTCCCGCGAGCAGGGAACCAATCACCGTCAGACTAATGCCGGACAAAACGGCCTTGATCGCGCCGGCCACATTGAGCCCCATCACCAGCTCCAGCTTGGTAATCGGAGTCACAAGATAGCCTTCGTGAACGCCGCGCGCTTTGTCGTCGATGTATAACATGCCGCCGCCGATCATGACCGAGACATACATGGCGAGCGCGATCGACCCGGCGAGCAGGAACTTCATATATTCGACATAGGGATAGAGTTCAACGATGTCGAGGCTGATGGACGAGACCACTTTCGCCGGAATCAGCGGGGCATTGAGCGAATCGACGATGGACTGCATCTCGCTCTCGAGGCTGCCGCTGACAAACTGGTCGGAGTTATCGACGACCAGGCCGATCCGGGGCGCGTCGCCGGAGAGCACGCGGCTGGAATATTGCTTCGGGATAATGACGGCGGCGTCGATCTTGCCGGTGCGCACATCGGTTTTGGCGGCGTCTTCGTTGGTGTAGGGGATGGTATTAAAGGTCCGGATGTTCGCCGCGACTGCCACGAACGCCTCGCGCAGCTTCACCGCCTGCTCTCCATGATCCAGATCGACCACGCCCACCCGGGCATGGGTGACCTTGCCCCCGAAAGCATTGCCCAGGATGATGAGCTGCACGAGGGGCAGCATCATGGACATGAGCATGAGCGCAGGGGAGCGGAAGAACTTGCGCAGCTCGCGTTCGACGATGGCCCACATGCGGTTCATGGCTGCAGCCCCGGACGCGGCGGCATCACGAAGCTAACCGCTTTGATCTGCTCATCGCGCAGCTGGCGTCCCGTGTAGTAGACAAAGACATCGTCCAGCGTGGTGTTCTGGACATTGAGGGAGCGAATGGGGTCGCCGGCCGCGGTGGCCATCTGGACGAGCTCGGTGGTGGTGGCTGAACCGTCGGAGGTCATGATGCGGTACTCGCCGGAACCGTGCGGCTCGACATTGGTGACGCCGACGAGCTGCTCGAGCCGCCCCTTGAAGGTATCGGCGTCGCGGCTGAATTTGACTTCGACGACGCTGGAGCCGGGGATGCTGGACTTGAGGGCCAGGGGGGTATCCAGCGCGACCCGCTTGCCGTGATCGACAATGGCGATGCGGTCGCAGAGATTGTCGGCTTCGTCCATGTAGTGGGTCGTGATCAGGATGGTCAGCTTCATGCTCTTGCGCAGGCGGTCGAGCATCTCCCAGACGGCCACGCGCGAGACGGGATCGAGCCCGGTGGTGGGCTCGTCGAGGAAGAAGATCTTCGGGCTGTGGACGAGGCCGCGCGCGATCTCCAGGCGACGGCGCATGCCCCCGGACAGCGTCTTGGTCTGGGCCTGCCGCCATTTGGTCAGGTCGACGGCTTCCAGCAGCTCGGCGATATTGCGCTCGCGCTGCACCCGCGGCACGCCGTACAGCTTGGCGTAGATGGAGAGATTCTCCTCGACGGTGAGATCGACGTCGCTGGTCAGCGCCTGGGGGATGACGCCGATGAGGTGGCGCACCGTGTCCGCCTCGCGCATCACGTCGTGGCCGGCGATCAGGGCGCGGCCCCCGGTCACCGGAATCAGCGTCGTCATCATGCGGATGAGCGTCGATTTGCCGGCGCCGTTCGGACCCAGCAACCCGAAGATCTCGCCATCGGCCACATCGAAGCTGACGCCTTTGACCGCTTCAAAGGTCCCGTAGCGCTTGACAATGTTCTCCACCGCGATCGCCGGCGTTGGTGCGGGCGGCGCTTCCGGCTGGCTGGCTGGTTTCTCGACGGTCATGGATGCACCAGCTTGTCTTTGGGGACATAGACGTAGGCGATCATGCCGGGAACGTAGCGCTCGCCGGGATTGTTGATCAGCAGCTTGATCTGGACGGTCTCAATATCGCGCTTGCGGCGGCTCACGTCGCGCTGCGTGGCAAAGTCAGCCAGCGCGGACTTGGCGATGACGGTGCCCCACACCGTCGCGCCGCTGGGCATGACCACGCGGAGCTTGTCGCCCAGCTGTACGGCGTCCGCCTGGGTTTCGGGCAGCGGTGCATAAACCCAGGTCTGCGAGAGATCGACAATCGTGACAATCGGCGTGGTGGCGGAGACGACCTCGCCCTGCCGGGCGGCCCACACATTCACGATGCCGGTGACCGGGGAGACCACCTTCGCGTAGCCGAGCTGCACCTGGGCCTGGTCGAGCAGATCCTGGGCGTTGCGCAGGTCGGCGCGCGTGGAGTCGACCGTTTGCGCCGCGACTTTGGCCTGATAAAGATTAGCTTCGGCGGTCTTCAGCGCGGCCTGCTGGGCGGCGACGTTCTCGCGGGCGGACTGGAGCGCGGCTCGGGAGGCGTTCAGGCTGGTGACCATTTCGTCGCGGGTCTGCTCACTGGTCACGCCGGCTTTGGCCAGCGCCACGGCGCGGCTGGTGTCGGCTTCCTGATGCTCGTATTGCGCGTGCGCCTGGGCCAGGCCGGCCTGCGCCACGCGCAGCTGGGCCTCGGCGGCGGTCACCTGCGCGCTGGTCTGGCCGACGGTCTGGCGCTCTGTATCCCGGGAACCGGCGAGCTTGTAGCGGGCGCCGTTCACGGTGGCCTGCGCGGCATTCCGCACCGCGGCCAGGTCCTCGGCCTGAATGGTGGCCACCAGCTGTCCGGCGGTGACGTGCTGTCCTTCGGTGACATCGAGAGAGGTGATGAGCCCCTGGATGCGCGAGCTGACGATCACCTCGTTGGCGTCCACCGTGCCCACCAGCTGCAGATCGGTACTGCGATCGGTGGACAGTAAGTACCAGACGAGCGCGACCACCGCGAGCACGCCCATGATGATGAAGATCCGGTTGCGTGGTTTCATGCAGTCTTCTTCTCCTGGAACGCGTGTTCCGGAATGGGCATCGTGGCCAGCACCTGGCGGGCGAGCTGCGCCCCGTGCGCGCGGTCGGTGAAGATGGCCTGGCCGAGGTATTCCACAGCCAGCCGGCGCCGGTCCGCAATGGAGGAGCTTTCCAGCGGATCGAAGGGCGTGGCCAGGCGAACCATCGGTGCGCTGAGAAAATAGAAAACATTAGCGCCGAGCGAGGCGTACATCATCTGGAGCGGGTCAACGCGGCAGAGCTCGCCGGAGCGCATCCCCTCCCGCACAATCTGGTCGGCGCGGTGGAAGATGGGCTCGAATGCTTTTTTCGCAAGGATGTTCATGGCGCTGGACTGGCCGTCGCGGAAGCGGACCATCTCCTGCTGCATGAGCGCCTGAAAGCCCTGCTGGCTCAGGATGCGGTCGAAGTGCTGCAGCACAAAGCGGAGAAGGCGCTCGCCGGCACTGCACTTCATGTCGAGCACGGCCAGAACGCTCTCCGCGAGCTGAGTGGCAACGGCTTCCAAAGCGGCTCCGTACAGGGATTCCTTGTCGCGAAAGTAGTAATAGAGCAGGGCCTTGTTGACCTGGGCGGCAGCGGCGATGGCGCCGGTGCGTGCGCCGGCCAGGCCATGCTCGCTGAACTCGCGGATGGCCGCATGGAGGATGCGGGTGCGGGATTTGTCGGCTTCGACGGAAGGATGGGAGCGGTTCATGATTGACTGGTTAGTTAAACTAACCGTTTAGTTAAATTTATCGGCAAATCCTGGGTTTTGCAAGCGCCAATCGTTAATTTTCAGGGAAAGCCGGCCCCGCTTGACCCCTCCATCAGTGGCCGGGGATGTGCGGACGCTCGGCAGGCTCATGCGGCAGCGGCTTCGGGTGGTGATGCGAGTAGCGGCCGAGCAGGAACATCGTCAGCCCGAAGACGAGCATTACCGCGCCCCAGATGAGATTGATGTCCAGCCCGGCCGAGCGCGCGTAGATGGAGCTGCCGCGGGTGACGACGCCATAGACGGTCAGCAGGGCGCCGACGATGAAGAACAGCAGGCCGAGGGGGATACGGAGATCGAGACTCATGGCGCGGGGCTCCTGCTCTTACCGGAAGACGAAGTTGAGGCCGATCAGCATAACCAGAAGAATGACGCCGATGACGGTGGGACGAGCATACCAGGCCATGTGATGCTCGACCGGCTTAGGCGTGAGCGAGTAGACGAGCCCCACGAGTTCGGGTTCAGGCCGCGGCTTTGTGACGAGGCTGATGGCGACGGTGAGCACGAAGTTGACGCTGAAGGCGATGATGGCCTGGTAGAAATCGAGCGCCATGGCGCTGGGGTAAACGTGGACGACATGGAGCCAGCCGCCGTGGATGCCGGTGGCGGTGTCGGCGGGGACGGTGAGGCCGTGATGCAGCACCGCGGCACAGGTGCCGGTGACGAGGCCGATGAACGCCGCGTGGCCGGTGGTGCGCTTCCAGAACATGCCGAGCAGAAAGGTGGCGAAGAGCGGCGCGTTGACGATGGAGAAGACCAGCTGCAGCGTGTCCATGATGTTGTTGAAGCTAAGGACGACGTAGGCGGTCCCCATCGAAATGAGGATCCCGACCACGGTCGTCCATCGTCCCATCTTCAGGTAGTGCGCATCGCTGGCGCCTTTGTGAATGTAGGACTGATAAATGTCGAAGGTCCAGACCGTGTTGAATGCGGTCACATTGCCCGCCATGCCGGACATAAAGCTCGCCAGCAGGGCAGTCAGTCCGAGGCCCAGAATCCCGGTAGGGAAGTAGTGCAGCAGCATGTTCGGAATGGCAAGGTCGTAATCAAGCACCGGCTGGCCATGCGTGTCGAGCATCACCTTGCCGCTGACCGGATCAACTTTCGCCGGGATCAGTCCTCGACCCGCATTGAGATCCTCTGAGCCGGCCGTGGCCGCCGTCATCCCCACCGGCGTCGCCGAACCCATCACGTGCTGCGTCACCATGGGTGTGCCGATCGCGATCAATCCCGGCAAAATCACCAGAAACGGGAAAAACATCTTTGGAACCGCGGCAATCAGCGGAACCCGGCGCGCCGACTCCTCGGAATTCGCTGCCATCGCCGTCTGGATGACCAGAAAATCCGTGCACCAGTATCCAAACGACAGGACGAAGCCAAGACCTGCGACGAGGGGGAACCAGTCCACGCCGAGTGGGTTGGTGGTCGCGCTGCCCATGCCTTTCCAGGAATGCATATAGGCGGCGGGAAGCGCGGCTTTCAGACCACTCCAGCCCCCCACGTTCTTCAATCCAACCCAGACCAGGGGCAGGAAACCGGCAACGATCAGGAAGAACTGCAGTACCTCGTTGTAGATGGCACTGGTCAGGCCGCCGAGGAAGATGTAGCAAAGCACGATGATCGCCGAAAGAAGAATCGCGAAATGAAAGATCCAGTCCACCGGCAGGCCAAGACTGATGAAAAGCTTGTCGAAAACGTGCAGGGTCTGGATCAGGCGCGCCATCGCGTACATCGAGATGCCGGAGGAAAAAACCGTCATCACCGCAAAGCTGCATGCATTCCACGCGCGCGTTTTCTCGTCAAAGCGCAGACGCAGAAACTCCGGCACCGAGCGCGCCTTCGATCCGTAATAAAACGGCATCATGAACACGCCGACGAAGATCATCGCGGGAATGGCGCCGATCCAGTAAAAGTGGCTGGTGACGATGCCATACTTGGCGCCCGAAGCACCCATTCCGATGACTTCCTGCGCACCCAGATTGGCCGAGATGAAGGCCAGACCGCAGATCCACGCGGGCAGCGATCGACCCGCCTGCAGATAGTCCTTGCTGGTTTTCATGTACCGCTTCAGTGCAAAGCCGATGCCCAGCACAAAAGCGAAGTACAGCAGCATGATGAGCCAGTCGATGGTGGTCAGGTTCACGCCCGCTCATCCCCCCGGTAAAGTTCGATGCCAATATCGCAGGCCACTGTACACGGTTGCATGAGGCAAGTCCAGATGACCGTTGAATCCGATGCAAACTGAATCGGTTTAGAACGACTGCACGGGAATCAGAGTCAGATCGTCCACCAGTCCCACTTCTTTCTGGACGAATGGCTCCGCATAGCGAACGCCGGCCAGGGTCCCATAATGACGAGCCTCCGCAAAGGTACGCTCGCGGATCTCTTCCTCGGGAACGAACAGGCCGCTGCCGGCAGACTGATTGGCATATTGCGAGGGGTACGCCATCAGCGCCCGATGACGTTCTTCGATGAAGGGCGAAATGTCGACCACGAAGCTGGGGCGCACATCGGCGTAGAGCGCAGCGTAGACAATCTTGAAGGGGCGATGCGGTGCCGCTCCGGTTTCGATCTTCGCCAGCCCGGAGAGAAAACATGCCTCATAGCCCAGGGTGGCCGCGTTGTAGTGGTCCGGGTGGCGGCCGCTCCAGTAGGGAAGAATAACCACGCGTGGCCGAACGCGCCGCAGCGCGTCGACGATCTTTAGTCGATTCTCCAGGGTATTTTCGACGCGTCCATCCGGAATATCCAGAGCCTCGCGCCAACCCACGCCGAGGATGCGCGCAGCCTCGGTGGCTTCCGCGGCTCGATCCTCAGCGGAGCCGCGAGTTCCTGCCTCTCCACGAGTCAAATCCAGAATCGCCGTCGAAACACCGATGGAGCGCAGGCGCAGTAAGGTCCCGCCACAGGTCTGCTCCACGTCGTCGCGATGTGCCGCGATGGCCAGAACATCGGCAATCCGTGGCTCTGCCATGTTCGTCCCCGGCAACAGCCGTTTCTCAGTAGATGGTGTTGTTGTTATCCGTGCCCGAGTCCATGTAGGC
>DATASQ010000042.1:0-10322 GCA_036269135.1 Acidobacteriaceae bacterium
GAGCGAAACGCAATCTTCGGATTGTGCTTCGACAGCACCTTCGTGATGGCCGCCGTCAACGTCGTCTTCCCGTGATCAATGTGCCCAATCGTCCCCACGTTTACGTGCGGCTTCGACCGGTCAAACTTTTCCTTCGCCATAAAAGTCCTGATTCCCTTTCGTAGCTTGTACTACTTGTTTCTCAACGGAGCGCCGGCTGTCCGGCACCAGCCCCAAAAATCCCTGCCCGGCCTACTTGCCCTGATTCCGCCCGATGATCTCTTCGGAAATCATCCGCGGAGCCTCTTCATACCGCGCAAACTGCATGGTGTACGAGGCGCGGCCCTGGGTCGACGAACGGATATCGTTCACGTACCCGAACATCTCCTTCAGCGGCACCATCGCCTTGATCACCTGCGAGCCGCCCACGTGCTCCATCCCCTCGATGCGTCCGCGCCGCGAGTTGATGTCGCCAATGATCGTCCCCATGTGTTCTTCCGGAACCGTCACTTCCACGGCCATCACCGGCTCCAGCAGCACCGGCGAAGCCTTGCGCGCCGCTTCCTTAAACGCCAGCGATCCGGCAATCTTGAAGGCCATTTCGTTCGAATCGACTTCGTGATAGCTGCCGTCGTACAGAATCGCCTTGAAGTCCACCACTTCGTAGCCGGCCAGAATGCCGCCCTGCGCCGCCTCGCGAATGCCCTGCTCGATCGGCTTGACGTACTCCCTCGGCACCGAACCGCCCTTGATCTCGTTGATGAATTCCACGCCCTTGCCCGGCTCGTTCGGCTCCAGACGAATCTTCGCGTGCCCGTAGTTGCCCGAGCCGCCCGTCTGCCGGATGTACTTGCCTTCCGCCTCGGTCGTCTTGCGCACCGTCTCGCGGAAGGCCACCCGCGGCTCGCCCACATTCGCTTCGACCTTGTGCTCGCGCTTCATGCGGTCGACCAGAATCTCGAGGTGCAGCTCGCCCATCCCGCTGATAATCGTCTGCCCCGAATCGATATCCGTCCGCACTTTGAAGGTGGGATCCTCATCGGCCAGCCGCGCCAGCGCCACGCCCATCTTCTCCTGATCGCTCTTGGTCTTCGGCTCCACCGCTACCGAAATCACCGGCTCCGGGAAATCAATCGCGCTCAGCGCAATCGCATGATGCGGATCGCACAGCGTGTCCCCCGTCTTGATCTCTTTCAGCCCCACGCACGCGCAAATATCGCCCGCGTAGATTTCCGTGATCTCCTCGCGCTTGTTGGCGTGCATCTTCACCAGACGCCCCACCCGCTCCGTGCGCCCCGACCGCGGATTCAACACCGTGTCGCCGGTCTTCAGACTGCCCGAGTACAGCCGGATGAACCCCAGCTTCCCGTACGGATCGTTGATCAGCTTGAATGCCAGCGCCGACAGCGGCTCTTCGTCTTTCGCCTCGCGCGTCAGCGTCACGCCCGCATGGTACGGATCGATACCCTGCACCGGCGGCACATCCAGCGGACTGGGCAGGTAATCCACGACCGCATCCAGCAGCGTCTGCACGCCCTTGTTCTTGAATGCCGAGCCGCACAGCACCGGGAACACCTTCATCTCGATGGTCGCCCGCCGCAGCGCCGCCTTCAGCTCCTCGGCCGTCGGCGTCTCGCCTTCGAGGAACTTGTGCAGCATCTCGTCGTCGTTCTCCGCGACCGTCTCGATCAGCTGCATGCGGAAAGCTTCCGCCTTCTTCTTCAGATCCTCGGGAATCGGCTCTTCCGAGTACTCCGCGCCCATGGTCTCGTCGTGCCACAGGATGGCCTTCATCTCGATCAGGTCCACGACGCCCTTGAACTTCGCTTCCGCCCCGATCGGGATCTGCGTAGCCACCGGCCGCGCGCCCAGGCGCTTGCGGATGGTCTCGATCACGTGCTCGAAGTCCGCGCCCGCCTTGTCCATCTTGTTCACAAAGCAGATGCGCGGCACCTTGTACTTATCGCCCTGCCGCCACACCGTCTCGGTCTGCGGCTGCACGCCGGAGACAGAGTCGAACAGCGCCACCGCGCCATCCAGCACGCGCAGCGACCGCTCCACCTCGGCCGTGAAGTCCACGTGCCCCGGCGTATCGATAATGTTGACGCGAATATTCTTCCAGGTGCAGGTCGTCGCCGCCGACGTGATGGTGATCCCGCGCTCCTGCTCCTGCTCCATGTAATCCATCGTCGCGGTGCCTTCATGCACCTCGCCGATCCGATGGGTGATGCCCGTGTAAAACAAAATGCGCTCGGTCGTCGTCGTCTTTCCGGCGTCGATGTGCGCCATGATTCCGATGTTCCGGCAACGATTGAGCGGTACTAGTCGCGGCACAATGTTCTCTCTCTTTTGCTTCTTGCGGACGTCTCACGCCCGCGGTTAAATCTGTCGGTGAATCTTCGGGTCCGGGGCTTTGTTCTTCTAATCCCTAAACCCTAATCCCTAAACTCTGCTGGCGGTCGGCCCCGCCGATCACCAGCGATAATGCGCAAACGCCTTGTTGGCTTCCGCCATGCGGTGCACGTCTTCCTTCTTCTTCATCGCCGCGCCGCGTCCGTTGGCCGCATCCAGCAGCTCGTTCGACAGCTTGTCGACCATGCCCTTCTCGCCGCGCGCCCGCCCGTAGCTCACCAGCCAGCGGATCGCCAGCGACGTCCGCCGGTCCGTATTCACTTCCACTGGAACCTGGTAGTTGGCGCCGCCCACGCGCCGCGACTTCACTTCCAGCAGCGGCTTGCAGTTCTCCACGGCCTTCTTGAACAGCGTCAGCGCATCCGTCCCGCCGCCCTTCGCTTCCATGTTGGTCATGGCGGTGTAGAAAATCCCCTGCGCCGTTGACTTCTTCCCCTCATACATCATCGAGTTGATGAACTTCGTCACCAGCGTCGAGTTGTACACCGGGTCCGCCACCACTTCCCGCTTCGCGATATGTCCTTTTCTCGGCATCTTCCAATCCTTGCGCCCGCAGGGCGCGCTTTTGCTACCGGCCACCGGCTACAGGCTACCGGCTTACTTCTTGGCGGCGCCGCCCTTGGCCCGCTTGGTCCCGTACTTCGACCGCCCCTGGTTCCGCCCAGCCACGCCCACCGAATCCAGCGTGCCGCGCACCACGTGATAGCGCACGCCCGGCAAATCCTTCACACGCCCCCCGCGGATCAGCACAATCGAGTGCTCCTGCAGGTTGTGGCCGATGCCGGGGATATACGTCGTGACCTCGATGCCGTTGGTCAGCCGCACGCGGGCCACCTTCCGCAGCGCGGAGTTCGGCTTCTTCGGGGTCTGCGTATACACGCGGGTGCACACCCCACGCCGCTGCGGCGATCCCTGCAGCGCCGGCGACGCCGTCTTGTAGCGGGGCGCCGTCCGTCCTTTTCTCACCAGCTGGTTGAATGTCGGCAAACCTTGACTCCTTAACCTTTCCGATCCCTGCTCAACTGCTCACGCACACCACGCGCACAATCGTTCGCCTCCCCGGCGATCCCGCATCTCAAAGAATGCAGGCCGCAGTGAAGCCCGATGGCTGCGCGTCCGTTCCAACTTCCCTGCTCAGACGAGAACTCACGACGGTGACCGAGCGTGCCTTCTGCCCCGCGTTCCCACGGAGCATCTGGAATCGATTCCGTTTCGAAGTTCCGGTCCGCATAGTCCGTCAAGGGTGACGGATGTCGCAGACCCGTTGCGATCAAGACCGCTATTCCCGGCCGGGAAGCCTATGCCAGACCCAAACTGCCGATCCGGCGCTTCTGAGCCGACTCCCTTCCACCCCTATCCGACAGGCGGAACAAAGGGTTAAGGCAGCTTTTTGAGAATAGCAATAGTTGGGAATGGCGTCAAATTGGGAGAGGTGGGGACGAAGGGGGGAGAGAAAAAGATACCCCACCCCCCCGGGGTGGGGGTGGGGTATCGAAATTGCGCTTTGTTTTGAGGGAGATAGCGGCGTTGTCGAGATCGACAACACCGCTAAGTTGAAGATTTCACAGAGCGGTGGCGAGGGGCAGATGGGAGATCTGGTTGATGGTTGAGGGCGGATCCTGCTGCCCTTCCTTCTTCTTGCAGCGATCACAGCAGTCCATGGTGAAGGGACCGCGGCAGCGGTGGTAGTGGAATTCGCAGGAGCGCTGGCCGGCATGGGGATCGGGGAGACCAGCAGCGAGAGAAGCCTGGCTTTCGCGCGCCCACTGTTCTTCGCGCATGACGGTGAGGCGGGCGCGATAGAGGGCTTCGAGGGCGTCCATATTACCCATGTTGGCAGCGATCTCCTGACCGGTGAGCCAGCCAATGGCGGGAAAGTCGCCGAAGTCATCGGGGACGGGCCAGCCGTTGCGCTCGCATTCGCGCTCGAACTGATATTTACCGATGAGCCAGCGGGGGTCGGGCTTGCCGTCCGGTCCCAGGTAGGGTTCGACGGGACCGAGGGTGGCGCCGTCCGGCGTGGAGGCGGTTTCGGTGACCGGCTCGCGGACGGGGACATCCTCAGCCGCCTTTCTGGGGCGCTGGGCGAGGGGACGGGCGAAGGTACCGGAGGCGATCTGGCAGGTGTAGGCGAGGCTGCGGGCCTCGGCGGAGGTAAGACGGCCGGAGAGGAGGCCCTGGGCGATCTGGCTGAGGAAGACCTGGACGGTGGCGAGGTCTTCGAGGAGGGGCACGACGACTTTGGGGCCTTTCTCGGGGCATTGTGGGTGGCGGAAGTGCTTGTGATTGAAGCAGTAATCGTGTTTGCGGATGGCGCTGCTGCGGCACTGGAGGCCTTTGACGGTGAGGTGGCGGCAGCGGCGGGTGGGTTGCGGAACGTGATCGGGGAGGGTGGCCGGGGTGTCGGCCGGGGCGGGGTTTGGCATAAGAGACCCTTTCCAATGAGGGAGTTCGGAGCAGAAGCGGGCGGCCGCATGGCCGGCCACAAATGGAAAAGGCTCCGCGTGGGCGGAGCCTTTTTCTTTCTGCACTTCAATACATCCAGTATAGCAGATTGGGTGAATTTCTTTGGCACTTTAAGGCCTTTGGAATGAGGGAGAAAACTTCGGTAAGGCTTGACAGGGGGCGCAGGGTGCAGGTGCGGGGTGCGGGGGTGCGGGGGTGCGGGGGTGCGGGGGTGCGGGGAGGCTACCGCATCCGGGAGAGGTGCTTTGAAGCAGACTGCCTCAGGGCCAGCCGCATTGGCTAAGGGGTAGTGATCGTGATCTTCGGATCGGTCTGAACGCTGGTACCATCCGACAAGATGAAGCGGATCTGATAATCCCCCTGTGGATAGCCGCCACCAGAAATGACCAGTTGCGCGACGTTCGGGTCCACCGAAGTCTCTCCCGCGATCGGTTTGAGCGCGGCAGGAATGACAGTCTTGCCGTCAGAGCTCACTAACTCAACCTTAGCTACGGCACTCAGTGCCGAACCCTCTACGGCGACACCTGTTTTTTGAAGCGCGGCGAGCGAATAGCTCGCCGCCGGGGGAATCAGAGTTTTCAAAGTTGGCTTGCCGGAGGGATTGACTTCCTGAACGTGAGTTCCAGCCACCTGTACAGTGAAATCGACAAAGAGGTTCCTAAGATCCGCTCCACTGTACGTTGAGAATGCGTTTCGCTTTGGCATAACCCAGCCAAACAAGTGCCTGCCAAGGTCGACCGAGGGATTCGCAGCTGGACACAGATAGTCTGCCGGGACAAATCCAACCACGGCGAGGGCACTATTCTTCGGAATGACTTCTGACGATTCAGAAAACGCGAGGTTGTCGAGCCGCGAGAGCTCCGCCGCGCTCAAGTCAGGAATGGCGCTCTGGAGGCCGGTTTGAAAAGGTCCCGCGTAAACGTTGGCAGTGTACTGGAGCAGTTGGCTTCCGGCAAAACCGGCGACGCCCGTTAATACGCTGGCGGCTGCCGCCGTGACCCGAACAATAATCGCACGGGCACTGAACTGCTCCTGCTTCTGGGAAACGCCCTGCGGAATTCGTTTGTCATAGCTGGAGAGCATGAAGTCGGGGGTGCCAATGCGTAAGTCCTGGAGAAGGTACTCGAGGTCAGAGTTTTTATTGCGCACGATGACCTCGACAGCAATAAAGCGATTGGCAACACCCTTACCGAATACTTCCAGTTCGGTTTCGTACGAAAGGGGCACAAAGGAGCAGGCGATATTGGCGTCCGGTTCACCCCGATTTGCGGGAGCCGCGCAGGAAACATACTTTGTATCGGCGGACGATGCGATGCTGATGGTCCGGGTACTGTCATAGACCTTGTCTGCGTTCAGGAAATACACGCTATACTCGCCGGCTGTTCCGGGCGCTGCGGTTAACATCATTTGCAACGACGCTGAGGTGGATTTGGCAACTTCAACAACGGCAGTGGGGGGCGCTTCACTGGGCTTACTGGCTGCAGGTTTCGGACAAAGAAGAATCGACCAGGCGCTATCCAGATTGGTCCCGTCAATTCGCACGTTAGAAACGGATCCGTCATAGAGGGACCCTGGCGTGATCGCAGTGACATCGATTGCTTTGCCCGGCAATTGCAGTTGGCTCAAAGGAAGGGGGACAGCGGGGCACTGCGGCACTGCAGCCTTAGCCGGGGACAGAAGACACAATGACCCTACAAGGGTTATCAGGCTGAATGCAGCCCGCGAAGCCCACATTGTTCCCATTTCGACACACTCCTGGGTCTGATCTGGCAGACGCTGGGCGGATCGGGGAAATGCAATGGGGAGGTTACTCGAGAAGAGCTCTCATTTATTACAATTGATCGAGTACATATATCACGAAGATGAATCGACAGCAAGATGTTATTGACAGGTAGTTAGTCGTTTGTCAAAGCGAACCGAAGAGTCCTGACCTATAACACCTTACTTAATCCTGTGATGCACCGCTGTTGCTGTTTATCGGTCGGTTAATAGGTTGGCGACATAAACTTGCGCTGTGAGTTCATCTCTCCCGAGATATGGCTCGTCTGGCCGGGGATGCAGGTTACGACCTGGGGCAGGCAGGGCGGAAGAGGCTTAAGCCGTTTCGCGCGGCGGCGTAATCGCCAGCCCCAGACAGGCTCCCGAAGAAGAAGCCGCCTCCGACCCAATTCCGAATGAGAGTGCCCTCAGCGGCTCAAGCGGGCTTGATTTGGGCACAGGCGCCACGACTGAAGTCGCGCCCTGACACAAAACGGTCTGTCGAGGTTCGCATTTTCCCGCTCTGGCTGCTCTGGTTCGACTCGGTCGCTTGCGGTCCCTTGGCTCAGGGCGGGCTATGGCGGGAAGGGGCAGGGGTGGAGCAAGCGGCGGAGAACAACCGCAGGTCCTTCGTCTTGGCTTCCCTTCGTCTCAGAAGGATGACAGCCTCATCTGACAAGCTGCGGGCGGGTGAGACGAGGGGATGGGACGAGGCGGGTGCAGGGGGCGGCGATCTATGGGGCATCGTCGAATCGTTCAGCCCCCTCAGGCTTATTCCGGATTGCCGCGACTGCGGATTTTGTCGTAGAGAGCCTGAGCGATGGCGGTTTCCGGCTGCTTCTTCGGCGGATCGGCGCAATAGGGCATCACCACGGCGCGCCCCATCCATTCGTCGCGATGGGTGACGTCGTAGACGACATAGGTGGGGTGGCGTTCGACGATGGCCAGGCGCAGGTCGCACCAGCGCCAGTCCGGCTTGAGCATGGCGTTGAGTTGCCGCTCGAGCTCCTGCATGGCCGCCAGCGTCTCCGCAAAGGTGAGGAGCGAGCTGCCTGTTTCGTCGAACGGATAGCGATAGAGATAGATATTGGGCATCGGCGCACCAGATGCGATGCCCCATGATTACGCCACAGTTGTCGTTGCGGATTCCCCCATTGGGGCAATTTCTGGTAATTCAGGGGAGTCTCTGCGAAGTGTTACCCCGCAAGGCGCGCAGTTCACCTCCAGCGATCTACCTCTCTATAAAGGAGCCAAGGCCCAGGGTCTGAATGACGACCGGCTCCGGCTCCTCGTAATAGAGCACCGCAGACTGCGCCCGATGACGGTTCAGCGCCCACAAGCCGGCGGCCACGGCTGTCAGGATCGCGAGCATCGCCGCGAAGCGTACCGGATCGCCCAGCAGGCGCGCCTCCTCATTCGCCAGGGACATGGCCAGTGGAAAGAAGATCGCCACAAACGCCCAGAAGAGATACTGGACGTTGGTTTTGCCGGGGAGATACGAGCAGGCAAAGGGAATCTTCGACACGCCGAGGAGGCAGAGCTCGGAGAGGATCCAGCCAACCGCGGCCAGCAGGGCCAGATGCTCGGCCACCTGCGCCCAGGGGCGGAAGCCGAGCCCGAGCAGGGCGGCCAATCCCCAGGCCGGCGCGGCGGACAGCAGCAACAAGGCGCGGCGAGCTCCCGCTATATATTGTTGCGACGGATTGAGCTGGGTGACGCGGAGAACCCAGTTGGCGTGCAGCGAAACCGGCAGGGCAAAGGTGCTGCGCAGCCCGACGATCGCGAGACACATCATGGTGAGGGTCGGCATCAGGTAGCCCTGGGTGACGGGCAGATGCCAGCCGGCCGCATGCTCGGCGTTCAGCGTCGAAACCGCAATCGCGAAGACAATGGCCCAGTAGAACGCGTCCATCACGCGATGATGCCGGCTGCGGGCCAGTCCCCGCGCGGTGAAACGGACGACCGCGGTCTCGACCTTGCCGCCGAGGCGTGGAGACCAGCGCCAGCCGCGACGGCCGGGGACAAGATCCGGCTGCTCGACGGTCTTCTTCATGGTGCGGAAGTAGGAGAGCAGCAGCGAGGCTGCGGCCGCGACGACGACGGCGGCCAGCGCGATCCATGCGCGCAACGCCAGGCCGCGCATCGCGGAAGGGAGGCGGCCGGCGATCTGCAGCTCCATGGCCAGGAACCAGTACGAGGGCCAGCTGTTCAGGGCGCCCCGCGCCGCCGCAGATTCCAACCAGTCGAGCCCTGCCAGGCCGGGCTCGAGAAAATAGCTCGCGACGAACCAGGCAAACGCCATCAGCTGCAAGACTGCCGAGAGGCGCAGAAAGGCCTTGCGCGGGAGAGCCAGCGCCATGAGCCCCTGCAGCGCGAGGACCGCGCCATAGACAAAGACGCAGGCGGCGGCCATGCCGATCCAATAGCCGGCAAAGACTCGCCACGAGCCGGCTACCAGCGGCACGACGAGACCCATGCCGCTGGCCAGCGAGAGGAGGGCGATGCCGACCACCGCGACGCTGGCTGCCACCTTCGCGGCGAGAATCATGCCGGGACGCACCGGCAGCGGCCCGAGCACCATCACGTCGCGACGGTCGGGAAAGATGGCGTCCCAGCTGACCACGGCGATGAGACCGGTGACCAGCATCATCATCGAGACGAGGCCCTGCGCGTGCCGCAACATCGCGGCGATCACGCCCGCGCCCTGCAGGCCCGGTCTCCCTGCCTCGAAGAAGAGGAAGCCGATGGTGGTAAACACGTCGATCAGGATCAGAACGCCGGCAAGCTGACCGAGGAAGCGCGGCACGTCGGCATGCACGGAGAGCGCCTCCAGATCCACCACGCGCAGGAGGAATTGGCGGTAGAGCACCCGGAATTCCCGCGGCAGCCGTTCGATGAAGCTACGCAGCATGGTTAACTCCCGTTCTCTGTAACCAGCACGGTTACCTGCTGATCACGTTCACCAATTCGCGGGCTACGGCATCGGTATCCTGCTCCACGGCGAGCTCGGAGAAGATGGCTTCGAGCGAGTCGAGAGACATGAGCGCGCGCAAGTTGGCGATCGAGTCGTCGGCCACCATCTTGCCTTTGTGGAGGATCACGACCCGATGGCTCACGCGTTCCACGGTATCCAGCTCATGGGAACTGAAGAGCACGACCTTGCCCTGCGCGGCGAGTTGCTGGATCAGGCTGCGCAGCATGAGGGCCGAGCCGACATCGAGGCCGGAGAAGGGCTCGTCGAGCAGGATGAGGTCGGGATTGTGCAGGAGGGCCGCGGCGATGAGGACCTTTTGCCGCATGCCTTTGGAGTAGCCGCTGATTGAGGCGTGGCGGTCGTCGTGCAGCGAGAGGAGCGTCAGGAGGGCCTCAATCTGCCGGCTCGAACGGCGGTCGTCGAGGCCGCGCAGCTCCGCCACCATGGTCAGGTACTCGACCGCGGACAAATGGGTGTAGAGAGAGGGCTCCTCGGGGACGTAGCCCATGCGCCGCTTGTAGGCGATGAGGTCGTCCTCGATGCGGCGGCCGTCGAAGAGGATCTCGCCGCCGGAACGCTCGATCAGGGCGGTGATCATCTTCATCGTCGTGGACTTGCCGGAGCCGTTGGGGCCGAGATAGCCGGTGACCTCGCCGGGGCGCGCGGCGAAGCTGACGCGATCGACGGCCGGAATGCCGGCAAACAGCCTGGAAACCCGCCGCAGCTCGAGCAC
>DATASQ010000043.1:0-49687 GCA_036269135.1 Acidobacteriaceae bacterium
GGTTGGGCTGGCTCAGGGCTCGCGGCAGCGGTGGGGTAGGGGGTGAGCCGGGTGGCCGGAGTCATTGGGGTTGGTTGGATGTCGGGTGGGTGGGGTTGGGTGTGAGTTGAATGCGGGCTGGTTGGGGGTTGGGCTGGCTCAGGGCTCGCGGCAGCGGTGGGGTGCGGGGCGAGCCGGGTAGCCGGGGTCATTGGGGTGGGTTGGATGTGAGGCCGGGTGGGGTTGGGCGTGGGGCTGGGCACGCTATATGGCTCGCTGCGGCGCCGCGCTGGACGGGGGACGATTTGTGGGGCCGCAGTGGGCTCGGTGAGAATGGTGCGTTGCGGGAGAGAGGGCGCGGATGGGTTTGCGGCGGGCAGTCCTGGCGGCATGGGTGGCGGCGGTGGTGTGCGGAGCGGGGGTTGGGATGGCGGGGGCGCAGAGTGTTTATCCGCTGCGGCCGGACGATGGGCATGCGGTGTATCTGACCAGGGCGGAGTTTGGGGCGGTGGGCGATGGGGTGGCCGATGATGCGGGTGCGCTGCAGCGGGCGATCGACCAGGCGCAGGCGACGGTGCATCACGGGATCGTGTTTGTGCCGGAGGGGCGGTATCGGCTGGGGCACGGGGTGCTGGTGTGGGCGGGAATTCGGCTGATTGGGTATGGGGCGAAGCGGCCCGTGTTTGTAGTGGCGCCGCACACACCGGGGTTCGGCGGGACTGGGCTGACACCGATGCTTTGGTTCACGGACGAGCGGCCGAAACCGCCGGCGATGGTGGCGGATGCGAGCGAGTTCACCTTCTTCAGCGCGGTTGCGAATATCGATTTTGAAATTGGAGCGGGGAATCCGGAGGCGGTGGCGGTGCGGTTCAACGTGGCGCAGCACAGCTTTGTGGCGCATGCGAATTTCGAGCTGGGCGGGGCGAGGGCAGCGATTGAGCAGGTGGGGAATCAGGCGTACGACATTCATGTGCACGGCGGGCAGTACGGGATCGAGACGGGGAAGACGTCGCCGGCGTGGCAGTTTCTGCTGATGGATTCGAGTTTTGACGGGCAGACGAAGGCGGCGATCGCGACGCACGAGGCGGGGATGACGCTGGTGCGGGACCGGTTCGTGAACGTGCCGGTGGCGGTGGAGATTCCGAAGGGACAGGTGGAGCAGTTGTACGGACGGGATCTTGTCATGCGGGATATACGGGACGCGGTGCTGAAGCTGGGGGATGACGAGAATGTGCGGAACGAGGTCACGCTGGAAGATGTCGTCTGCGACGGCGTTGGCCACTTTGTGGCCGAGCCGGGAGCTGGGAGCCGGGAGCCGGGAGTGGGGGTGCAGGGGCGGTTTGTTGAGCAACGGTTCACGCTGGGGCTGGAGATTGCTGCGGATGGGCGGGCGCGGGGCATTCAGGAGACGCATCGGGAGAAGGCGCTGAGTGCGGCGGAGGAGGAACAGGCGGAGAAGGCGACGCTGGCGACGGATATTCCGGCGCTGCCTCCGCAGAATACCTGGGTGAATGTGCGGACGCTGGGCGTGAAAGGCGATGGGGTGACCGATGACACGAAGGCGATCCAAAAGGCGATCGATAACCATCGGGTGCTGTATTTTCCGAGCGGGTTTTATCGGCTGCGGGGGCCTCTGTGGTTGTGGGGCGATACGGTGATGATCGGGTTCAGTCCTTTTACTACGCAGTTTGTGCTGGCGGATCGTGACGCGGAGTTTGCAGGAAAGGGAGCGCCGATCGCGATGGTGGTGGCGCCGGAGGGCGGCGGAAATATTGTGACGGGGATCGGGATCGCGACGGGGAATGGGAATCCGCGAGCCATGGGGGTGGAGTGGCAGGCGGGCGAGCATTCGCTGCTGGAGGACGTGGATTTTTGGGAGGGGCGGAGCGAGTATGTGCAGGCGCTGGAGCCGGCGGCCGCGCCGCCGTTGCCACGCGCGCAGCGAACCCCGATGGAGGCGAATGGGCAGTATCCCAGTCTGTGGGTGAAGGGCGGGGGAGGAGTGCTGCGGGGGATCTGGTCGCATGCGACGACGGCGAAGGCGGGGCTGGTGATCGAGGACACGACGCGGCCGGGGGCGATCTATCAGTTTTCCTGCGAGCACCACATGGAGAACGAGGTGCGGCTGGAGAAGGTGCAGCACTGGCGGATCTACGACCTGCAGACGGAAGAGGAGAATCCCGCGGGGCAGGATGCGGTGCCGGTGGAGTTGAAGGACGTGCACGATGTGACGTTCGCGAACACGTATATGTATCGCGTGTCGCGAACGGTGCTGCCGAAGCTGTATGCGGTGGTGGCGCAGGATGCGGACGGAGTGCAGTTCGACAACGTGAAGGTCTTCAGCCAGACGCGGCTGGCGTTCGACAACAGCGTGCATCTGGACGATGGCGGCGTGGATGTGCGGGCGCATCATTTTGTCCACTTCGCTATCGATAAGGACGCGCAGCCGGGCGCGGCGCTGCCGCTGCCCGAGGCGTTTGCGCCGGGAGCGAAGCTGGAGCGGGTGGCGACGGGGTTCAGCAATGCGGATGGGCTGACGGCGGGTCCCGACGGCACGGTGTATTTCAGCGACTCGGCGCGGCACAGGATTTACCGGATCGAGTTGGACATGCAAGGGGCAGAGACGGAAAAGGTGTCGCTGTTGTCGGACACGGGGAAGGATTCGCCGCAGGTGCTGGGGTGGGCGGGCGTCGATGCGGCGGGACGGGGCGAGCTGCTGGCGGTGAACCGGGAGAAGACGGTGATGGCGGTGGATGCGGCGACGGGGACGCTGTCGCAGATCAACGGCGAAGGCGTGGCGCGGCCGGGGACGGTGCTGCTGCTGCCGGTGGGTCTGCATAACGAGCTGGTGTTTCTGGATCGGCTGCTGGGGCACGTGGGCTACACGTATCGAATGGGGAGCAACACGGCGATCCGGAGCGGGCTGGAGCCGCAGGAGCGCGATTATTTCTATGCGCCGGGGACGCAGGTGGCGGTGATGGGCGGGGCGGCGAGCTGGAGATGGCGTCCGCTGCTGGAGAGCTCGGAGTTGGCGCCGTTGGCGGTGGGGGACTCGCATTTCGTCGTCAGCGAGGACGACGCGAAGACGTGGCGAGCGACTCTGGAATCGGGCGAGAAGCTAAAGACGGAGTTGTTTGCAGAGCGGGGCGGGACGTCGGTGGTGGAGGACTCGGCGGGAAATGTGTATATCGCGAGCGGTGAGGTGGTCGTCTACGATCGCAACGGAAAAGAAGAGGGGGTGCTGGAGGTTCCGGAGCGGCCGGGGAGCTTGTGTTTTGGGGGGAAGGATGGGAAGACGCTGTTTATTGGGGCGCGGGGGTCGGTGTATGCGGTGAGGACGGGGAGCGGGGAGTCGGGAGTAGGGAGTAGGGAGTCGGAGTCGACGATCCTTCGCGGGGAGCTGCGTTGATCGTTGCTGCTCATTCTGCTGCGAGGGCGTTCAACGCGGCGTCCTGACGACGCCTTGCTCAGGCCAGGCCCTCCACTCAGCGCCGAGAGGGATGGTGCACCGCTGGGAAGATCCTGGAGGGGCTTCGGGCGGGATGACAATTTTTCCTGAGATATTCTCGGTGGCTGCGGCAGCGGTTCGAGTCACCGCTTCACCCTGCTGCGTGGCCCCTGTATTATCAATCGAGATGGCCTCGAAAGCGCAGACACCCGCAGCTCCCCAAACCCAGGGTTTCGCCTACTCCGCCCTTCTGCTTGGCTGGCTTGTGCCGGGGGCGGGACATTTGCTGACACGGCACTGGATTCGCGCGCTGCTGCTGTTTGTCGCGATCACGGCGATGTTCTCGCTGGGGATTGCGATGCAGGCCAAGGTGTATGCGCCGAATACCGGCGATCCGCTGGACATGCTGGGCTTCGCGGGAGACCTGGGAACGGGAATCCTGTATTTTGTGGCGCGGCTTTTCTCGCTGGGGGCGAGCACGGTGCAACTGGTGACAGCCGACTACGGGACGAAATTTGTAGTCGTTGCGGGGCTGCTGAATTTCGTGGCCGCGGTGGACGCGCATAATTTGCGCATTGGGAGGAAGGTCTAGTGCTCGCGCCCTCCCACTTCACTTCGGTTCTGCTGTTTGCCACGTTTGCGTCGGTGGTCTTCGCGATCACGCAGCGGTCGACGCCGCGCGCGATGGTGCGGTACGGGCTTTATTGCTGGGCGCTGTTTGTGGGCTCGGTGATCGCGGCGAGCTGGCTGATGTATTTCATCCGCAAATAGGGGCTTGATTCGGCACGACTGAACGGCTTGCGGAAAAGGTCGTCGCGGCCTGGGAAGAACGTGCCTCAGGGGCTAAAGCCCAACCTCTTTTGAGCGGGTTGCGGCATGGCTGAAGCCATGCCCTGACACGTTTCCGTCACGAAGGTGAGATGGTGTGCGGGTATGGGAAACGCCGGGCTCAAAGCCCGAGACTCTTTTTTGGGCGTTTCGGCATGGCTGAAGCCATGCCCTGACACGTTTCCGTTTTGGAGGCGAGATGGCGTCCCTGAGAAAATGCGGGGCTCAAAGCCGGAGACTCTTTTGGGCATTTTCGGCACGGCTGAACGGCTTGCGGAAAAGTGGTCGCGGCTTAGGAAGAACGAGCCTCAGGGGCTAAAGCCCAGCGATTTTCCGCAGGCTGTGAAGACGTGGCCTTTCAAAACGAGCCGTCTCTTTGCAAGTGTCAGGTCATGCACACGAGGCGATCGCGCCTGCTGTCCCGCCTGTGCGCGGGCCAGGCAGAAGCCTTTCGGCTCTGCGCTTCCGGGGTCGAGTCAGGCCAGGTTGTGCGCACTCGGGCCCATGCACCGCGTCCGATTTTTTCGGCCGCTGCGCAACCGATTCCCTCCGCGCGCAGCGTTGGGGTGACGAGAGCATTCCGATTCGCTACGGATGCTCCCGTGGCTGCGCGCCGGAAGCATCCTGCACCGCGGGCAAGATCCAAACCCGGCTCTTCGCTCGGAGTGAGATTTCTTATTGCGGAGGCACGCCGTCTTTGAGGAGGGCGGCGGCGCGATTGAAGTAGAGATGCACCTGCTCGGGATTTTGGCGATGGGCGCCCGATCCGGGTTGGGTGCCCAACTGGTTTTCTTTATCGATAAGTGCCTGGACGGCGGCCCGGCTCTGTGTATAGAGCTGCGGGAAACGCGCGATTTCCTGGTGCGCGGTTTCGGGGTGGTAGCTCATGCGATCGCCGGTCTGCCAGGCATCGATGAGGACGTTGGGGGACCAGGTGGTGGGCCAGACGGAGTTCAGGGCGTTATAGGCGCCGTGGAGGCGGGCGATGGCGCCGGGGAAGCCGTCAAGCCGGGCGCGGGAGGCAAGCGAGCCTGCCTCGCGGTGGATGGTCAGGGTGACGGCGGTGTGAACCGAGTAGCTCGGGGTGAGGATGACGGTGGTGAGGGTATTGCCTTCGTAGTGCCATCCCGGCTTATCGGTCTGCTGGGCGCTGAAGGCGAGATTTGTGCCATTGACGGTGACAGAAGCCGGCGGCCAGTCGCCGGGAAGCTGGATTTCGTAGGCGCGGTTCTCGATCATGCCGGGATAGCTGCCTTCGACGGGCGCGATGGAGACGGTTAGGGAGTCGCCGTGCTGCTCGGCGGAGAGTGGTGTCCAGGTGCAGATGCCGCTCTGATAGGCCCGTGAGCTGCTGGCGTCGTTATAGAGGCGGTAGGTGCTGGTCTGGTTGTCGGCCAGAGGATAGACGCGGAGGATGAGGGGATCGATGGGCTTCTGGCCGGTGTACTCCATGGGCGGCTCGCGGGGGATGATGGCGCCGGCGGGAACGTAGACGGGGATCTGATCGATGGAGAAGGAGCGGGTGACTTCCTGGGGGCCGGTGAAGTGGCGGCCGGTGGCGCGCTCGATCCAGGAGCCGGGCGGGATCCAGAGAGACTCGGTGGAGAGGAGAGTGTTGGGGTCGGAGGGGGCGACGACGGGGGTGACGATCATGTTCTTGCCGAAGACGTACTCATCCTTATTGTCGTAGGCGGGGTCGGCTTCGGGCCAGTCGTAGTAGAGAGGGTGGAAGAAGGCGACGCCGGTATCGTAGGTGCGGCGGCCTTCGGTGTAGAGGTAGGGCTGCATGGCATAGCGCTCGCGGAAGGTGGCGCGCATGATGGCGGAATAAGGCTCGGGATAGGCCCAGATGCGGCGCTCGGCGTCAGGATTCTTGGTGGTGTGGGTGCGGAGGATGGGGCTGAAGGCGCCGAACTGGACCCAGCGAGTGAAGAGCTCGGGATCGACGACGCCGGGCATGTGGCCGCCGATGTCGTGGGACCACCAGGCGTAGCCGACGTTGGCGGCGGTGGCGGTGAACCAGGGCTGGAAGGCGAGGGAGGGCCAGACGGAGATGGTGTCGCCGGAGAATCCGATTTGGTAGCGGTGGTTGCCGAGGCCGCCCCAGCGATGGAAGAGCAGCGGGCGCTTGCCTTCGCGTTCCTGATCGGTGAAGTGGACGTAGTTGAGCCACCAGGTGGGATTGACGCCGGGAGTCTGGGTATTGGCCTCCTGCTGCCAGTCGAGCCACCAGAAATTGATGCCCTCGCGCTCGAGGGGGTGGTGGAGGAGATCCATGTAATTGGTGGCGAATTTCTTATTTGTAATATCGAAGGGCACATATTTGTGCGTAGCGGGATCGATGCCCATGGCGCGGGCCATGGCGGGGTAAGCCTTCTCCCAGGGCTGGACGCCGGAGGCGGGATGGAGATTCATGGTGACCTTCAGGCCCTCCTCATGAACGTGGTGGAGGAAGGCGGGCGGGTCGGGGAAGAGCAGGGGATTCCACGTGTAGCCAGACCAGCCGAGGGAGTGGCCGGACTGATCGGTTTCGTGCATGGCTTCGAGCTGGGTGCGGTTGAGGTGCCAGTCCATGTCGATGACGAGGACATCGAGGGGGACGGTATTGTCGTGGAATTCCTGGATGAGGTGGTCGAGCTCCTGATCGCTGTAGGCCCAGTAGCGAGACCACCAGGCGCCGAGGGCGAAGCGGGGCGGGAGAGGAATGCGGCCGGCGACGCGGACGTAGTCGTGGAGAGCTAATTTGTAATCGTGACCGTAGCCGAAGAAGTACCAGTCGAGGCGATCGCCGGCGGGGCGGGCCATGACCCAGGGCCAGGGGCTGTTTTCCCCCTGGGAGAAGGTGAAGTTGTCGGAGTCGAAGAGGGGGCGGTTGGAGTCGTCGACGAGCGCCCATCCGGAACGGGAGACGAGGCCCTGGCCGATGGGCTCGCGGGTATGGCTGCCGAGGGCGCCATCGAGGGTGCGGGTGGTGCCCTGGAGATTTTCAGGATCGGTGAGGCCGGGATGCCAGGTGACGGTTTTGCCGTCGAGGGTGAAGGTGATGGTGAGGTTGTCGGCGGAGAAGCGGCCGTGGCCGGAGCCGCCATCGTTGTAGGTGAGGCGCAAGGCGGAGGTTTGAAGAGTCAGTTCATGGCGGGAGCGATGCGCGGTGAACTGCGGCACGGGCATGAGGCGATTGAGGAAGACGAAGGAGGGGTGGTCTTCGAAGTGGCGGTCCTCGGCCCACTCCATGCGAATGAGATGAGGCGTGAGGACGGTGAAGCGGGCATCGCCGAACGGGACGACGGCGGCGGGATTGGCGATGGGGTTATAGGCGGCTTCGGGCGGCGCCGTGGGGGGCTCGGATTGCGCGCGGGCGGGAACGGCAAGAGCGGCGGCAGAGAAAAGGCAGGCGCAGAGAATGCGCAGGGCAGAGCGAAGCCCGGAGGAAAGCATGATGGTCATGGTAACGGATGGGGGGGAGTGGGGACCAGGGAGCAGGGACCAGGGGGAAGGGAATAGGGAGTCGGAGAAGGGAGAAGGGAGTCGGGAGTCGTGCACCTAAGTCATGAAGAAGTTACCGAAGGCAGGATGTCTTCTGCGAGGAGGGGCAGGAAAAACAAAGCGTGAGCGCACAACCTGTCGAGTCGTATCGTGATTTGGCTCTATGGCAGCGGGAGATCGAGCTGTGCATCGCCGTCTACTGAACGACTAAAGGATTCCCGTCTGATGAGCGATTCGGCTTGACCAGCCAATTGCGGCGCGCGAGCGTTTCGGCGCCGAGCAATATTGCGGAGGGATACGGGCGGCTCACGCGGGAACAGTATCGGCACTTTCTGGGTATCGCCCGAGGATCGAACCTCGAAGTGCAGACACAGCTGGTCCTTGCCAGAGAGCTGGGTCTTGCTCAGGACTCCGAAATTGAAACTGTCGAGTCTCTCTCATTCGAAGTGGCCAGAATGCTGACGTCGCTTGTTAGAGAGCTGTAGCGCCTCCGGACTCCCTGTTCGCGGTCGCTGCTCCCGACTCCCTTCTCCCTAAATGCGCACGAGCTCGCGCTGGATGCGGCCGGTGACGGCGGCATGGTCACGGGAGGTGATCATGTTGATCTCGCTGCGGATGCCGAAGGCGGGTAGGTAAATGCCGGGTTCGACGGAGAAGCAGGTGAAGGGGAGAATGCGGCGGGTGTCATGGGTTTCGAGGTTGTCGAGGTGGGCGCCGGCGCCGTGGATTTCGGTGCCGATGTTGTGGCCGGTGCGGTGGGTGAAGTACGGCTCGTAGCCGGCGGCGCGGATGACGGAGCGGGCCGCGTCATCGGCCTGGTAGCCGCAAATGGGATAACCGCCGTCGGAAAAGGCCGCGCGCACGGTATCAATGGCGGCGTCACGGGCGTCGCGGACACAGGCGAAGATGACCCGTTCCTGCTCGGAGGGCTCGCGATTGACGGTGCCCGTCCAGGTGATGTCGTACCAGACGGAGCCGGGGATGTTCTGGCGGGCCCAGATATCGATGAGGAGAAACGAGCCGGAGGCGATGCGGCGGCTGTCGCCGGAGGTGGGCTCGTAGTGGGAGTCGGAGCTGTTTTCGTTGACGGAGACGTTGGGGCCATGGTCGGTGGTGAGGCCGGCGTGGTCCATGGCTTCGCGGAACCAGAGCATCATCTCGAACTCGGACAGTGGGGCGCCGGCGCGGGCGCGGCTGCCGATGAGCTGGAAGCCCTGGTTGACGATGTCGTCGAGGGCGCGCTGGGCGGCGTAATGGGAATCGATCTGTTCCTGGGTGAGGACGGCTTCGAAGAGAGAGACGAGGTCGGCGGAGCTGACGATGTCCTTGCCGAGAGAGCGGAGGAACTCGACGGTGCCGGCGTCGACCATGGAGACATACATGATGGCGTTGTTGGGGGAATACTGCATGGCGATGCGGGTCCAGGGAGCGAGCATGGCGTCGAGTCCGCGCTCGAGCTCCTGCCAGGAGGAGTAGACGCCTTTGGAGCCGGGGAGGGTGTCGAGTTTGCCGGCTTCGATGCGGTGGACGAGCTTGCGGGGCTCGCCTTCGGCGGGGACGACGTAGTACCAGCGGCGGGTGACGATTGTGGTGTCGGGAAGGCCGAGGATGGAGGCGGCGATGGGATCGCGGTGGTGATGGTCGTAAAAAAGCCAGGCATCAACATGGGCGGCGCGAATCGCCGCCTGGAGAGTGTCGAGGTCCATGAAGACAGGGTATAGGGTTTAGGGTGTGGCGGGTAGGGCACGAATGGGGAGGGAACAGGGAGTCGGGAGTCGGGAGCGGGGAGTTGGGAGCTGGGAGCCTGGAGCTGGGAGCTGGCGGCCTGGAGCCGGAGCCGGGAGAGCTGGGAGTGGGGAGCTTGCTTAGGATTTTGGAGCGCGGGGTGCAGGGGCTGTTGGTGACTGCGGTACTGCTGTGGGGCGGCGACTGGGCGGCGTTTCGCGTGCGAGCGGCGCGGGGGACGGCGTTCGACACAGTGACGGTGCAACAGTTTCTGTCGACTCCGCTGAAGGGGCAAAAGACGGAGTACGACTACATGGGGACGGTGCCGGAGAACTGCGCGCGGGCGCTGTTTCCGCACGGAGGCGCGCCGGCGTGCTGGTGGGTGAGAAGGCATACGACGCAGTGGGAGTGAACAATAGAGGGGTTACGGTACACGGGATACGGACCAGTTTGCCCGCAATGAGGCCGGTTGAGGGATGGACCCTCCACGCTGTAGATCAGGGTCGGTGGCTGCGCCACCGATTCCCTCCGCCCGTGAATTTTTGTGACGCGGGCTTTTCGTTTGGCTACGGGGGTCCCTCGGCTGCGCGCCGTTAGGCTGCTTTCACCGCTGTGGGGATTTTGCCCGGCGCTTGCTCGGGATGACCGTCATTTCTTTTCTTCGTGGTATTCCTGCTCGGTGTTGATTTCCCAGAGGGCGGCTTTGTCGATCCTGCCGGCTGCGATTTGATCGACGGCGGTCATGGCGGTGAGCATGGAGTGGTCCTGATTGTTGTATTTGTGCATGCCATTGCGACCAATGAGGAAGAGGTTCCGGAATCGCTCTGTGTAGCGGACGATGGTGTCGAAGCGGTCGTAGGTTCCGAAATACGCCGGGTAGGTTTTAGGGACGCGGACGACGTGGCTGTCGAGGACGTCGGCGGCGCGGAGGATGCCGATTTTCTCAACTTCGGCGATGGCGAAGCGGGCGATGTCGTCGTCAGGCATATTCCAGAGGCGGTCGGTGTCATAGCAGAAGTACTCGAGGCCGATCCAGACTTTGGAGGGGTCGGCGACCATGAAGGGGCTCCAGTTATTGAAGATCTGGAGGCGTCCCACGAGCACGTCGGGCTCCTGGATGTAGATCCAGGTGTCTTTGAGCGGGGAGCCGTCGGGGTCAGTGACGGAGAGGCGGTTGACGAGCAGGCCGACGGTGATGAAGTCGCGGTAGACGAGGCCGTCGGCGACGGCGCGAACTTCATCGGGGACGGGAACATCCAGATCGTGGATGAGCTCGCGGACGGGCATGGTGGAGAAGACGTAGTCGGCGGGAAAGGTGTGGGTGGCGCCGTGGGGATCAGTGGCATGGACGGAGGCGATGCGGTCACCTTCGACGTGGAGCTTGTGGACGCGCCAGCCGAGGCGGACTTCGCCGCCTTTTTCTGTCACTAAGCCGGCTACATGTTCCCAAAGCTGGCCGGGGCCGTATTTGGGGTAGAGGAATTTCTCGATGAGAGAGGTTTCCGTGCCTTTTTGGGCGATGTCGGAGGATGGTTTGCGGGTCAGGGTCTTTTTGAAGAAGTGGGCGAGGGCGGTACGGAGAGAGAGCCCCCTGATGCGCTGCGCGCCCCACTCGGCGCTGATCTGGTTGCACGGGACGCCCCAGACTTTTTCGGTATAGGACTTGAAAAAGGTGAGGTACAGCTCGCGGCCGAAGCGGTTGATGAGGAAGTCTTCGAGGGTTTTTTCGTTGCGGCGGGGAAAGAGATGGGCGCGGAGGTAGCTGAGGCCGATTTTGGCCATGCGCGCGAAGCCGAGCTGGCGGAGAGTTTGGCCGTTGAGGGCGAGGGGGTAGTCAAAGAAGCTGCGCAGGAAATAGATGCGGCTGCGGCGGGGGCGGACGAGCATGACGAGGTCGGCACTGGCCGTGCCGGCGGGCACGGCACTGTCCGTGCGGGCGGGCACGGCACTGTCCGTGCGGGCGGGGACGCTTCGCGTTTTTCCCTGGTAGGTGATGGCGTGGGTATCGGCACCGTTTTCGTCGGAGGCGACGGGCATGAGGTCGGTCCACCAGTTCATGACGCGATCGGATTTCGAGAAGAAGCGATGGCCACCGATGTCCATGCGATTGCCGTGGTGGCGGATGGTGCGGGAGATGCCGCCGATGGCGTCGTTGGCCTCGAGGACGATGGGGCGGACGTCGGAGCGGCGGAGGAATTCGAGGGCGGCGGTGAGACCGGCGGGGCCGGCTCCGATGATGACGGCGGTTTTCAAAGAACAGGGTATCGGGTTTGGCGGTTAGGGAGTAGGGGCGAGGAGGGGGTAGCCGGTAGCCGGTAGCCGGGAGTCAGGAGTGGGGACGGTCGGCCGCTGCGCGACCGATGGAGGAAGAACTGTCGCGGACCGCGTGAGATTTCTGTCGGCGGTTGCGCCACCGATACCCTCCACGCCGAGAGTTGCGATGGCGCTGGCAGCTCGTTTTGCTACGGGGGTTCCTCCGCTCAGCGACGGGAGGCATCCATCACCGCTGGTGGGATGTCGGCGGCGCTTCGGTCGGAATGACATTTTTCCTCATGTGAGGGCGTGCTCGGTTTTTTGGGGGGCATCGCCGTCGATGGGGTGCATGAGGCCGCCGCGGGTTAGGCGGTAGCGGCGGTTGCGCCAGAGGATGGTGCTGCTGCCGTAGCTGGCGGCCCAGCAGACGAATCCCAGGAGGTCGCGCAGGGGATAGAGGAGCGTGGTGCGGAAGAGATGGCGCTCGTGGACGGCGAGGGATCCCATGAGAGCGGCCAGGATCATGCGGCTGACGACGCTGTACGCGAGAGCGGCGAGGGCCAGGGTGGGCCGGTGCAGAGCGAGGGCAGCGGCGGCGGCGAGAAGTCCAAAGGGCACGCTGAAGGTGAGCGCGGTGCCGAGGTGGCCGAGGGGGCGGGAGAAGCGGGTGGACTTCATCCAGCGAGTCTGGTGGCGGAGGGAGGCGGCGAAGCTGAGGTTGAGGATGATGTGATCGATAACGTGATGGGACAGGACGACCGTCGATCCCTGGGAGGCGACGTGGGCGCCGAGGAGGAAGTCGTCGGAGCAGTAGGGGCCGAGGACGGCGAATCCACCCATCCGATCGACGCAGCGGCGGCGCACGGCCATGGTGGGGCCGAGAGCGAACTTCATGCCTTCGAGAAGGTTGGCGGTGAGGACGCCGGTGGTCATTTCGACGGACATGCCGGCGGCTTCGAGCTGGGCCCAGAGGCCCCGGTCGGCGACACCGCGATAGAGGCAGGTGACGGCGCCGACCTGTTCGTCGGCAAAGGGCGCGGCGACGTCGCGGATGTAGGTGGGCGTTACGCGGACATCGCTGTCGCTGATGATGAAGATGTCGTGAGCGGCGGCGGCGTGCATGCGCTCGAGGGAGGAGACTTTGGCGTTGATCCAGGTGTCGTCGCCGGTGGAGAGGAACTGGGCGGGGATGTGCGGGTAGCGGGCAGAGACGCGGCGGGCGGCGGCCAGGCCGGGGTCGTCGGCATGGCGGGCGCAGAAGAGGATTTCGAAACGCGGGTAGTCCTGGCGGAAGAAAGATTCGAGGTGGGCTTCGAGGTTGGGCTCATCGCCGTCGAGAGGCTTGAGGAGCGACACGGCACCTGCCGTGCGGGCGGGCGCGGCTTCGCCGCCAGACGAAGGCGCACCCTTCCTGAGGAAAGAAAGGAGGCCGAGCAGGGCCAGGAGGGCGGAGAGGGTCGAGGTGAGGAGGCCGAAAAGGCCCAGGTAGAAAAGGAGATGGAGCATACGCGTGGGCGGTGCGACGCCCGATGGCAGGGCGCCTCCAGCAGGGTATCTTATGCGGGCGTGTTTGTTCGTGGGAGGGGGGCGACCGCCGGCTCCGTTCGCGAGCGGGCGGTGTTCAGGGAAGCACCGCTTGAGATTTGGGTCGGCGGCTGCGCCACCGAATCCCTCCGCGGGGTGAGATGGGGTGGTACGGGCTGCTCGTTTTGCAGCGGGGGTCCCTCGGCTGCGCGCCGTGGGGCGGCTCTCACCGCTGGGGAGATTTTGGCCGGCGCTTGCTCGGGATGACATCCTTGCTCGGGATGACATCCTTATTCCATTACGCGGGGAGGAGCTGGGTGTCTTCGCGCAGCCAGAGGGCGAGCTGGCGGAGGAGCCAGACGTTGCGCTCGAAGAGGGTGGTTGCGTAGTGGAGGGCGGAGAGATCGCCGGCACTGGCGGCGCCCTGGTGGAGGTTGTGGCGGCGGCGAAGGTCTTCCATCATGCCGCTGCGGTCGTCGGTCATGCCGAGGAGGATGTCGGTTTCGAGGTCGCCGCCGGATTCGAGGGCGGCGAGCGCGGTGAAGAGGATGGTGTCGAGCGAATCGATGAGGAGGATGGCGAGTTCTTCGCTGGAAACACCGACCAGCGTGAGGGCAAAGAGATAAATGTTCTCCTCGATGGCGCGGAGGGTGCTTTCTTTGCGCTGAAAACCGATGGCGCGGGTCGCGAGGCTGGAGGCGATGGGGAGCTGCAGAAGCGCGTCGAGGAATTCGCCGATGTGGCGGCCGAGGACGGCGGCGGCGGCGTGGAGAGGGAGCAGGTCGGACGGATCGCCGCGGCGGACGGCATCGAGGTAGCGGCTGACGACGCGAATGACGCGCATTTGCTCGAGGGCGACGAGGTCGAGGGCGGTTTCCGGCGAGCGGAGAGAGTCGTGCTGGAGGTAGATGGGGCGGGAGAGATCCTGCTCGGCGGTAGGGGGCCAGCGTTTGGCGAGCCAGGCGGGGGCCCAGCGCAGGCCGGCGATGGCGACGGCGGCGATGGTGATATTGAGGGCGAGGTAGGTGAAGGCCATGCGCTGGGAGATGGTGGTCCCGGAGACATGGGTGGCGGCGAGAAACAGAGGCGCATTGAAGAGGCGTTCGGCGGTGAGGAGAGCGGCGAGGAAGAGTCCGGCGACGAGGTTGCAGAGGGCCTGATACATGGCGATCTGACGGGGGATGCCGCGCAGATTGCTAGAGAGGATGGTGGTGGCGAGGGCGGAGCCGATGCCGAGTCCGGCGATGACCATCATGGCGGGGAATTCGCCGAGCTGGCCGCCGCGATTGATGGTGACGACGATGGCGGCGACGGCGGAGGAGGAGTGAATGAAGGCGCGCAGGGCGGCTCCGAGGAAGAGAGCGGCAAAGGGCCAGTGCGCGAAGAAGCGGCTGACGTGGGCGAACTGCGCGGAGGAAGCGAGGGGTTCGAAGGCCTGCTTCATCATCTCGAGGCCGAGGAAGAGCATGCCGATGGCGAGGCCGCCGGCGACAGCGGGCTTCCATTTCTTAGCGAGTTTGAAGGCGAGGACGATGCCGGTGATTCCGATAAGAAAGAGAATGGAGAGATGCAGGTCGGCAGCGGCGATGAAGACGAGCAGGGCGGTTCCGATGTTGGCGCAGGCGAGAACGATGAGGGCGCGGGAGATGGGCAGGAGTCCGCTGGAGACCATGCCGGAGAGGATGAAGGCGACGACGGAGGCGCTTTGAGTGATGGCGCCGAGGGCGGCTCCGATGAGGCCCGCCATGACGGGGCGATGGGTGAGGCGGCCGAGGGCGACGCGGAAGCGCTGGCCGCTCATCTGGCGGAGATTGTCAGAGACGCCGCTCATGCCGGAGAAGAAGAAGCTGAGTCCGGCAAGATAAAGCGCGAGCAGATCGACCATAAGAACAGGGCAAGCCTTGCGAGGCAGGATACCAGCGGAGGGAGCGGAATTGGATGAATGCGGGGGCGGCAGGATGAATCGGCGGGAGTTTGTGCGCGGGAGTGCGGGTTTGGCGGCGGGCCTGTTGTCGGGAGAGCGGTTGTTGGGGTCGATGCGCGCGGCGAGTATGGGCGGGCGGAGCTTTCATTGCGACGATGCGGAGCGGATGCGGGTGTACGCGGCGGCGCTGCGGACGCTGCACGGGAATGTTGTGCGGGTTTCGGGGTATCGGGAGCCGGTACTGGTGGAGGGCAGCGTGTACCACGGCGTGTGGCTGGAATGCGCGCCGCAGGAAGGGCTGGTGTGGAGCGAGAGGGGAACGGCGGCGGCGCAGGCGGCAGCCAGGAACAATCACCGGATTTTTTTCGCGCTGCAAAAAGAGGATGGGCAGCTGCCGTGCTGGGTGCGGGCCGGGGAGCCGGTGAAGACTGCGGCAGCGGCGCACAGGAAATCGGATCACGGCCACGCGCGGGCGCGGACTTCGCGATCGGGGCCGGAGCCGGCGCGGGTGCGGGGCGGCGGGCCGGGGTATGGGCAGATCCAGATGGTGGTGCCGGTGGCCGCCACGGCGTGGGAGCTGGCACAGCAGACGGGGGATGACGAATTGCTGGCGATGGCGTACGCGGCGTGCGGGCGGTGGGACGCGTGGCTGCGGAAGTATCGGAACACGCGCGGAACGGGATTGTGCGAGGGTTTCTGCACGTGGGACACGGGGATGGACAACAGTCCGCGATGGGCGGGGATGCCGAATGCCTGTCCCGATGGGGATGCGCGGAGGTGTCCCGATGCGCCGGGGCTGCCGCGGTTGTGTCCTGATCTGTCGGCGACGGTGTATGGGGGGCGGGTGGCGCTGGCGGGGATGGCGAAGGCGCTGGGAAAGACTAGCGAGGCGGATCGGTGGAATGAGGCGGCGCAGGCGATCCGGCAGCTGATCGAGGAGCGGCTTTACGATCCGGAGACGGGGGCGTTCTACGACGTGGACGCCAGCGGGCGATTTGTGCGGGTGCGGAGCGTGGCGACGCTGCGGGTGCTGGGCGAGCGGGTCGTGGGGCAGGAGCTGTTCGAGACGGTGTGGCGGAAACAGGCGCACAACACGGGGGCGTTTTGGGCTCCGTATCCCTTTCCATCGGAGGCGCTGGACGATCCCACGTTTGTGCGGCCGATTGTGACGAACTCGTGGGGAGGGGCGGCGCAGGCGCTGACGGCGTTGCGGGCTCCGCGGTGGATGGAGGCTTACGGCAAGCCGGCGGAGCTGGCATGGCTGATGCAGCAGTGGGTGAGCGCCATTCAGGAGGCGGGGGCGTTTCGGCAGCAGATGGATCCGATGACGGGAGAGTTTACGGCGGGGGATCCGGGCGGGTATTCGCCGGCGGCGCTGGTGTTCAGCGATTTTATTTGGCGGCTGTCGGGGGTGCGGGCGGAGGGCGAGCTGCTGGAGTGGAATGTGCGGGCGCCTTCGTCGCGGGCCTTGTTTTCGCTACCGGTGGCGGGGCGGGCGGCGGAGCTTCGTTATGAGAACGGCAAGGCGGAGTTGCGGCTGGGGGGGCGGCTGATTGCAGAGGTGGAGGGGGTCGCGCGGCTGGTGACGACACGCTCCGGGGCGTTACGCGAGGCGGTGGGCACCGCCGATGTGGAGGGCGTGGTGACGGTGCGGGAGGCGGGCCGGGCGGAGCGGCAGTTGCGGATGCGGCCGAATGCGCGGGTCCGGGTGTGAGATCCACTACGGACAACACGGGCACCGGCTGAGAGCCCTGGGAGGGGCTGCGCCACCGATTCCCTCCGCGAGGAGAACTGGGGTGGCGCAGGCAGTTCGTTCGGCTACCGGGGTCCTTCCGCTCGGCGCCGGGAGGCTATGTGCAACGCTGGACGGCGCCTGCCCGGCGATTCAGCCGAGAGGATCGCTTCGGTCATGCGGCTTTGCGGGCGATGTTGTTGCCGATGGAGCGGACCTTACGGGCGGCTCTTTCGGTCGCGCTGGGACGCGAAAAGCGGCGCCAGAGATACGCGCCGGCTCCGATGGTGACACCGAGGCCGGTAAGGACGGTTTTGAGGTGGGATTCGCCCCAGAATTCCCAGCTGTGGTCGCGCGAGCGGTCGTCGAAGACGCCGTGGGCGCCGCGGTCGCCGGGGACGGGTTCGTACAGATTGTCGGGCCGGTTGGGGTCCTCATGGCCGTCGTACTGTTGGGCGTCATAGCCGGTCCGGGCGAGATAATCGTCAAGTAACCGTGCTGCGAACTTATTACCGAAGATGGCCATGACGGTGGATCCGCCGACGAAATACTCGCGGCGATTGGGATTATGGGCGGCATGGTAGAGGGCGCGCGCTGCGACCTCCGGTTGAAAGATGGGCGGGACAGGCTGCGCTTTACGCGGGAGCTTGCTGCGGCACCAGCCGAACTGGGGCGTGTTGAGGGCAGGCATCTGCACGATGGTGGTGCGGACGTGGCTCTTGTCGTGGATCAGTTCTGTGCGCAGCGAGGCGTAAAAACCCATGACCGCGTGCTTGGAGGCGCAATAGGCGGCCTGCAGGGGAATGCTGCGGAAGGCGAGGGCGGAGCCGACGTGAACAATGGTGCCGCGGTCGCGGGGCAGCATGTATTTGAGGGCGGCGAGGGTGCCGTTGACGAATCCGAGATAGGAGACTTCGGTGACGCGGCGAAATTCTTCACCGGTCATTTTTTTAATGGGCGAAAAGACGGAGGTCATGGCGTCGTTGACCCAGATATCGATGGGGCCGAGCTCGCGCTCGACGCGGTCGGCGGCGGCTTCGACGGCGGCGGGATCGGCCACGTCGAGCGGCAGAACGAGAGCTTTGCCTCCGGCGGCTTCGACTTCGCGGCGGGCTGCTTCGAGGCCCTCGGTACCGCGGGCGATAAGGCCGATGTGGGCGCCGTGGCGGGCGAATTCGCGGACGGTGGCGCGGCCGACGCCAGCCGAGGCTCCGGTGATGACGACAACTTCAGGTTTATGCACGATGTGTATTCCTCCCCTGTCTATGGGATGCGGGCGGGCGAAAAATTCGGTCGTTTTGCGACAGGTTGCGCGGTTTTGATCCAGCGAGATAACCGAAAGGTGCGATTGCACCATCGAAATCGTTGTTGCGGGCCGACGGTGGCAATGCCGGCCGGTGATCTGCCTTCTTCCATGCTCAATTCTTCCAGTTCGGCTCCTATCGATCGCGTGACGGTCGCGAGCTATACGATTCCGACGGATGCGCCGGAGTCGGACGGGACGCTGGAGTGGAACCGCACGACGATCGTGATCGCCACGGTTTCGGCAGGGGGCGAGGACGGGTTGGGCTACACGTATGCCGACAGTCCGACGGGGGCGCTGATTCACGCGGTGCTGCGGAATGTGGTGAAGGGGATGGACGCGATGGCGCCGGCGGCGGCGTACATGGCGATGTGGCACAAGATTCGGAACCTGGGCCGGCCGGGGATCTGCTCGATGGCGATCTCGGCGGTGGACAGCGCGATCTGGGATGTGAAGGCGCGGCTGCTGGGCGTGCCGCTGGTGACGCTGCTGGGCCAGGTGAGGGCGGGGGCGGATGTGTACGGGAGCGGCGGATTCACATCGTATTCGGACCAGCGCCTCGCCGAGCAGCTGGGGGGATGGGCGCAGCAGGGGATGAGCGCGGTGAAGATGAAGATCGGGCGGGATGCGCAGCGGGATCCGGGGCGGGTGCGCGTGGCGCGCGAGGCGATTGGGGCGGAGACAGAGCTGTATGTGGACGCGAACGGCGCGTACACGCCGCGGCAGGCGCTGAAGGTGGCGGATATGCTGCGCGGGCAGGACGTGCGGTGGTTCGAAGAGCCGGTGTCGTCGGACAACCTGTACGGGCTGAAGTTTGTGCGGGAGCGCGCGGGCGGGAAGATGGAGATCGCCGCGGGTGAGTATTGCTACGACATCTTCGATTTCAAGTCGATGCTGGCGGCGGGCGCGGTGGACGTGCTGCAGGCAGATATGACGCGGTGTGGCGGCGTCACGGCGTTCATGGAGGTGGCGGCGCTGTGCCAGGCGTACAACGTGCCGCTGTCATCGCACACGGCGCCGGCGCTGCATGCGCATGCGGCGTGCGCGGCGGTTCCGTTCACGACGATGGAATACTTCCACGATCACGTGCGCATCGAGCAGATGCTGTTCGACGGATTGCCGCGACTGGCAAAGGGCGAACTGTGCCCGGACCTGACGCGTCCGGGGAACGGGCTGGTGCTGCGGCGCGCCGACGCGGAGAAGTTTGCTGCTTAGGGTACGGAAGGTTCTGAGGGGGGCATCCCTCAGCGGCTGAAGCCGAAGATATTCTGCAGGTTTTTCGGCACGGCTGAAGCCGTGCCCCTTCAAAGCGGTGCTATTTCCGAGAGGTATGGAGGCCGTGCCCCTTCAAGGTGGTGCTATTTCCGCAAGCTCCGAAATTCATGCCCAGAGGTCAAGGCTCGGCGTCGACACTTACCAGGCCGAAAAAAGCGGATCCCGGTGAGAAACGGCACGTTTCGCAGGTTGCAGAAAAGGGCTATCCGGGCCATAGCTTCGTCTGTTGCCGCACGAATCTGAATTAAAAAAGGAGTTTGTATGTCTGCGAATCCGCTGATTGCGCCGGAAGAACTGACCCGTCCCATGGGGGCACGCGCCGGAGGGCGCGGTCTGGATACCGACGGGCTGCGCCGTGCGCTGGAGAATGCGGTGGGAGGGGAAGTGCGCTTCGACGCGGGGACGAAGGCGCTGTATGCGGTGGATGCCTCGAACTATCGGCAGATTCCGATTGGGGTGGTGATTCCGAAGTCGAAAGACGATGTGGTGGCGACGGTGCGGGTGTGCCGGGAATTTGGCGCGCCCCTGCTGTCGCGGGCGGGCGGGACGAGCCTGGCGGGGCAGACGGTCAACACCGCGGTGGTGATGGACTGGTCGAAGTATATGCACGGGGTGCTGGAGATCAACGCGCAGGAGCGGTGGGCGCGGGTGCTGCCGGGGACGGTGTGCGACGAGCTGCGCAACGAGGCGCTGCGGGTAACGGGAAACCTGCTGAACTGGGGGCCGGATCCCTCGACGCACAACCATTGCTGTTTTGGCGGGATGATCGGGAACAATTCGTGCGGGGCACACGCACAAATGTCAGGGAAGGTGGAGCACAACGTCGAGGAGATGGAGATTCTGCTCTACGACGGGACGCGGATGACGGTGGGGTGGATGACGGAGCGCGATCTGGAGGGAAAGATCGCCGGGGGCGGGCGCGAGGGGGAGATTTATCGCGGGTTGAAGGCGCTGCGGGACCGGTATGCGCAGCAGATTCGGACGAAGTATCCGCCCATCCCGCGGCGGGTATCGGGGTACAACCTGAACGAGCTGCTGCCGGGAAAGGACGGGCGGTTCAACATCGCGCGGGCGCTGGTGGGCAGCGAGGGAACGCTGGTGACGGTGCTGGAGGCGAAGGTCCGCCTGATCGACGCGAAGGCGGAGCGGGCGATCCTGATGCTGGGGTATCCGAGCGTGTACGAGGCGGCAGATCACGTGATCGAGATCGACGCATTCAAGCCGGTGGCGCTGGAGGGCATCGACGACCGGCTGCGGGAAAACATGCTGAAGAAGGGCGAGCGGCATGCGAAGTATCTGGGACTGCTGCCAGAGGGCAAGGGATGGCTGATGGCGGAGTTCGGCGCGGACCGCAAGCAGGATGCGATTGCGACGGCGCATGCGGCGATGGAGGCGCTGAAGAAAAAGCCGAACACGCCGCACATGAAACTGCTGACCGATCAGGACGAGATGCACCACATGTGGGAGATTCGCGAGTCGGGACTGGGCGCGACGGCGTTTGTGCCGGGCGAGCCGGACACGTGGCCGGGCTGGGAAGATTCCGCGGTGGCGCCGGAGTATTTGGGGAAGTACTTACGGGAGCTGCGCGCTCTTTACAACAAGTACGAATACAATCCCGCGCTGTATGGGCATTTTGGGCAAGGGTGCATCCACTGCCGGGTGGATTTCGACCTGACCAGCGAAGCGGGGATCAAAAAATACCGGTCGTTCATGGAAGAGGCGACGGATCTTTGCAAGCGATACGAGGGGAGCTGGAGCGGGGAGCACGGAGACGGGCAGGCGCGGGCGGAATTTCTGGTAAAGATGTTTGGGCCGGAGCTGATGGAAGCGTTTCGCGAATACAAGACGATCTGGGACCCGGCCTGGAAGATGAATCCGGGGAAGATCGTCGAGCCGAACCGGATGGATGAGGATTTGAAGCTGGGGGCGGCATACCATCCCTGGGATCCGGAGACGCATTTTCAATTTCCCGATGACGGGGGCAGCCTTGCGCACGCGGCGCTGCGGTGCGTGGGAATTGGGAAGTGCCGGCGCAAGGACGGCACTCGCGCGGAGAACGACACGATGTGCCCGAGCTTCATGGTGACGCACGAGGAGCGGCACACCACGCGGGGGCGCGCGCACACGCTGTGGGAGATGATGCACGGGGGCATCATCGAAGACCGCTGGCACGATGAGAACGTCAAAGAAGCGCTGGATCTTTGCCTGGCGTGCAAGGGGTGCAAGGGCGATTGCCCGGTGAACGTGGACATCGCGACGTATAAGGCGGAGTTCCTGTCGCATTACTGGGAAGGGCGGATGCGGCCGCGCTATGCGTATGCGTTTGGGCTGATCGATCAGTGGTCGCGCGCGGCTTCAATTTGGCCGGGGCTGGTGAATCTGGTGACGCAGACGCCTGGGTTGAGCGCGCTGGCGAAGGCAGCGGCGGGGATGCCGCAGGGGAGGACGATTCCGGAATTCGCGCCGGAGACGTTCAAGGCCTGGTTTCGGGGACGAGGCGGAAAGAAGAGCGGCGGCGAGCGGGGGAAGGTGATTTTGTGGGCGGACACCTTCAACAACTTTTTCTTTCCGGAGACGGCGCAGGCAGCGACCGAGGTGCTGGAGAGCGCGGGGTTCCAGGTGAAGGTGCCGATGCAGCATTTGTGCTGCGGGCGGCCGCTGTATGACTACGGATTTCTCGATCTGGCGAAGGGGTATCTGCGGAAGATCATGCGGACGCTGCGCAGGGACATCGAGGCGGGCGTGCCGCTGGTGGTGCTGGAGCCGAGCTGCGCGACGGTGTTCCGGGATGAGCTGAGGAATCTGTTCCCGAACGATCCGCTGGCGACGAAGCTGCGGGAGCAGACGCTGGTGCTGAGCGAGTTGCTGGAAAAGAAGGCTTCGGACTTCAGGATTCCGCGGCTGGCGCGGCGAGCGGTGGTGCAGGGGCACTGCCATCACAAATCGGTGATCCGGTTCGACGATGAGGAGAAAGTGCTGGATAAGATCGGCCTCGATTACAAAGTGCTGAGCTCCGGGTGCTGCGGGATGGCGGGATCGTTTGGGTTCGAGGCGGATAAGTACGACATTTCGTTACAAATCGGAGAGCGGTGCCTGTTCCCGGCGGTACGGGAGGCGGCCGACGAGGCGGTGATTGTCGCGGACGGGTTCAGTTGCCGGGAGCAGATTGCGCAGGATACGGGGCGGCAGGCGCTGCATCTGGCGGAGGTGATCCGCATGGCCCAGGAAAAAGAGGGCAGCGAGGCGGAGTTGCCGGTGCAGGGAAGGCCGGAGGCGGCGCTGGCCGAGCAGCGGAAGAGCAGCCGGCGGAGGGCGCGGATTGGAGCGCTGCTGACGCTGGGGGTGCTGGGGATTGCGGGCGTGGCGGTGGTGCGGGCGATGCGGGAGGGGACCGGCAGAGCCGAAAATCATGCCGCCGATGAGGCTGCGTAGAGCGTTTACCAGGAAAAAGTAACGGTTTGCGTCACATATCCCTGTCCGGCGGGGAACTCGACCGTGACGGGACGCAGGCCGTCCTGTGCGGGGCCGGCTTCGCCATGATCGATGGCGAGGTGGAGGTGGGGGGCGTTCTCGCGAAGAGAGAAGGTTTGCGTGGACGATCCGGGAGCGGAGAGGGTGAGTGTGAGCGAGTGAGGGGTGCTCTGCTCATTGAGAACCTTCATGTGCTCGGTTTGAGCGCCGGGGGTGGGGAGATGTTCGGAGAGGGCGACTTCGACAGCAGGCACGGGAATGTGGAGGGTGTTGCCGGTTGCGCGGACCTGCGCTGCGTGCGAGGCGAGGTGCACAGACGCGCCGCTGCTGGTGACGAGCCAGTCGGATCCCTGACGGGTGAAGGTGAGATCGACGGTTGAGCTGCCGAGCGGGATGTGGCGCACGGTGGCGGTGGTCCAGTCCGCGGGGAGACGGGGCGTGACGGTGAGGGTGTTGGCGGGGGCGTTCCACTCGAGTCCGAAGAGGCCGCGGAGAACCGGGGAGATGACCATGGCGGAGGACCAGAGCTGGTGGGCGGTGCTGCGTCCGAGGACCTGGAAGTACTGACCGGAGAGCAGCTCGGTGACGTCGCCGAGATCCTGGGACCCGGTGAGATCGGCATTCTGCATGAGGTGCGCGTAGCCGGCGAGCGGGTGACCGGCGCGATATTCGGCGAGCGAGACCCAGCCGGTGAAGAGGGGCCAGACCGAACCCTCGTGATAGCTGATGGGATCGAAGAAGCTGACGTGGCCGCCGATGTCGCGGGTACCCCAATCGGTGGAGAATTCGTCGGAAGCCCAGCGCTGGAGCATAGCGGAGGGGTGCTGCAGGGCGAAAGTGCCGTCCCACCAGGCGACGGAAGGATAGATGGTGGGCGTGTCGTCGGTGGTCCCGTTGAGATTGTGGCTGAAGGCGTAGAAATTCTGCGAGGGCAGGAAGTATTGCTGCTCGAGGACCTGAGCGAGATGCGTGGCGCGAGCGGCGGCGGCATCGGCGAGGGCGTCGTGGCCGGTGGCGCGGGCGAGATCGGCGAAGGCGAGGCTGGCCTGTTCGTCGAGGGCGGCGAGATAAATTTCCTGGGAGGGCAGCAGGGGGGACCAGTTCTCGACCCAGCCGGTGCCCTGGCTGTTGTTGTAGAAGCCGTCGGGGGAGACGTGGGTGGTTTCGAAATTCCAGGCGTGGGCGAGGTTGTCCCAGTGCGAGCGGACGAAATCGAGATCGCCGCTGGTTTTGCGGTAGTCGTTCATGGCCATGAGCAGCAGCGGGGTGGCATCGGCGGCGGCATATTCATAGGGCAGGGACTGCCAGTCGACTAAATTCGCGGTCTGCGAATATTCGTGCATGATTTTGCCGTCGGCACGCTGGTGGCGGAGGAGGAAGTCGAATTCCTGGCGCGCGGCGGGGAAGTCGCCGTAGCTGTCGACGGCGTAGAGAGTCCAAAGCGCATCGCGACCGAAGAACCAGCCGAAGCCGGGACGGACGGTATCGCCGGATGACACGAAGCCGGCGGTGAAGGCGTCGCCGTTATGGCTGGGTGTTTCGACACGGAGCTGATCGATCGCCGCGATGGCCCAGGAGAAGGCGTGGTTGAGGTGGGTGTCGGGGGTGTCGATGCCGGTGTGGGTGGCGAGAAGGTCGCGGAAATAGCCGGCGTTGGCGGAGTAGAGAGAGGGAACGGCGGCGTCGAGAGCGGCGAGGCTGTGCGCCAGGGCATACCACTGCGCCGTGGCGCGGGTGTCGCCCATGGTCATGAGCAGAGGAAAGAACGTGCTGCTGTCGCGGTGGGGATCGAAGTGGAGCACGAACTGGAGGGGCCAGGCGTGCGGGCGTTCCTGATAGGGCGGCAGAATGCCGGGCTCCGCGGTGGGCATGGCGAGAGCGGCGGCGTGATCGGGGAAACTTTCATGCAGGATGTAAAAGCCGGAGGTGGGATGAGTGGCGGACGGCGCGGACCAGGTGGGGAGCCATTCCGGGTCGGGCTGGGGGTCGGAGGGTGCGGGCCACATCCGATACATATCCGGCGTGAAGTTGAAGGTGAGAGTCATGGGGCGGATGGACTCGATTTGAAAGAGCACGACGACGCCGGCACCATCGGGGGCGTTACGGGGCGCGAACATGATCTGGCGGATGGTGAAGTTGGCGTGGGAGTAGGTGAGGATGGTGACGTTGGGATGGACCTCGATCCACGCCGCGTAGTCAGTCACGTCGATGGGGACGGGGTAATCCTGCATTTCGGCGGTGATGCGGAGATGGCTCATGATCTTCCAGGGGAAGATCCAGGCTTCGAAGGAGCCGTCCTGATGGCCGAGGAGCGCGCCATGGGGGCCGATGACGGAAAACGGGCGGGAGGGGTCGACCTCACGAGAGATTTGCAGGGCGGATGGTTCGGCGAGAGGAAAGGCAGCAACGGTCGGCAGTGCGGCGGGCCGGGGCGTCTGAGCGGAGAGAGTGAAGGACAGGCTCAGGAGCAGCAGAGCGGCCAGGGGCGCGCGCAATCTCATCGTTGGATCTCCGAAAGGTTGGAATCTGGTGCGGGCCGCCGCGCGGGGGGCAGAGGTGCCAGGCATCGCCGACGCAATCAGGCGCACAGGGTAGTGTGACATGCCGGAAGGCTGCGGAGCTCACTGCGGCGGCAGACGGTTGAGATTGGCGCGGGCTTGCTGGTGGCTGGGATTGATCTGCAGGGCATGGAGGAAATCGCCGCGGGCGGCGGCGGTGCGGCCGGCGCGGGCTTCGAGGACGCCGAGATTATTCCAGCCATCGGCATCGCCGGGCTGCAGGTGAAGCGCCTGGCGCTGCTCGTCGATGGCCTGGGGGAGCTGGCCGCCGGCGTCGAGAAGCTGCGCAAGCAGGTCGTGCACTTCGGCATCCTGCGGATCGCGGCTGGCGGCATCGCGCAACTGCTGCAGAGCCTGATCGCTCTGCCCGGACTGGGCGAAGGCCATGGCGAGGCGCTCGCGGGTTTCGAGATCGGCGGGCTGCTGCTGCACGGCGGCCTGCAGGAGCGGGATGGCCTGCTGAGGATGGCCGGATTCGATGGCGGCCTGGCCGAGTTGAGAGAGCGCGGTGAAGTTGGCGGGATCAAGCTGGAGGGCGTGCTGGAACTCGGCCTGGGCCGCAGCCGGATTGCCCTGCTGGGCGAGTGCGACGCCGAGGCCGCTGCGAACGTCAGCATCGTCAGGGCACCGCTGGAGCATGGCGCGGAACTGCTGCTCGGCGTTTTGAAAATTGCTTTGCTTCAGACCGAGTTGGGCGAGGTTGAAGCGGGCGTCGCAGCTGGGGCCGCCGGAGGCGATGACCTGGTCAAAAGCGGCGGCGGCCGGCTGTGGATCGCCGGCATTCTCAAGGGCGGCGCCGAGGCTGTTGAGGGTGCGCGCGTCGCCGGGATGGACGGTGAGGACTTTGCGATAGTCCGCAGCCGCCTGGGTGTAATGGCCGAGGCCGGCAAGCGCGGAAGCAAGGTTGTAGAGGCCGATGGTGTCGCCCGGGACTTTCGTCAGACGGTGTTCCATCCAGGCGGCTTCGAGGATGAGGCGCGGGTCGGGACTGCCGGGGGGAACGTGGACGGGGAGGACCTGAATCCAGAGGTGGCCCATCTCGTCGACGGAGCGGTTGCCGTTGCGGACGCGGATGGGCGGGTCGTTGGGGTTGTGGACGTTGTCCTCGGAATTGTCGTAGACGTAGCGCATGTGCAGGACCGATCCGCGGGGAAGAAAGACAGGGGTGCGATAGCGGTAGACGGACTGGCGGTCGATGTCCCAGTTGGGAATGCGGATGAGCCACTTCTTCTGGCCGTTGGGCAGATCGGCCCAGCCTTCGAGGATGTGGCCGAGATAATGCGCGTGGGGATAGATGCCGAGGGCTTCGACATCGATGGGGAGACGGAGGGAATCCTGGACGACGAATGCGCGATCGTTGGCGGGGATGTTGAGCTGCTCGTCGGCATCGAGCTGGAGCAGCATGGGGTGCTGCTGAGCGGGTGCGTCGGCGAAATAGAGGCCGATGCGGGCGCTGATGATCTCGGGCTTGCCGCTGGGCTTGAGGTGGATGTTGAGGATGAGATCGTTGCCGGGATCGAGGCGCCAGGGCATGCCGGGCGGTTCGTAGAGGACGGGTGTGTCGGGCTTCCAGAATAGGAAGTGGCTGTCGGGATCGAAGATATTGCCGGCATCGACTTCCAGCTCCATGCCGCCGAAGCCGTTTTGCCAGTCGGAGGGATGGGCGCGGCGCCAGGAAGCGGTGCGGTCGATGAGGACGTTCGCGTGATGCACGACCTGAGGGACGCTGGGGAGAATCTGCATGGCGCGAATGTAGTGGGTTTGCTTCAGGGGATTGGGGAGGATGAAGTTGTGGAAGACGTCGGTGCCGGAGGCCTGGAGGGTGAAGGAGCGGGGAACGGTGAGGATGAGATCGGGCTTGCCGATTTGCCAGTCCGCGTTGTAGTGCGGAGGGGGCGGAGCGTCAGAGGGATCGCCCTGAGGCATGCCGGCAGCGACCCAGCGGCGGATGAGGGCGATGTCTTCGTCGCTGATACGGCGGTCGTCGACGAAATCGCCATAGCCGGGCTCAGGAAGCCAGGGCGGCATGAAACGGGACTGCGTGACCTGGACCATCTGGGGCCCGCGACGGCGCGCGTCCTGATAGCTGAGGAGGCTGAAGGGGCCGCCGCCGCCGGGATGATGGCAGGTGGAGCAGTGCTGGTAGACGATGGGCGCGATCTGACGGCTCCAGGTGACGGGCGCTTCGGCGGCACGCGTGGTGCGCTGCGGAGGCAGCAGACAAAGAGGGGCACAGCCGGCGAGCGCCAGCAGAGTCAGCCGCAGGATCTTCATGGCTCGTTGCGGGGCACGATGGAGCAGCCGACGGTGGGACCTCCGGGCGGCGGCACATGCCGGTCAGCTAGGACGGCGCGAATGGCCAGCTCCAGGTCGTGCTTCATGGCGTGGGGACGCTCCTGGCCGAGAGCGATATAGCGATCGTCGATGCGGCCGCGATAGACTTCGCGCCAGCCGGAAGCGGCGGGGACCAGGATCGCGACTTCAGGCGTGATGGTGGCATGGGCCATGGCGGTCAGGCGCTGGTTTACATCGAGGAGGGTGTCAGCGGTGATGTCGAATTGCGTGTCATGCGCGCGTACGACGGTCGCGGTATCGGCGGGATTGGGATAGACCCAGAGGAAGCGGACGCCGTCGGGATCGTAGGCGCGCTGGAGCCGCTCGATCTCGGGGATATAGCGATTGGAGATGGGACAGTCGGATGCGACAAAGAAGAGGACCACCGCTTTGGCGCCGGGCGGCGCGAGACGTTCGATGGGTTGACCCTGGAGATCGACAGCGAACGGCTGCGCGGCGAAAGCGACGGCGGGGACCCAGAGAAGCATGACAGCGAGAAAGCGGCAAAACATTGTCTTGAACCTTAGCACGGGCAGCATGAAGCGCAACAGGGCATGAAATCGATTTAGTAAGGGATAATCTGTCTCCGTGGATCGGGGAAGGGGCGTAACCTGAATAGCCGGCAGAGGCTTCGCCTTGACAAGTGTCCTGTCGGTTGCCTAAAGTCCAACACTCAGAAGTACTGATGTACCGATCGCAGGGGCTTCCCCAGCTTCCTCAGAGGCACTGCGATCACAGTTACCGCAGTAGATGGGCTCGAGCTGGACTCTTTTCGAGATGTGTCCCGGGCTGTCGATACGGGCAATGGGTCAGACATCTGCCAGCCACAAGCTTCATTTCCTGCGGATGGAAAAAACCAATTGACGCTCCTGACCGCGGTACAGGAAGCGCGACATAAAAGCTGTACTTTTTTTCGGGAGGACGGTTATGCGATTTTCAAGGCTGCTACCAGCCTTTGCTGTGGCTATTGCACTGTGTTTTTCCAGCCTGTCCCATGCACAGGCGGTGTATGGCTCAATTTACGGAACGGTGACGGATGCCAGCGGGGCGGTGGTTCCCAACGCCAAGGTGACCATCACCGACGTCTCGAAGGGCACATCGAGTTCCGTTACAACGAATGCGTCCGGCGGCTACGTCGCCGAGCACCTGATTCCCGACTCATACAACGTGAAGGTGGAGGCGAGCGGCTTCCAGGCATTTGAGGCGGACGGGGTGTCGGTGGCGGCCGATACGTCGCCCAGGATCGATGCGCAGCTGAAGACGGGCAGCACGTCGACGACGGTAACGGTGAGCGCGAATACGATTCCGGAGCTGAAGACCGACCGTGCGGATGTGGCGACGGAATTCACGACGCGGGAAGTGGAAGACCTTCCGATTCCGGACCGGAACTTCACGAACATGCAGCTGCTGCTGCCGGGCGCACAGGCACTGAGCTGGAATCACGCGGCCGATGAGAATCCGCAGGCCAGCAAACAGATTCAGGTGGACGGGCAGGCGTTCGGCGGCGTGGCGTATCAGCTGGACGGCACCGACAACCAGGACCCGATCCTCGGAATCATCGTGGTGAATCCGCCGCTGGATGCGATCTCGGAATCGAAGATCACGACGCAGAACTACGACGCCGAGTTCGGGAAGGCGGTTTCGTCGTTCATCTCGGCGCAGACGAAGTCGGGATCGAATCAATTCCACGGCAGCGCTTTCGATTATCGGGAAAGCAGCGCGAATCTGGGGCGCGACCCGTACACGCAGTTTCCGGGCACCATCTTTCCCCCAGGACTGAAGAATCAGTTCGGCGGATCGATTGGCGGGCCGATTTTGAAGGACAAGCTGTTCTTCTTCGGCGACTACCAGGGAGTGCGGCAGAAGGTGGGCACGGCGGAAACGGCGACGGTGCCGACGGCGCATCTGGTGGCGACCTGTCTGGGCACGGCGACGTCGACCAGCGGAATCCCGGGCTGCGACTTCAGCGAGTATGCGGCACAGGCGCTGGGGAGTGCGACGGCGCCGCTGATTTACCAGCAGGTGGGGGGCACGTCGCAGGCGTATGCGGGCAACGTAATTCCGACGGCGCAGATTTCCCCTCAGGCTCTGGCGTTTCTGAAGCTGCTGGCGCCGTATGCGCCCAACAGCGGCGGCAGCTACGGAGGGCTGAAGGACAATTACTCAGCCAGCGGCACGGGGCTGTTCAACAACAACCAGTGGGACGTGCGCGTGGATGACCAGATCACGAGCGGCATGCACGCCTTCACGCGGTTCAGCCGGTTCACGGACACCCTGTCGGGCACGACGATGTTCGGAGCGGCGGGCGGACCGGGCTTCGGGATCGGCGGATACGGCGGCGTGTCGCAGGGCGCGAACGACAGTCTGGCCGCGGGCATGGACATCGCCATCAGTCCAAAGCTGCTGATGGACTGGCGGATCGGCTACTACCGTTACAACATCGGCGACCAGAAGTTCGACCAGAGCGTGCAGTTTGCGAACCAGCTGGGTATCCCAGGGCTGAACATGGGAGACACCTTCACCAGTGGGGCGCCCGGGTTCAACGTCGCGGACGCGGATGTACGCGCTCCTGGCGGCCCGAACAACCCAACCGGCGGGGGAGCGCAGTATGGCTCCGGGCTGAACATCACCCGCTGCAACTGCCCGCTGATCGAGCGCGAGGATCAGTTCCAGATCGTGAACAACTGGACCCGGATTTCCGGGAACCACGCGTTCAAGGTCGGGGTGGATCTGCGCTACGCCCGCAATTTGCGGGTGCCGAGCGACTCGGATCGTACGGGCCTGCTGAGCTTTTCACCGGGGCCGACCTCGAACGGCAGCGCCGGCGGCCTGGGCATGGCGACCTTCCTGCTGGGCGATGTGAGCAGCTTCAGCCGGTACGTGAGCGTTTCCACCAATGCGAAGGAATTCCAGAAGCGGGACTTCTTCTACGCGCAGGACACGTGGCATCCGACGCCGTCACTGACGGTGAACTATGGGATCCGGTATGAGATGTATTTCCCCGAATCGGTGAACGGCAAGGGGAACGGATCGCTGATGGAGCTGAACGGCGGATCGGGCGGGTACTCGACCGACGGATATCTGCGGGTCGCGGAGTATGGGAACATCCCGAGCAACATGGGATGGAACATGAACACCAACGGATGGAATCCGCGGCTGGGCATTGCGTGGTCGCCGGATGCGAAAACAGTGGTGCGGGCGGGATACGGGCGAAGCTTCGACATGGGGGTATTCGGGTCGATCTTCGGTCACACGGTGACGCAGAACCTGCCGGTGCTGGCGGACCAGACGCTGAACGCCGCGACGACGACGAGCAGCGCATTTACATTGGCGAGCGGACCGGCGAAGTACGTGTTCCCGGCGGTGCCCTCCAACGGCCTGCTGCCGGCGCCGGGGTATAACGTGAGCCCGAAAGCGCGGCCGAACAGCCTGCGGTTGCCCACGCTGGACGCGTGGAACCTAAGCGTCGAGCGGGCGCTGACGCCGACCCTTTCGCTGACGGTGGCCTACGTGGGTAACAAGGGGACGCATACGCTGAGCGCCGGGGACGGGAACAGCACGAACCCGAACGAAGCGGGCATCTTCCTGCCGCAGCAATACAGCGTAACGGGAGCGCCGCTGCACTACGACGGCAGCGTTGCCGGCGGAATGATTGCGGCGGACGGCGGAACATCGACAAACAACTACCTGTCGCGGTTTTATGGAGGGGGACTGACCGCGTGTACCGATGCCAGCTATGAGCTGGGATTGTTCGGCACGCCATCCAGTCCGGGGCCAGGAGCGGGGACTCCGCTGAAGCCCGGCATGTGCGGGTGGACGAACAGCATCCAATACGACGGCGACGATCAGAACTCCAGCTTCAACGCGCTGGATGTGACCCTGTCCAAGCAGTACACCCGCGGTCTTTCGGGTAACGTGCAGTATGCGTGGCAGCGGTCGTTCAACTACAACTCAACGTATGCAACGTGGAGCAAGCGCTCGGCGTACGGGCCGGACGACTGGCTACGCACGCAGCAACTGGTGGTCTACGGGCTGTATCAGCTGCCCTTCGGCAAGAACCAGATGCTGGCAGGCAATGCGTCCCCCTGGGAGAACGAGATTATCGGCGGCTGGCAGCTCAGTCCTGTGCTGAACTGGTCGAACGGATTGCCGTTCTCACTGAGTCTGGGGCAGGGATGCGGTGATTCCGTACCGGGAAGCGCGCCATGCTATCCGGTGGGCAAACGGAGTGCGCTGCACACGAGCCTGTCCGGGTTTAATCCGGTTTCGCACAGTCGGACGTTCTTCAAACAGCCCAACGTGTCGGCCACATCGGGGCCCTTCACGGAGGCGCCGCTGGATACGATCGGGAACGTGGGAAGGAACAGCTTCTATGGGCCGGGATTCTTCAATACCGACCTGTCGCTGCAGAAGGACTTTCCGATTCGGGAGAGTCTGCTGGCACAGTTCCGCGTCGATGCATACAACGCATTCAACGTGATCAACCCCGGCAATCCGTCCTCCACGAACACCTTAGCGGACGGGACGATTACGAGCGAGCCGGCATTGGGGATTGCTACCAATCCGCGGCAGCTGCAGTTCTCGTTACGAGTGCAGTTCTAAGAAGCTGCCTCAACCTCTAACACGGGGGAGAGTTCCACTCTCCTCCGTTTGTTTTTCTGGAGTAGACTTCCGGCATCATGCTTCGTAGTGCCTGGTTTTGTTTGTTCGCCTGGGCGGGGTGGGTTGCAGGCGTTCCGGCCCAGGTAGTTTCGGCTGCAGGGACGGCCTCGGTGGCGAGCGCCCGGGATCTGGTGACCCAGGGAAAACTGGACGATGCACGGCAGGAGCTGGAGGTTCTGGCCGCGGAGCGTCCGGAAGCGGCCGGGGTGGAGCGTCTGCGCGGCATCGTGGATTACCAGCAGAACCACATGGCCGAGGCGGAAGCGGATTTCACGCGCGCGGTCCAGCAGGACCCGTCCGATCTGCAGTCCATGCAGATGCGAGGGATCATCCTGTACCGCATGAACCAGCCGGCCGCGGCGATTGCGATTTTGGAGAAGGCGCATTCTTCGGCGCCGATCGCCAACGCCGATCCCAATTACGTGCTGGCGCTGTGCTACATCGAGCTGGGCCGGTACGACGAGGCTCGGCACGCCTTTGCGGCGCAATATGGGTTTGCGCCGGATTCGGCGGCTGCCTGGCTGTTCAGCGCGCGCATGCTGTTTCGCCAGGAACTGATCCCGCCGGCGATGGCGGCCGCGCAGCGAGCGCTGACGCTGGACCCGAACCTTCCTTTGGCGCATCGGCTGCTGGGAGAAATCGATCTGGCCAAAGGCGATCTTGCGGGGGCGCTGACGGAGCTGGAGCAGGAGATCCGGGTGAATCCGCTGGATGGGGAAACTTACAATCGGCTGGGTGACGCGTATCTGCGCGCTGGGCAACTGGATCGCGCGCAGACGGCTCTGGATCGCGCGGTGCTGCTGGAGCCGGACTCGAGCGGGCCTTTTATCCTGCTGGGCAAGACGCTGCTGGAACAACACGACCCGGTTATGGCGGCCATGTATCTAAAGCACGCGGAGTCGATGGATCCGTCGAACGCGATGACGCACATGCTGCTGGGGCGGGCGTTGGCCGTCAGCGGGCGGAAAGACGAAGCGCAGCGGGAATTTCAAATCGTCGAGAAAATGCAGGGGGCCACCCGGGCAGCCTCCTCGCAGCCCTGAGGGAGTCTGCGGGTGATGAGCTGGACCTCAACTCGGCTGGTTGTCAGCGTCTGGCTGCTCGCCGGAGGGATGGTGTGCGCCGCTCAGAAACAGGCGATCGAAGAGGCCGGGGCTGCGTTCCGCGCCGGCAGTGCGGCCTACGCACGGGGAGATCTGAAGACGGCGCAGGCGCAGTTTAGCCAGGCGGTACAACTGGCGCCCGGCATTGAAGAGGGTCATGCGGCGCTGGGGGTGGTGCTCTATGCGCAGGGCGCGTATTCGCAGGCGATTGCGGAGCTGGAGAAGGCGCTGCAGCTGAAGCCTGACGACCGGACCGCGGAGGAGGATCTTGCCCGGGCGTACAGCCAGACGAGGTCGCCGGACAAAGCGGCGGCTGTGCTGGGGCAGATGGACCACGAGTCCGCGCTGGATACGGAGCTGCTGGCGCTGTGGGCGCGGGAGCTGGCGGCCTCTGCACAAACGGATGCGGCGATCGATGTGATGCGGCGCGCGGCCGCGGCCGATCCGGGCAATGCTGAGCTACTCGACCAGCTGGGCTCGCTGGAGGCGCAGAAGCAGAACTGGGCGGATGCGGAAACCTCGTTCAATGCCGCTCTCCAGATCGATCCAAACCTGGCGTCGGCGCACATGCATCTGGGTGTGGTGCTGAGCCATGAGCAGCAGACGGTGCGCGCGGTGGCGGAGATGAACAGGGCGGCGCAACTCGATCCCGGGAATGCGGCGGTCCAGAACGAGTGGGGCAATGTTCTGGCGGCCAGCGGCGACGATGGGGATGCGATGACGCACTACCAGCAGGCGATGGCGCTCGACCCCACTTCCACGGATGCGGAGTATCAGATGGCTTTGGCGCTGCAGCGCGTGGGACGATCGGGGGAGGCGCTGCCTCTGTTTCGGAAGGTGGTGGCGGCTCGTCCCAGCGAGGCGGAGCCGCAGATCAATCTGGGGCTGGCTCTGGTGCAAACCGGAGACGCGAAAGAGGCGATCCCGCTATATCGGCGCGCGGCAGGGCTGGATCCGCAGAATCCATCGGTGTATGTGGATCTGGGGGCGGCTTACCTGCAGGAGAGCGACATTGACGACGCCATCGCGCAGCTGCAGGCGGGGCTGAAGATCGCACCGGACAACTCGCTGCTGCACTACGATCTCGGACTCGGTTACAAGCTGAAGGACGATCTGCCGGATGCGATTCGGGAGCTGGAGACGACGATCCGAATCGCGCCGGATTCGCCGGATGCGCCGTACACGCTGGGCATCCTGTACATGCAGGCCGGGCGGTTTGACGATGCGGTGAAGAACCTGCGCAAGGCTCTGACGCTGCGTCCGGAGAACGGGGACGGCTGGTCGACCCTGGGCAGCATTTACCGGCAGCAGGGCAAGTATGACGAGGCGGCAGAGGCGCTGCGCAAAGCGATCGAGCTGCTGCCACAACAACCGGGGCCGCACATTACGCTGGCCGGCGTTTTGCAGGAAGAGGGGAAGACCGCGGAGGCGGCGGAGGAGCGGAAACAGGCGGCGGCGCTGACGCGGGTGGCGGTGAATCGCCAGCGGGCAACGTTTTCAACCAATGCGGGCAATGTGCTGCTGAGCAAGGGACAGATCGCGGATGCGATTTCAGATTATCGGGACGCCATCGGGAGCGATCCGGGTTATGCCGAGGCACACCGGCAGCTGGCCGCGGCTCTGGCGCAGCAGGGCCGCATGACCGAAGCCGCGGCGGAGCGGCAAAAAGCAGAAGCACTGGCAGAGAAAACACCGTAGGATGGGCATTGTCTTCCCCATGAATCGTCGAGATTTTCTTGAATCCCTGTGCCGCAGTGCTCTGGTGCTGCCGTTTGCAGAAGTGCTGTGGCTGGCGACTCCGCCGTGGCGCCGCGACGCGGTGGCAGCAGCGCAGCAGAAGCCGGGGGCTCAGCAAACCTACAGTGCAAAGCCGATGCCGCCGCCGCCGGGACCGGCATCCCCGATTGCCGGAACGCCGCTGGGGGTGGAGTTTGTCGATGTGGCCGAGTCTTCGGGGCTGAACGTGAAGACCATCTATGGCGGCGAGCATAAGAACAAATATCTGCTGGAGACGACGGGCTGCGGTGTGGCCTTCTACGACTACGACCATGACGGTTGGCTGGATATTTTTCTGGTGAATGGATGGCGGCTGGAGGGATTTGCCAAAGGCGCCGAGCCGACCTGTCATCTCTTCAAAAACAATCGCGACGGCACCTTCACGGACGTGACGAAAAAAGCGGGACTGGCGCGGAGCGGCTGGGGGCAGGCCTGCTGCGTGGGCGACTACGACAATGACGGCTGGGACGATCTGTTTGTTACATATTACGGGCAGAACGCGCTGTTTCGTAACAACGGCAATGGCACATTCACGGATGTGACGGCGAAGGCGGGGCTGCTGCAGTCGAAACTAAGGTGGAACTCCGGCTGCGCGTTTCTGGATTACGATCGGGACGGCCATCTGGACCTGTTTGTCGGGAACTATATCGATCTGGATTTGAAGACCGCGCCGCTGCCGGAGTCGGGTCCGTGTTTGTACAAGGGGATTCTGGTGGCGTGCGGACCGCCGGGGCTGGCGCCGGGGAAGAACATCCTGTACCACAGCAACGGCGACGGGACGTTCACCGATGTTTCGGCGAAGGCGAATATCTGGGATACCTACGGCAACTACGCGTTGAGCGCGACGGTGGCGGACTTCGACAACGACGGATGGCCGGACATTTACGTTGCGAACGATTCGACCGCGGCCACTTTGTATCAGAACCAAAAGGATGGAACGTTTCGCGACGTTGCCATCGAGGCCGGCGTCGCATTTTCGCCGGACGGCAAACCGCAGGCGGGCATGGGCGTGACGGTGGGCGATTACAACCGCGATGGATTACTGGACATCGCGAAGACGAATTTTGCCGGAGATACGGATTCGCTGTACGCGAATCTGGGGGGATTTAATTTCGAAGACCGTACCTATCAGGCGGGACTGGGCATGAATACTCGCTATCTTGGGTGGGGCATCGGATTCTTCGATATGGATAACGACGGCTGGCTCGATCTGCTGGTGGCCAACGGGCATGTGTATCCGGAGGTGAACAGCGTGAAGACCGAGGCGCCGTATGCCGAGCACAAATATCTATATCGCAATCTCCGCAACGGGCGCTTTGACGATGTAAGCGCGCTGGGCGGCCCGGGCATTACGGCGGCGGTTCCGGCGCGCGGGTGCGCATTCGGGGATTACGACAACGATGGACGTCTGGACGTGGTGGTGAACTGCGTGAACAGTCATCCGCAGTTGCTGCACTGCCAGTCGAAATTGCAGCATCACTGGGTCCGCTTCCGTTTGGTGGGCGTCAGGTCGAATCGCAGCGGGATCGGCGCGCAGGTGCGCTTGCTCGCAAAGACGCAGCCGGATCAGGCGAAACCGATGATTCTGGTTGATGAGGTGCGCAGCGGCGGCGGCTATTATTCGCAGAACGACCTGCGGCTGCACTTCGGCCTGGGCGAAGCGACAGTTGCCGAATCGGTGGAGGTTCGCTGGCCTTCGGGGCTGGTGGATACCTATAAGAATCTCGCGGTGGATCGCCTGTACGTTCTGCAGGAAGGCGGCAGGGAGCCGCAGGCGTATCGGCTGCCGGAGATGAAGAAGGTCTGAGAATGCGCAGGCATACGGCTCTGGTGCTGATGGCGGCGGCGCTTTTGTTGGGCGGCCGCCGTCTCCACGCGCAGGCGCAGGACCCCGATGTACGCTGCGCGGCCTGCCATCGACAAATCTACGAATCGTGGAAGCGCACGCCGATGGCGAACGCGAGCGGGCCCGCCGCGCAGGGCTTTATTCCTGCGGATTTCACCCATGCGGCCTCGGGCGTGCATTACCGGATGGACCTGGAACACGGGCAGGTGTGGCTTTCGTATCAGCGGCCCAATGCGCCTCCCGCCCGAGCGCTGAGCGGACGGCAATTGCTGCTCTACTACCTTGGATCGGGCCGGCGCGGCCGTACGTGGATTTATCAGCGGGAAGGCTACTGGTACGAGCTCCCGATTAACTGGTATGCGAAGAAGCACATGTGGGATATGACGCCGCATTTCCTTGAGGCACAGTCGATGCCGTTCACGCTGCCCGTCGATCCGGGGTGTCTGCATTGCCACGCCAGCGACGTGCAGGCGTCGCTGCCGGAGGCGCGGAACAAGTTCGATGGACCGCCGTTTCCGCATGGCGGCATCACCTGCGCAGCGTGCCATGGCGATCCAGCGCGGCACCTGGCGAGTGGCGGCCGGGAGCCGGTTTTGGACCCTGCGAAGCTGACGGCGATCCGCCGCGCCTCGGTGTGCCTGGAATGTCATCTGGAAGGGGAAGTCGCGGTGGTCAAGCAGGGACAGAAGCTGGGCGATTTTCATCCCGGGGACAATTTGTTCGAGGAAGCGGTGTATTTCGAAGACGGGAGAAAGGTCGGAGCGGAAGGGCGCGCGACGAGCCAGTGGGAATCGCTGCTGGAGAGCGCGTGCAAACGGGCGAGCGGCGATCGCCTGACGTGCACGACCTGTCATGATCCGCACGCGACGGTGGCGCCGGAGGAACGCGTGGCGTATTACCGGGCGCGCTGCCTGTCGTGCCACACGGGCCTGGCGAGCGGGCATCACGCGGAGAATCCCGACTGCACGTCGTGCCACATGCCGCGACAGGCGACCGAGGACATTGCTCACGAGCAGGTGACGGATCATCGGATTCAGATTCCAGGCAAGCCGTTCCATCGTATGGGCGCTGCCGATGAACTGGTGGCGATAGGCGGAAGCCAACCGACGCCTCGCGATGAAGGGATTGCCTGGGCGGAACTGGCGCTGCGGGGCGACCAGGCTGCGGGCGAGCGGGCGCTGGGCCTGTTGCTGCAGGCCGAGAGTGGCGATCCAAAGCAGGCTTCCGACGCGGACCTGCACGTGAACCTGGGCTTTCTGGAGCAGGCCAATGGGGACTCGGCGCGAGCCGCCGCTGAGTACGAGCAGGCTTTGCAGGCCGATCCGCGGAATGAAACCGCGGCGGCGGATCTGGCGGTTCTCGATGCGCGGAAGGGAAATTTCGCAGCGGCGACGCCGCTTCTGGCGAAAGTTTTCCAGGATGATCCGGGAGCGAGCACGGCCGGCGTCGATCTGGCGGTGGCCGAGTGCCGGCAGGGCGATGCTGCTGCTGCGGCCGAGACACTCCGTCGGGTTCTGCTGTTTTCTCCGGACGATGACACGGCCCGGCGGTTCTCTTTGGCTCTGGCTGGCGGCACGGCCACGTGCGGCGCGGCCGCTCAGAAGGGAGCGCGATGAGAATCAGGGCGGCGTTGGTAGCGATGGCTGTGACGTTAGCTGCTGCCGCACAACTCGCCGGCGGCGGCTGGGAGATTGGCCCGTTCATGCGGCCTGCGGACGATCATCCGGTGATCACACCCGATGCCGCCGCGGTGTTTCAGGATCCGATCCGGAAAGCGCCGGTGCACTGGGAGGCGCTGCACACGTTCAATCCGGCGGCGGTCGTTCGCGATGGAAAGATCTTCGTGCTGTATCGCGCCGAAGACAACACGGGAGCCATGCAGATCGGGATGCACACCTCGCGGCTGGGTCTGGCCGAGAGCGCGGACGGGATTTATTTCACGCGGCGTCCGGAGCCTGTGTTTTATCCGGCTGACGACGATCAGAAGAGCCGCGAGTGGCCGGGCGGCGTAGAGGATCCGCGGATCGTCGAGAGCGAGGACGGGACGTATGTCCTCACCTATACACAGTGGAATCGGCAGACCTATTCGGTGGGGATTGCGACGTCGCCGGATCTGGTGCACTGGACGAAGCATGGGCCTGCGTTTCTGGATGCGGAGGGCGGGAAGTATGCGCATCTGAAATACAAATCGGCGGGGATTGTGACGGCGCTGCTTAATGGCCGGCTGATCGCGACTCGAATCAACGGCCAGTACTGGATGTACTGGGGCGAGGGGGCGATCCATCTGGCGACTTCGCCGGACCTGATTCGCTGGACGCCGGTGGAGGACAAGCACGGCGAGCCGCTGGAGGTGCTGCGTCCGCGACCGGGACATTTCGACAGCTCGTTTCCGGAGACAGGGCCGCCTCCTGTGCTCACGAGCCGCGGCATCGTGGTTCTCTATAACGGGAAGAACGCAACCAACGGGGGCGATCCGCGACTGGCGCCGAGCACATACGCCGTCGGCGAGGCGCTGTTCGAAGGGCATAACCCGGCGAAGCTGCGGGCGCGGACGGAGAATCCGGTTCTTGAGCCGACGATGCCGTGGGAAAAGAGCGGTCAGTATGTCGCGGGCACCACGTTCGGCGAAGGGCTGGTCGCGTTCCACGGCCGGTGGTTTCTCTATTATGGTTGCGCCGATTCGTTTGTGGGCGTGGTGACGGCGCCGATGAGGCAGGAGCGACCTTAATCCGGCGGGATGGATTCGGCGGTCTTCTCGAGGGTGTATTGGGCAGCGAGCCGGCGGAATTCTTCCAATTGCTGCGCGATCCAGGTTGAGTCGCGGCCCAGTTCGCGAGCCATCAGACTGGCCACCGTCGGCGCCATGCGCAACGCGGCTCGTGCACGGAGAAAGAGCGCGCGGGTTCGCCGGGCGAGGGCGTCTTCAACGGAGCGTGCCATCTCTTCGCGGACAGCCCAGACTACTTCGGCGGCGATGGGCGGGAGTTCGGGATCGAGGGGCCTCGCCAGCTCCGGCGATTCGTCGGCGAGACGGCGAATCTTATCGGCGTCAGAACCGTAGACCGCCAGCGGGTCGCCGGTTTCGGTGTTGTCCGCGTAGCCATGCAGGCGAAGGTCCTGGGTGATGCACGCTTTGTCCTCGAGCCTGCCGAGGGTGATGGCGTGATCGACGGCGTCCTGGGCCATGCGGCGGTAGGTGGTCCACTTGCCGCCGGCAATGGTCAGCAGGCCTGAATCGTCGATATGAATCGTATGGTCGCGCGAGAGCGCCGATGTGTTGCCGGTATCGGAGCCGGCGGCTTTCACGAGCGGGCGGATGCCGACGTAGACGCTGAGGACGTCCTCGCGGCGGGGCGGACGGCTGAGGTATTTGCTGGCCGTGTCGAGGATGAAGGCGATCTCGTGTTCGAAGGGCAGCGGCTCGTAGGAGGGCGCGTCGATCGGTGTGTCGGTGGTGCCGACAATCGTGTGCTGGTGCCAAGGGATCGCGAACAGGACGCGGCCGTCGCTGGTGTGGGGGACCATGATCGCGGTATTGCCGTGGAGGAACTCGCGGTCCAGCACGAGGTGAATGCCCTGGCTGGGTTGAATCATGGGAGGAGCGCCGGGATTGGCCAGGCGGCGGGTTTCATCGGCGAAGATGCCGGTGGCATTCACGACTACGCGCGCGTCGATGATGAACTTCTCGCCGGACTCGCTGTCTTCGGCGACGACGCCGTTGAGGAAGCCGGTGTCATCCTTGCGCATGGCGACCGCCGGGGCGTAGTTGAGCACGGTTGCGCCGTGATCGGTCGCGGTGGCCATGAGGTGGATGAGCAGACGAGCATCGTCGAACTGGCCGTCGTGATAGATGACGCCGCCGCGAAGTCCTTCCTGGCGCAGGTTGGGCAGTCGTTCGAGCGTTTCGTCACTCGACAGAATCCGCGATTTGCCGAACCCGTACTGTCCGGCGAGCAGGTCATAGATTTTCAGGCCAATGCCGTAGAACGGCGTCTCCCACCACGAGTAGTTGGGGACAACAAAGGGAACATCGTGGACGAGGTGGGGCGCGTTGCGGCGCAGGATGCCGCGTTCTTTGAGCGCTTCCATCACGAGGGAGATGTTGCCCTGCTCCAGATAGCGCACGCCGCCGTGGACCAGCTTGGTGCTGCGGCTGGAGGTACCTTTGCCGAAATCTTCGCGTTCGAGAAGGAGCGTGGCAAAGCCGCGGCTGGCGGCGTCGACGGCAATACCGGCGCCGGTGGCGCCTCCGCCGATGATCACGATGTCCCAGGGCTCCCGGCGTGTGCGGAGCCGGTTCAACATGACGGCTCGATCCATGGGGTCCTCTCAGTGGGCTGTGTTGGGCGGACGATTCCAGCCGCGAGAGCGCTGCACCGCGTCCTGCCATTTCTGCTGGCGGCGCAGCATTTCCGAGCGATCCGCTTTGGGGTTGAAGATGGTGTCGGGACCGCGCAGGCTGGCGATCTCGTCGGTGCTGCTCCAGAAACCGACGGCGAGACCGGCCAGAAAGGCGGCGCCGAGGGCTGTGGTTTCGAGGGTGGCCGGGCGATGGACCGGGATGCCGAGCAGATCGGCCTGGAACTGCATGAGGAGATCGTTGGCGGCGGCTCCGCCATCCACGCGCAGCTCGTGGAGCGGCTGGCGCGCATCCTGATCCATGGCGTGCACGACATCGGCTACCTGGAAGGCGATGCTCTCGATGGCGGCACGCGCGATGTGGCCGATTTGCGTGCTGCGCTGAATGCCGATGATCAGTCCACTGGCGTAGGGGTCCCAATGCGGCGCGCCCAGACCGGTGAAGGCGGGAACAAAGACCACGCCCTCGGTCGAATCGACGGTGGCCGCGATGGCCTCGACATCGGGCGATGCGGAGAAGAAGCGCATGTTGTCGCGGAGCCACTGGACCACGGCTCCGCCGATGAAGATGCTGCCTTCGAGGACATATTCCGGCTGGTTGGCGCGGCTGGCGGCGAGGGTGGTAATCAGCTTCTGTTGGGAAAGCGTGAAGGTGTTGCCGAGATGTTCCAGCAGAAAGCAGCCGGTGCCGTAGGTGTTCTTCGCCTGGCCGGGGTGCACGCAGAGTTGCCCGAAGAGGGCCGCCTGCTGATCGCCGGCGATGCCGGCAATGGGCACTTCGCCGAGGCCAAGCGAGGTGGTGACCGGCCCAATCTCCTGGCTGGACGCAACCACCTCCGGCATCAGGCTCTCCGGGATTTGCAGCAGCTGCAGCAACTCGGGATCCCAGCGATCCTCGACGATGTTGTAGAGCATGGTGCGGCTGGCGTTGGTGCGGTCGGTGATGTGGCGGCTGCCGCTGCTGAGGTTCCAGACGAGCCAGGAATCGACAGTGCCGAAGGCCAGCTTGCCGCGATCGGCGCGGTCGCGCGCTCCCTGCACGTTGTCGAGAATCCAGGCAATTTTGGTTGCCGAAAAGTACGAGTCGATGAGCAGGCCGGTCCGGCTGCGGATCATTTCTTCCGCGCCGTCGTCCAGAAGGCGCTGGCAGAGGGGAGCACCGCGGCGATCCTGCCAGACGATGGCGTTGTAGATCGGCTTACCCGTTTCGCGATCCCAGACGAGGGTGGTTTCGCGTTGGTTGGTGATGCCCAGGGCGGCGAGATCGCGGGGGCGCACGCCGGCTTTGCCCAGCACTTCCACCGCGGAAGTGAGCTGCGAAGTCAGGATGTCGTAGGGATCGTGTTCGACCCATCCGACGCTGGGATAGATCTGGCGGAACTCCTGCTGCGCGACGCCGACGATACCGGCATCGTGCCCGAAGAGAATGGCCCGGGAACTGGTGGTTCCCTGATCGAGAGCCAGAATCAAGCGCACGCTCCTATGATGCCTCATCCGGAGCGATGAGGGCGGGAAGAGCGTCGGCTCACGACTCGTGAATGGCGGCCATGGGATCGATGCGCATGGCGCGAAGCGCCGGCAGCGACGAGGCGGCCCCGGCCACGACAGCCAGCAGCAGGGTGACCGCAATGAGGGTGAGCGGGTCGGCCGGGCTCACTCCGTAGAGCTGGGCGCCGATGAAGCGCGTGAGAGCCAGGGTGAGAACGAGTCCAAAGGCGATCCCCAGGGAGGCGAGGCGCAGGCCCTGGCGCAGGATGAGCCAAAGCACATCCTGGCGCGCGGCTCCCAAAGCCATGCGGATGCCGATTTCATGGGTGCGCAGCTGCGCGCGATACGCGAGCACGCCATAGATGCCGGAGGCGGCAAGCACGAGCGCGAGCAGAGCGAAGGCGGTGGCAAAGGTGGATTCCATGATGGCGAAGGTGCTGGCAATCTGTGTGGTCTGGCGCAGCGGCCGCACGTCATAGACGAGCCACTGGGGATCGATCTGGTGGATGGCCTCGACGAGCGCTGGGGCAGCGGCTGCCGGATCGCCCGGCGTACGCACCTGCAGAATGGTCTCCGGGCCGCCCTGCTGCAGGATCGAGTTGTAGACCATAGGCTGCGGCGTTTCGCCCAGGCGCAGATGAGTGGAGTTCTTCGCCACACCGACGACGGTGTACAGCGTGTCCAACATGCGGAGACGGCGGCCGAGCGCGTCTTTGCCGGGCCAGTAACGGGCGGCGGCGGTCTGGTCCACGATCATCACAGACAGCGCGTTGGCGTCGTCGGCGTCGGTAAAGGGCCGGCCTTCGACGATGGGAATTCCGAGCGTCGCGAAATACCCGGCGGAGACATCCGCACGGGTCACCTCGCCCGATTCGTGCGGCTGCGGCACATAGCCCTCCGGCCAGACATCGCTGCTCTTGCGGCTCAGACTCAGAGGGAGCCAGTCGGTGAGGGAGACGGCGGTGAGGCCGGGGAGTTCCCGCGCCCGGGCGAGGATCTTCTTCTGGAACTGACGAATTTCGTCGCCCGAATAGCCGGTGTCGAGGCCGATGGTGGCGGTGAGAACGTGCGTGCCATCGAAGCCGGGATTGGCGGTGGCCGTATTGTGCAGTGTGCGCAGAAAGAGTCCGGCACAGACCAGCAGAGCGAGTGAAAGCGCGACCTGCGCAACGACGAGTCCACTGAGGACGTGGCGGTTATGCGAACCGGAGGAGAGGTTCAGGGATTCCTGGCGGAGGACCTCAGCTGGGGCGATGTGGGAGGATCGCCACGCGGGAAGCGCTCCACAGAGCACGCCTGCGCCGAGGGTGACCAGCAGCAGCGCCAGCACTACGCCCTGATCGAGTGCGCCGCTCACCACGACGGGGATGGCATTGGGAGGAAGGAAGCGGCCCAGCATTTTCGAGGTCCAGACGGTGAGGAGCAGGGCGATGGCGGATCCGGCGAGGGAGACGATGAGGCCTTCGAGAATCATCTGCCGCATGAGAGCGACCCGACCCGCGCCCAGCGACTGGCGGATGGCCAGGTCCCGCGCGCGCGCGACAAAACGCACGAGCATGAGGGTGGCAACGTTGGCGCAGGTGAGGAGCAGCACGAGTGCGGCAAATGCCAGCAGAACGGGCAGGGAAGCGGCAAAGTAGCCATTGCCGCCGAAGGGTGAACGCCACATCGGGTCAAGGGTGATGGTATTTGCGCCGAGATGCGCGGACGGGTATGCGGCGACCAGCCTGCGCATGTTCGTCTCCAGGTCCTGCGTGGCCGCTTCGCGGCTGACTCCGGGGCGCAGGCGGCCCACCACATTGAGCCAGGAGTCCTCGCGATGCAGGATGCGCCAGTCATTGCTGCCGGGCGTGGTGCCGGGGGCGAGCGGGGCCCACAGGTCTTCGCGAATCGCGGGCATACAGCCGATGAAGTCCGGGGGCGCGACGCCGATGATGGTGAACGGCTGGTGCTGGATCTCGATGGATTTGCCGAGAATGGCCGGATCGCTCTGGAACCGGGTCTTCCAGAGGGAGTAGCCGAGGACGACGTAAGGCACGCCGCCGAGGCGTGCTTCTTCATCGGGACGGAAGAACCGGCCGAGGAGGGGCTTGATTCCGAGCACATCGAAGTAGTTGGCGGTGACCTGGGCTGCGTAGATGCGTTGCGGCGAATCGCCGCCGGTCAGAGTTGCCCAGTCGTGGTGATAGCCGAGGATGCCGCTGAAGGTGCGGTTGGCGTCGCGCAGGTCGCGGTAATCGGGATAGGAGAAGGGTGGGCCGGGCGAAACATTCCACGTGCCGCGCATGATGGAGACCAGGTGGCGGGTGTCGCGGGCGGCGGGAACCGGGCGCAGCATGGTTCCTTCGATCCAGCTGAGGGCGGTGCCGGCGGCGCAGATGCCCAGGGCGAGCATGAGGGTCGCGGCTGCGGCGAACCAGGGGCTGCGGCGGAGCTGCCGCAGGGCATAGCGAAAGTCGTGCAGGAATCCGGCCATGGCGGTCTCCCGGAAGTGCTCGATTCGACAGCAGGAAGCTCTTGTTGACAGGATGCACCTGGCTGGCCCAATCGCAGCCATCGAAAATGGAGCGATTCCGGGGAGGTTCGAGAGAGCGTTCAATCCGGACCTCAGCCGTCTCTGTTCGCGGACGGACAGAGACGTCCAATGCCGGGCGATGGGCGGGCTTTTTCGTTACCACAATGTTAATGAAGGCAGGGACTGAGGACGACATCGGAGGTACGCGCGTCCTGGCCAGAATCACGGCAAACCGGGCTTTAACAGGGATAAACGGCGGCCAGCGCGCTCGTTATTACTTCGCTAATTACTGCCCGTGTCTGAAGCGGTTACTCCGGTGATCGAAGCGCTTACCAATATTCAATCGAATAGGGTATTGCATTCACGGAGGAGACCGGTAAAATCAGCCAAAACCAGGCACCTAAGCACTGTTGTTTTCCAGCTGGACCCTTGTTCAGGCCCGCTCACCGGCCCATCTTTCTGAGTTGTCCTACCTTGGTTGCAGTAACTCCTCCCCACCCACAGGAGAAGTTTCATGAACATCGATATTGAATGCCAGAACTCTCTCAAGCCGGCCAACGGCCCGAGCTCTTTCCGTCAGGTAACGAAGCAGTACGCGATGGCCATTCTGGCACTGCTGGCTCTCCTGTGCGGCGCAGGCGCCTCCGCGCAAACCGCGGCTTACAGCGGCAGCACCGGCACGTTTGACGCGACGGACTACACAGCGCCGCAGGGCATCGCCACGGATGCAAGCGGCGACGTGTTTATCGCCAACAACGGGGGGACGCCCACCGTCTACGAGATGACGCTCACCGGCCCCGGCACGTACAGCGCCCCGGTGGCGCTGCCGAATCCGACCCCCGGTTATACCTTTCTCAGAGGCGTCACCATCGATTCGAACGGGAATCTCTGGGTCGCCGACAACGCCAACGGAACGGGCGGTCAGGTCTACGAACTGGCGTATCTCTCCGGAAGTTTTGGGACCCCCACGAAGGTTGGATCCGGCTGGACGGGTCCGTGGCAGATCGCCGCTGACGCGTCGGGCAATGTGTTCGTGACCGATAACAGCGCCAATTCGATCACGGAGATTTCGGGCGGGACGGCTACGGTTGTGAATACGGGGAGTGTCTCGGCCCCGCGCGGTATAGCGGTCGACTCCACTGAAGACCTTTTCGTCGTTGACGCGAACCTGGGCCAGGTCGTGAAGCTGGCTCCTCCCTACACTTCGGCGGTTTCAGTCAACCTCACCGGGTTCCAGGGTCCGGGCGATATCGCTATCGACGCGAGCGGCAACATCTGGGTCGCGGCGTACTCAGCCAATCTCGTCCGTGAGCTGACGTATGCCAGCGGCTACGCAACGATCCTGAGCTGGGGCAGCGGGCTGAGCGGTCCCCTGGCCGTCTGGCCGGAAACCGGCGGCAACCTGCTCGTCTCCGACGACGGCGACCATTCGATCCGACAGATCGCCACGGGGTCGATCAATGTCGGGATGGTGGCTGTCAATGCGACGTCGACAACGCAAACGCTGGCGTTCACCTTCACCGGCGCGTCCAGCACCACGATTGAGGCGCCCCAGGTCCTGACGGGTGGCGCGACCGGCCAGGACTTTGCCGATGCCGGAACGGGAACCTGCACGACGGCGAATGGCGCCGGCAATCCGTATGCATCGGGCGCCACCTGCACCGTAGTTGTCAACCTGAAGCCGAAGTACGCCGGGCCCCGTAACGGGGCTGTGGAATTGCTGAACAGTTCGGGCACGGTGCTGGCGACGGCGCTTGTCTACGGCACCGGATCGGGACCGGAAGTGGCGTTCCCGGGGAATACGACCATCACGGCGCTGGGCGGCGGTTTCAGCCAACCTTTCGGGGTGGCGCTGGACGGAAGCGGGAGCGTCTACGTCGCCGACAAGGCAAGCACTTCGATCGCGAAGGTACCCACGGGATGCGCCGCGTCCAGTTGTGTCACAACCCTGGGCGGCGGCTTCGTGAATCCGACGGGAGTGGCTGTGGACGGGGCGGGGAATGTCTATGTGGCCGATCAGGGCAACAGCGCAGTGAAAGAGGTGCCCGCTGGCTGCGTCTCATCCGCTTGCGTGACGACTCTGGGTGGTGGCTTCGGCTCACCCCTGGGGGTGGCCGTGGACGGGAGCGGCAACGTCTATGTCGCCGATAACAGCAAGGATGCCGTTGATGAGATGCCTGCCGGCTGCACCTCCGCCAGTTGCGTCACGGCGCTGGGCGCCGGATTCGGGAGTCCCACGGGCGTAGCGGTGGACGGGAGCGGCAATGTGTATGTCACCGGCTCCGGGTCAGTGAAGGAGATGACCCCGGGCTGTGTTTCCGACCTTTGTGTGACGGCGCTGGGCGGCGGCTTCAACACCCCGATCGGCGTGACGGTGGACGGGGGTGGGAACGTCTATGTCGGCGATTATGGCACCAACCACGTGAATGAGATACCTGTGGGCTGCACCTCGTCGACCTGTGTCGCGACACTGGGCAGCGGCTTCTCCGCTCCGGCGGGCGTGGCGCTGGACGGAGCCGGCAACCTTTATGTCGGCGACAGCGGCAATATTGCGGTGAAAGAACTGAGCCTGGCCACTCCGCCGAGCCTGAGCTTCGCGACGACGAACACGGGCTCGCAAAGCAGCGACAGCCCGCAGGCGGTGACACTGAGCAACATCGGCAACGCACCGCTGAGTTTGCCGGTTCCAGGCACAGGCACCAACCCCAGTGTGTCGGATGACTTCACTTTAGACGCATCAACGACCTGTCCGGAGGTCACTTCTTCGTCTTCAGCGGGCACTCTGGCTGCCGGAGGCAGCTGCAGTCTGGAGGTGGACTTCAGCCCGAGAACCATCGGCGCGATTTCCGGCGCCGTGGTTCTGACCGATAACAATCTGAACGCCAGTCCGTCCGCAATGCAGAGTATCGGGCTCAGCGGCACGGCCACCAGTCTGATCGCTCCTTATGTGCAGGTGAATGGAGGGGCATGGCAGGAGACGGACAGTGTGACAGTCAATGTAGGGGACACGGTGAATCTGGGAGGGCAGCCACTGACCGGCACCTGGAGCTGGACCGGCCCCAACGGCTTCACATCCACCTCCCGTGTAATCAATGCTGTCGCCTTGCCGTCGGGTACCACCGTATATACGGCAAACTACACCAGCACGGGCGGAGACACCAGCCGCCTGGACTTCACGATCACCGTCAATCCGACCGCGATAACTCCATACTTACAGGTGAACGGAGGGGCATGGCAGCAAACGGCCAGTGTCACGGTGAATCCAGGGACAACGGTAAACCTGGGGGGCCAGCAGCTCAGCACAGGTACGTGGAGCTGGAGCGGGCCGAATGGGTTCACTGCAGCCACACGGGTCATTAATGCCATCCCGTTACCATCGCCCGCGAATAGCTACACGCTGACCTACACAAATGCATCTGGAGTGACCAGCACCCAGTTGTTCACGGTCACGGTCAATTCGACGGCGATCGTACCCTATCTACAGGTGAACGGAGGGGCATGGCAGCAGGCGGCCAGTGTTGCCGTGAACGCGGGGGATGCGGTGACTTTGGGCGGCCAGCAGCTCAGCACAGGAACATGGAGCTGGGTGGGACCCAACGGCTACACCGCGGCCACAAGAGTCATTAATGCCGTCCCGTTGACATCGCCTACGAACATCTACACGCTGACATACACAAACGCGTCTGGGGTGACCAGCACTCAGGCGTTCACGGTCACAGTCAATTCGACGACGATCCTGCCCTATGTCCAGGTGAACGGGGGAGCATGGCAGCAGACGGCCAGTGTGACAGTGAGTGCGGGGAGCACGGTGAATCTGGGCGGGCAGCAGCTCAGCACAGGTACTTGGAGCTGGACAGGGCCGAGTGGGTTCACCGCAGCCACACGGGTCATCAGCGCCCCGTTAACATCGCCCACGGACAGCTACACGCTGACGTATACGAACGCAGCCGGAGTCAACAGTACGCAGACGTTCACGGTCACAGTCAATTCGACGCCGATTGTGCCTTCTATACAGGTGAACGGAGGGGCCTGGCAGCAGACGGCCAGTGCGACCGTGTATGCAGGAGACACGGTGAATCTGGAAGGGCAACTGCTCAG